>JBFWZV010000038.1:0-33724 GCA_050184975.1 Pseudolabrys sp. | reverse complement strand
AACACTGGCTCAACGTTCAGCGGGCTGAGTTCAAGCGGCTCGGCGTCGAGGGCGACTGGGCGCACCCGTACACGACGATGAGCTTCCCGGCCGAGGCGCAGATCGCGCGCGTGCTGATGAAGTTCGCCGCGAACGGCACGCTCTATCGCGGCTCCAAGCCGGTGATGTGGAGCGTGGTCGAGAAGACGGCGCTCGCGGAAGCGGAAGTCGAGTACGAGGACTATACGTCAGACACCGTGTGGGTGCGATTTCAGATCGAGTCCGCACCGGACATGTCTGATGGTGCTTTCGACTTACTTCGCGATGGCGCTTACATCGTCATTTGGACTACGACGCCTTGGACGCTGCCGGGCAATCGGGCGATCGCCTATTCAACGAAGGTATCTTACGGCCTCTATCGTGTCACCGCGGCAGCGCCGGCAAACTGGGCTCAGCCCGGTGATATGTATGTTCTGGCCGATAAGCTGGCTGACGAGGTACTTAAGGCTGCAAAGGTTGAATCCTTTGAGCGAGTTCGCGATGTCAATGTAGGCGACCTAGACAAAATTGTCTGTCGGCACCCGCTTGCCGCGTCGGGCGGCTATGATTTCATCGTCCCGCTTCTCGAAGGCGAGCACGTCACCGACGACACCGGCACTGGCTTTGTGCATACCGCTCCGGGCCATGGCCGCGAGGACTTCGAAGTGTGGACCGCCAATGCGCGCGAGCTTTCAGCGCGCGGCATCAACACCGCTATTCCCTACACCGTCGACGAGAACGGCGCGTTTACCGCGCAGGCTCCCGGCTTCACGGGCAAGCGCGTCATCAATGACAAGGGCGAGAAGGGCGACGCCAACGAGGCGGTGATCAAGGCGCTGGCTGAAGCCGGCAATATCATCGCGCGCGGTCGGCTCAAGCATCAGTATCCGCATTCGTGGCGCTCCAAGAAGCCGGTGATCTTCCGCAACACGCCGCAGTGGTTCATTGCCATGGACAAGGACATCAATAAGTCCGGCGACACGCTGCGCCATCGTGCACTGACCGCGATCAAAGAGACCGAGTGGGTGCCGCCGCAGGGCGAGAACCGCATCAACGGCATGATCGAGAGCCGGCCCGACTGGGTGATTTCGCGCCAGCGCGCCTGGGGCGTGCCGATCGCCGTCTTCATCAAGGAGAAGGGCGACGGCTCGGTCGATATCCTTCAGGACACCGAGGTCGAGGGCCGCATCCTCGACGCCTTCGAGAAGGAAGGCGCCGACGCCTGGTACAAGCCCGGCGCCGCCGAACGGTTCTTGGGCAAGCGCGCCGGCGAAGGCTGGCAGAAGGTCGACGACATTCTCGACGTCTGGTTCGACTCCGGCTCGACCCACGCCTTCGTGCTGGAAGACCCCAGGAACTTTCCGCAGTTCGGCACGATCAAGCGCAAGCGTGACGGCGGCAAGGATACGGTCATGTATCTGGAGGGCTCGGACCAGCACCGCGGCTGGTTCCATTCCTCGCTCTTGGAAAGCTGCGGCACGCGCGGCCGCGCGCCCTATGACATTGTCTTGACCCACGGCTTCGTGCTGGCCGAGGACGGCCGCAAGATGTCGAAATCGCTCGGCAACGTCGTCGTCCCGCAGGACGTCATCAAGAATTCCGGCGCCGATATCCTGCGCATGTGGGTCTGCGCGGCGGATTATTCCGAAGACCTGCGCATCGGCCCCGAGATTCTGAAGAACACCGTCGAGACCTACCGCAAGCTGCGCAACACTGTGCGCTGGATGCTCGGCAACCTCGCGCATTTCCGCGACGAGGACCGCGTCGCGCCCGACAAGATGCCGGAACTCGAACGGCTGATGCTGCACCGGCTCGTGGAACTCGACGTGCTGGTGCGCGACGCTTACGCGAAGTTCGACTACAAGCGCATCTTCGCCGCGTTGTCGCAGTTCCTGACGTCCGACCTGTCGGCGTTCTATTTCGACATCCGCAAGGACACGCTCTATTGCGACCCGCATTCGTCGCTGAAGCGCAAGGCGGCGCTCACGGTGGTCGATCAGCTTTTCAAATGCACGGTGACGTGGCTTGCGCCGATGCTCTGCTTCACCGCGGAGGAGTCGTGGATGGCGCGCTATGGCGCGGATGCAGGCTCGGTCCATCTCGAACTGTTCCCGGAAATTCCCGCCGTGTGGCGCGACGACAAGCTGGCCGAGAAGTGGCGGAATATCCGCGCCGTGCGCCGCGTCGTCACCGGCGCGCTGGAGATCGAACGCGCCAACAAGAAGATCGGCTCCTCGCTCGAGGCGCATCCGATGGTGCATGTCACCAATCCGGAGCTTTATGGCGCGGTGGTCGACGCCGATCTTGCCGAAATCTGCATCACCTCGGCGGCGACGCTCGTTGAAGCCGAAGCGCCTGCGGATGCGTTCCGCCTGTCGGACGTCGCCGGCGTTGCGGTCGTCGTGCATGAAGCCGAGGGCAAGAAGTGCGCGCGGTCGTGGAAAATTCTCCCCGACGTCGGCTCCGATCCGGATTTCCCCGATGTGTCGCCGCGTGACGCCAAGGCGCTGCGTGAATGGGATGCGATGCGCCGGGCGGCGGAATGATGAATTCCTATCTTTGGGGTCCGCTCACGCGCTTTGGCGTCGTCGTCGCGGCCGTTGCTGCGGCGCTCGACCTCGCCAGCAAATATTATGTGCTCGCCGTCTATGACCTGCCCTCGCGCGGGCAGGTCGCTATCGCGCCGTTTCTCGACTTCGTTTTCGTGCGCAACATCGGCATCAGCTACGGTCTGTTCCCGCAGGCGAGCGCCGCCGGACAGTGGGCGTTGCTCGCCATCAAGGCGGCGGCAGTCGTGCTGCTCTGGGTCTGGCTGGCGCGGGCCGGTAGCCGGTTAACGGCGCTGGCGCTCGGCCTCATCATCGGCGGCGCGCTCGGCAATGCGGCCGACCGCGCCTGGCACGGCTGGGTGACGGATTTCGTGCTGTTTTACGCCGCTTCCGGCACTTGGCGGTTCAACTGGTATGTTTTTAACCTCGCTGATGTAGCTATCGTTGCCGGTGTGGTGGGCCTGCTGTATGAATCCCTGTTCCGGGCCCCGACATCTGGCGCGATGCCGCAAAACCGCCCGGATCGGCCGCAATAAACGCTCAAATCGGCGAATTCGCCGGAACTTTGCGGGCGCGGTTTGATGGGACGGAATCGATGACGACATCGGCCTCGACAATTCTTCGCAAGCGTCGTTTTGGCTGGCGCGCGGGTCTGCTCTGCGCCGCGGCCTGTCTGTCGCTGCTCGCGGCGCTCCCGGCTTATGCCCAGACGCAGGCGGCCGACGAGGAAGAGAAGTCGATCGACGAAAAGATCATCGACAGCATCCTGAAGGGCGCCGGTCTGCGCGACGATAGCCCCAACATCGAATATCGCGAGCGCTCGCCGCTCGTCATCCCGCCGGGCAGCACGTTGCCGGCGCCGGGGCAGTCGGC
The DNA here is from genome assembly GCA_050184975.1 of Pseudolabrys sp. Classification (GTDB taxonomy): domain Bacteria; phylum Pseudomonadota; class Alphaproteobacteria; order Rhizobiales; family Xanthobacteraceae; genus Pseudolabrys. Next base: position 30,284 of record JBFWZV010000038.1, on the reverse strand, counting down.
CGCGGCCAACAATCCGAACTGGCCCGTCGACCCGGAAGTCAGGCGGGCGCGTGCGGCCAAGAAAAATGCCAGCAACACGTTTCTCACCGGCGACCCGGAAGTCGATGAAACCCGCCCGCTGCGCCCGAGCGAAATGCATCCCGGCCGCCGCGTCGAGCGCGGTGTCGTGAGTTCCTCGGGCCGCGATCCGGCCGATCCGCTGCGGCCGAGCGATCTCGGAACCAAGCGCGGAGTTTTCAGTTCCATTTTCTCTTCGGACGAGGAAGCCGCTCCATTTACCGGCGAGCCGCCGCGGGCGAGCCTCACCGACCCGCCGCGCGGCTACCAGACGCCGTCCCCGGCGCAGCCCTATGGCGTCGGCAAGTCGAAGGCCGGGTATTCGGCCGGCCAGGCAGACGACAGCTACACGACACGCCACGAAAAGCGTGAGTAGCGGCTCGCGCTTCGCCGCAGATTGCCGAATGTTAATTTGCGTCCTCGCGGAATGTGACCACAGTCTGGTTGCGGTATGACGCATCGGGCCGGGACACGACGGATTTGACGATGACATCACCTCGAATGCTGGTCGCTGCCGTGGCATCTGTCGCGGCTTTGCTGTTGCCGTTGAGCGCGCCTGCGAAGGACGCCAACAAGGTCACCGAGTTCACGCTGGCGAACGGTCTTCAGGTCGTGGTGATCCCCGACCGCCGCGCTCCGGTCGTCACGCACATGATCTGGTACAAGGTCGGCGCCGCCGACGAGACGCCCGGCAAGTCGGGCCTCGCGCATTTCCTCGAGCACCTGATGTTCAAGGGAACCGAGAAAAATCCGGCCGGCCGGTTTTCGCAGGTGGTCGCCACCATCGGCGGCCAGGAGAACGCTTTCACCTCCAACGACTACACCGGCTACTACCAGCGGGTGCCCACCGAAAAGCTCGCCGAGGTCATGGCCTTCGAGGCCGACCGCATGACCGGCCTCGTGCTCGACGACAAGGTGGTGTTGCCGGAGCGCGACGTCATTCTCGAAGAGCGCAACCAGCGCGTCGACAACAATCCGAGCGCCAAGCTCGGCGAACAGGTCGATGCCGCGCTCTATCTCAATCATCCCTACGGCAAGCCGGTGATCGGCTGGCGTCATGAGATGGAAGGGCTGACGCGCGAGGACGCGATCGCCTTCTACAAGCGGTTTTACGGCCCCAACAATGCCGTGCTGGTGATCGCCGGCGATGTCACGCCGGATACCGTTCGCGGCCTCGCCGAGACGACCTATGGCAAGGTGGCGCGGCTCGCGACGCTCGCGCCGCGGCTGCGGCCGCAGGAGCCGCCGCCGGCGGTCGAACGCTCATTGACACTCGCCGATCCGCGGGTCGAGCAGCCGAGCATTCGCCGCAGTTATCTGGTGCCGTCCGCGGCGACGGCGAAGCCGGGCGAGTCCGAGGCACTCGAAGTGCTTGCGCATATTCTCGGCAACGGCTCGAACAGCCGGCTTTACGATGCGCTGGTGGTGAAAAAGCGTGTCGCCGTCAGCGTCGGCGCCTGGTATGCGGGCAACGCGCTCGACATGACCAAATTCGGTTTCTACGGCGTGCCGCAGCAGAACGTCACGCTCGAGCAACTCGGCGCCGAGATCGACGCCGTGATTGCCGAGGTTGCCGGCAACGGCGTGACGCCGGAAGAACTTGCCCGCACCAAGACGCGGCTGATCGCCGACGCCGTCTATGCGCAGGACAGCCAGCAGACCATGGGACGCTGGTACGGCACCGCGCTGACGACTGGCGGCACCGTCGCCGACGTGCAGGCCTGGCCCGATCGTCTCAAGGCGGTGACCGCGGATCAGGTGAAAACCGTGGCGCAGCAGTGGCTCGACAAGCGCCGTTCGGTCACCGGCTATCTGGTCAAGACCGCCCCCCGCAAACCGGAGAAGCGCTCATGAGTGCCCGCAAAGTCCTGACGACGCTCGCGGCCGGCGCGGCGCTGGCGCTGGCGGTGCTGCCCGCGCAGGCGGTGGAGATCCAGCGCGTGGTGAGCCCGTCGGGCATCGTTGCCTGGCTGGTGCAGGACGCCTCGAGCCCGCTTGTCGCGATGAATTTTTCGTTCCACGGCGGCGCGAGCCAGGACAGCCCGGACAAGTCGGGTGCCGCCAGTCTCGCCGCCAGTTTGCTCGACGAGGGCGCCGGCGATCTCGACGGCAAGACATTCCATCAGCGGCTGGAAAACCGCGCGATCGAGCTCAATTTCTCGGTGAGCCGCGACTATTTCTACGGAACTCTGCGGACGCTGAATGAAAATCGCGACGAGGCCGTCGAGCTTCTGAAGCTGGCGCTGACCGCGCCACGGTTCGATGCCGACGCGCTCGAGCGCGCACGCTCCCAGGTGTTGTCGGGTCTTCGCCGCGATACGACGAGCCCGAACAGCCTCGCCAGCCAGCGCTGGTGGGAAACCGCGTTTCCCAATCACCCTTACGGCCGCAGCAGCAGAGGCACGCTGCAGACCGTTCCCGGTATCGCCGCCGCCGACCTGCATGGTTATGTCAAGCGCGTGTTCGCGCGCAATGAACTCATCATCGGCATCGTTGGCGACATCGACGCCAGAGCCGCGGGATTGATGATCGACCGGGTGTTCGCGTCGCTGCCGGCGAAGAACAATCTCGTCGCGGTCGCGGCGACGAAGCCGCAGGGTCTCGGCAAGCGCATCGTCATCGACGTCGATGTACCGCAGGCGGTGGTGACCTTCGGAGGCATGGGAATTCCGCGCAGCGACCCCGATTTCATGGCCGGCTATATCGTCAATCACATCCTGGGCGGCGGCAGCTTCTCCTCGCGGCTCTACCGGGAAGTTCGCGAGAAGCGCGGGCTCGCCTATGGCGTGTCCGACAGCCTGATCTGGTTCCGCCGCGCGGCGGTGGTGGTTGGCGGCACCGCGACGCGGGCCGACCGCACCCGCGAGGCGATTTCGGTGATTGAAACCGAGATCAAGCGCATGGCCGACGAGGGGCCGACGCCTGAGGAACTCGCCAAGGCGAAGTCGTACCTGAAGGGCGCCTATGCGCTCTCGCTCGACACTTCGAGCAAGATCGCCGCGCAACTGGTGCAGATCCAGGCCGACAATCTCGGCATCGACTACATCAAGCGCCGCAGCGCGCTGATCGATGCGGTGACGGTCGCCGACGCCAAGCGCGCCGCCAAGCGCATTTTCGGCGACGGGCTCCTTGTGACGGTCGCCGGCCGGCCAGTCGGCGTCAGCTCCAGCGAAGCCAATCCCAGCGAGGTCGGCGCCACCTCCGGCGGGCAGGCAAACTGAGAGGCGAACGGCGGAGCGAGCCGGATGGCCGCTCTACCGCGCCGCGTTTCGCCCCAGTAAAGTCGCCCGGACGATTCGGAACCGTCGGATGGCGCTTGCTCAATCGATCAATCTGGCCCGCGAGGCGCGGATCGGCCCTCACGGCGTCTCTGACTCGGCGTTCAGCGACGCGCTTGCGCGCGCCGGGGAGGCGCTCTCCTGGCTGCGTGCGCGGCACAAGGACGGCGCGCTGCCGCTCTTGCGTTATCCCGACAAGACCGACGATCTGGCTGCCATCCGCGCCGCCGCGGAGCGGTTGTCGCGTGGCGCGAGCGATATCGTCGTGCTCGGCACCGGCGGTTCCAGTCTTGGCGGCCAGGCGCTGGCCCAGTTGGCCGGCTATGGTGTTGCCGGCATCGACGGCTTGCGGGCGCCACCGCGCCTTCATTTCATGGACAATCTCGATCCGGTCTCGTTCACGGCGCTGCTCGACCGCCTGACATTGACTTCGACGCGCTTTGTCGCGATCTCGAAGTCCGGCGGCACCGGCGAGACGTTGATGCAGACCATCGCGGTTCTGAGCGCATTGAAAGCTGCCGGGCTGACGGTCGGCGATCATGTGGTCGGGATTTCAGAACCGGCGAAGTCCGGCGCGGCGAATCCGCTTCGCGCGCTGCTCGCGCCCGAAGGCGTGTCGTTCCTCGATCACGATGCCGGCGTCGGCGGGCGGTTCTCGGTGCTGACTAATGTCGGTTTGCTGCCGGCGGCCTGCCTCGGTCTCGACATCGCGGCGGTCCGCAAGGGGGCGGGTCTGGCGCTCGCGCCGGTGCTGGCGGGCAAGTCGGCCGGGGACGTTCCCGCCGCGGTCGGCGCCGCGCTCGCCGTCGCGCTGGCCAGCAACGGCAAGTCGATCGCCGTGCTGATGGCCTATGCCGACCGGCTGGAGAAGTTCTCGCGCTGGTACGTTCAGCTCTGGGCCGAAAGCCTCGGCAAAGATGGCAAAGGGACGACCCCGCTCGCCGCGCTTGGGCCGGTCGATCAGCACAGCCAGTTGCAATTGTTCATCGCCGGTCCGCGCGACAAGCTGTTTACGGTGGTGACCACCGACACCGCCGGCAAGGGGCCGCGGATCGATCAGGCGCTCGCCACACGCGCGGGCGAGCCGGCCTTCGGCGGGAAAACCATGGGCGATCTCGTTGCCGCGCAAGGCCGCGCGACCGCCGAGACGCTCGCCAAGAACGGTTGCCCGGTGCGAACGCTGCACGTGCCGGCGCTCGACGAAGCGGCTCTCGGTGAATTGCTGATGCACTTCATGCTGGAGACGATCATCGCCGCCCGCCTCATCGGCGTCGACGCGTTCGATCAGCCGGCGGTCGACGAGGGCAAGCTGCTGGCGAAGAGTTATCTCGCCGGCAAGGCCTGAGCGGCCATGATCCGCGTCACCGATACGATCTCCCTCGATGAGAGCGAGCTTGAGGAAAGTTTCGTCCGCGCCTCGGGTCCGGGCGGGCAGAACGTCAACAAGGTCTCGTCTGCGGTGCAGCTGCGGTTCGACGCGCGGCGCTCGCGTTCGCTGCCGAACGACGTGGCGATCCGGCTGATGGAACTCGCCGGCAGCCGGCTCACCAAGGACGGCGTCATCGTCATCGTGGCGCAGGCCCATCGCGACCAGACCCGCAACCGCGCCGAGGCGCGCGAACGCCTCGTCGAGATGATCCGCGAGGCGGCGGTGCCGCCGAAGCAGCGCCGTGCCACCAGGGTGCCGAAGGCCCAGAAACGCCAGCGCGTCGAGGGCAAGAAACATCGCGGGCAGATCAAGAGCATGCGAAGGACGCGGATCAGCCACGACTAGCGGCTGAATAACGGGGACTTGGCCCGCATTCGCCTCGCTGGCGACGCACCGGGTCGCTAGATTGAGCGAAATCCCCGAATCGGCCGCTTGTCACATGCCCGTCCGCCAGTTGCCGGAAAATCTCGTCAACCGCATCGCCGCCGGCGAGGTGGTCGAGCGCCCGGCGAGCGTCGTCAAGGAACTCGTCGAGAACGCGCTCGATGCAGGCAGCCGGCGCATCGATGTCCTGACCGACGGTGGCGGGCGGCGGCTCATTCGCGTCGCCGACGACGGCGCCGGCATGACGCGCGCGGATCTCGCGCTGTGCGTCGAGCGTCACGCCACCTCCAAGCTCGAGGATGAGGATCTGCTGGCGATCCGCACGCTCGGCTTTCGCGGCGAGGCGCTGCCCTCGATCGGCGCCGCCGGGCGGCTCACCATCACGACGCGTCACGCGAGCGAGCCGCATGCCTGGGCGATTACGGTCGACGCCGGCGTGAAATCCGAGGTGCGGCCGGCGGCGCTGGGGCAGGGCACCGCGGCCGAGGTGCGCGACCTGTTTCACGCGACGCCGGCGCGGCTGAAATTCCTCACGACCGACCGCACCGAGGCCGAAGCCGTGCGCGACGTGGTGCGGCGCCTCGCCATGAGCCGACCGGATGTCACCTTCACGCTGGCCGGCGAGGAGCGCGCGCCGGTCACTTGGAATGCGGGCGCGGACGATGCCGAGCAACTCGCGCGACAACTGACGAGACTTGGCGATGTGCTCGGTCCCGAATTCCGCGCCAACGCGGTCGCGGTCGAGGCCGAGCGCGACGGCGTGCGCGTCACAGGGTTTGCCGGGCTGCCGACGCATTCGCGCGCCAATTCGCTCGGGCAATATCTGTTCGTCAACGGCCGTCCGGTCCGCGACAAGCTGCTGATCGGCGCGGTGCGCGCGGCCTATGCCGATTATCTGCCGCGCGACCGCCATCCGGTGCTGGCGCTGTTCGTCGCGCTCGACCCGCGCGAGGTCGACGTCAACGTGCATCCAGCCAAGACTGAAGTACGATTTCGCGATGCGGGGCTGGTGCGCGGTCTGATCGTGCGGGCGCTGAAGGAGGCGTTGGCCCGCGAAAGCCAGCGCGCGGCGACGACCGGCGGCACGGCGACCATCGCCGCGTTTCGGCCCAACACGTCGGCGGGCGGGATGCCGCGGCGCGGCGGTTACGACTGGCGGCAGTCTCCGTCACGGCCTTACGTGGCGCCCTCGCGCGGCGGCCTTGGTTTGGCCGAAGCCGCGCAGACGATGTTCCAATCTTCACTGGATGTCGGCGCGCCGTCCGCCGATGCGCGCGTCGAGACCTTCACGCCAGCGGCGGAGCAGATCGAGCATCCGCTCGGCGCGGCGCGGGCGCAGGTCCATGAGACCTATATCGTGGCCCAGACCAAAGACGGGCTCGTCATCGTCGATCAGCACGCCGCCCACGAGCGTATCGTCTACGAGCGCATGAAGGCCGCACTGGAGAAGTCCGGCGTGGCCCGACAGATTCTGCTGATCCCCGAAGTCATCGAACTTGATGAGGCGGACGCCGCGCGGCTTGCGGCACGCGCCGCCGAGCTTGCGCAGTTTGGCCTCGTCGTCGAAGCCTTCGGCCCCGGCGCCGTGGCGGTGCGCGAAACGCCGTCTTTGCTGGGCGAGGTCGACGTGCGCGGGCTGCTGACCGATCTCGCCGAGCACATGGCGGAATGGGACGAGGCGCTGCCGCTCGAGAGGCGGCTGATGCATGTCGCGGCCACCATGGCCTGCCACGGCTCGGTGCGCGCCGGGCGCAAGCTCAAGCCCGAGGAAATGAACGCACTGCTGCGCGAGATGGAGGCGGTGCCGAATTCCGGCCAGTGCAACCACGGCCGTCCGACTTATGTCGAATTGAAATTGGGAGATATCGAAAAGTTATTTGGGAGGAGGTAGGCATGCTTAAGCGGGATGATTTGCAGGCTTGGGTTATAGATGCTCTCCGTCAGCTGGGTGGAAAAGCTCGAATAAGAGATATCGCAAAGATCATTTGGGACACACATCGCAAAGAACTGGAAAGGACCGATCTGCTCTACACTTGGCAGTACGATATGAGATGGGCTGCCACGGTCTTGAGAAAGAAAAAGAAGCTGAAGGAAGCGGACGGCAAGGTCTGGGAATTGAAATAGAAACAATGCCAGCGGCTGTTCGGCCGGCGTTGATGGCCTCGTTACTTTTGTCCGTCACCCAAAACCGCTAGCGTGCGGCACCGGCGGACTGGCCGGCAACTCTGGGGGACTTCCTTGAAAACGATTTTCGCACTGGCGCTCCTGGCGCTGGCGGGTCTGATGTCGCCGGCGCTCGCCGCCGACAACGCGAGCCTGATCGGCAACTATGTCGTCACCGGCACCGAGACCGACGGCAAGGCCTATGACGGCGAGGGCACGCTCGCGGTCACCATGGACCGCAACGGCGCGCTCGAACTGAAATGGGACGGCGGCAAATATGTCGGCATCGGCCAGGTGTCGGGCGACAAGCTGTTCGTCGGCGGCGTCGCGGACGGGCGCTCCTTCATCGCGGTGATGGACATCAAGCCGGACGGCTCGGTGTCGGGCCGCTGGTGGCGGCGCACCGATCCCGGCACCAAGGGCACCGAAAACTGGAAGAAAAAATAATCAGGCGCGCAGAAACGTGAACTCGGTGTCGTCGTAGCGGCGACGCTCGAGTTCGGTGAAGCCGGCCGGCGCGGCAAATCCCGCGTCGGCCTTTTCTTCGATCACCACCAGCGCGTCCGGCGCGAGCCAGTCGCCTTCGCGCGCGGAGACAAGCGCTTTCTCGGCGAGGCCCTTGCCGTAGGGCGGATCGAGAAAGACGAGATCGAATGGCTCGATGGGATGCGCCGGGCCGAGCCTGGTCGCGTCACGGCGAAAGATGCGTGTCGTCCCGCCAAGCCCCAGCGCCTCGACATTCTGCCGCAGCAATGCGCGGGCGTCGGCGCCGTCGTCGACGAACAGCACGAACGCCGCGCCGCGCGAGAGCGCCTCGATGCCGAGCGCGCCGGTGCCGGCGAACAGGTCGAGCACGCGGGCGCCGCTGACCGGATCGCCATAGGCGTGCGCGAGAATATTGAACAGCGACTCGCGCAACCGGTCGGCGGTCGGGCGGATCGCGTCCGACTTCGGCCCGGCGATCGGGCGCGAGCGCAGGGTGCCGCCGACGACGCGCATCACTCGGCGTCTTTCGGACTTTTGCTGGAGGGCTTCGGCCGTGATGGCCGCGGGCCGGAGCGGGCACGGTCGCGCCGCTTGCGCGGCGGTTTGCGGCGCCGATCGGGATGCTTGTCGTCGCGGGCCTGCTTGCGTTCGTCGTCCTGCCGTTCGTCACGGCGTGTCCGTTCCGGCTTTTCCGGTTTTGCGATCACGCTGTGATCGATCATCGGGCCCGTGAAATCCGCTTCGACCTGCCTGACGATCTCCTCACCGAGCATCGTCTTTAATTCCTCAGTCTCGACCTCCTCGACCGCGCCTTCGGCGAGATCGCCAAGCTCGAAGGGCCCGAACGACACGCGGATGAGCCGGTTCACCTTCAGCCCAAGATGGTCCATCACGTTGCGCACCTCGCGGTTCTTGCCTTCGCGGATGCCGACGGTGATCCAGACATTGGAGCCTTGCTCGCGGTCGAGCGCCGCCTCGACCGGCCCGTAGCGGATGCCGGAAATCGTCACGCCGTTCTTCAGCCTGTCGAGCGCCTCCTGCGTCACCTTGCCGAAGGCGCGGACGCGGTAGCGGCGCAGCCAGCCGGTCGCCGGCAATTCGAGCATGCGTTTGAGCCCGCCGTCATTGGTCAGCAGGATGAGACCTTCGGTATTGAGGTCGAGCCGGCCAACGCTGACCACGCGGGGCAGCGATTTCGGGAGCGCGGCAAAAATCGTCGGGCGGCCTTGCGGGTCCGAAGTCGTCGTCACCAATCCGCGCGGCTTATGATAACGGAACAGCCGGGTGCGCTCGCGGCTGCGCAGCGGCTCGCCGTCGACGACGATGCGGTCGCCCGGCGTCACGTTGAGCGCCGGCGAGGTGATGATCTTGCCGTTGACGGAGACGCGGCCGGCAGCGATCAGGCCCTCGGCCTGACGGCGGGAGGCGAGCCCGGCGCGCGCGATCACCTTGGCGATGCGCTCGCCGCCGGTGCTGATTTTCTCGTCGCTCTTGCTGGACATGCCCAAAGCCGCAATAAGGATGCGGCCTGATAGCAGAGTTCGGAAAGCCGTACGAGCATGTCGGATGTCATGGCCCAAGACTTCATGAGCCAAGCCCTCGAGGAAGCACGCGCCGCGGCGGCGCGCGGCGAGGTGCCGGTCGGCTGCGTGATCGTGCGCGATGGCAAGGTGGTGGCGCGGGCCGGTAACCGGACCGTCGTCGACCGCGACCCGACCGCCCATGCCGAGCTCCTGGCCATTCGGCAGGCGGCGGCCACGCTCGGCACGGAGCGGCTGACCGGCTGCGATCTCTATGTGACGCTGGAGCCCTGCGCGATGTGCGCGGGCGCGCTGTCATTCGCCCGCGTCCGCCGCCTCTATTACGGGGCGGCCGACCCGAAAGGCGGTGCGGTCGACAATGGCGTGCGGTTTTTTGCGTCGCCTGCCTGCCATCACCGTCCGGAGGTCTATGGCGGCATCGCGGAAGCGGAAGCGGGCGCGCTGCTGAAAGGGTTCTTCGCGGCGCGCCGCTAGGCATCGTCATGCTTGCCAGAATGGCTTTTGCGCCTCGTGGTCGCGCTCGGCGAGCGTCAGGCCCATTTCATGAACCTGGAACTCGTGCAGGCCGGCGAGAAAGTGACGGTCCTTGAGCCGTGCGTTCCACACGCGCAATGACTGCCGCAAGAACCGCAGCAGCGGCGTGACAGCCAGGGCCGGCAGGATGACGTAGCGGACGAGGGCGATGCCGTGTTGTGCGCGCTCGAGCCGTGCGCGCTGTTCGGTGGCGAACAGGCGGATCGAGGGATTCGATGATGTTGTCATGGTCGGAACCTTTTTTGGGACGGTGGTTGTTGCTGCTGTTATTTCGAGGCCGGCGCGGCTTTTGCTGACGCGTCCGGTGGCACGATCTTCATCACGAAGGAGGTCGGCTTCTCGTTCGGTCCGAACGGGCCCGGCACCTGGTTCTTCACCGGCGGCAGGCTTTGCAGAAACGCGACGATGGCGTTGACGTCTTCGCGCGTCAGATTGGCAAAGGCGTGCCACGGCATAATCGGGGCGAGGACACGGCCGTCGGGCCGCTTGCCGGTGGTGATCGCCGCGCCGATTTGCTGCGCCGACCATTTGCCGAGGCCGGTGTCGCGGTCGGGCGTCAGGTTCGGGCCGTGGAAGACGCCGAGGCCGGGAATTTCGAATCCGACCTCAGAGCCGCCCAGCATGCGCGCCATGTCGGGCTTGCCGAAGAAATAGCCCGGCGTGTGGCAGTCGTTGCAGCCGCCGAACGTGACGAGATATTTGCCGCGCTGAGCCGGCGTTTCGGCGGCCTTGCTGGCGGCGATGCCGAGCAGCAACACGGCAGCGACAGTCATCGCAGCGAGCGCTCGGTGCAGGGTGGGGGAGTCCATAAAAGCAGTCATGATGGTTGTCCTTGTTTTGATTGGGTTGGGAGTGCGTTCAGCGGCGCGGCTTGCGGCCGATCACGGCGCCGTTGGCGCCGGGCGAGTAGAACGTGACGGTTTCGATGTCGCGGAAGCCGGCGTCCTTGAGCCAGCCTGCGTATTCCGCGGCCGCGTAGTTGCGGCCCTCGGTCTCGATCAGCATGTTGAGGCTCATCAGGGCCGCCGGCGCCGGTCCGGTCTTGTCGTCGTTCACCAACAGCTCGCTGACGATGACGATACCGCCCGGCTCCAGCGCCTCGAACGAGCGCGCGAGCAGGCCGCGGTTCTTCGCCTCGTCCCAGTCGTGCATGATCATCGAGAACAGATGCACGTCATGGCCGCGCGGGAACGCGCCGAAGAACGTTCCGCCCGCCACAGCGATGCGCCTGCTCAGGCCGGCGTCCTTGATCTTGTCGGCTGCGATGTCGGCGACATGCGGCAGGTCGAACACGGTGGCGGTCAGGTTCGGATAGGCGCGGCACAGTTCGATGTCGAAGGCGCCGGAGCCGCCGCCGATGTCGAGCAGCCGGCGGTGGCTGGTCAGATCGACTGCCGCGGCGAGCGCCCGCGCGGTCATGACGGACAGCGAGTGCATCGCTTCCCAGAACAGCGCCAGCATCTTCGGATCCTCGCCGTCGAACAGCGAGTCCTGGGTGTCGGGATTCCAGGTGGTCGGGCGGTTGGTGCGCAGCGCCTCGGTGAGCTTGCCCCATCCGGCATAGAGCCGCTTGTCGAGCATTTCGATCCAGCCGCCGAAATAGCCGGGCTTGCCGGGGACGAGATAGACGGCGGCGAGCGGCGTGTTGCGGTAGCGGCCGCCGGCCTTGTCGAGCAGGCCGAGCGCGGCGCAGCCGGTCAGCAGCATTTCGGCCGGGCGTGGATGCAGCCCAAAGGCCTCGGACAGTTCGGCGGCGGTGGCGCCGCGGAACTGTTCAAGATGCGCGAACAGGCCGAGTTCGTGGGCGGCGGCGAGCGTCTTGAACGCCCAGAAGCCGGTCGACAGCGCCATCAACGGCACCGGCGACGGCGGTGCGGCATCGGTGCCGTCGACGATGCAGAGGTCCGGCGCAACCATAGCCGGGCGGCGGGGGGAGGTGGCTGCCGGGCGCGGCTGGGCGGTGGCGGTCGTCTGAAGCATGGTGTTGTCCTCAGGGCAGCGGGCAAAGCGGTGCCGTTTCGGCGCGCGGCATTGGCCGCGCGGCGATCGGGTCCGCTCGCCGCGGTTGTTGTCAGATCGGGTTAGGTGATTGACGCGGGGTAGCGCGTCGATTGGGCGGCCAGATACATGGTGAAACCGGCCATCTCAATCCGAACTATTGCCAAGTCGTTCTGCGTTTTTGCAGAATGATCCATGATTGATTGGGACGACCTCCGTTTCGTTCTGGCCGTGGCGCGCGCCGGGTCGGCGCTGCGGGCCGCCAAAATCCTGAATGTCAATCAGACCACGGTCGCCCGGCGGGTCGCGCGGATCGAGGCGGCGATTGGCGCCGACCTGTTCGAGGCGCGGCGCGACGGCTACCGGTTGACGCCGCTCGGCGAAATGGTCGCCGCCGGCGCCGAGCGCATCGACGCCGAGATGCGCGTCATCCAGAACGCGATCGAAGCGAAGCTGCGGCTCGTGTCCGGGTCGATCCGCTTCACCTCCGCGGAAGTCGTGGCGAACCGGATCGTGGCGCCGTTTCTCCGCGAGTTTCGTCGGCAGTATCCCGAAGTGATCGTCGAATTGATTGCCGACGACCGCCAGCTTGACGTGGCACGCGGCGAGGCAGACGTCGCATTGCGGGCGAGCGCGCGCCCCGAAGGCGGCGGCCTGGTCGCACAACGGCTTCCCGGCTTTGCCTGGGCCGCCTATTGCAGCGGCGCCTACGCCGACGAGCACGGGCTCCCGGCCACGATCGAGGAACTGAACAGTCATGCGGTGATCGCGATGGACAGCCCGACATCGCGCGGGCTGCATTTCCGCTGGCTTACGGTCGTCGCCGAGAAGGCGCCGATCAGCGCCCGCAGCAACAGCCTCACCAATCTTGTCTCCGCGGTGAAGGCGGGTCTCGGAGTCGGCATGCTGCCTTGTTTCGTCGGCGATACCGAGCCCGACCTGCTGCGTTGTCTGCCGCCGGTCCGCGAACTCGATGCTGAAAGCTGGCTGATCGTGCGTGAGGACATCCGGCACGCGCCGCATGTCCGCGCCTTCGTCGACGCGCTCGCCGCCCATATGGCCACGCTGCGCGGCCATCTGTCCGGCGAAAGCCCGCTGGTGCGGCCGCGCGGCGATGCTTTGGCCTGAGATGTCCTCAACGCACGATTTTGTCATGGCGTCCTCACTCAGGCGGCGTTGAGCAACAGGCTCTCGCGCATCGCGCCGCTGACACGGCGGTCGTAGTCGTCGGCGAGCGCGCGCAAGGCCGCCGCGCCGTCGCCCTGGAACGTCGGGCCGTGCATCAGCGCGAGCGTCTTCGGCGCGAGCTTTGCGAGGCCGCGGATCGTCGCGCCCATGCCGGGATTGAGCGCGGAATAGTTGAACATGTCTTCGCCAGCGATCGCGGGACCGACGATGTCGCGGTCGGTGATCGCCTTGTCGTTGCCGGCCTGCGTGAAAAGGTCGCCGCACAACAGCGTGCCGGTCGTCTCCTCGTACATCACGCCGGCGTCCCAACCATGCGGGGTGTGCGGCGTGTCGATAAAGCGCAGGCGCTTGCCGCCGATGTCGATCACGTCGCCGTCATTGAGGATGCGTGGCGGCCGGTCGGCAAAGTCGTTCAGCGACACCATGCTGCCGGTATTGCCGTGCGCGGCGGTCGCGCTGGGGGCCGCGGCGAGCCACTCGTTCATGGCGCCGCATTCGTCGGCCTCGAAATGGCCGTAGGAGATCCACCGCAGCTTTTCCGGCGGGATGATCTTGGCGAGCGCATCGCGGTTGAGACCGAACATCTTGCGCAGGCCGGTGTGGAACATCAGCGGCTCGTCGCCCATGACGAGGAACTGGTTGAAGGTGAAGCCCGCGGGCGGGGCGAGGTCGGGCACGAAGGTCGAGAGGCGGTAGATGCCGTCGGCGATTTCACTGACTTTGGTTTCCATGACTGTCTCCAGAGGGGTTGGATCGTTTGCGTGCAAATTAAAAGCACACCCTTGTGCAATGAAATTTTTCCCTTGTCAAGTTTAATTGCACACAATAGTGTAGTGAAAATGGCCCGGACCTATACCCTGAAAAAGCGCGCCGAATCCCAGGCGCAGACCCGGCAGAAGATCGTCGAGGCGGCGGTGACGCTGCATTCCACGGTCGGGCCGGCGGCGACCACGTTCAGCATGATCGCCGAGAAAGCGGGCGTGCAGCGGCATACGCTCTATGCGCATTTCCCGGACGAACGGGCGATGCTGATGGCCTGTTCGGCGCATGTGGAAGAGCGCGAGCCGCTGCCGGATGCGGCGCCGTGGCGCGCGATCGCCGACCGCAGCGAACGGCTGCGGAGCGGGCTTGCGGCGATCTATGGCTGGTTCGAGCGCAACGCACAGCTTGCGGCCTGTGTGTTGCGTGATGCCGAGCATCACGCGCTCACCAGAGAGGTTTCCCGTCTGCGCTTCGGCCCATTTTTCGAGGCCTATCACGAAGTGCTGGGCGCGAAGCTCAACGCCAAACAGCACGCGATGCTCGCGCTCGCGCTCAGTTTCCACACCTGGCGGTCATTGACGCAGGACGGCGGCCTGACGACGCGCGGAGCAGTCGAGGCCATGGTTCAGGCCATCGACGGCGCAAAATAACCGGGTGATTCAGACGACGATATTGACGTGCTTGCCCAGGCCGGGCGGCGGCGAGGGCAGGGTGGGATCGATCAACGGGTCGGACGCGGCATCGCCGTCCGTCACGGCGGCTTCCGCGGAATCGCTGTCCGCCGCGTCGTCGCGGTCCTGCTCCTCGTTGTCGTTCGCCGGTTGCGGCTTCTGGTGCTGCGACCCGAGGCCGGCCTCCGGCTTGATCGCGACAACGCTGATCTTGCTGACGTCCATCGACGGTCCCGCCATTCGCCTGTAGCGACGGATGCGAGACTAGGCGCGTGACATGAAAGTTCCGGCGGGATTTTCGCTCGACTTGCGCGGCCGGCGGTAACGCCGCGTTCACCGTACACAAATCAGCGCGCGCCGGCCTGTCTGGCAAAATCCCAGCCGGTCGCGGCGAGTGGGCGGATCATCTCCGCCTTCGAAGGCGCGAACTCGCTGGTCGCGGTGCCGTCGCGGACACGGCCGATAATGCCCTGCAGGATCGCGGCGATCCGGAAGAAATTGTAGGCGAGATAGGTGGCAAGATGCGGCCGTGGATCGAGTCCGGTGCGCGCCCGATAGGCCTCGACATAGTTGTGCATCGACGGAATGCCGAGCGCGCTAAGATCGTGGCCGCGCAGCGTCGCGGTGCCGGCGGCGCTGTCGGAATGCGGCATGTGCCAGGCCATCAGATGATAGGCGAAATCGGCCAGCGGATCGCCGAGCGTGGACAGCTCCCAATCGAGCACCGCGATGATGTCGGTGCGATCCTTCGCAACGATCAGGTTGTCGATCCGGTAGTCGCCATGGACCAGCCGGACCGGCGCCTCCGGCGGAATATTTTGCGGCAGCCAATCGATCAGCCGCTCCATGTCGTCGATTTTTTCAGTCTCCGACGCGCGATATTGTTTCGACCAGCGCTCGACCTGCCGTCCGACATAATTGCCGCCCTTGCCGAAGTCGCCGAGGCCAATCGCGGCGGGATCGAAGGCGTGCAGCCGCGCGATGGTGGCGTTCATCGCGTCGTAGACCGCAGCGCGCTCGGCGCTGTTTGAGCCCGGCATTTGCGGCTCCCAGAACACCCGGCCGTCGGCGAAACCCATGACGTAAAAGGCGGTGCCGGCGACGCCGTCGTCGTCGCAATAGACGAGCGGCTCGGCGACCGGAAAGTCCTGCGCATGCAGCGCGCGAATGACGCGGTATTCGCGGTCGACCGCGTGCGCGGAGGGCAGCAACTTGCCCGGCGGCTTGCGGCGCAGCACGTATTTGCGGGCCGGGGTTTCGAGCAGGTAGGTCGGGTTCGACTGACCGCCCTTGAATTGCCTGAGCGTGAGCGGGCCGGCGAAGCCGGCGATGTGCCGCGTCAGATAGGTTTCGAGCCGCGCGGCATCGATGCGCAGCGCCTGCGCCACCTCCTTGGTGCCGGAAAACGCCGCCTGCCGGTCGAGTGCGCTCATGACGTGCTCATCCGCCGGTGCCGAACGCAATCGGCGCATCGGCATAGACCTTGTATTGCTGGAGCTTGGCCTTGTCGCGATCCTCAGGATTGACATAGGTGGTCGAGCGCTGGCCGGCGAGCGCGAGCGGCAGGATCGTGACCCGAATAAAGCGGCTGTCCTCGTGCGGGGAGGCTTCGCCATAGACCGGATCGGGGCCGGCCTCGAACCAGGCGCAGCCGGGCCCATAGACATTCGAGAGGCCGTGGATGACGACGCGAATGCCGCCGTCGATGACGCAGCGGATGCCGGGGCCGTGATGGGTATGCGCATAGGCGACGGCGCCGGCCGGCAGCGAGACGCTGTCGCAGCGCATCAGCAACTCTCCCTTGGGCAACGTCGTCAGCAGCGCCGACAGCTTTTCCCGCGTGGTCATGCCGGGCGCGGCGGCGACGGTCACGGTGAAGCCGGCGCGGCCGAGTTCCCAGCGCCAGCAGGTGGTGCCTTCGTCGGCGGCTGCCAGCATCACCGCGTCTTCACCCTGCCAGGCCTCGTCGGCCGCGAAGCGCTTGCCGCCGATGATCGCCGCGCCCTGCACGACATAGATCACGCGCGGCAGCGCCGGCAGGGCCATCGGCGCGGTCGCGGGACCGGCCAGCACGTCTTCAAAGAGGCGGAGCAGCGGTTGGGTCATCGCCGGCGATGGTATGACGCCGCGCCGTCAGGGCGCAGCGAAAAATTCGATCATGGCCGCCGCGGTGGCGTCGGGATTTTCCTCGGCGAGAAAATGCCCGGAGTCGACGGGCTTGCCCGATACATTGTCCGCCCAGTCGCGCCAGATCGCGAGCGGGCCGCTTTCGGACGGGATGCCGGCCGCGCCCCACAGCGCCAGCACCGGACAGCCGATCTTCTTGCCGGCCTTGCGGTCGACGGTGTCGTTGGCGAAGTCGGTGGTGGCGCCGGCGCGATAGTCTTCGCAGGTGGCGTGGATGCGCAGCGGATCGGAAAAGAAAGCGTCGTAATGCGCCGTCGCGCGCGGATCGAAGGCCGACAGGTTCTTCGCCTTGGTCCAGCTCGCCATTTTGAGGTGGATGTAGTCGAGCGAGGTGGTGGCGAGCGTCTTTTCCGGCATCGGAAAAGGCTGCGCCAGGAACTGCCAGTGAAACACCTTCATCGCCATCTTGTGGTCCATGCGCGTCCACATGTCGTAGGTCGGCACGATGTCGAGCACGGCGAGCTTCGACAGCCGGCCCGGATGGTCGAGCGCGAGGCGGTAGGCGACACGGCCGCCGCGGTCGTGGCCGGCCAGCGCGAACTGCGCGTATCCAAGCGTCTCCACCACCTCGATCATCACCTTCGCCATCGAGCGCTTGTCGTAAGGCGAATGATCGGCGGCGGCGTCCGGCGCGACCGACCAGCCATAGCCGGGCAGGTCGGGAATGATCAGCGTGAAGTGTTTGTCCAAAGCCGGCGCCACCTTGTGCCACATCACATTGGTCTGCGCGTAACCGTGCAGCAACATCAATGGCGGGCCACTTCCGCCCGACCGTGCGAAAATCTTTCCGATCGAGGTTCCGATCCAGTGCGCGTTGTAACCGGGGAAGAGATCGGCGAGGTCGCTGTCTGACATGCTGGCTATCAGACGCGGTTGCCTCGTCGTGGTCAACTGCCGGCGCGCTCGCGCGCGATGGCGCGCCAGCCGATGTCGCGGCGGCAAAAACCGCCCGGCCATTTGATGGCATTGACCGCGTCGTAAGCGCGCGCCTGCGCGTCGCCGATCGTGTCGCCGGTACCACACACATTGAGCACGCGGCCGCCGATCGCGAGCACTTTGCCGTTCTCCGCCTTGGTGCCGGCGTGGAAAATCTGCACGTCGTCGAGCGCGGCTGCTTTGTCGAGACCCTCGATCACCGTGCCCTTGTCGTAGACACCCGGATAGCCGTTCGCCGCCATGACCACGGTCAGGGCCGCGTGTGGATACCAGCGCAGATCGAAATTCTTGAGTTGTCCGTCGCGCGCAGCGATCAGCGCCGGCAACAGGTCCGACATCAGCCGCAGCACCAGCACCTGGCATTCCGGGTCGCCGAAGCGGCAGTTATACTCGATCAGCTTCGGTCCGTCCTTGCCGATCATCAGGCCGGCGAACAGCACGCCCTTGTAGGGCGCGCCCATCGCCGCGAGCGCGCGCACGGTCGGCGCGATGATTTCCTTCATCGTGCGCTGCGTGATCTCGTCGGTCATCACCGGGGCCGGCGAATAGGCGCCCATGCCGCCGGTGTTGGGGCCCTTGTCGCCGTCGAAGACGCGCTTGTGGTCCTGCGCGGAGGCGAGCGCGACCGCATGGGTGCCGTCGCACAGCGCGAAGAACGAGGCTTCCTCGCCGTCGAGAAATTCCTCGACCACGACTTCGCTGCCGGCCGCGCCCAGTCCGCCGCCGAAGATCATGTCGACGGCGGCGAGCGCCTCGTCGAGCGTCTCGGCGACGACGACGCCCTTGCCGGCAGCAAGCCCGTCGGCCTTCACGACAATGGGCGCGCCTTGCTTGCGGATGTAGTCCTTTGCCGCCGTGGCATCCTTGAAGCGCTCATAGGCCGCGGTTGGAATGCTGTTGGCGCGGCAGAGATCCTTGGTGAAGCCCTTGGAGCCTTCGAGTTGCGCCGCCTTGGCGGTCGGGCCGAACGCCTTGATGCCGGCGGCTTCGAGATCGTCGACGATGCCGGCGACCAGCGGCGCTTCCGGGCCGACCACCACGAAGTCGATTCTGTTCGCCTTGCAGAACGCGATCACCGCGGCGTGGTCGGCGACATCGAGCGCGACCAGTTCCGCCTCCTGCGCGATGCCGGCATTGCCCGGCGCGCAATAGAGTTTCGTCGTCAGCGGGCTTGCGGCGATCGCCCAAGCCAGCGCATGTTCGCGGCCGCCAGAGCCGAGAAGAAGAATGTTCATGCCGGAAATGCCGCACTCAGGATCATGGCCGGGGTGGTGTAGCATGGAGCGCCCGCCCGGCAAGGGATTCGGGGGCAGTTACACACGACCAGTTTGCAGGCAACTTCGCACAGCATGAACGACGCCGCGCTCGACAACACGCCGGAATGGACCGTCTCGGAACTCTCCGCGGCGCTCAAGCGCACGGTCGAGGACGCCTATGGCTACGTCCGCGTGCGCGGCGAAGTGTCGGGCTTCAAGGGGCCGTCGCCTTCCGGCCACGTCTATTTCCGCCTCAAGGACGACCGCGCGGTGCTCGAAGCCGTGGTGTGGAAGGGCGTCTGGGGCCGCATGCGCGTGAAGCCGGAAGAGGGGCTCGATGTCCTCGTCTCCGGCAAGCTCACGACCTATCCGGGCTCGTCGAAATACCAGATCGTGATCGACACGCTGGAGCCGGCGGGCCTCGGCGCGCTGATGAAGCTCCTCGAGGAGCGCAAGCAGAAGCTCGCCGCCGAGGGGCTGTTCGATCCGGCGCGCAAGCAGCTCCTGCCGTTCATGCCGGAGGTGATCGGCGTTGTCACGTCGCCGACCGGCGCCGTGATCCGCGACATCCTGCATCGGCTCGCCGACCGCTTCCCGCGCCGTGTGCTGGTGTGGCCGGTGCGGGTGCAAGGCGAGCAGTCGGCGGGCGAGGTCGCCAATGCCATCCGCGGCTTCAACGACCTTCCCGAAGGCGGCAAAATTCCGCGTCCCGATCTCATTATCGTCGCGCGTGGCGGCGGTTCGCTCGAGGATCTGTGGTCGTTCAACGAAGAAATTGTGGTGCGCGCGGCAGCCGACTCGATGATCCCGCTGATCTCGGCGGTCGGCCACGAGACCGACGTGACGCTGATCGATTTTGCCGCCGACAAGCGGGCGCCGACGCCGACGGCGGCTGCCGAAATGGCGGTGCCGGTGCGCGCCGAGCTGATCGCGCAGATCGCCGCGCTCGGCGCACGGCAGATCGCCGGCTGGCGGCGCGGCATGGAGCATCGCCAGACCGAATTGCGGGCGGCGACGCGGGCGCTTCCCGCCGCCGACGAACTGCTCTCGACCGCGCGGCAGCGGCTCGATGCTTGTTCGGAGCGGCTGCCACGCGCGCTGCGCGCCAATGCTCAGCTCCATCGCACGCAACTGACTCGCGCGGCGGCGAAGCTCTCGCCGCGGCTGTTGCGCCACCGGCTCGAGCGCGGCCGCGACGCCGTCGGCGCGCTCGGTCAGCGCGGCCTCCGCGCAGTGAAGGTCGCCCTCGACCGCCGCAAGCAGCGGGTGCAGTCGGCCGGGCAGCTGCTGGCGGCATTCTCCTATCGCGGCGTTCTGGAGCGTGGCTTCGCGCTGGTGCGCGACGACCGGGGGCAGCCATTGCGCAGCGCCGCGGCCGTAGCGTCGGGCGCGCGGCTCGACATCGAATTTGCCGATGGGCGGGTGACGGCGACGGCGGGCGAGGGAGCTGCGCCGTCCGCCGCGCCGAAACCGCGCGCCAGGTCGGCAAAGCGTGGCGTCGGGCAGGGCGATCTGTTCTAGGGCATGACCCCGAAAAGTGGATACTGGTTTTCGGACCGGGTCATGCCCTCATAAAATAATGACGGTCTGATTCAGCAAAACTGAATCAGACCGTGCGCGGGCTTTGCCTGCCGCCCGGAAATCACTATCTTGTCGGCGTCCACCGACTGCTTCCCGGAGATCGACGTGCTCAACCGTGGCGACCGTCAGCCGCCGATGAACAATGAGGCCGAGGTGAAATACCTCGACGGCGACTTCCGCGTGGTACGGCCGGGCGCCTTCGTGCGCTGCGCGGTGACCGGCGTGCCGATCCCGCTCGAGGAACTGAAATACTGGAGCGTCGACCGGCAGGAGGCCTATGCCTCGCCGGACGCGGTGGCGCAGAGCTTTGCCGGGCGCGGCGAGCCGGCGGCCTGACCGCCGCTATTTTCTGATCTTCGACAGCACCAGCGCACGAAACTCGGCGGCGTCGTGAAACGACAGCGTCACCGGCAGCGCCTTGGCGCGCGCCGCGAGCGCCGCGAGTTTCGGATCGCCGGCCATGCGCGCGATGTCCTTTTCGGTCGTCAGCAGTTCAAGCCGCTCGTGGCCGGCTCGCTCGAGCAGGGTCTTTGCGTCCCGCGATGAATAACGGTGATGGTCGGGAAACGACATGCGGACAGGTGCGCTGATCCCCGCCGCCTTCAGCGTCGCGAAGAACTTGCCCGGATCGCCGATGCCGGCAAAGGCCAGCACCTTCTGCGCCCGAAACTCGGTCAGTGTCGCGCGGTCGGGCACCAGCGCGGCATGGAAGACGCGCACCCCCCGGCTCGAAGCCGCCGCGATCACTTGGCCGGCTCCGGCTGCGTCGCCGACCACCAGCAGCGCGTTGACATGGGCGAGTTGCGAAGCGAGCGGCGCCCGCAAGGGCCCCGCCGGAAACACGCGGGCATTGCCGACGCCGCGCGGGCCGTCGACCACCGCGATTGCGAGATCTTTCTCGATTGCGGAATTCTGCAGCCCGTCGTCCATCACGATGATCGAAGCGCCGGCCTCGACCGCAGCACGCGCGCCGGCGGCGCGGTCACGGGCAACGATGGTGGTCGCGGCGCGGGCGAGCAGCAGCGGCTCGTCGCCGACCTGCGCGGCGGAGTGGCGTGCCGGATCGACCGTCAACGGTCCGGGGACGCTGCCGCCATAGCCGCGCGACAGCAGCACGGGCGTCGCGCCGATGTCCGACAGCATGCGGGCAAGCCAGATCGCGAGCGGCGTCTTGCCGGTGCCGCCCAATGTAAAATTACCGACGCAGATGACCGGGACGCCGGCGCTGGCGCCACGCCGCCGCATCCGGCCTGCCGCGATGCGGCCATAGAGCGCTGCGACCGGCGCAAGACACGCGGCGGCAAGGCCTGCCTGGCCCGGGGGCCGCCACCAGAAAGCCGGATCACGCATGGCTCTCACCGGCGGCCATGATGCGCACCGAGCCGAAGCTGCATCAGATAGGGATCGAGCGCTTGCGAGGCGCGCTCGAGCGCGCCGCCGAGCGCGTCGACGGTGGTCTTGCCGTTGCCGGCAAACCGCGCTCGCATTGCGTCGTCGCGCAGGAGCCGCGACAGCACCTCGGCGAGTTCGCCGGCCTCTTCGACCGCGATGGCGCCGTCGGCATTGTCGAGCGCGGCATAGAGTTCGGCAAAGTTCCACACATGCGGCCCATGGACGACCGCGGCGCCGAGCTTGGCCGGCTCGATCGGATTTTGCCCGCCGTGGCGGATCAGCGACCCGCCCATGAAGACGACCGGCGCAATCCGGTAAACAAGACCAAGCTCGCCCATGGTGTCGGCGATGTAGACATCGGTGGTCGGGGTCGGAATGTCGCCGCGCGAACGCAATGCGGTCTTGAGCCGCATCGCCGCCGCGATCTCGACGATGCCGGGGCCGCGGTCCGGGTGGCGCGGCGCAACGATCGTGAGAAGACCTGGAAAGTCGGTGCGCAGCCGCGCATGGGTCTCCATGATGGCGGCCTCTTCGCCGGCATGGGTTGAGGCCGCCGCGATCACGGGACGCTTGCCGATGGAGAATTGCAGGATCCGCAGCGCATCGGGATCGGCCGCGGGCGCAGGGACGTCGAGCTTGAGGTTGCCGGTGACGATCACGCGCGGTGCGCCGAGGTCGCTGAAGCGGCGGCCGTCGTCGGTGGTGCGCGCAAGCACGAGATCAAACCGGTCGAGCAGGGCGGCAATGGTGCCGGGCAGATAGCGCCAGCGCCGATAGGAATTGTCCGACAGGCGGCCGTTGATGAGCACCATCGGCACACTGCGCTTGGCGGTTTCGACGATCATGTTGGGCCACAGATCGGATTCGACGAACAGTGCGAGGTCCGGCTGCCAGTGATTGAGGAAACGCCGCACGAAGGCTGGCGCGTCGAGCGGAACGAACTGGTGAAAGGCGCCACGTGGCAGGCGCTGCCCCGCGAGGCTTGCCGAGGTCACGGTGCCGGAAGTGACCAGCACCGCGATTTGCTGCGAACAGATACGTTCGATCAGCGGGTAGACGCTGGCGAGTTCGCCGACGCTTGCGCCGTGGAGCCACACCAGCGGGCCTTCCGGCCGCGGCACCCGCCCGCGGCCGCGCCGTTCCGGCAGCCGTTCGGCAATCTCCTTGCCGCGGCGAAGACGATAGGACAGCAGCAACGGCGCGAGCGGCGTCGCGATGGCCGACAGCGCACGGTAGAATCGCAGGGCTGCCGACAGCGATCTAGCCATGGTTTGCGCCCGTGCGCCGGTCGACCAGCGCATAGGCGCGCCCGGTCGCCGCGTTGAGGTTGGTTTCGACCGCGCGCCGCGCGCGTTCGAGGTCGTCCGGTCCGGCCGCGGCGTCGACCGTGATCGGTTCGCCGAGCACGCCGGCCATGCGGCCGAATGGCAGCGGCAATGCGCTGCGGTCCCAACTGTTCAATTCGACGCGGCGGCTGTTGGCGATGGCGAGGGGATAGATCGGCCGGCCGGACATCTGCGCGAGCTTGACGATGCCGGTGCCGGCGACACGCGCGACCTTGGGCACGTCGGCCGTCAGCGTGACGCTGAAGCCGTCCTCGAGCGCGGCAAGCATCGCGCGAAACGCGGAGACCGCGCCCTTGCGATGAAACTCGCCGCCATGGTCGCCCGAGCCGCGGATCGCGCCGATGCCGAAATGCTCGGCGATGACGGCATTGATATTGCCGTCGCGGTGGCGCGAGATCAGCGTCTTGAAGCGATGCTCCGGCTTGCGCAGGAACGGGATCATGAAGTGCTGTCCATGCCACGCTGCGATGATGATCGGCATCACCTGCATCAGGCCATCGTAGACTGTGCGCGGCTCAACGACCGTGCGGTTGGTCAGCGCGACAAGCCGCAGATATTCCGCGGCGGTCACGCCGACCGCGGTCTGTACCCAAGCCTGGCGCCCGACGCGCTTCCAGAGACCCATGCCGCGATCCGATCACCCCGGCCGGCCGGCAGTGGCGCTCGGATCGAGCAGCCGATGGAGATGCACGATGAAATAGCGCATATGCGCGTTGTCGACGGTCTGCTGCGCCTTCGCTTTCCAGGCTGTGTAGGCGGTCGCGTAGTTCGGATACATGCCGACGATGTCGAGCTTGCCGAGATCGCGAAATTCGGTGCTGCCGGGATCCGTCAGCTCACCGCCAAACACCAGATGCAACAACTGCGTGCCGGTGGTTTGTTCGGACATGTCGAATTCTCCGCCAATGCGTGGCCCGGCCGGGTGAGGCTTGCCAAAGAGACTATACGAACTCGCCGCGGCGGTCGCGAAGCAGTTCGAGGACCGCCGCGTGGCGGGCCGCGCCCGCGGCGATCAGGGCTGCATGCACCGGATTGGGCCGGTTATAAACTGGCGGACGGCCCTCGAAGTCGGTCATCGCGCCGCCTGCTTCGTGGACCAAAAGGTCGGCCGCGGCAAGATCCCAGTCACGGCTGTTTCGCGACGCAAGCGCGGCATCGATATCGCCTTGCGCGACCCGCGCGAGCCGCAGCGCCAGCGAGTGGATTTTCGGCTGCGGCAGGAGTCGCGGGTTGATCTCGACGAGCTTGCGCAAATGGCTCTGCGGTCCGGCAAGCCGGGCGCCGTTGAGCGTGTCGGCGAGATCCGCCCTGATCCGGGCGCCGTTGACGGTCGCGCCGTCGCCCGCCGCGGCAAGAAACAGCTCGTCCGTCACCGGGGCATAGATGCCGCCAATTACCGGGCGGCCGTTTTCGACCAGCGCCACCGAGATCGACCAGTCCGGCTTGCCGTCGAGATAGGCGCGCGTGCCGTCGATCGGGTCGACGATCCAAAGCGAGGCGGCGTCGAGCCGCGCCGTGTTGTCCTCCGTTTCCTCGGACAGCCAGCCGGCGTCCGGCGCAAGCGGAGGCAGACGTGCCGCGAGAAAATCGTTGACCGCGATGTCGGCTTCGCTGACCGGCGAAGCGCCGTGCTTGGTCCAGCGCTTCAACGGCCTCTTGGAAGCGACCAACGCGATCTCGCCGGCCTCGCGCAACGCGCCGGCGAGCGCTTCGCGCAAAGCATGGCGCTCATTGTCCGGCAAGGGTCAGGCCTTCGATGCGGACCGTCGGCGCATTGGTGCCGTAGCGGAACGTGAGGTCATTCGCCGGCGTCATCGATTTGAAAATCTCGAGCAGGTGACCGGCGATGGTGACTTCGCTGACGGGAAACGTGCGCTTTCCGTTCTCGATCCAGAAGCCCGAGGCGCCGCGGCTGTAATCGCCGGTGACGCCGTTCACGCCCGAGCCGATCAGGTCGGTGACATAAAAGCCGTCCTTGATGTCGGCGATCAGAGCATCGGGACTTTGTGTGCCGGCTTCGAGATGCAGATTGGTTGCGCCCGGCGACGGCGTCGACGAGACGCCGCGATGCGCGTGCCCCGTGGTCGCAAGGCCGAGTTCGCGCGCGGTCGCGCAGTCGAGCAGCCAGCTTTTCAGAACGCCGCCTTCGACGACGGCAAGCGGCTTGCAGGCAACGCCTTCGGCGTCGAACGGCCGCGAGCGCAGGCCCCGTTTGCGCAGCGGGTCGTCGACGATGCGGATGCCGTCGCCGAATAATTTGACGCCCATCTTCTCGCGCAGGAAGCTCGATTTGCGCGCGATGGACGCTCCGTTGACCGCGCCGGCGAGGTGGCCGACGAGCGAACCCGCGACGCGCGGGTCGAATACGACCGGCACCTTCTGCGTGGCGACCTTGCGTGGATTGAGCCGCGCCACCGCGCGCTCGCCGGCCGTGCGGCCGATTGCTTCCGGCCGGTCGAGGTCGCGGGCGTGCAGCGTCGAGGAATAGTCGTAGTCCCGCTCCATTGCGATGCCGTCGCCGGCGATCGCCATTGCCGAGATGCTGTGGCGCGAGCCGAGATAGGCGCCGCGAAATCCGCCGCTTGTCACCAGCACCATGCCGCCGACGCCGGCGGAGGCCGAGGCGCTGCCGGATTTCGAAACGCCCTTCACGCCAAGCGCGGCGGCTTCTGCCTGTCGCGCCATGGTTTCGAGATCGTTGACGGACGGCAGCGCGGGGTCGGCGAGATCGAGATCGGGAAAATTCTTTGCCAGAAGATTGTCCTCGGCAAGTCCGGCATAGGGGTCTTCGGGCGCGACACGCGCCATCGCGACCGCGCGTTCGGCCAATCCAGCGAGTCCGTCACGGGTGAGGTCGTTGGTCGACACCACCGCCTGGCGGCGGCCGACGAAAACGCGCAGGCCGATATCGTCGCCCTCCGAACGCTCGGATTCCTCCACCGCGTTATCGCGAACCTGCACCGAGAGCGACATCGAGCGCACTGCGACGGCGTCGGCGGCATCGGCGCCGGCGCGGCGGGCGTTCTCGACGAGGCGGGCGGCGCGGTCGGTAAGCGCGGACTGGTCGAGCAGGGCGGAGGCGTCGTTCATGCGAGTTTTCGGGGAGTTCCCGGCGGTTGGTGTGATGCTTCAGATAGGGATCAAGACAATTCGCCTCAAGCCGGCAACATCTCGTCAATCATGGTTGGCAACACGCCGTCAATCATGCGCTGTGGAACGTCGCTGCGCAGAAACTCTTAACCGCGATCTTTAAGCGAAATCCGAGGCGTTTCTGCGATGCTCCTCGCCATCGACCGGGCAGATAAGCCTGGCGTGGGAGCGAGTTTGAGGCGTCAAATGCGAAGTGGCGGGATGTCCGCCGGGTCGGGCCGCGCGCTGCGGCTCGACCCGTTCGCCCTGCCGGCGGTGTTCGAGGCCGGCGATGCGGCGGCCGACGGGCGGGTGCGGGAAGTCGAGCTTCATCGTGAGCGCGTGGTAGTCCGCCGCAGCGTGGCGGGCATGCGCATGGCGCTCAACCTGCCGGTGTCGGCGTATCGCGGCGTGTCGATCCGCGTCGGCGCACCGGGAGCGGATGGCGCCATCGCGACCGCGGTGGTGCTCGAACACTGTGATCCTTCGCTGACACTGCCCCTTTATGTCGCCCCGGATGGCGACGAGGTCACGGCCGAATGGCGGGCCTGGGCCAATGTGCTCGGCATGCCGCTTCTGATCGCCGACGCGGATGGCAGCGTGCATGAGCCGTTCGATCGTATCGGCGGAGTTCGTCTTGCCAAGGTTACGCCGCGCCGCCGCCGCCGCAGCGCGCTGAAGCGCCGGAGGCCGCGCATGCCATTGCGCCGCAAGGCCGGGACGATCCACGACGCCACGCCGGTCCATCGCGGCGAGCGCGAGATCATCGCTCGTAACTGACTTTTATTTGCAGCGCTGAAGTTTCAGGATCTGGCCGCTCGGCTCGAAGCGGATTTCGATGTGGTCGGCATCGGTCTGGCGCAGCGTGAACGTGGTGTTCGCGTTGCTGATCTGGCCGGTCGTGAAGACGTCGGTGATCCGGTAGCCGCTGTCGAATTTCCGCACCGAGACATTGCGAAAGGCCGGCACGCCGCCCTTGTTGTCGGTGCGCTGGTCGCCGTTGAACGCAATGACGCGGCGGCCGTGGCACTCGATCGCGCCTTTTTCCGTACTCGCGCTTTCGCCCCAGCGGCCGGACACCGGATAGGTGTCGGCAAGCGTCGGCACGGAGGCGAGCGTGACGGCAAGGACTGCAAGTGCGATTCGTCGGCTCATGGCGGCGAAGCTCGCATGCGTGTCGGCAAAATCAAATCACAACGCCGGCAATCGTTAATGTCCGCATATTGTATCGAATTGACGACGTTCCCCCGCCCGTCGGTCAGGAGCCCCGCTTCCCGTAGCCGCCGGCCGTCGGCGTCCTGATGATGACGGCTTCGCCGGCGTCGATCACGGTTTCGTCGCAGCCCTGAAGTTTTTCGATGCGGCCGTCCTTCCGGCGCACGGAATTCTCGCCGATCTGGCCCGGCTCGCCGCCGGCGAGGCCGAACGGCGGCACGCGGCGGTGGCCGGACAGGATCGTGCAGTCCATCTTTTCGAGGAAGCGGATGGTGCGGCGGATGCCGTCGCCGGCGCTCCACTGGCCGCGGCCGCCCGAGCCCGTGCGAATGTGGAAGTCCTCCAGCACCACCGGATAACGAAACTCCAGCACCTCCGGGTCGGTGAGGCGGGTGTTGGTCATGTGGGTATGCACGGCGTCGGTGCCGGGGAAACCGGGGCCGGCCGGCGAGCCGGAGCAGATCGTCTCGTAATACTGATAGCGGTCGTTGCCGAAGTTGAGGTTGTTCATGGTGCCCTGCGCGGCGGCAAGCGCGCCCAGCGCGCCGAACAGGCAATTCGTCACGGCCTGCGAGGTCTCGACATTGCCGGCGACCACGGCGGCAGGATATTCCGGCGTCAGCATGGTGCGCGGCGGAATGACGATGTTGATCGGCCGCAGGCAGCCGGCATTCATCGGAATGTCGTCGTCGACCATGACGCGGAACACGTAGAGCACGGCGGCGCGCGTCACCGGCTCCGGCGCGTTGAAATTGGTCGGCTGCTGCGGTGAGGTGCCGGTGAAATCGACGGTTGCCTCGCGCTTTTTCTTGTCGACCGTGATTTTCACCTTGATGACGGTGCCCTGGTCCATCTCGTAGGCGAATTCCGAGTCGTGCAGCCGGTCGATGACGCGGCGCACGCTCTCGGCCGCATTGTCCTGCACGTGCTTCATGTAGGCCTTGACCACCGGCATCGAGAATTGCGCCACCATCTTGCGCAGCTCCTGCAGGCCTTTCTCGTTGGCGGCGATCTGCGCCTTGATGTCGTTGACGTTCTGCACCGGATTGCGCGCGGGGTATTTCGCGCCGGTCAGCGCCGCCATCAGTTCCTTTTCGCGGAACCTGCCGCGGTCGATCAGCTTGAAATTGTCGAACAGCACGCCTTCCTGCTCGATCGTGGTGGCGTTGGGGGACATCGAGCCGGGCGAAATGCCGCCAACGTCGGCGTGGTGGCCGCGTGAGGCGACCCAGAACAGGATTGCCTTCTTTTTGTCGTCGAACACCGGCGTGCAGACGGTGATGTCGGGCAGGTGCGTGCCGCCGTTATAGGGCGCGTTGATGGCATAGACGTCGCCGGGCGCGATGCGGCCCTTGTTCTCGCGAATGATGGTCTCGACTGCGCGGTCCATCGAGCCGAGATGCACCGGCATGTGCGGCGCATTGGCGACCAGCGTGCCGTCATGGGCGAACACCGCGCAGGAGAAATCGAGCCGCTCCTTGATGTTGACCGAATAGGCGGTGTTCTGCAGCGACACGCCCATCTGCTCGGCGATCGACATAAAGAGGTTATTGAACACTTCGAGCATCACCGGATCGGCATGAGTGCCGATGGCGTGCTGCCGCTTGAGCTTGACCGCGCGCGAGAGCACCAGATGGTTTTTGACGGTCAGTTCCGCCTGCCAACCCTTTTCGACGACGATGGTCTGGTGCGGCTCGATGATGATGGCGGCGCCTTTCACCTTGGCGCCGGGCTTCAACTGGTCTCGCGTGTAGACGTTCGCCTTGTGCCATTCGCCACCGGAATAAAACCGCGTACGCCGGGCCGGGGCGGGCAGGCGGCCGCGCCGGGCGCGCACGGGCGTCTCGCGGAACGTCGCGCCGCCGCCGATCGCCTCGACCGAGACGGCTTCGACGACGAGTTGCTTCGAGCGGTCGATGAAGCCGAAGCGGGCCTTGTGTGCTTTTTCAAAGGCGCTTTTCATCGTCCCGAGCGGGCCGGCCGTGACGATCAACGCGGTGTCAGTGCCGGCATAGCGAATATGCGCGCGGGCAATCACCTTGATCTTGCCGGCCGGCACGCCCTGTCCCGCGACTTCATCGCGCGCTTCCCGGCCCAGCGCATTGCCGGTCTTGTTGATGGCGGCGAGCGCCTTGGCGCCGAGCGGCTGTTCGATCGCCTGCTGGCGGGTTGCGCGGATGTCGGCGAGGCCCATGCCGTAGGCCGACAGCAGCGACGAGAACGGGTGGATCAGCACTTTCGTCATGCCGAGTGCGTCGGCCACGAGGCAGGCGTGCTGGCCGCCGGCGCCGCCGAAGCAGTTGAGCGCATAGCGCGTGACGTCGTAGCCGCGCTGCACGGAAATCTTCTTGATCGCGTTGGCCATGTTCTCGACGGCGATCTTGATGAAGCCGTCGGCGGCGTCTTCGGCGCTGCGGCCGTCGCCGATCTCCTGCGCCATGTTGACGAAGGCGTTGCGCACCGCATGGGCGTCGAGCGGCAGGTTGCGGTTGGGGCCGAAGATTTTCGGGAAATAGTCGGGGACGAGCTTGCCGACCATCACATTGGCGTCGGTGACGGCGAGCGGCCCGCCCCGGCGGTAGCATTTCGGTCCCGGATTGGCGCCGGCGGAATCCGGGCCGACCCGGAAGCGGGCACCGTCGTAATGCAGGATCGAGCCGCCGCCGGCGGCGACGGTGTGAATGAGCATCATCGGCGCGCGCATGCGCACGCCGGCGACCTCGGTCTCGAAGGCACGCTCGTATTCGCCGT
>JBFWZV010000037.1:0-34144 GCA_050184975.1 Pseudolabrys sp. | reverse complement strand
CCACTCCCGCTCCTGGTCCGCCGAAAAGCGATGATCCGGCCCCGGCCGTTCCCACGGCGGTCTTGTTTTGTCGATCGCCTTGCCCTGCGCGGCCGCGATCGCGGTCCACGGATTACGGTCGGCTGAATGCAGCCAGCCGCAGCCGTGATCGAGCGGAAAGCCGCTGCGGTCGATGAATGTATAGGCGCGGCCGCCAAGACGCGGGCGCGCCTCGACGAGGAGATAGTTCACACCGGCGTCATGCAGACGCCGCGCCGCACCGATGCCGGCGGCGCCGCCACCGACGATGACGACTTCGTATTCGCTGCTTGCCATGGCTGGACGGCCGGATGTCAGGGGCGGCGACTGTGCCGCCCCGGCCGTGACATTGCAATGACCGCGCCGTGACGAAACGGGGCCGCGCCGGCACGGCCCGCCCGACCCAAGAGCACCGCAAGGATCAGAAGTCGACGATGATCTTGAAGCCGCCCCAGATCATGCGCTTGGCGTCGAACGGCATTTTCTTTCCGGCCATCATTTTGGCCAGCCGCTTGTCCGCCATCACTTTCTTGTTCACCGCGTCGCGTTGCTTGCGCGACTTGTAGACGATCCACGAGAACATCACGGTCTCGTTGCTCTTGCGCTTGACGGCGCGCGGAAACGACGTGCGCTTGCCCCACGAGACGTCGTCGGCGACGCTCTCGCGGAACTCAAGCGCGCCATATTCCATCCAGATCTTGCCGGCCTTGCGCGCCAGGGCGCGGTAGGCGCCAATGCTGCGCTTGGGCACCGGGACAAGGAACCCGTCGACATAAGCCATTGCTGTTTCCTCCTCTTGAAACTCGGTCGTCACATCGGCTTCGGCACGATCAGCATCCAGTGCATGCCGAATTTATCCTTCACCATGCCGAAGCTCTTGGCGAAGAAAGTCTCGCCCAGCGGCATCGTCACCGCGCCACCGTCCTTCAACGCATTAAACTTCTTTTCGATGTCGACGATGGAGTCGGAATTAATCGCCAGCGCGAAGCCGTCGAACTTCGGCTGACCGCCGCACTCGCCATCGGACAGAAAAACCACGGTGTCGCCGATCTTGAACTGGGCGTGCATCACCTTGTTCTCGTTGCCGGGCGCACACGAATTCTTGTCCGGGCTCTGACTGAACCGCATGATCATATCATCGGTGATGCCGATCGCGCTCTTGTAGAAGACGATCGCCTCCTCGCTGCGGCCGTTGAAGAACAGATAGGGGATCGTGTGCATGGGTACTCCGTGGGGCTAGGCTGACTGACTGAAGACGATGTGGGTGGCGCGGGCGGTCGCGACATGCTGCGTCACGCGATAGCCGAGCCGCGCGAGGTCGAGCCCGCCGAACAGGTGCTCGCCCGAGCCAAGCAGAACCGGCGCGATGGCAAGGTGCATCTCGTGGATCATCCCGGCGTGCAGATACTGCCGGAGAGTGGCTGCACCGCCGCCAACGCGTACGTCCTTGCCGGCCGCCGCCTCCCGCGCACGTCGCCATGCCGCATCGATGCCGTCGGTGACGAAATGAAACACCGTGCCGCCCTTCATAGTGATCGAAGCACGCGCATGGTGAGTGAGCACGAAAACCGGGCAGCGATAAGGCGGCTCCTCGCCCCACCAGCCTTTCCAGGAGTCGTCGGGCCACGGACCGCGCACGGGTCCGAACATGTTGCGGCCGAGAATCCAGGCACCGACGTTCTCGAAGCCGTGCGCCACGAAGTCGTCGTCGATGCCGGTCTCGCCGCCGTCCTTTCCGAACACGCGCTGCTGGAGCGTACGCGTCGGAAAGGCCCATTCATGCAGCGTCATCCCGCCAATGCCGAGCGGATGGTCGATGCTCTGTTCAGGACCGGCGCCGAAGCCGTCGACCGAAACTGAAAACGAGCGGACTACGAGCTTGCCGCCCGTGCCGCTATTTCTTGCGGTCATGCTTCTTCTCCTTCGGCTTCGCGGCCTTGCCCTGCGCCTGCAGCTCGCGCAGATAGTCGTCGAGCCGGTCGAACCGCGCCTCCCAGAGCTTGCGGTAGCGTTCGAGCCAGTCGTCGACCGGCCGCAGCGCGCTTGCCTCGAGCCGGCACGGCCGCCACTGCGCGGCGCGGCCGCGGGTGATCAGTCCCGCCGCTTCAAGCACCTTCAGATGCCGGGAGATCGCCGGACCGCTGATTTTGAACGGCCTGGCGAGCTCGCTCACCGAGGTCTCGCCGAGCGCGAGCCGGGCGAGAATCGCCCGGCGGGTCGGGTCGGCAAGCGCGGCGAAAGTGTCGCTCAGGCGGTCGGGCATCGACGGATTCTTTATTTAACAATTATGTTATTTAACATAAATGTGAAATATAGACCCGTGCGCGCCCTGTCAAGCGACCGCAATGCGGCAGCGTCTCGCCCGCGACGGCCGACCTTTCCCGCCCGCCCGCCGCCCGTGCTATGGCTGCCAGCGATCGAAAAACCGGGTGACCCCATCCATGAGCGAACTTTCGTCAAAGGTTGCGCTGGTAACCGGCGCAGCACGCGGCATCGGCCTTGCGACGGCGAGGCGTTTTCTGGCCGACGGCTGGCAGGTTGCGCTGCTCGACATCGACGGCGACAACCTCGCCCGCGCCATGGCCACGATTGCGAAGCCGGACACGACGCTCGCGCTCGAATGCGACGTTGCCGACCCGCAGGCGGTTGCCGGCGCCTTTGCCTCGCTGGTGCAGCGGTTCGGCCGGCTCGACGTGCTCGTCAACAATGCCGGCATCGCGATCTTCGGCCCGATCCTGCAAACGAGTTTCGCTGACTGGTCGCGCGTGCTCGCCGTCAATCTGTCAGGGCCGTTCCTGTGCGGACAGGCCGCCGCCCTCCTCATGCGCGACAACGGCGGCGGCGCGATCGTCAACGTCACGTCGATCTCGGGCCTGCGCGCCTCGACCTTGCGCGTCGCCTACGGCACCAGCAAGGCCGGCCTTGCGCATCTGACCAAGCAGCAGTCCGTCGAATTCGCCTCCTATGGCATCCGCGTCAATGCGGTGGCGCCGGGGCCGGTCGATACCGCGATGGCCAAGGCCGTGCATACGCCCGAGATTCGCGCCGACTATCACGACCACATGCCGCTCAACCGCTACGGGCTCGAGGAGGAACTCGCGGAGGCGATCCATTTCCTGTGCAGCGAGCGCGCGAGCTACATCACGGGACAGGTGATTGCCGTCGACGGCGGTTTCGATTCGACCGGGATCGGATTGCCGACGCTGCGTGCGCAAGGGCGCAACGACTGAACGCGCAACGATTGAGCTCGGATTGCCGCCTTATACCGCGACGCGCTTGAGGAAGCCGTCGATGCGTTGCTGGAGGCTGGAGGCCGCGCTTTCCACCGTGCCGGTCGCGGCAAGAACCGTCTGCGAGGCGTCGCGCGTCTCTTCGACCGCCTTGTTCACCTCGTGCAGAACACTGACGACGACCTTGGCCGCATCCGCGGCGCCAGACACGTAGCGCGCGATTTCGCCGGTGGCGCTGTCCTGCTGCTGCAGGGCGCGCGCAACCGCCGAGGTATAACCGTCGATTTCCTGCATGCGGCCGGTGTTGCGGCGGATCGCGTCGCCGGCATGCTGGGTCGAGGACTGCACCGCCTGGATCTGATGGGCGATCCGCTCGGTCGCCTTGGCGGTCTGCACCGCAAGCGTTTTCACCTCCGCGGCGACTACCGCGAAGCCGCGGCCCGCTTCGCCGGCGCGCGCCGCTTCGATGGTGGCGTTGAGCGCGAGCAGATTGGTCTGCTCGGCGATGTCGCTGATGAGATTCGCGATATCGCCGATCTCCTGCACAGTCGCCGTCAGGCGCTGCATCTGCGCGTTGGCGGCATCGGCTTCAGTGACGGAAGATCGCACCAGTTCGGCGGCCTGGCTGACCTGCTGGCCGATGTCGGCGATCGAGACCATCAGTTCCTCGGCCGCGCTGGCGGCGGTGGTCACGTTGGTCGAGGCCTCGTTCGACGTGCTCAGTGCCCGCCCCGCGCGATCGGAGGTCCGGCCCGACGACTGCTCGAGCGCAGCCGCCACCGACTTCAAAGAGACCGCGCCCTCGCTGACCGTCTTGAGCGCGGTCGCCACGTTTTCACGGAACGCGTGCAGTTCGGCGTCGATTTCGGCGCGGCGCCTTTCCTGTTCGGACAGCGCGGCATTCTTGCGCTCGGCCTGGATGCGCTCGGTGATGTCGTCGTGGGTGCCGACCCAGTATTTGGTACCCGCGATCGGTCGATTGACGACCGCGATACTGCGGCCATCCGGCGCATCGTTCACGCGGTTGATGGTCTCGCCGCGGCCCATCGCGGTCAGGAGATCGTGTTTGTATTTTTCCGGATCCCGGTAGGCGGCGGCGCTGCGGCCCTTGACCAGTTCGACCAGGTCCATGCCCCGCCTGACCTTGGAGGCTGGCAGATTATACATCGCCAGATAGCGATCGTTCGAGACGATCAGCTTGCCATCGAGATCGAACATCACGACGCCCTGCGTCATGTTGTTCAATGTCATGGACAGGAGCTTGCTGTCGCTGCCGATCAGCGACTCGGTCCGGTGGCGCGTCAGCAGCGCAGCCGCGCCGCACAGCATCACCACCGCCGCGACGATCAAAGTCCAGTTGCCGTCGAACATCCTCGGCCGAACCCGGTTTCACCGGCTACAGCCATAGGTCGTAAGTTTTTATGAATTGTTAACCGCTACTGGTGCAGCGCAAACGATCCGGGAAGGTGATGTGGGCGGCGCCTTGCCGCAGATTACCCGCCAATTCTGGCCTGCTCCGCCTCATATCGGGCGACGAACCGCGGCGAGACGGCGCGCAGCCGCTCCAGATCGATTCGCCCCGATCGCATGACGTAGCTGATCGCGAATTCCATCATCGGCAACTGCTGATGCTCCGCAAAGCGTTCGTACCAGCCCGCACTGGCGTTCGCCCCCCTGACAATCTTTTCGACGATCGGCCGGCGCGCCGCCTCGAAGGCCGGCAGTGCAACCGCGACATCGTCCTGGTGCGCAGCAAGCGCGCGGTCGAGCGCGATGGCATCTTCCATCGCGAGCCGCGTGCCGGACCCGATCGAGAAATGCGCGGTACGCAGCGCGTCGCCGATCAGCACATGCTTGCCGTAATGCCAGCGCGCGTTCGAAACCTGCGGAAAGCGACGCCAGATCGAATTGTTGGAGATCAGCCGGTGACCGTCGAGCGCGTCCGCGAAGACCTTCTCGCACAGCGCCCGCGCCTCGTCGGCAGGCATGCGTTCGAAGCCGGCACGGGCGAAACTCGCCTCGTCGGTCTCCACGATAAAGGTCGAGCGGTTCGGCGCGTAACGGTAATGATGCGCGTTGAAGTCGCCGATCGGCGTGTGGCGGAAAGTCTGCGTCAGCGTGTCGAACGGTTTGGCGGTCCCGAACCAGGCGAAGCGATTACTGAGATAACCGACGCTCGCGCCGAGTTCCTCGGAGAATGTCTTGCGCACCAGCGAATTGACGCCGTCCGCCCCGACGATCAGATCGGCGTCGCCCAATTCGTCGAGCGATGAAATGGCGCGCTCGTAGCGCGGCACGACTCCGACCGAGGCGAGCCGCGCCTGCAACAGTTGCAGCAGCTGCAGCCGGCCGATCGCGGCAAAGCCGATGCCATCGATGGCGAGGCGTTCGTTGCGCAGCACCAGCGTGATGTCGCTCCACGACTCCATTGCCGGCGTGATCGCGGCATAGGTATCGGGGTCGTCGTCGCGCAGGAATTCCAGCGCGCGGTCGGAAAACACCACGCCGAAACCGAAAGTGGCGTTGGCCGGATTCTGCTCGAACACCGCCACATCGGCGTCCGGCCGGCGGCGCTTGATGAGATAGCCGAGATAAAGGCCGGCCGGGCCGGCGCCGAGAATGGCAATACGCATGGCACGGTTTTATCGCAGCATGTGCGCAGCGTCATGCTAGACTTGAATGAAATAAATTTCCGGAGGCTCCGATGTCCCTGCTCTCGCTTGCGCTTCCCCTGCACGTCCTCAGCGCCGTCGTCTGGGTCGGCGGCATGTTCGCGGCCTATGTCTGCCTGCGGCCGGTCGCCGGCAAGCTCGAAGCCCCGCAGCGGCTGACGCTGTGGCGCGGCTTCTTTCAGAGATTCTTTCCGTGGGTCTGGGTCTCGGTCCTGCTGTTGCTCGTCACCGGCTACTGGATGCTGATTGCGCATTTTGGCGGCTTCGCCCGCGCGCCGCTCTATATCAACCTGATGCAGACTGTCGGCCTCGTCATGGTGGCGCTGTTCCTGTGGCTGTTCCACGGGCCATGGCTCAAATTCAAGCGCGCGGTCGACGCGCAGACATGGCCGGACGCCGGCGCCCACCTTGCAACGATCCGCAAGATCATCGCGGTCAACCTGCCGCTCGGCCTGATTGTCGTCGCGATCGCCAGCAGCGGCAGATTTTGGGGCTAGACCCGACTGAACTAGATCGTCTGGTTGTATTTGCCGACTTCCGGGTGCGTGCGCAGCACGGCGTCGACCGCCTTGAACATGTCGCGCATGCGCTGCTCCGACACCGGGCTTTCGACGACCACCACCAGTTCCGGCTTGTTCGACGACGCGCGCACCAGGCCCCAGGTGCCGTCCTCGACG
Source organism: Pseudolabrys sp. (assembly GCA_050184975.1). Lineage (GTDB taxonomy): Bacteria > Pseudomonadota > Alphaproteobacteria > Rhizobiales > Xanthobacteraceae > Pseudolabrys. Next base: position 27,547 of record JBFWZV010000037.1, on the reverse strand, counting down.
GTGATGCGCACGCCGTTGACGGTGACGATGTCTCGCACCGTTTGCCCGGCAACCGGCTTGCCTTGCGCATGCGCGGCCTGGAAATGCTCGGTAACGGCCTCGACCACACCGTATTTCTTTTCGTCGTCGCAATGCGGCGCCATGGTCGGCGAGCCCCAGGTCTTGGGCAGCGCCTTGCGCAGATCGGCCATGGTCTTGTCCGGGTTGCGGTCGAGCATGTCGCAGACCGCGAGCGCGAAGATCATGCCGTCGTCATAGCCGCGGCCATAGGGCTTGTTGAAGAAGAAGTGGCCCGACTTCTCGAAGCCGGCCAGCGCGCCGAGCTCGTTGACGCGGCGCTTGATGTAGGAATGGCCGGTCTTCCAGTAGTCGGCCTTGGCGCCGTTCTTCTTCAGCACCGGGTCGGTGGCGAACAGGCCGGTCGACTTCACGTCGACCACGAAGGTCGCGTTCTTGTGGATCGACGACATGTCGCGCGCCAGCATCACGCCGACCTTGTCGGCGAAAATCTCCTCGCCCTCGTTGTCGACGACGCCGCAGCGGTCACCGTCGCCGTCGAAGCCGAGCGCGACATCGGCGCGGTTGACCAGCACCGCGTCGCGCATCGCGTGCAGCATCTTCATGTCTTCGGTATTTGGATTGTAGTTCGGGAAGCTGTGGTCGAGGTCGCAATGCAGCGGCACGACCTCGCAGCCGATGGCTTCGAGCACCTTGGGCGCGAAGGCGCCGGCGGTGCCATTGCCGCAGGCGACGACAACTTTGAGCTTGCGCTTGAGTTTCGGCCGGCCGGTGATGTCGGCGATGTAGCGGTCCGGGAAATTCTCGACGAACGCATATTCGCCGCCGGCTTTCTGCGAAAATTTCGCATCCAGCACGATCTCCTTCAGCCGCTTCATCTCGTTCGGCCCGAAAGTGAGCGGCCGGTTGGCGCCCATCTTCACGCCGGTCCAGCCATTGTCGTTGTGCGAGGCGGTCACCATCGCAACGCAGGGCACGTCGAGCGCAAATTGGGCGAAATAGGCCATCGGCGTGATGCACAGGCCGATGTCGTGGACCTTGCAGCCCGCCGCCATCAGGCCCGACACCAGCGCCATCTTCACCGCGGCCGAGTAGGAGCGGAAATCGTGGCCGGTGACGATCTCGGGCTTTACGCCCATGTCACGGATCAGCGTGCCGAGGCCGAGCCCCAGCGCCTGCACGCCCATCAGGTTGATTTCTTTCTCCAGCAGCCAGCGCGCGTCGTATTCGCGGAAGCCGGTCGGCTTCACCAGCGGCGTCGACTCGAATTGGTAGGTGTTGGGCGTGAGCGCAGGCTTGGGCGCGGGAAACATCAAATCCTCTCGGCAATCGGCGCTACCCAATAGCGCAACCGGAGAGCCGCGCAAGATCGTATTGGGGCGGCACTTGCTGGCCGCGAAAAACGACGGAATTGAGGGCTACTGTTCCAGCACCATGCGGCCGTTGGCGTATTCGTAACGCTTGAGCCGCGACAGGAACGAGACGCCGAGCAGGTTGGTGCTGAGCGCCTCGTCGGGCAGCACCATGGCCTTGACGTCGTAGACGGTGATGCCGCCGATCTCGACGCGGCGCAGGGTCGCGCGCGCCGCCTTGACCTCGCCATTGGCGGTCGAGACCCGCGCCGAGTAGTCGCGCGGCACCGGCCGGATGCCGACACGAAAGGCGTCGCTCTCGCGCAGCACGACGACGGACGCACCGGTGTCGACCACGAAATCGATGCGGCGGCCGTCGACCTCCGCTTCGGTGCGGAAGTGTCCGCTGCGGTCGCCGGACAGCGTGACACGGCGGGAGTAGCCGGACGCCGACTGTTGCCCCACCGGCTGCGGCGGCTGCACCATCTTCGCCTGCGCCGCCGGCGGCGGACGACTCATGAATTCGTCCGCGGTGTAGCGCGCGAGAATGCCGCCACCGAGGAAAATCAGCGCCGCAAAAACCAGAAGAGATCGCATTACCGTCAGCCCACCCGTGATCGCCGCCACACAATCACGAGGCGGCCCAAGGCCGATTTAACGCAGGCTCGTCACACGGTGACATGGTGAGCGTGGCGTTAACCGGTCGACTAAAATGCGGCCGGTTACTCGCCCGGCCGCTTGGCGCGGCGGGTCGCCGGAGCCTTCAGGGGATCGTCCGGCCAGGGGTGTTTCGGATAGCGGCCTTTCATCTCGGTCTTCACGTCGGCATAGCTGCCGCGCCAGAAACCGGGCAGGTCGCGCGTCACCTGCACCGGCCGGTGCGCGGGCGACAGAAGTTCGATGACAAGCGGCACACGGCCCTTGGCGATGCTTGGATGGATTCCGAGGCCGAACAGTTCCTGCACGCGGATCGCGAGCTTCGGTCCTTCCTCGGCCTCGTAGTCGATCGGCACATGGGAGCCGGACGGCGCGGCGAAATGCGTCGGCGCCTCGGCGTCGAGCCGCTTGCGCAATTCCCACGGCAGCAACGCGTCGAGCGCATTGCCGAGATCGTCGGCGCCGATCTGCGACAACGCGGTCTTGTCATGCAGGAACGGCGCCAGCCATTCGGAGGCGCTCGTCGCCAGCGCGGCGTCGGAGAGGTCCGGCCATTCGTCGCCTTCGGAATTGCGCAGGAAATTGACGCGATTGCGGAACTGCAACTGCGCTTTACTCCATGGCAAACGCGCGATGCCGAGCGCGGCGATTCCTTCGGCCAGTCTGCGCGCACTCTCCTCGCCCGGCTTCACGGACCGCGTCTGCTCGTTGAGCACGATGGCGCCGAGCCTGCGGCCGCGCCGCGCGCGCAATGAGGCCGACGCCGAATCGAACACCACGTCTTCTCGTTCGGCGATGTGAGCCGCAAACAGCGTCTCAATCTCTTCCGGTGAAATCGGCGCGGCGAGCACAATGCGGCTGTTGGCGGCCGCGCCGGTCATTTCGGCGACGGCGAGAAACGGCTCGCGCGCGAGCGCAGAGGCCGGATCGAGATTGCCGCCGCGGCCGTTCGCCAGCAGGAACTGGCCGCCCTCGCCGCCGCGCCGCCGCGCCACGCGGTCGGGATAGGCCAGCGCGAGCAACGCGCCGGGCGTCATGTCCGAATTCCCCGCGCCGCCGCCCGCCGCCTGTGCCCAGCGCTTCGCCATCGCGCGGGCGTCCTCGGCGCGGCGCGAGCGGTCGCGGCGGAAACTGTCGAGGCGATGCCGCAGGTCGGGGTCGTCACCGCCGAGCCCGCGTTCGGTCAGGATCGCAGCGATGTTGGCGGCCAGCTCGCCGGCACTACGCTCGCCCGCATCGACCACCATGCGGGCGAGCCGTGGCGGCAGCGGCAGCGCGCGGAGCTTGCGGCCCTCCTCGGTGATGCGGCCAGAAGCATCGACGGCGTCGAGTTCTTCGAGCAGCGCCTTGGCCTCGGCGAGCGCCGCGCGCGGCGGCGGATCGAGCCAGGCGAGCTTTGCCGGGTCGGCAGCGCCCCATTGTGCGAGATCGAGCACGAACGACGTCAGATCGGCCGACAGGATTTCCGGCCGCGTGTAGGGTTCGAGCGAACCGGTCTGCGGCTCGTCCCACAGCCGGTAGCAGACGCCCGGTTCGGTGCGGCCGGCGCGGCCGCGCCGCTGGTCGGCCGCCGCGCGCGACACCCGCACGGTTTCGAGCCGTGTCAGGCCGACATCCGGCTCATAGCGCGGCACGCGGGCGAGCCCGGAGTCGACCACGATGCGCACGCCTTCGATGGTCAGCGAGGTCTCGGCAATGGACGTCGCCAGCACCACCTTGCGGCGACCCGGCGGCGCGGGCGAGATCGCGCGATCCTGCGTCTGCGCATCGAGCGCGCCATAGAGCGCGACAACATCAACGGCCGGATCGCGCAGGCTCTCCTTCAATAAAGTTTCAGTGCGGCGGATTTCGCCGGCGCCGGGCAGGAACACCAGCGCCGAACCTGTTTCCGCGCGCAAGGCGCGATCGACGGCGGACGACACCTGATCCTCGATGCGCGCACGCTGATCGCGGCCGAGATAGCGCGTCTCGACAGGATAAGCGCGGCCCGCGCTCTCGACGACCGGCGCAGCGCCCAAAAGCGCCGCGACCCGCGCGCCGTCGAGTGTCGCCGACATCACCAGAAGACGCAGATCGTCGCGGAGACCCTGCTGCGCATCGCGCGCGAGCGCCAGTCCGAGATCGGCGTCGAGCGAGCGTTCGTGAAATTCGTCGAACAGCACGGCGGCGACGCCGTCGAGCGAAGGATCGTCAATGATGAGCCGCGAGAAGATGCCCTCGGTGACGACCTCGATGCGCGTGCGCTTCGACACTTTCGAGCCGAACCGCACGCGCAGGCCGACCGTGTCGCCGACCTGCTCGCCAAGCGTCTGCGCCATACGGCTTGCCGCCGCGCGCGCGGCGATCCGTCTCGGTTCCAGCACCAGGATTTTCCGGCCGGCCACCCAAGGCTCGTCGAGCAAAGCGAGCGGCACCCGCGTGGTCTTGCCGGCGCCCGGCGGCGCCACCAGCACGGCGGCATTACTCGCCGCCAGCGCCCGCGTCAGGCCCGGCAGCGCGTCATCGATCGGAAGGGATGTTTCGAAGTCTCGCACGTTACTCTTGTCCTCATCCTTGCGGATGAACCAGCAACACAACCAGCACTGTCGGTGTCGTCTGGATGCCCGGCCTAAGCCGGGCGCGACAAGTTCACATGGATCATGGCTATTGGATCATGATTTCGCTTTTGGCCGTCCAACGCTCTCGTAGGTGAAGCCAAGCGCGGCAACCTCGTCGGCACGATAAACATTGCGCAAGTCGACCAGCACCGGCTTCGCCATCACGCCCTTGAGACGCGCAAAATCGAGCGCGCGGAACTGCTCCCATTCGGTGACGATGACAAGCGCCGAGGCGCCGGCCGCGCAGTCATAGGCGTCCTTGCAGTAGGTCACGTCGCCGAGGACCGGCTTCGCCTGTTCCATGCCAGCGGGGTCGTAGGCGCGCACCTTGGCGCCCATGTCGCGCAGCGCGGTGATGAGCGGGATCGACGGCGCCTCGCGCATGTCGTCGGTGTTCGGCTTGAAGGTGAGGCCGAGCACCGCAATGGTCTTGCCGCGCACGTCGCCGGCCAGCGCCGCCGCGACTTTCTTCGCCATCGCGCGCTTGCGCGTATCATTGACCGCCGCGACCGTCTCGACGATGCGCAGCGGCGCGTCGTGATCCTGCCCGGTCTTGATCAGCGCCACGGTGTCCTTCGGGAAGCACGAGCCGCCGTAGCCGGGCCCAGCATGGAGAAACTTGGCGCCGATGCGGTTGTCGAGACCGATACCGCGCGCGATCTCCTGCACGTCGGCACCGACTTTCTCGGCGAGATCCGCGATCTCGTTGATGAAGGTGATCTTGGTGGCGAGAAACGCATTGGCCGCGTATTTGATGAGCTCGGCGGTGCGCCGCCCGGTGAACATCAGCGGACCGCGATTGAGATGCAGCGGACGATAGAGCGCCTCCATCACGGCTTTCGCGCGGGCGTCCTCGGTGCCGACCACGATGCGGTCGGGATGCTTGAAGTCCTGGATCGCCGCGCCTTCGCGCAGAAATTCCGGATTCGACACCACAGCGAATTCCGCACTGGGCCGCGCCTCGCGCATCACGCGTTCGACCTCGTCGCCGGTGCCGACCGGCACGGTCGATTTGGTGACGACGACGGCAAAGCCCCTGAGCGCCGCCGCGATCTCGCGTGCGGCGTCGAACACGTAAGTCAGATCGGCATGGCCGTCGCCGCGCCGCGATGGCGTACCGACCGCGATGAACACCGCTTCGGCATCGCCAACCGCGCGGCCCAGATCGCGCGTGAAGGTCAGCCGCCCGGCCTTCGCATTGGCGGCGACCAGCGCATCGAGGCCCGGCTCGTAGATCGGAATCGTGCCGGCGTTGAGCGCGTCGATCTTGCCGGCGTCGCGGTCGACGCAGGTGACGTCATGGCCGAAGTCGGCAAAGCACGCGCCGGAGACAAGTCCGACATAGCCGGTGCCGATCATGGCGACGCGCATGGTTTCCGCCGCGGTAGGGTTAACGGGACGCCAACCATGAGGCCGGCGCCGGCTTCATAGCAGACGCGGCGCGGCGTTGCGAGCCGCCGCGGCCCGGGTTTCTGCGGAGACGTAAACGCGAAAGCAAGGTCTTATCGGCATAACTCAGCGGCAAAAGGGACGGCGATCATGGCTATGGATCACAGCATCCACTCGCGCGACGGCCGCGTCGACTGGGTCGATTACGCCAAGGGCTTCTGCATTGTCATGGTGGTGATGATGCACTCGACGCTCGGCGTCGAAGCCGCCGCCGGCCGCGACGGTTGGATGCATTATCTCGTCGAGTTCGCCCGGCCGTTCCGGATGCCGGACTTCTTCCTGGTCTCCGGCCTGTTTCTGTCGCTGGTGATCGACCGCGACTGGCGCACCTATCTCGACCGCAAGGTCGTCCACTTCGCCTATTTCTATGTTCTCTGGATGACGATCCAGTTCGCCTTCAAGGCGCCGGGCATGATGGCCGAACACGGGATCCTCGAGATCGTACGGCTCTATCTTCTGTCTTATGTCGAGCCGTTCGGCACGCTGTGGTTCATCTACCTGCTGCCGATCATGATGGTCGTCGCGAAACTGACGCGGCGCTTTCCGGCCTACATCATCTGGTCGATCGGCGCGGGTCTTGAAATCTCGCACGTTCACACCGGCTGGCTGGTAATCGACGAATTCGCGTCGCGCTTCGTGTATTTCTACACCGGCTACGTGCTGGCGCCGCACATTTTCAAGATGGCGCAGGACGTCCAGCAGAACCCCTTGAAGGGCTTCGTGCTGCTCGGACTGTGGGCGGTGGTCAACGGTTATATGGTGTTTGCCGGCTGGTCGACGCTGCCCTTCGTGTCGCTCGCGCTCGGACTGATCGGCGCAGCGGCGGTGATCCGCATCTCCGCGCTGCTGTCGGTCAGCCGCGTCTTCGACGTGCTGCGCTATTGCGGCCAGCATTCCATCGTCATCTACCTCGCCTTCTTCCTGCCGATGGCGGCGACCCGCACGGCGCTACTCAAGACCGGGCTGATTTCCGATCTCGGTACCGTGTCGGCGATCGTGACGGCCGCCGGCGTCGTCTGCCCGCTGATCCTGTTCTGGATCGTCCGCAACACGCCCGGGCGTTTCCTGTTCGAGCGGCCCGATGCGTTCTGGCTGACCGACAAGCGCCGCCCCGCCCTCCAGCCGGCGGAATGATTCACACCCTCGCCTGACGGATTGCCAACGCGGCGCGGACGGCCCACATTCGGGCCATGCCTGCAAAGTCCAAATCCGCGTCGAAGCCGAAAAAGCCAGCGAAGAAACCTGCCGCGAAGCCGGCCAAGGCCACGAAATCCGCTGCAAAGTCAGCCGCCGCGGCCGGCGCGCTGAAGAAAGGCGACCACGTCTTTCTGGTCGACGGCTCTTCCTACATCTTCCGCGCCTATCACGCGCTGCCGCCACTGACCCGCAAGTCGGACGGCCTGCAGGTCAACGCCGTGCTCGGCTTCTGCAACATGCTGTGGAAGCTCCTGAAGGAGATGAAGCCGGACAACAAGCCGACGCATCTCGCCGTCGTGTTCGACAAGTCGGAAAAAACGTTCCGCACCGAGTTCTATCCCGAATACAAGGCGCACCGTCCGGAAGCGCCGGAAGACCTGCGTCCGCAGTTCCCGCTGATCCGCGAAGCGGTGCATGCCTTCGAAATTCCCTGCCTCGAACAGCAGGGCTACGAGGCTGACGACCTGATCGCGACCTACGCCCGCATCGCCAGCGAGGCGAAGGCGACCACCACCATCGTCTCCTCCGACAAGGACTTGATGCAGCTCGTCGGCAACGGCGTCACCATGTTCGACTCGATGAAGGACCGGGTAATCGGCCGCGACGAGGTGATCGAAAAGTTCGGGGTGCCGCCCGACAAGGTCATCGAAGTGCAGGCGCTGATCGGCGACTCGACCGACAACGTGCCCGGCGTGCCCGGCATCGGCGTGAAAACCGCCGCGCAACTGATCGGCGAGTACGGCGACCTTGAAACGCTGCTGAAGCGCGCCTCCGAGATCAAGCAGGAGAAGCGCCGGCAGTCGCTGATCGACAACGCGGAACTGGCGCGGCTGTCGAAGCGTCTCGTCACGCTCGACCAGAATGTCCCGCTCGATGTGCCGGTCGAAGACCTCGCCGTCCACGAGCCGGACTACAAGCACCTGATCGCGTTCCTGAAGGCGATGGAGTTCAACACCATCACCCGGCGCGTGGCGGAAGAAGCCGAGATCGACGCCTCCCAGATCGAGGCCGATACGCGGCTTGTCGCCGGTACGCCGAAGCTCGAATCCGCCGCGGCGCCTGCGAAGGCGAAACACGCGATGCCGGAAAAACCCGCCGCCAAGGGTGCAGCGAAGGCCGGCGGCAATGGCGCGGCTTCGCCGGCGGCGCTCGCCACTGCCCGCGCCGACACCGTGCGCGCACTCAAATTCGACCGCAGCAAATACGAAGCCGTCGGCACACTGGAGCGGCTCAAGCAGTGGATCGCGCGCGCGAAGGACACCGGCCTCGTCGCGGTCGACACCGAGACGACCAGTCTCGATCCGATGCAGGCGGAACTTGCCGGATTCTCGCTCGCGGTCGCGCCAAACGAAGCCTGCTATGTGCCGCTCGGCCACAAGAAAGACGGCGGCGGCGACGACCTGTTCGCCGCCGGTCTTGAACCGAACCAGATTCCGGAGGCGGAGGCGCTGAAGACGCTCAAGACCCTGCTGGAAGACCCCGGTGTGCTGAAGATCGCGCAGAACCTGAAATACGACTGGCTGATCTTCGCCCAGCGCGGCATCGAGGTGGCACCGGCCGACGACACCATGCTGATGTCCTACGTGCTCGACGCCGGCAAGGGCGGCCACGGCATGGACGATCTCTCCCGCAAGTGGCTCGGCCACGAGACCGTGAAATACGACGACGTCACCGGCACCGGAAAGGCGCGGATCACCTTCGACCGCGTCGCCATCGACAAGGCGACCGAATATGCGGCGGAAGACGCCGATGTGACGCTGCGGCTGTGGCTCGCATTGAAACCGCGGCTGCCGGCCGAGCACGTGACCACGGTCTACGAAACGCTGGAACGGCAAATGCCGGTCGTGCTCGCGCGCATGGAGCGCCGCGGCATTTCGATCGACAGACAAGTGTTGTCGCGGCTGTCCGGCGAATTCGCGCAGAAGCAGGGCGCGCTGGAAGACGACATCCAGAAGCTCGCCGGCGAGCCGCTCAATCCGGGCTCGCCGAAGCAGCTCGGCGAAATCCTGTTCGGCAAGATGAAGCTGCCGGGCGGCGAAAAGACCAAGACCGGGCAATGGGCGACCGGCGCGCGTGCGCTGGAAGACCTCGCCGAGCAGGGCCACGAACTGCCGCGCAAGATTCTCGACTGGCGGCAGGTGTCGAAACTGCGCTCGACTTACACCGAGGCGCTGCCCGAATACGTCAACCCCACGACGCATCGCGTCCACACCAGCTACGCGCTTGCCGCAACGACGACCGGCCGCCTCTCCTCCTCGGAACCGAACCTCCAGAACATCCCGGTGCGCACCGAGGACGGCCGCAAGATCCGCAAGGCCTTCGTGCCGGCGCCGGGCATGAAACTCGTCTCGGCGGACTATTCGCAGATTGAACTGCGGCTCCTGGCCGAAGTCGCCGAGGTGCCGACGCTGCGTCAGGCCTTCAAGGACGGCGTCGACATTCACGCCATGACGGCGTCGGAAATGTTCGGCGAGCCGATCAAAGGCATGAAGCCGGAAATCCGCCGCCGCGCCAAGGCGATCAATTTCGGCATCATCTACGGCATCTCGGCTTTCGGCCTTGCGGCACAGCTCGGCATCGAACGCGAAGAGGCCGGCGCCTACATCAAGAAATATTTCGAACGCTTCCCCGGCATCCGCGATTACATGGACGAAACCCGCGAATTCTGCCGTCAGCACGGCTATGTCGTCACGCTGTTCGGCCGCAAGTGCCACTATCCGGAGATCAAGTCGCCGAACCCGTCGATCCGCGCCTTCAACGAGCGCGCCGCCATCAATGCGCGGCTGCAGGGTTCCGCCGCCGACATCATCCGCCGCGCCATGATGCGCATCGAGCCCGAACTCGACAAGGCAAAGCTCGGCGCGCAGATGCTGCTGCAGGTCCACGACGAGCTGATCTTCGAGGTGCCGGACAAGGAAGTCGCGAAGACAATTCCGATCGTGCAGAAGGTGATGGAACAGGCGCCATTGCCCGCCGTCGCGCTGAAAGTGCCGCTGCAGGTCGAGGCCCGCGCCGCCGAGAACTGGGACGAGGCGCACTAACGCGCGTGTGATCGCCTGCGAAAGCAGGCGATCCGGTCAGCACGGCATTAGCACGGCTTTTCAGAAGATTACCGGATGCCCCGCCTGCACGGGGCATGGCGAAGGAGTCACATCTCTTTCAAAAACCGCTTGAACGTCGGATTGCTGGCGAGCGCGTCGCCGCCGGCGCGAATCACATCATCGACGCTGTCGGCGGGCAGCGTGAACGAGGTCGGCACGGCATTGAGCGTTTTGGCGCGCTCCGGGTCGAGTTGCGCGAAATTCACCTGCGCGATGTCGATCTTGAGGTCGCGGCAGTTCCAAGGACCTGAACGGCCGCGCAATCGTTCAACCTCGTCCGGCTTGAGGCCGCAGCGCCAACGCACCATCGCATCGCGCCAGTTGCGCAGCGTCGCCTCAAACGCTGCGTAGCTCGAATGCGCATTGGCGTCGACCAGCACGTCGACCACCGCGCCGACCAGTTCCTTGCCGGCCGGCCCTTCCAGCGTGCTCGCCCAGTCGCCCTCCGGCCCACGACCCGCGTCGACGACCAGAAACAGGAACCGCCGGAGCCGGACGGCATCCTCCGGCCGCAGCGGGCCGTAAGGCGTCCCGGCGCCGGCGCGCATGATCGTCATGGCGCTCAGGCCGTAATTGTCGATCAACCCGCCGTCGAACAGCTTGACGTATTTCACCTTGCCGCTGCGGATGTCGACGAGGCCCTTGGCGTAGGCGTGCAACAGCGGCGACACCGTCGGGTCGGCGGCGGCGCGCGTCACCCACTCCGGCAGCGGCGTCGTGCATTCGTTCGGGAAGGACTCGATGACGACCGGCGCAAAGGCTGCCGGAACCGCGGCCGAGGCCGCGACCGCGCCGGCAACCGGATACTGGGTAATGTCGCTGCATGCCGCGGCGAATGAGATCGGCGCGAACGGGAACGGCGAGCGGCTGTAGATGTTGGTGGCGTTGATGAGCACCACCGGCTGCCGCCGCTTGGCGAAATCGAGAAACGTGGCGTTGTCGAACAGATTGGCGTTGAACCAGTCGCGCAATTTGTTGTCGGTGTTGACGCCGCCGCCGAGCGCGCGGCTGAGCGTTCCTAGGGTGACGCCGGTTTCGATCGAACCCATGACGTCCTTGACCAGAAACTTCTCCCGGAAGTCGCCGACCGCATCCTGACCGCGAAGCCCGAAATAGGCGGCGGCCACCGAGCCGCCGGAAACGCCCGACACCAGCCCGACATGATCGAGCAGGTTCGTGCCGGAGCGCTCCCCGCGCGTCGGAGTTTTCGAAAGCTGCTGGAGCACGCCATGCGCAAATGCTGCGGCGCGTGTGCCGCCGCCGGAGAAGGCAAGGCCGATCACCGCGCCATCGGAAACACCCTTGCTCGCCAGCCGCTCCGATGCGGCCGCGACCGCCGCGCCCGGCGGCTGCACGAAAGGACGTTCGCTTGGCTTGTTGAGCGGGAGATTGTGAACCGACGCGCAGGCGGCAACGCCAAGCATCACCGCAGTCATCACGACGACAAACACGCGTCCCATCAGATCTCCGATACGCAACAACGCCAACACATGCCGGCCTGCGCCAGCCGCCGTGCCGGCGGCTGGCGGATTGACACGGCTATTTCTTCGACTTCTTGCCTTTATCCTTCTTGCCGTTCTTTTTCTTCTTGTCTTTCTTCTTGTCCTTGTCTTTGGCCTTTTCATCGCTGCGGCGCGCGGTCGCAGCGGCGGCGGCACGGACCGGCACCACCGCAATCGCCTCGATTTCGAACAGCGCACCGGGACGCGCCAGTTGCGAGATCGCGACGGTCGTGCTCGCCGGCGGCTGCTTGACGTTGACATGACGGTCGCGCACATCCCGGAACAGGCCGATATGGCTCATGTCGATCAGATAATTGTTGATCTTGACGACGTCTTTCATCGACGCGCCGACGGCGGCCAGAGCGAGTTTCAGATTGACGAAAGCCTGCTCGGCCTGCGCGCGAAAATCGCCGGGCGCACCGACCAGACGGTTCTCGGTGTCGAGCCCGAGTTGCCCCGCGATGTAGATCGTGCGCGCCGGACCGCTGGTATCGACGACGTATGTGTAGCCCGGCGGCGGCGCCATCGTCTTCGGATTGAGATACTTGATCGTTGCCGCCATGTTTTCCTCCCCTGGCTGGCGTGTTCTTGAAAAATTCTAGCACAATCGTCGCGGCGCGCGAACGCGAGGCGCACCGCCGTTCGCGATGCGGTATCGCCGAAGGTCACGGAACACTGCACGGCTTGCCGATATCGATTGTCACAAATGGCCGTTGCTGGTATCCGATGAGCGTGCAGTCCTTACGCAACTTGCGCTGACGCTATGTTGCGGGGCCGCCGGACCGAGAAGTCGGCGCGCAAGGATTGCAGGGGAAGAAGGGGCCGGTCGTGCGCTATTTCAGCCTGGGCATTTCCCTGTTCGCCTTCTGGCTCGCGCTGTCCGGCCATTACACCCCGTTCCTGATTACGGCTGGAATTGGCTGCGCTGCCCTCTGCGTCTACGCTGCTGCGCGCATCGACTTGGTCGATCGCGAGGGCCATCCGATCCATTTGCTGCCCGCCGCTGCGCTTTATTTTCCCTGGCTGATCGCGGAAATCGGCAAATCCGCCTGGTCGGTGACGCGGACCATCCTGTCGCCCGCGCTTTCGATTACGCCGACCGTCGTGACGCTGAAGGCGACCCAGAAGACCACCGAAGGCATCACCACCTACGCCAACTCGATCACGCTCACGCCCGGCACGATCACCGTCGGCGTTTCCGGCAACGAACTAACGGTCCACGCGCTGGTCAAGGAAGGCGCGGAGGATCTCGAAGCGGGCGGCATGGATGCCCGCGTCAGCCGCTTCGAGAGGAGCGCCTGATGTTCGCCGTCGCCGCCGCCGTTATTCTTGTGACGCTTGCGCTCGCGATTACCCGCGCGCTCGCGGGGCCGACGCTGTTCGACCGCGCGCTCGCCGGCAATAGCATCGGTACGCTCGCGATCCTGCTGCTTGCCGTGTTCGGCTTCCTCACCGGACGGCCCGAATTCCTCGACATCGGCATTACCTATGCGCTGCTGAACATGATCGGTACGCTCGCGGTGCTGAAATTCTTCCGCCATGGCGATCTTGCCTACGACCCGGACGAGAAACCCGCGCCATGATGCTGCCGTTCATCGCCATCTCGCTGATCGACGCGCTGTCCTGGGTGCTGATCGTGACCGGCTCGTTTTTCCTGCTGGCGGGCGGCATCGGCCTCGTGCGCATGCCGGACCTGTTTACCCGGATGCACGCGGCGAGCGTGATCGACACCGCGGGCGCCGGGCTGCTGATCCTCGGCATGATGCTGCAGGCCGGCTTCAGCCTGGTGACGCTGAAGCTCGCATTCATTCTGGCGCTGTTCTTCTTCACCGGGCCGGTCATCACGCATGCGCTCGCGCAGGCCGCGCTCCACGAAAAAATCAAGCCGCTGCTGTCCGGTCGCGGACGGCGCCGCGGCCGCTGAACCGCCGACGCGAGGAACCGGAACGCGACATGGTCCTGGTCATCAACATGACGCTCATGACGATGCTGGCCGTCGTCACGCTGGCCATCATCGGACAGCGCAGCCTGTTCGCGGTCGCGATCCTCAGCGGCGTCTACAGCTTCCTGATGGCGAGCGTGCTGATCGCGCTCGACGCCGTCGACGTCGCGCTGACCGAGGCCTCGGTCGGCGCCGGAATTTCGCTGGTGCTGATCCTCGCTACGCTCCACTGCATCAAGACCACCGAGATCAAGCCGAAGGGCGGCAACTGGATCGCGCTCGCGACCTCGATCGCGGTCGGCGTCGCGGTCGTGTGGGCGACCTTCACGCTGCCGCCATTCGGCGTTGCCGACGCCCCGATCCACCAGCACGTCGCCGATCGCTATCTCGCCGACTCGATCAGGGACACCGGCGTGCCGAACGTCGTCACCTCCGTGCTCGCCGACTATCGCGGCTATGACACCCTCGGTGAAACCACCGTGATTTTCACGGCGGGCATCGGGGTCATGCTGCTGTTGCGCGGACGCCGGCTGCGGAGGCCGCCGAAATGAAGCTCGACACTATCCTGCGCGTCGTCAGCAAGCTCGTGGTTCCGTTCATCGTGCTGTTTGCGCTCTACGTGCAATTCCACGGCGACTACGGCCCCGGCGGCGGATTTCAGGCCGGCGTCATCGTCGCCAGCGCCGTGATCTTCGTTGCGTTGATCTTCGGTATCAACGCCGCCTACCGCGTCGCGCCGAAGCCGATCGTCGAACGCATGGTGCCGCTCGGCGTCATCATCTTTGCCGGAACCGGCGTGGTCGGCATGCTGATGGGCAAGAATTTTCTCGACTATTCGGTGTTCGGCCACGATCCCGCGCATGCCCGTGAATGGGGCATTTTCCTTGTCGAGGCCGGCGTGCTGGTGACGGTGTCGGGAACGATGTGCTCCCTGTTCTACGCTTTCGTCGAGCGAGGCCGCTGATGCGCGCGATCGAACAGTTCATCATCCACTACAACTACGTTGTCACCATCTTCCTGATGGTGGCCGGGCTCTACATCGTCATCGCCCGCGGCAATCTGGTGAAGAAGCTGATCGGCCTGTCGATCTTCCAGACCTCCGTGTATCTGCTGTTCATCTCGCCCGGAAAAATCATCGAGGGTACCGCGCCGATCCTCGACCCTGCCTTCAAGGTCTATTCCAATCCGCTGCCGCACGTTCTGATCCTCACCGCCATCGTCGTCGGCGTCGCCACCATCGCGCTCGGCCTCGCGCTCACCGTCCGCATTAACGAGGCTTATGGCACGGTGGAGGAAGCCGAAATCCTGGAAGAGGAATCGAAGTCTTGAGCGGCATCGCCTCTTCGCTTCCGGCGCTCCAGATCATTGTGCCGCTGTTCGGCGCGCTTGCGGCCGCGCTGGTGCGCCGCCACACGCTGGCCTACGCGATCACACTTGCTGTGAGCTGGCTCCTGCCGATCATCGCCGGGCTGCTCGTCTGGCAGACCATGACCACCGGCACGATCTCCTACCACCTCGGCGGCTGGACCCCGCCCTGGGGCATCGAGTATCGCATCGACGCCGTCAATGCGCTGGTGCTGTTCATCGTCTCCGCGGTCGGCGCAGTGGTCATCCCCTATGGCTGGCGCAGCGTCAGCGCCGAGATCGACGAGGACAAGCAGGCCTGGTTCTATTGCATGTACCTCCTGTGTGTGACCGGGCTTCTGGGCATCGCCGCGACCGGCGACTTGTTCAACGCCTTCGTGTTCCTCGAAGTGTCGTCGCTGTCGGGCTATGTGCTGATCGCGATGGGACGCGACCGCTGCGCGCTGCTGGCCGCGTTTCAGTACCTCATCATGGGCACGATCGGCGCCACCATCTATCTGATCGGCGTCGGCCTGCTCTATGTCGTCACCGGCAGCCTCAACATCGCCGACATCGCAACGCGCGTCGTATCCGCCTATGCCGAGCGCCCGGAAGCCGTGGTCGCCGCGCTCGCCTTCATCTCGGTCGGCCTCGGCCTCAAATGCGCAATCTTCCCGCTGCACGCCTGGTTGCCGAACGCCTATGCCTATGCGCCGAACCTCGTCACGGCTTTCATGGCGGCGACCGCAACCAAGGTCGCGATCTACCTCCTGATCCGCGTCACGTTCGGCGTGTTCGGCTCGCCGCTCGACCAGCGCACGCTCACCATCATTCTTATCCTGTCGATCGGCGCGATGTTCTTCGCGGCCGTGATCGCGATCTTCGAGCGCGACCTCAAACGCATGCTCGCATACTCGTCGATCAGCCAGATCGGCTACATCACGCTCGGCATGGGGATCGCCAACAAGGCCGGCCTCACCGGCTCGATCCTGCATCTCGTCAATCACGCCATGATGAAGGGCGCGTTGTTTCTCGCGCTCGGCGCGGCGATCTTCCGCATCGGCTCTTCGAAGCTCGACGACTATGCGGGCATCGGCCGTAAAATGCCGTGGACGATGGGCGCGTTCACCATCGCCGGTTTCGGCCTCGTCGGCACGCCCGGCACCGCCGGCTTCATCTCCAAATGGTATCTGGTCATCGGCGCGCTTGCGTCCGGGCACTGGTTCATCGTCTTCCTGATCGTGGCGAGTTCGCTGCTTGCGCTCGTCTATGTCGGCCGCGTCATGGAGGTGGTCTGGTTCCGCGACACCGGCCGTCTTGCCGAAAAAGCGAGCGATCCGCCGCTGTCGATGGCGGTGCCGATGCTGGTGATGACCGCGGCGGTCGTCTGGTTCGGCATCGACGCAACGCTTCCGGTCGACATCGCCGAGCGTGCGGCAAGCCTGCTCTTGAGGTTGCCGCAATGACCGCAATCCTGAGCCCCGCCTGCATCATGGCCGTCGCGATTGCCGTCCCCTTCATCGCCGCCGCGATCCTGCCGCTGTTCCACCGGCAGCCGAACCTGCGCGAGACGGCGACGCTGGTCGCCGCCGGCATTCTGTTCGTTCTGGTGGCCTCGCTGGTCGGCCCTGTGATCGGCGGCGTGCGTCCGGCCTGGACCGCGGTGCAGGTGATGCCGGCGGTCGCCATCGCTTTCTCGATCGAACCGCTCGGTATGCTGTTTGCGCTGATCGCTTCGAGCCTGTGGATCGTCAATTCGATCTACTCGATCGGCTACATGCGCGGCAACGACGAGCCGCGGCAGACAGGGTTCTATGTCTGCTTCGCCATCGCGCTCGGTAGCACCATCGGCCTCGCCTTCTCGGCCAACCTGTTCACGCTGTTCCTGTTCTACGAGGCGCTGACGCTGTCGACCTTCCCGCTGGTCACGCACCATCGCGATGACGAATCGATGAAGTCCGGCCGGCTCTACCTCGTCATGTTGCTCGGTGCTTCGCTCCTGTTCTTCCTGCCGGCGATCGTCGCCACCTTCGTGCTGGCGGGGACCGTCGATTTCCGGCCGGGCGGCGTGCTGGCCGGAACCGGCGCGGGCGTACTCGCCGTTTTGCTCGGCCTTTATGTGTTCGGCATCGGCAAGGCGGCGGTCATGCCGATGCACCGCTGGCTGCCCGCGGCCATGGTGGCGCCCACTCCGGTCAGCGCGCTTCTGCATGCCGTCGCCGTCGTGAAGGCCGGCGTGTTCTCCATCGTGAAAGTGATCGTCTACATCTTCGGCATCGAGACGCTCACCGCGACCGGCGCCGCCAACTGGCTGCTCTATGTCGCCGGAGCGAGCGTGCTGATCGC
The DNA here is from genome assembly GCA_050184975.1 of Pseudolabrys sp. Lineage (GTDB taxonomy): Bacteria > Pseudomonadota > Alphaproteobacteria > Rhizobiales > Xanthobacteraceae > Pseudolabrys. The sequence continues at coordinate 10,042 of JBFWZV010000037.1, read as the reverse complement.
CTCCTGCATCGCGCTGACGCGCGACAATCTCAAAGCCCGGCTCGCCTACTCCACCATCAGCCAGCTCTCCTATGTGGTGCTGGGCGCCGCGATCCTGACGCCGATTTCGCTCATCGGCGCCGCCATGCACATCGCCGCCCATGCCGTGTGCAAGATCACGCTGTTTTTCGCCGCCGGTTCGATCTACACCGCCGCGCACCTGACCAAGGTGAGCGAACTCGACGGCATCGGCCGCCGCATGCCTTTCACCATGACCGCCTTCGCCGTCGGCGCGCTCGGCATGATCGGCCTGCCGCCGACCGCCGGCTTTCTCGGCAAGTGGTTCATGCTGAGCGGCGCCATGAGCACGGCGAACCGCGTCGCGGTGACGGTGCTGATCGTCAGCACGCTTCTGAACGCCGCTTATTTCCTGCCGATCGTGTTCCGCGCCTTCTTCCGCCCGTCGCCGAAGGGGGCCCATGGCGGCGAGGCGCCGTTTCCGATCGTGCTGGCACTTACCGTGACCGCGATCGGCGCTATTCTGTTGTTCCTGATGCCGCAGATCCCGCTCGCCCTGTCCACCCAGATGATGGCCCGGTGATGAAAAAGAACGACGATCATTGGCTCGTCCGCCCCGATACCGTCCGCAAGCTGTGGATCGCCTTCATCGCGATCCTCGCGGCGACCGTGCTGGCGGACCTGTTCGTCGACCATCATTCGGTGTTCCGCGTCGACGGCACATTCGGCTTCGGCGCGTGGTTCGGGTTTGTCAGCTGCGTGGTGCTCATCGTCGGCGCCAAGCTGCTTGGATTCCTTCTGAAGCGGCCGGACAGCTATTATGACTAGCCTCGTCATCCCGCCCTTCTTCGTCCTGATCGCCGGCGGCTTGTTGCTGCCGCTGACGCGCGGCCATGCGCGCGCGGCGGCGCTGCTGCTGTTCCCGCTCGCCAGTCTCTGGGCGGTCTGGCAGGTGCCGGACGGCGTCGCCGTGACCGCCGGCTTCCTCGGCTACGAGCTTCAGCTCGTGAAGGGCGATACGCTGTCGCGCCTGTTCGGCACCGTGTTCAGCATCATGGCCTTCGCCGGCGGCCTGTTCGCGCTCAATCAGCAGCGCACCGGCGAGCTTGCCGCCGCCATGGCCTATGCCGGCGCCGCCATCGGCGTCGTCTTCGCCGGCGACCTCATCACGCTGTTCGTGTTCTGGGAGATCATGGCGATCGCCTCGACGCTGGTCGTGGTCAGCGCCGGCGCGAGCGCGATGTCGGCCGCGATGCGTTATGCCGTTATCCACGCGCTCAGCGGCGTGCTGCTGATGGCCGGCGTTGCCGGCGAAATCGCGGTCGGCAATTCCATCGGATTTCATTCGATGGCGCTCGACAGCGTCCCGCGCGCGCTGATCCTCGCCGGCTTCCTCATCAATGTCGGCGCACCGCCTTTGTCCGCCTGGCTGCCGGACGCCTATCCCGCCAGTTCGTGGAGCGGCATGGTGTTCCTGTCCGCCTTCACCACCAAGACCGCGGTCTACGTGCTGCTGCGCGGTTTCCCCGGCACGGAACTGCTGATCTATGTCGGCCTGTTCATGGTGTTCTACGGGATCGTCTACGCGATCCTGGAAAACGACATGCGGCGCATCCTCGCCTATTCGATCGTCAACCAGGTCGGCTTCATGGTGACCGGAATCGGCATCGGCACGGAACTCGCGCTCAACGGCACCGCGGCGCATGCCTTCACCCACATCATCTACAAGGCGCTGCTGCTGATGTCGGCGGGCTCGGTGCTGCTGATGACCGGCAAGAGCAAATGCACGGACCTCGGCGGCCTGTTCCGCACCATGCCGCTCACCTGCGTCTGCGGCATCATCGGCGCGCTCGCGATCTCGTCGTTCCCGCTCACGTCCGGCTTCGTCTCGAAGTCGATGATCTCGGAAGCCGCCGCGCATCAGCATCTCGGAACGGTCTGGTTCCTGCTCGCCGCGGCGTCGGCCGGCGTGTTCCTGCATGCCGGCATCAAGTTCCCGTGGTTCGTGTTCTTCCAGAAGGACTCCGGCCTGCGTCCGCCGGAACCGCCGTGGAACATGAAGGCGGCGATGGTGTTCTTCGCCTTCCTGTGCATCGCCATCGGCGTCGCGCCGGGGCCGCTCTACGCGCTGCTGCCCTACCCGGTGGTCTATGTGCCCTATACCGCGAGCCACGTGGTGCTGTACCTCCAGCTCCTGCTGTTCTCCGGCCTCGCCTTCTTCCTGATGCTGGGCTGGCTCAAGCGCACGCTCACTATCACGCTCGACACCGACTGGCTCTATCGCCGGCTCGGCTTCACCATCGCCGAGGTCGTCTATCAGCTGTTCGGCCGGCTGCGCGAACTCGTCGTGCTGGCGCTCGAAGCGGGCGCGCAGGCGGTCGACGACACACTCGCGCAACGGCGCGACCGCGACGGCGTGCTGGCGCGCAACTGGTCCACCGGCAGCATGGCGTTCTGGGTTGCCATCATGCTGACGGTATTCCTGGTGCTGTCCTATATCTGAGCGCGGCTAGTCGTCCACCGCCGCGAGCGCCGCCTCCGCGAGCGACAGCGACGACGTCAGCCCCGGCGACTCGATACCGAACATCTGCACCAGCCCCGGCAGGCCGTGCCCGGCGGGCGTATCGAGCAGAAAGTCGGCGGCCGGCTCGCCCTTGCCGGTCAGCTTCGGCCGGATGCCGCAATAATCGGGCGTGAGCTTCCCGTCGGCGAGGCCCGGCCAGTAAGTGCGGATGCGGTCGTAGAACGACTCCGACCGGGCCGGATCGACATTGTAGTCCTCGTGGTCGATCCATTCGACGTCCGGGCCGAACCGCATCCGGCCGGCAAGATCGAGCGTCACGTGGACGCCGAGGCCACCGTCGACCGGCGTCGGATAAATCAGCCGCGAGAACGCCGGCCGCCCCGTGTAAGAGAAGTAGTTGCCCTTCGCGAGCACCAGCCGCGGCACGCGGGTTTCCGGATAGTCGGGCATGTTGCGTGCGACGCCTTGCGCGCCCAGACCCGCGCAGTTGACGACCGCGTCGAACTCGAAGGTGCCGCCGTCCTCGCCGCCGAAGCTAACCTGCCACTGGCTGCCCTTGCGCTCCACCCGCTCGACCGGCGTGTTGAAGGCGATGGCGCCGCCACGGTCTTCGAGGTCGCCACGCAGCGCCAGCATGTAGGCATGCGCGTCGATGATGCCGGTTTCCGGCGACCATAGCGCGCCGGTACAGGTGAGTTCCGGCTCGAGATCGCGCGCCGCATTGCCGCCGATCAGCTCCAGCCCCTCGACCTCGTTGATCTCGCCCTGCTTGCGGATGGTGTCGATCTTCGCCAGTTCGGCGTCGTTGGTCGCCACGATCAGCTTGCCGCATTTCCTGTGTGGCACGCCATGGCTCGCGCAAAACTCATAGAGCATGCGCCGGCCGCGGACGCAGTGCCGCGCCCGTAACGAACCGGTCGGGTAATACATGCCGGCATGGATGACCTCGCTGTTGCGCGAGGAAACGCCGGTGCCGATCGCGTCCGCCGCCTCGGCGACGATCACGTCGTGCCCGGCAAGCGCCGCCGTGCGGGCGCAAGCCAAGCCGACCACACCTGCGCCTATGACGAGAACCTGCATGCGACATTCCGATGCATCGAGGGTCCGCGGACATAAACCATTCGCCGCGCCAGTGCCAGCGGTCCGATAAAACCGTCACCGCCGCGCATTAATATTACCGGGCATCTATGAGGTCCGGGAACCGGTAAGTCTTGACCCTCATCGCTCGGCTGGCAGAGTGCCTTGAATATTTGCTGTGATGATCGAGGAAACGATGCGACGGACCCGGACGATTTTCGCCATGTCGATGCTGGTGGGCGCCACGCTGGCGTTCGCTCAATCCGCCTCGGCCGCGACCTGCCGCAACACCGCCAACTTCGACCGCTGGCTTGCCGACTTCAAAAATGAAGCCGTGCAGAAGGGCATCTCGCCGCAGGTGATCGCGGCGGTGTCGCCCTACATGGTGTTCTCCCAGCGCATCATCAATCACGACCGCGCGCAGGGCGTGTTCAATCAATCGTTCCTCACCTTCTCCGACCGCATGACCGCGGGCTATCGCCAGAAAAACGGTCTTGCGCAGATGAAGAAGCACGCCGCACTGTTCGCGAAGGTCGAGCAGGAGTTCGGCGTACCGGCCGCGCCGCTCACGGCATTCTGGGGCCTCGAAAGCGACTACGGCCGCAACACCGGCAAGAGCAATGTGTTCACCGCCATCACCACGCTCGCCTATGACTGCCGCCGCGGCGAATATTTTCGCGAGAACCTGCTCGATGCGTTGCGCATCGTGCAGAAGGGCGATCTCACCGTCGAAGACATGCTCGGCGGCGACTGGGCCGGCGAGCTCGGCGCCATGCAGTTCACGGCGTCTGACTATTTCCGCAGCGCCGTCGATTATGACGGCGACGGACGGCGCGATCTGGTGAAGAGCACGCCGGACACGGTAGCCTCCGCCGCAAATTTTCTGAAGTCGCTCGGCTGGAAGCGCGGCGAGCCATGGATGCTGGAAGTGCGGATCCCGCAGACATTGCGCTGGGAGGAAACCGGTCTCGAAGTGAAGCATCCGGTGTCGCAATGGTCGAAATGGGGCGTGCGCGGCGCGCATGCGCGGTTGCCGGACGGCAATCTTCAGGCCTCGCTGCTGCTGCCGATGGGCCGGCACGGTCCGGCCTTCCTGGTGTTCGAGAACTTCACCGTCCTGATGGGCTGGAACCAGTCGATGGTCTATGTGACCACCGTCGCCTATTTCGCGACGCGGCTCGACGGTGCGCCGCCGGTGTCGCGCGGTGCCCCCGACATCGAACTGCTCGACATCCAGCAGGCGCGCGAGCTGCAACGGCTGCTCATCAAGAACGGCCACGACATCGGCGAAGTCGACGGCAAGGTCGGCGAAAAGACCCGCGGCGCGATCAAGAAAATGCAGATCAAGCTCGGCCTGCCGGCCGATTCCTGGCCGACCTCCGAATTGATCCGCCGCATGGGCGGCACCGCGGCGCCGGCCGCGCCGCGTGCCGAAGCGCGCGACGACCCGCGCCAGCGTCGACGCCAGCAGCAGCGCGAGCCGCGTTCGCCGTTTCCGTTCTTTCAGCGCTAGAGATCAGTTGCCGGCGAAAATGCCGCGCACGAAGTCGCGGTAGAGCAAAATCTGCCGCGGCAGGATGGTGTTGTCCTTCAGCACACGGCCGAGGATCAGCCCGCCTTCGACCAGCGACGTCACCATGTCGGCCAGCGCGTCGAGATCGACATCCTGTTTCGGCGGATATTTCTGCGCGATGCGGTCGAGCCGCTCGCGGAAGCGCGTGCGCCAGCCTAAAAGCCCGTCGGCGTTCATCTTGCAGACGTCCGCGCTGAACAGCGTATCCTGATAAGCGAACGAGGCGGCAAGACAGCCGGGATAGTTCACCGGCAGATCGGCCATCGTCTCGGCGAACATTTTCAACGCGACGAGGAAGCCATGCAGTGGATCCTCGGCAAGTTCGTCGGCGCGATCGAAGATGCCATCGAGCACCGCTTTATCCTGAACGAGATAGCGCTCCATCATCGCCTTGGCGAGTTCGGCCTTGTCCTTGAAGTGGTAGAAGAAGCCGCTTTTGGTGATGCCGACCGCGGCGATCAGTTCGTCGATCGAGGTCGCGGCGAAACCTTTCGCCATCACCGCCGCCTCGGCGACTTCGAGGATGCGCTCGCGGGTGTCTTTACGGGGCGTGGCTTCGAGCATCGGCAACTGTACCATGAGTCAAGTTGCGGCCGCCCAGGCCGCTTGTCGCGGGGGCATACGCGATAACACGTTGAATTTCAGCAAAAAATTTTCATGGCCCGCTGGACCGCGAGTCGGCTAGCCGCGCCGGGCCGCCTCCCCTATTCCCACCCGCAATTCCGCGCCCCGCCGCGGTCCCCCAAGCACGACGGAGCACGCTATGACGAAAGCAAAGTATCGCGCGCGCCTGCCACAGATGTCGGACAAGGTCTTCCTCACCGACGGCGGCATGGAGACCACATTCATCTTTCACGACGGCCTCGATCTGCCGCTGTTTATGGCCTTCCCGCTGCTCGACGAGCCGCGCGGCCACACCCATATCCGCGACTACTACAAACGCTACGCCAGGATGGCGGCGGACGCCGGCCTCGGCTTCGTGCTGGAAAGCCCGACCTGGCGCGCCAACCGCGACTGGGCCGCGCGCATCGGCTGGTCGGCAAAGCAGCTCACCGAAGTCAACCGTAAGGCGATCGACCTGCTGCTCGAGGTGCGCAACGAATTTGAGTCGCTGGCCTCGCCGATGCCGATCTCCGGCAATATCGGCCCGCGCGGCGACGGCTATGTGCCGGGCCAGTTGATGAACGTCGCGGAAGCCGAGGACTATCACGGCGAACAGATCGCCACTTTCTATGACACCGCCGCCGACATGGTGAGCGCCTTCACGCTCAACTATGTCGAGGAGGCGATCGGCGTCGCCCGCGCCGCCAAGGCCGCGAAAATGCCGGTTGTGATCTCGTTCACCGTCGAGACCGACGGCCGGCTGCCGACCGGGCAGTCGCTGCGCGAGGCGATCGAGCAGACCGACATGGAGACCGGCGCCGCGCCCGCCTACTACATGCTCAACTGCGCGCACCCGACGCATTTCGACAAAGAGATCGCTAAGGGCGGACTGTGGATGAAGCGGCTGCGCGGACTTCGCGCCAACGCCTCCTGCCGCAGTCATGCCGAGCTCGAACAGGCGACCGAACTCGACATCGGCGATCCCGTCGATCTCGGCCGGCGCTATGTCGAGCTCCGCCGCAAGCTGCCGCACATCAACGTGCTCGGCGGCTGCTGCGGCACCGACCACCGCCATGTCGAGCAGATCTGTTTTGCCTGCACGGCGGTCGCCGCCTGAGCCGCTCTGCATACTGAACGATCAAGGGCGGCTTCGGCCGCCCTTGTTATTTGCGGCACTGCCGGTCCGTGTCGCGCCGTGCTGCGACGCCGCGAACATGAGCGGGTATTCATGTTTGCGGCATGTCCGCCGCAAATCGAACCAAACTTGGACGTGAAGCGTTTGTATCAACGGGACGGGACGTGATGCTCCCATGACGAGGAGTTTGTTCCATGTTGAGGATTTCAGGTGGACTGACCGCCTTCACGGTTCTGCTCGCGGCGAGCCTGCCGCTGAGCGCGATCGCGCAAGAGAAAGAAAAGAAGGACAGGCCGGCCAAGACCGCGCCTGCCGCCAGGCAGGCGCCACGCGTCGCGCCGCCAGCGGCACGTCCGCAGCGTGCAGCGCCTGCCCCGCCGCCACAGCGTCAAGCCGCGCCACCGCCACGCCAGGCCGCGCCGCCTCCGCCGCGGCAAGCAGCACCACCGCCGCAGTTCCGCCGCGCGGTACCGCCGCCGCAGGCACGCCAACCTGCGCCCCCGCCGCAACGTCAGGCCGCGCCGCCGCCGCAGCGGCAGGCGCCGGCCGCGGTCCAGCAGCGCCGCGAGCAGATTCAGCAGCGCGTCCAGCAGCACCGCATCGAACGCCAGCAACGCGCGCAGGAGCGGCTGCCACAGCGTCAGCCGACTCCCGCCGCAGCAGCGCAGCCGCAGCAGCCGCAGGCGATTCCGCGTCAGGCCGTGACCCCGCAGCAACCGCCGCCGATCGACCGCGCGCAGCAGCTTCGGCAAGCGCGTGAGGAGCGCGCGCAGCGCGCCCGCGAAAATCGCGAACTGCGGCAACTGCCGCCGGCCCAGCGCGCTCAGCGCCGCGAGGACTTCCAGCGCGCGCGCGAGCAGCGCATCCAGCAGCGTCAGCAGGGCCGCGACAACGTCCTCGCTCCGCAAAACCGCAATGCCACCACGACGCCAAATGCGCTGACGACGCAAGGCGCGATCGCGACGCAGCAGCAACGCGCGGGGCGGCGGAACGGTGCGGCGCGCATTTCGCAGCAGGCGGCGCGGCAAGGCCGTTTCGCCGCGCCACTGCGCGCGCGGGCCGCCCTGGTCGCCGCGCCCAACGCGGCGGCGGTTCGCGACTTCGACGGACGCCGCGCGCGCGCCGCGCGCTACGACACCCGCCGCGCATGGCGCAGCGGCCTGCGCGCGGCCTTCGTGCCGTGGTTCGGGCCGGTGTTCTGGCCCTACGCCTACAACGACATTTTCTACTATTCGTTCTGGCCGGGCGGCTATGACGATGGCTACTGGCATTACGCCTATGACGACTTCGTCGACGGATTGTTCTGGGGCGAGGTCGGCCCGCCGGCTGACTATGTCGACGCAGCACCCGCGCCTGCCGCTTCGCCGGCGCCGCCGGTGACCTACGCGGCGGTGCAAAGCGTCTGCAAGCAGCCCGGCAGCGGCGTCACTGCCTGGCCGTTCGCCGAGATCGAGCGCATCGGCCTCAGCGCCGAACAAAAGCAACGGCTCGGCGACGTCCGCGAGGCCGCGAAGGACGCCGCCGCGGCGTTCAGGGAAACCTGCCCGCTCGATCAGGGCGGCCCGCATACGCCGCCGGGACGCCTGCGCATGATGACGGCGCGGCTCGACGCCACGCTCGCCGCGGTGCGCACCGTGCGGCCGGCGCTCGAAGCCTTTTACGAGTCGCTCAGCGACGAGCAGAAAGCACGCTTCAACGAGATCGGCCCCAAGGACGCCGCCAGAGACGGCAGGAGCAGCACCGAGGTTCGCGAGGCGACCACGGATAACGGAAAGAGCTGCGCCGAGCCGAAACCCGGGCTCGCCAATCTGCCGATCGAGCGCATCGAAGACGTGGTCAAGCCGACCGACGCGCAGCTCGGCGGCCTGCAGCAGCTTGAGGACGCCACGGTGAAGGCGGTCTCGATCCTCCAGGCAGCCTGCCCGGAGGATGTACCGCAGACGCCGACCGGACGCCTCGAGCTGATGGAAAAGCGACTTCAGGCCATGCTCGATGCGGCCAATGAAGTGAAGCCCGCGCTCGACGCCTTCTATGCCTCGCTGTCGAACGAGCAGAAGGCGCGCTTCAACACCATCGGCCGGCAGCTCGCGCAGAACGACGAGCGCACCGGCAACTGACCGGCGTCAGGCGTGAAACACAAAGGGCGGCCGTTCGGGCCGCCCTTTTCGATTCCGGTATTACGGAAATTACTCCGCCGCGAGCTTCACCTGCGGTGCCGCCGCCTTGATGTCCGGCGTGACATGGTTCTCGAATTTGGCGAAGTTCTTCTGGAACATGCCGACGAGGTCGCGCGCGGTCTTGTCGAACTCGGCCTTGTCCTTCCAGGTCTTGAACGGGTTCAGAAGGTGCGGTTCGACGCCCGGCACCGAGGTCGGCACCGAGAAGCCGAAATACGGGTCGGTACGGAAGTCGGCGTTCTTGAGCGAACCGTTGAGCGCGGCGGTCAGCAGCGTGCGCGTCGCCTGGATCGGCATACGGCGGCCGACGCCGTATTTGCCGCCGGTCCAGCCGGAATTGACCAGCCAGCAGTCGACATTGTGCTTCTTGATGTAGTCGCGCAGCAGGTCGGCATAGACCGACGGGTGGCGCGGCAGGAACGGCGCACCGAAGCAGGTCGAGAATTCCGGCTGCACGCCGACGAGGCCCTTCTCGGTGCCGGCGACCTTGGCGGTATAGCCGGACAGGAAGTGATACATCGCCTGCGTCGGCGAAAGTTTTGCGATCGGCGGCATTACGCCAAACGCATCCGCCGTCAGCATCACGATGTTTTTCGGGTGGCCGGCGCGTCCGGTGGCCGACGCATTCGGAATCGACTCGAGCGGATAGGCGGACCGGGTGTTCTCGGTCTTGGAGTCGTTGTCGTAATCGGGGATGCGGGTTTCCGGATCGAACACGACGTTTTCGAGGATCGCGCCGAACTTGTTGGTAGCGTCCCAGATTTCCGGCTCGGCTTCCTTCGACAGCTTGATGGTCTTGGCGTAGCAGCCACCTTCGAAATTGAAGATGCCGTCCGGGCCCCAGCCGGTCTCGTCGTCGCCGATCAGGATGCGGTTCGGGTCCTGCGACAGCGTGGTCTTGCCGGTGCCGGAGAGGCCAAAGAACAGCGCGCTCTCCTTGCCGTCGGTCGAGACGT
>JBFWZV010000036.1:0-34224 GCA_050184975.1 Pseudolabrys sp. | reverse complement strand
CGCTTCGCCTCGCACGGTGAGCGCGCGAACTGCGTCACCGAAAACTCGATCGCCGCGCTGATCGAAGTGCGGTCGGCGAACGAGCGGCGGGTCTCGAGCAGCTTGTCGCCGAACTCGCGCGCCGTCTTCGGACCGTCGATCATGGTCCAGTCGATCACGACTTTCTGCGAGCCGACGCCGGACCATTCGACGAAACAGATGGCGATACGGCTGTTAAGGCCGGACCTGATCGCGTTGAGCACGCGCGGATCGGAGATCGCCGCCGCGTAGCCCTCGCGCTGCAACTGGTATTTCGGTCCGTCGACACTGCGGGATACGTCGGCCGCGAGTACCAGCAGCAAATCGACCGCTTCGCCGGCGCGCGCCGGCAGTGCGGCGGCGTTCAGCGACACAACAACGACGGCGAGGCGCAGAAGGCGGAACACGAGCGCCGGCACTCCGGTCAGAGGGTTGCCGAGCTTAGCGCAATTTCGGGCCGGATAGTGGCGGACGAGGTCTGGCGGGTTGCCCCGGATATTCGCCGTTTACTGGGCGATCACCCGGATGGCCGGAAACGCGACCTCCACCAGCGTGCCGTGATCGGAGCCGCTGGTAATCGTGAAGCTGGCGCGGTTCGCCTCCGCCAGCGCCTTGGTGATCGGCAGGTCGAGCCCGGTGCCGCTGACGCCCCAGCGCGCCGAGGTCGCGATATTGCGGAACGGCTCGAGCGCGCTCAGGAGTTCGCGGTCGGAGAGCCCGGCGCCGGTATCGCGCACGCGGAGCACCACGTCGCCGCCCTCGTTGCGCGCGGTCGAGACGATCACCTGGCCGCCGGCGCCGGTGAACTTGATCGAATGCGCAAGCAGGTTCAGCACGATCTGGCGCACCGCGCGGGCGTCGGCGACGATCGGCGGCAGATTGGCCGGCAGCGAGGTGCGGATGATGACACGGTCGCGGTTGGCCTGCGGCTGCAGCGCGGCGACACATTGCTGCGCGATTTCATTGAGGCTGATCTGCGTCATCGCCAGATCGAGCTTGCCGGTCTCGATGCGGGCGAGGTCGAGAAGATCGTTCAGGAGCGCGATCAGACGCTCGCCCGAGGCGTGAATGCCCTGCGCGTAATCCTGATAACGCTCGTTGCCGATCGGGCCGAAGCGCTGCTCCATCATCACCTCGGAAAAGCCGATGATGGCGTTGAGCGGCGTGCGGATGTCGTGGCTGATCTTGGCGAGGAATTCCGACTTCTCCTGCGACAGCACCTCGGCCTGCCGGCGGGCATTGACGAGATCTTCCTCGGCCTTCTTCAGCGCCGTGATGTCGCGCAGCACCGCGCAGAATTTCTCGCCGTCCGGTCCGACGCGGCCGACCGTGATGTGCAGCGGGACCAGTCCGCCGGTCCTGGTGCGCGCCACCATCTCCTTGCCGGGATTGATGATGCCGGCGGACGGGTCGCGGCCGAGCCGGTCGATATAGTCGAGCGCGGCGCGGCGGCTTTCCGGCGCGAACAACTCGCCGAAGGTCATGTCGCCGAGTTCGTCGCGGTCGCGAGCGAACAGCGCAGCGGCGCTGGCATTGGCGAGGATGATGCGCCCGGTCGGATCGAGCAGCAGAACGCCGTCGGCGGCGGTATCGAGCGCGGCGCGCAGGTTGCGGTTCTCGGCTTCGACCTCGCGGCGGGCAAGCTCGCCGGCCTTGTCGGGCGCAGCTTCGCGCGGCGCCGCGTCCCGCGGGGCCGCTGCGAGCGTGTTGATCATCAGCACCAGCGCCGACTCGCCCTCCCAGTTGACGCTGAACAGCCGGCCTTCGACCGGCTTGGCATTGCCGTCGCGGGTGGCGATCGCCAGCGACTTGGCGGCGTGTCCATTGCCGCTCCCGGGCCGTGCGGTGCCGGGGCCGGCCGCCGGTTCGATGAACAGCGCATCGAGGCCGCCGGCCGCGATCAGCGCCGTCAGTGTGCGGTAGCCGGTCCAGTCGAGCAGGGCGCGGTTCGCGTAGATCAGCGTATCGTAGCGGTAGACCAGAATGCCGACCGGCAGCTTGTCGAGGATCGGCCGTTCGTCGCCGGCATCGGCGATCGCAGGCGCGGGCGGCGGGGCGGCGACCTGTGGCGGCGGTGGTGTCGGTGCCGGAGTTTCGGCGACCGTCTCGGGTCGCTCAGGACCGAAATCGTCCTCGATCAGCGGCTTGTTGGCGGTGGCCTTGAGGCGGTCGCCCAGCTCGCGCGCGAGTTCGTGAAATGCGCTTTGCTCGGTCGTCGACAGTGTCGGCGCCGGGAACGGCACGATCGTCGACGGCGCGACCGCCGCCGGCGCTGACGTTTTGACGTCGGCCGACGCTGTCTTGATTTCGGAGGTGATCGCGGGCTCGGCCACGGTCGCGCTGCGGCAGAGGCCGAAGCCGCGATAGCCTTCGAATGCCCGCGCGCGGTCGAACACCGGCAGGCCGGACAGTTCGATCGTCAGATGGCCGCCCTCGGCCGCGGGCCACGCCACCGCGATTCCGCTCCAGGTTTCCCGGGACTTCAGCGCGGCTGCGATCCGGCCGTCCCCGTCGATGCCAAGGGTCGCCGCGATCTGATCCCAGCGCTTGCCGGACAGTTCAGTTGTGCGGGCGTCGACGCGGCCGAAAAAATCGGCGGTCAAGATCGTGAAGTGCCCGGCGGCGTCGCTCTGCCACGTGAAGCGCCGCACATCGTGCTGCGGTGTCGTCGTCGGCGTATCGCTCGTCGTGGTCGCCGCCCGGCTCACTTCGGGAGCGGGCGCCGCGGCCTGCGCGCCGAACACGGCGAACAGCATGTGGCCGCTGCCATTGCCAAGCCGTGTCAGCGCAATCGGGCCGACGCGGCTGTCGCCTTCGGCATGGCCGTCGCGCAGCGTGTCGGCGATGAGTTCGTTGAGGTCGATCAGCGCCAGCGAGCTGACCCCGTTCAGCACCGCGGCCGCGCCCGCCGAGGCTTCGACCAGGCCGCCCGCTTCGGTAAAGATCGCCGCGGGCGCCTCGTATTCGGCGATCAGCGCGCGGGCGCGCTCGGCGAGACTGAGCGTGGTGCCGGCCGGTTCGACCGCCGCGATCAGAATCGCGTCGCTGCCGTCGGCCAACGTCATGCGCTGACAGCGGCAGGTCAGAAGGCCGCCGACGCCCGCGCCCAATCCGCGCATGCGCTCGAGTCGCGCGGAGCCTGCCGGCAACGTGTCCGCGATCTGGGTCATGCGCGAGGAAATGGATTCGGCATTGCCGCGTGTCACTGCGGCGCCGACCGGATTGGACCAGATCAGCCGCGCGCCGTCGCCGGACCACAGCCACGCCGGCAGCGCGCTCATCGCAACTGCGGCGAGCGCGGGTTCGGCGAGGGGCAAGGATGGTGAATGCGGTCCGTTCATGACCCGGGAACTTATGGATAATGAAGGATTAATACGGCCGCCCTGCAGTTGCGTCCACGCAAAGCCCCGCATTTCCGGGGATGACGAACGGATATGGTTAATTTCCGTGTGGAGGTTCCGCCCGACACATTGCTGAACAATTCTTGTGCTGGAGTCACTTTGCGACCGTCGTAGCAGCGACGCCGTGACAGAGACGTAGTGACAGACAGGAGGCGACAATGGCCGTGAGCGACAAGCCGTTCTACGAAATCCCTCCGGAACTCCAGAAAATGGCGGAAAAGAACGTCGAGCAGGTGAAGCAGGCCTTCGACCAGTTCGTCGGCGCCGCTCGCCAGGCGGTCAAAAGTGCCGAAAGCCAGATGGAAACGGCGATGTCAGGCGCGAAAGACGTGCGCAGCACCGCGTTGAAGATGGCCGAGCAGAATATCGCGAGCTCGTTTGCTTTCGCTCAGCAGCTTTTGACAGCCAGGGATCCCCAGGACGTGGTCCAGATGCATTCGGAATTCGTCAAAAGCCAGATGGGTACTTTGAGCGAGCAGGCCCAGGAATTGACCCGGAAGGCCACGAAAATGGCCGATGGGAAGGCGACCTAGGCCGTCGTCTCGTTGACCGGGCCGGAGGGGGTGCACGGCTTGCCAAAATGACTATCCCGCAATGCAAAATTTCATGTTGCAATGCACAATAAACTGATCTATATTGAAACCATGAAAGCCGGAGACTGCGCCAACGCCCGAGCGGCGCGCGGTCAGGGTCTGGGATTTGAGTGAAACACAGCCAAAGAGGATCACCGCCATGAACGACACCGTCACCGCGGCCCCGAAAGCCAAAGCCAAGCCGGCCCCGGCGTTCGAGATGCCCAAGTTTGAACTGCCGAAGTTCGAGATTCCGAAGTTCGAAGTTCCGACCGCCTATCGCGAATTCGCCGAGAAGGGCATTTCGCAGGCCAAGGAAAACTACGAGAAATTCAAGGCCGTCGCCGAGGAAACCACTGACGTCCTCGAAGACACTTATGCCAGCGCTTCCAAGGGCGCGGCGACCTACGGTCTCAAGGTCATCGAGACCACCCGCGCCAACACCAACGCGGCGTTCGATTTCATCGGCGAGCTGATGTCGGCGAAGTCCTATTCGGACGTGCTCGAACTCTCGACCGCCTACATGCACAAGCAGTTCGATACGCTGACCGCGCAGTCGAAGGATCTCGCGGCCTGCGCCCAGAAGGTCGCGACCGAGACGGCCGAGCCGATCAAGGAAGGCTTCGCCAGCGCGATGAAGAAGGCGGCCTGACGGCTGCTCTTCCGAGCCAAAAATTAAGCGCGGCGGACCGCCGCGCGGCATCCTGAACTCCAGAATCTTGAGGCCCGGATCGCCCGATCCGGGCCTTTTTGTCGAGCGGGTTGTGGTGGAAACCATACCGGTCTGGACGCTTGCCAAAGCCGGCCATCGCACCTAGGTTCGCGCCGCTGCCGCGGGCTGCATGATCGGCATATCGGCCGGCAGCCAGATGCGAGCCTATCTGTGCAGGCGTAGCTCAGTTGGTTAGAGCGCTGGTCTGTGGAACCAGAGGTCGGTGGTTCGAGTCCACCCGCCTGTACCATCCCGCATCGATCGTCACGCGACTGCCCGAATGAAAAACGCCGGCGCTGGGACGCCGGCGTTCATAGTCACGAACCTGCGGCGCGGATCAGCGCCAAGTGATGCGGCCGTTGTTGTCGGTGCGCCGGCGCGCCGGGCCGTAATATTCGCGACCCGAATTGCCGCCGAACAGGAAGTCGAAGAAGTTCGGGCCGCCGCCATAGCCGGAGCCGCCGAACGTGCCAGGCGCCACACGGACCGGCTTCGACGAGGTATTCGGCGGCCGTTCAATCGCGATGTCGGCGACGCGGCGCTCGCTGCCTTTCAGGAAGCCCAGCATGCGCGCATCGCGGCCGTAGACATCCTCGCGCAGCTGCAGCTTGCCCTCGTCGTCGACGAAAGCCGACTGGTAGGTCAGATGCACGCGGATGTGCTTCGACTCGGGAAAGTTGATGTTGATCTCGCTGCCGCCGAACATGCTGGCGAGCCGCGCCTCGGTGTATTTTTCCTGCGGCAGCACCAGCGATAGCAGCATCTCGCCGTATTTCAGCGGGTTCTCGACGCGCATGCAGCCGTGGCTGAAGGCGCGGCGCTGCTTGGCGAACAGGTGCTTGTCCGGCGTGTCGTGCTGGTAGACGAGATACTTGTTCGGGAAATTGAAGCGGATGCGGCCGAGCGCGTTGGCGGCGCCCGGCGGCTGCCAGATGCGCACGGTGCCGTCGGCGGCCTGTTCGATCTTCAGGCCGATGCGCTCGAGCGCGTTGGGATCCTGCTGCAGCGCCGGCAGGTATTCGTTTTCGATGATCGAGGGCGGCACGTTCCAGGTCGGGTTGACCGTGATGAACTTCATGTCGGCCGAGATCAAAGGCGTCGCCTGCGACGGCTTGCCGACGACGATCTTGGTGGTCCAGTAGACCTTGTCGCTCTTGTAGAGGGTGAGCCGGAAGTCCGGGATGTTGACGATGACGTGGATGTCGCCAAGGTCGCGCTCGTACCAGCGCCAGCGATCCATGTTGGCGATGATCAGATCGACCGGATCGCCGATCTTCGGCGCGGCGGTATCGTCGCCGTTCAGCGCGGCGAGCGTGTTCGGGCCGACATTGCCGTCGACGCCGATTTGCGCCTCTTTCTGAAATTTGGTCACCGCCTCCTGGACGTCGTTGTCATAGACGTTGCTGTCGGCATTCGCGGTAATGCTGAGCCGCTTGCGCAGCGCGACGACGCGATCGTCCTTCATGCCGAGCTTCATGACCTTGCCGCCGGAAATGCGGACGACCGGCTTCTTCTCGGCTTCGTCTTTTTTCTCGAACTTGCCGGCGCGCGCGTCGGCGAGCGCTTTCTTCAGCGCCTGATAGTAACGATGCTGCGGCTGGAAGCCGTCGAGCGTCTTCGCCGTGTCGGCGTTGTCGGCGAGCTTGCGCAGCACGTCCGGCGCGTCGTCGGTGTCGTGCGGGAAGCTGATGTCGTTGGCGATGCGGCTGTAGTGGACGCGGCCGTTCAGCGCGTGATGGGCATAGCGCATCGCGGCGGCGGTGAGCTTGAGCTCGGCCTCGGCCAGCGCGGCGGCGTCGGACGCTGCGGCGAAATCCGGCGTCGGATATTCCGCCGGGTCGAGGCCGTCACGGTCGGCATGCGCGAGGTAGTCGATCGCGGCTTTTGCCTTCGCGTTGGCGGCGCCGTCGGTGAGCCAGAGTGGCGCAAAGTCGCGCGCCTTGTAGAAGGCTTCGACCGCGGCGCGCTCGGCGCGGCGGGAAAACAGCCGGTCGAGTTTGCCCGGCACCTGTTCGCGCAGCTTGCCGGCGATCTCGGTGTTCTTGTCGGGCGTTGCTGCCTGCACTGGAGTGCTGGCCGGCGCGGGGGTCGCTGCGGGGGCCGCGTCCTTGGCCGGCTCGGCGGCGGGCGCCGGTGCTGGCGTGGCCTGCTCGCCGGTCGGGGCCGGAGGAGCTGGCGTCGCCGTCGCGTTGTCGCTTGGCACCGGCGCGTTGACCAGCGTGGTCTGCGCCAGCGCGGGGGCGGCGGTCAGGACGAGGGCGAGGGCCGTTCCAGCCAGAATGTGTTCGATTCTGCCGCGCACCGTGCTTCTCCCAAAATTCCAAAAACCATTCGCCCCCGACTATGGGGGCGAACCGTTAGATAACTATTTCACAGCATTGCGGCAAATAACATCGGCAGCCGAATAAGGCGGGCCACCGTGGCTATTTTGCACCGGTGGCCCTATACCGCGCCGATTGTGGCTTTATCAGGCCGGAGTTTACGCGGCCTGCGCTTTTGCCAGCTTTTTCAAAACAAAGTCGTATTCGACCTCGTAGAACGGCTCATTCAGGGTCTCGCCAGTGGGCGTTTTGCCGCCGGACTTTTTCTTGAAATCCACAATCAGCGGCTCCTTCACGCCATAAACGACGTCGGTGTCGATGTACTGGTCGCCCTGCTGGAACAGGTGGGTGACCACCCGGTGGTAGCCCGGCGCTTCGATGCAGAAATGGATGTGGGCTGGCCGCATGTGGCTGATGTTGGTGTTGCTCACAAGTTCGCCGACCGGGCCGTCCATCGGGATTGTGTAACCGATCGGTGCAACCGTACGGAGTGCATAGGAACCGTCGGCCTGGCTGCGGAACTTGCCGCGCATCCAGGGTTCGGACGTGTCGCGCTGCGCCTCGTAGAGGCCGTCGCCGTCGGTCTGCCACAGGTCGAGCAGCGCACCGGCGATCGGCTCGCCGTCGAGGCCGCGCACCTTGCCGGTCACGAAGGTCGGGATGCCCGGTGCGCCTTCGGCCATGTTGCCGCCGTTGGCGAGGTCCGGCGAATCCGGAACGTGGAACGGACCTTCCACCGTCGTCGGCGTCGCCCCGCTCGGCAGCCGGTGGTTGATCGCATCCACCAGCATGCTGACGCCCATGACGTCGGAGAACAGGATCATCTCCTGACGCTTGTCGTTCGAAATCTGTCCGGTGCGTGTCAGCCAGTTGATCGCAAGCGCCCATTCACGCTCGGTCGGCTCGATGTCACGAACGAATGCATGAACGTGCTTGATCAGCGACTGCATCACCTGTTTGAGACGCGGGTCGTCGATGTCCTTCCAGCGATTGAGGACGATGTCGGTCAGGTTGTCTTCCGTTACGTAAGGCATCGATGTTCCTCCCAGGCCGGTTGGGCGACATGCCGGCGGTTGGTTTCGCGTCTGGCGAGCCGGATCGCCGCGCAAGGTTCCCACATATAACTATAAGTGTATCCGGCGATGGACCGTTACGGTCAATAGCGGATGCGCCGCGGCGCGGCCCAACGGTCCCGCCCAACCGCGAATTCAAGCCGCTTTTGCGCGTTGTGAAAGAGATGTTCGGCCGACTCCGGGCCGAAAAGGAAAAACCGGGCTCCAAGGGGAGCCCGGTCTCAGAGACGGCCGGTGTGGGGGACCGGCTTCATCTACCAGAGGGGAACACGCTGCATACCGGTCAACCTGGGAGGATACGTCCGGCAATGCAGCTAACAATCAGTATGAGGACGACGTCTGTTGCAAACAATGCGAACCGCCGCATGTCAGCCATGCCGTTTCGCAATTCGTTGTCCCGTCAACACAATTTGGCGGATCAGTAGTTCCAGCGCTGGGCGTTGGCCACAAGAAAATCGCGGAACACCTGAATGCGCGCCACTGTTTTCAATTCTTCCGGGTAGACGAAGTAGGCGTCGATCGCGAGCGTATCGGCCTCGCCGAACAGTTGGACGAGCCCGCCGTTTTCTTCGACGAGATAGTCCGGCAGCATCGCGACGCCCAATCCGCGCTGACAGGCGCGCAACAGTCCGAGCACGTTGTTGACGCTCAGGGCGGGCACGCGCGGATCCTTGCCTTCGCGGCCGATTTCCGTGAGCCAGCGCCGGTTTTGCAGATAGAGCGGCACGGTGTTGCCGCCGAGCAGAAGAATGCGGTGGCCGTCGAGATCCTCGTGCGCGCGCGGCGTACCGAAGCGCTTCAGGTAGTCGGGCGACGCATAGGCATGGAAATGAACGGAGAACAACTTGCGCTGGATCAGGTCGGGCTGCGTCGGCTGCCGCAGCCGGATCGCGACATCGGCCTCGCGCATCGCGAGATCGAGTTCTTCATCGGTGGTGATCAGCGTGATCTGAATGTCGGGATAGAGATCGAGAAACTCGCCGAGCCGCGGCGTCAGCCAGTGGACGCCGATGCCCTGCGTGGTCGACACCCGCAATTCGCCGTTCGGGCGCTCGCGGCTGTCGGTGAGCTTGGTGCGCGCCGCCTCGAGCTTCATGAACACTTCGTGCGCGGTGCGATAAAGCAGTTCGCCCTGCTCGGTCAGGATCAGCCCGCGGGCGTGGCGGTGGAACAGCGACACCGCCAGTTCCGCCTCGAGCGCCGAAACCTGGCGAGATACGGCCGATTGCGAGAGGCCGAGCCGCTCGCCGGCATGGGTGAAACTGCCGGCTTCCGCTGCGGCGTGAAACACCTTCAGCTTGTCCCAGTCCATCGAGTTGCTGCGGGAAGGAATGGTCATTCGGCGGCGCGGCGCTCCTCATGGGCGGCCAGGAAGCGCTCCGCCTCGAGCGCGGCCATGCAGCCCTGTCCGGCGGCGGTGACCGCCTGGCGATAGACGTCGTCGGTCACGTCGCCGGCGGCAAACACGCCGGAGATCGAAGTCGCGGTCGAATGTGGCGCGGTTTCGATATAGCCGGACGGCTTCATCTTCACTTGCGTGGCGAACAGTTCGGAAGCCGGCGTGTGGCCGATCGCGATGAAGACGCCGTCGATGCCGCGCTCGCTGACCTCGCCGGTCTTGATGTTCTTCAGGCGGGCGCGGGTCACCTTCATCGGATTCTCGTCGCCCTTCACCTCGTCGAGCACCGTGTCCCAGATCACTTCGATCTTTGGATTCTTGAACAGGCGATCCTGCAGGATGCGCTCGGCGCGGAAATGGTCGCGCCGATGCACCACCGTCACCTTGGAGGCGAAGTTGGTCAGGAACAACGCTTCTTCGACCGCGGTATTGCCGCCGCCGACCACGATCACTTCCTTGTTGCGATAGAAGAAGCCGTCGCAGGTCGCGCAGGCCGACACGCCATAGCCTTTGAACTTCTGCTCGGAGGGCAGGTCGAGCCAGCGCGCCTGCGCGCCGGTCGCGATGATGAGCGTCTCGGCGAGGTAGACGTCGCCCGAATCGCATTCGAGCCGGAATGGACGCTTCGACAGGTCGGCCTTGTTGACGTGGTCGGTGACGATGCGGGTGCCGACGTGCTCGGCCTGCTTCTGCATCTGCTCCATCAGCCAGGGGCCCTGAATGACGTCGGCGAAGCCCGGATAGTTCTCGACGTCGGTGGTGATGGTGAGCTGGCCGCCGGGCTGGATGCCCTGAATCAGCACCGGCTGCAGCATCGCGCGCGACGCATAGATCGCGGCGGTGTAGCCGGCCGGGCCCGAGCCGACGATGACGACCTTGGCATGATGCGTTTTGGCAGTGTTCTTGGACATGTCTCGATGCGCCCCCTGGCAGGCATCGCCGGCACTCCGACCATACGGAACCGGCCCTCTTGGCCGGCACAATCTAGGGTCTCCGCCCAGCTATGCAAGATACGCAACCCGGCAGACTCACAAACGTGTTTTTTCATAGTTGGGCCGGGCCGACCGCCTCTACACTTGCGCAATAATCTTTCGCGAAACATTATTTCGCGGTATGGATGGTCTCCGCAGGGTTTTCTGCCCGGAGCGCCGTTCGTTGTCCTCCCGTCTCGACGATATCGACCGCAATATCCTGAAGGAACTTCAGGCCGACGGCCGTATCACCAACGTGGAACTTGCGCGGCGTGTCGGTATTTCCGCGCCGCCTTGCCTGCGGCGTGTGCGCGCACTGGAGGAGGCGGGCTACATCCGCGGCTACCGCGCGCTGCTCGACGAAAAGCTCCTGGCTTACGAGGTCACGGCCTTTGCCATGGTCAATCTGGCGAGCCAGGCCGAGGCCGATCTCGTCGCCTTCATCAAGTACATCGGCAACGAGGACTTGGTGCGCGAGAGCTGGATGCTGTCGGGCGAGACTGATTTTTTGCTGAAATGCGTCGCGCCGGATCTCAAGGCGTTTCAGGCGCTGGTCAACCGCCTCACCGCCGCGCCCAATGTGCGCAACGTCAAGACCTCGCTGACGCTGCGCAACGCCAAGGACGAACCGATCGTGCCGATGTAGGCGAAGGGCGATTGATGTTTGTGTCGCTCGACCGGGATCGCTCAAGAAAAATTCATTCCGACGTGACGGGCCGCCGCTGCTAAGGCGGGGCAAGAGCGTTCTCACGCGAGGCCCAGCATGGTCGTCAGAATCGCCGCCGCATTGGCATTTTTCGTATTCGCCGTCGCGCCCGCTGCGGCGCAGAATCTCGCGGCGCGATTTTCCAAGCACGACGCGGCCTCGACCGAGACAGTCGACCACGGCGACTGGGGCAAGTTGCTCGGGTCTTACGTCCGCGCCAGCGCCGACGGCGTCAACCGCGTCGACTATCGCCGCTTCAAGGCGCAGGGCCAGCGCACGCTCGATGCCTATCTTCTCAAGCTCGAGGGCGTGAAGGTCACAACGCTGTCGCGCAACGAGCAGTTCGCCTATTGGGCCAATCTCTACAACGCGGCGACCGTCGCCGTCGTGCTCAAGCACTATCCGGTGTCGTCGATCCGCGATATCGGCGGCAGCCTGTTCGCCAAGGGACCGTGGAAGATGAAGGTCGTCAAGGTCGAAGGCGTCGACCTGTCGCTCGACGACATCGAGCACAATATCCTGCGGCCGATCTGGCGCGACCCGCGCGTGCATTACGCTGTCAACTGCGCCTCGATCGGTTGCCCCAATCTCCTGCGCGAGCCGTTCACCGGCGAGAAGCTCGGCGGCCAGCTCAGCGCTGCGGCCCGCGCCTATGTCAATCACCCGCGCGGCTTTTCGGTCAGCGGCGGCTCGGTGAAGGCCTCGCAGATTTACTCGTGGTACGCCGCCGATTTCGGCGGCAACGCCGCTGGCGTCCTGCGTCACGCCCGCCGCTATGCCCGCGGTGAACTCGCCAATGCGCTCGGCCAGGCGACGACGATTTCAAGTTACGACTACGACTGGGCGTTGAACGACACGGCCTCTCGCTAGGGCGACTGCCCACGGCGCGAGACTCGCTCCCGGAAAGCATTGCTCGCATTCCGCAAGAGGCGTTGACCCGAACGCGATCTGCCGGTCATAGACACCGCTTCGAGAGCGGTGAGGCGCAGTGGCTCAACTTCCCCGGCGCGCGGAGTTCATCATCCGCGATGCTTACGTCATGACGATGGATGCGTCGCGCGGCGATCTCGCGCGCGGCTCGGTGCATGTGCGCGACGGCGCGATCGTCGCCGTCGGCGCGGACGTCGATGCGCCGGGCGTCGAGGTCATCGACGGCGCCGGCAAGATCGTGATGCCGGGTCTTGTCGACACCCATTGGCACTGCTGGAACACGCTGTTCCGCAGCTTCTCCGGCGATACGCCGGAGCATGGCTATTTCGTCACCGTCGCCCGCTTCGGCATGAACATGACGCCCGACGACATGTATCGGGGCGTGCGGCTGGCGATGGCGGAAGCGATCAATTCCGGCACCACCTTCGTCCACGACTGGTGCCATAACGTCCGCTCCAAAGAACACAGCGACGCCGATCTGCGCGCGGTGGCCGACAGCGGCATCCGCGTGCGGTTCTCCTGCGGCTGGCGGCAGGGCCTGCCCGACGACGAGCCGGTCGACCAGGCGCCGCTCGAAGCCTATGCGGCGGCGTGGGATTGCCATTCGAACGAGGGGCTGATCGATCTCGGCGCCGCGTGGCGCGGACCGTTCCGTGCCCAGCCGATCCCGGAGCCGCTCTATCGCGCCGAGTTCGAGAACGCGCGCCGGCTCGGGCTACCGGTCACCGTTCACGCCGGCAGCGCCCGCAAGGCGGTCGGGCAGATCGCCAAGCTCGCCCGCGAAAACATGCTCGGACCGGACGTGCAGATCATCCATGGCCTCGCCGCGTCGGCCGACGAAATCGCGGCGATGAGAGAGGCGGGCGCTTCGATCAGCTTTTCGCCGGGGTCCGAATTGCGGATCGGCTTCGGCCTCTCGGTGCTGTCGGAATGTCTCGATGCCGGCCTTCGCGTCGGCGCCTCGATGGACACCTCGGCGCTGACCGGCGCGTCCAGCCTGTTCGGCGTGCTGAAGCTGATGCGCGATGTCGAAAACGGCAAATGGGAGAGCGAATTCAAGCTCACGGCGCGCCGCGCGCTGGAAATCGGCACCATCGAAGGCGCGCGGTCGATGGCGCTCGATCATAAGATAGGTTCGTTGACCCCCGGCAAGCGCGCCGATCTCATCATGATCGATCCCGACACCCTCAACATGGGCGTCGTCGCCGACGTCGCCCATGCCGTGCTCGAATGCACGCTGCCGGAGAACATCGATACCGTCGTCGTTGACGGCCGCATCCTGAAGCGCGCCGGCCGGCTCACCGCGATCGATCCGCAGGCGGTGATCGCCGACGCGCGGGCCTCGCTTGCCGCCGTGCGCGAGCGGACGACGTGGCGCTGACAAAAAAATAAAGATCAGGTCAGTTCGAATTTTCCGCTCGAATAGTCGAGCTTCACCGTCACCGTGCCTTCGTTGATGAGCCACGGCCGCACCGTGTAGCTGCGCGCGCCGGATTTGTGCATCGGATCGGAGTCGGCGATTTTCTTCGCCTCGGCGAGCGAAGCGGCGCGCACCACCAGCATGCCTTCGCCTTCCCAGGCGGTCTCGTCGTTGTTCCAGTGCGGGCCGGCGGCAAACAAGATGCCGCGCCGCTCGATATCCATCTGGAAGTCGAGATGCTCCTTGAGGTTCGCCATGATCGGCTCCAGACCCTTGGTGGGTTTGGTGAAGATCACGTAGAGCTGCTTGCGCAGCATGCCCTCGCAGGCCTTCATGATATCGGTCACCGGAATTGGCGGCATGCTCATGGTTTCGCTCCCCTCGCTGGCGTGTTGGCCGCGAGTGTAGGCGTGCCGTCGCGGCCCACCCAAACGAAATCGCCCGGCGCTTTCACGCCGGGCGATGACGAAACGGTGAAAATTCGAGGCTGCGAAATCTATTTCCAGTCGACCTTCTTGATCTCATAGGCCTTGGCGCCGCCGGGTGCGTTGACCTCGACGCTGGTGCCCTTCTTCTTGCCGATCAGCGCGCGTGCGAGCGGCGAGGTGATCGAAATCTTGCCTTCCTTGGCGTTGGCTTCGGGCTCGCCGACGATCTGCCACACTTTCTTCTCGTCGGTGTCCTCGTCGATCAGCGTCACCGTCGCACCGAACTTGATGGTGTCGCCGGAGAGTTTCGAGACGTCGATCACGTCGGCACGCGCGAGCTTGTCTTCCAGCTCGGCGATGCGGCCTTCGTTCAGCGACTGCTGCTCCTTGGCGGCGTGATATTCGGCATTTTCCGAAAGGTCGCCGTGCGAGCGCGCCTCGGTAATCTGCTGGATGATGCGGGGCCGCTCCACTTGCTGGCAATGCTTGAGCTCGGTTTCGAGCACGGCATAGCCGGCGGCCGTCATCGGAATCTTTTCCATGTCTCGTCTCCCCCTGACGCGCCCGGCGCGTTTGGAACCGCGCCTTCGCCGCCAAGCCGTCGACCGGATCGCTCCAATCGACTCGTAATTCGACTCCGGCGACGGGTTGCGGTCACCGGAGTCCGTGCAGTGCGACCGGGAAAAAGCCTCGATCCGGCGCGGACAGCCCCGTGCGGAATCGTCACTCCCCGGACCGCTTCACCGTCCACCCGGACCGGCCTGCAGGGCGGACCCGTCAGGCGCGGCCGTTAAAGTAGCTTTGCAGCGCATGCACCTCGAGGTCGCCCCCGAGATAGGCCTTGATGCCCTGCGCCGCGGCGACGGCACCTGAAAGAGTGGTGTAGTACGGCACTTTATGCAAGAGGGCGGCCTGTCTCAGGGAATGGCTGTCCGCCAGCGCCAGGGCCCCTTCGGTGGTGTTGAAAACAAGCTGAACTTCGCCGTTTTTGATGGCGTCGACGATGGAAGGCCGGCCTTCCGTCGCCTTGTTGACGCGGGTGGCCTCGATGCCGTGCTCGGCGAGAAAGCGCTGGTTGCCGGAGGTGGCGATGATCTTGAAGCCGAGGTCGCCGAGGAGCTTCACCGCGCCCAGCACCCGCGGCTTGTCGGAGTCCTTCACGGACACGAAGACGGTGCCCGTCTTGGGCAGGCGGGAGCCGCCGCCCAACTGGCTTTTCACGAAAGCGACATGGTGCTCGCGGTCGAGGCCCATCACCTCGCCGGTCGATTTCATCTCGGGACCGAGCACGGTGTCGACGCCGGGGAAACGGGCGAACGGGAAAACCGCTTCCTTGTATGCGGTGTGCGCGTATTTCGGCGGCTTCAGCTTGAACGAAGCGAGGCTCTCGCCGGCCATCACCCGCGCCGCGATCTTGGCGACGGGAAGGCCGATCACCTTGGCGACGAAGGGCACCGTGCGCGAGGCACGCGGGTTCACTTCGAGCACGTAAATCTCGCCGTCCTTGATGGCGTATTGCACATTCATCAGGCCGCCGACATTGAGCGCCAGCGCCAGCTCCCTGGTTTGCCGCTCCAGTTCCGCAATCGTGTCCTTCTTCAGCGAATAGGGCGGCAGCGAGCAGGCCGAGTCGCCCGAATGAATGCCGGCCTCCTCAATGTGCTCCATGATCCCGGCGATGAACGTGTCCTTGCCGTCGGCGAGGCAGTCGACGTCCACTTCCGTCGCGTCGGTCAGGTAGCGGTCGATCAGCAGCGGGCTCTTCTTCGACACGACGAGTTCGGTCGGCCGGTCGAGATCGAAGGTCAGCCTGGCGAGATAGCGGTCGAGCTGCGGGCGGTCGTGCACGATTTCCATCGCGCGGCCGCCGAGCACATAGGACGGCCGGATCACCACCGGATAGCCGATCTTGTCGGCGACCGCCTTGGCTTCGGCCGGGCTTGCGGCGATGCCGTTCTGCGGCTGACGCAGCTTGAGTTTGTCGAGCAGCGACTTGAAGCGGTCGCGGTCCTCGGCGAGGTCGATCGCGTCGGGCGAGGTGCCTAGGATCGGCACCTTGGCCTTCTCAAGCGAGTCGGCGAGTTTCAGCGGCGTCTGGCCGCCGAACTGCACGATGACGCCGTGCAGCGTGCCGTTCGAGCGTTCGATCTCGAGGATCTCCAGCACGTCTTCCGCGGTCAACGGCTCGAAGTAGAGACGATCCGAGGTGTCGTAGTCGGTCGACACGGTCTCCGGATTGCAGTTGATCATGATCGTTTCGTAGCCGGCGTCCCGCAACGCGAAGCAGGCGTGGCAACAGCAGTAGTCGAACTCGATGCCCTGGCCGATGCGGTTCGGCCCGCCGCCGAGGATGACGACCTTCTTTCTGTCGGATGGCTGCGCTTCGTCGACCGGCTTGCCGGCAAACGCCGCCGCGTAGGTTGAATACATGTAGGCGGTCGGCGAGGCGAACTCCGCCGCGCAGGTATCGATGCGCTTGAACACCGGCCGGACACCGAGCGCGCGGCGCTTTTTCGTCACCTCGTCGGCTTTCGCAGCCGTGAGCCTGGCGAGACGGTTGTCCGAGAAGCCCATCGCTTTCAGGCGGCGGAACGCGCCGGCCGTTGCCGGCAGGCCGTTGGCCTTGATCTGCGCTTCCATGTCGACGATGTCGCGGATCTGGGCCAGGAACCAGCGGTCGATGCCGCAGGCATCGTAGATCATGTCGTCGGAGGCGCCGGCGCGCATCGCCTGTGCGAGCTTCAAAAGCCGGTCCGGAGTCGGCACGCCGAGCGCGGTGCGGATCGCGTTTTTGTTGTCGGGATCGTCGAGGCTCGCGGATGCGTCGAAGCCGTCGATGACCGTGTCGTCGAGGCCGGTGAGGCCGTTCTCCAGCGAACGCAGCGCTTTCTGCAGCGACTCCTGAAACGTGCGGCCGATCGCCATCGCTTCGCCGACCGACTTCATCGAGGTGGTCAGCACCGGCGAGGCGCCGGGAAATTTCTCGAAGGCGAATCGCGGAATCTTCGTGACCACATAGTCGATGGTCGGCTCGAACGAAGCCGGCGTCGCGCCGCCGGTGATGTCATTGGCGATTTCGTCGAGCGTGTAGCCGACCGCGAGCTTGGCCGCGACCTTGGCAATGGGGAAGCCGGTGGCCTTCGACGCCAGTGCCGAGGAGCGCGACACCCGCGGGTTCATTTCGATGATGACGAGGCGGCCGTCCTTCGGATTGACCGCGAACTGCACGTTCGATCCGCCGGTCTCGACGCCGATCTCGCGCAGCACGGCGATCGAGGCGTCGCGCATGATCTGATATTCTTTGTCGGTCAGCGTCAGCGCCGGCGCCACCGTGATCGAGTCGCCGGTGTGAACGCCCATCGGGTCGAGGTTCTCGATCGAGCAGATGATGATGCAGTTGTCCTTTTTGTCGCGGACGACCTCCATCTCGTACTCTTTCCAGCCGAGCACGCTTTCCTCGATCAGCACCTCGTTGGTCGGCGAGGCGTCGATGCCGCCTTCGACGATGTCGATGAATTCCTCGCGGTTGTAGGCGATGCCGCCGCCGGTGCCGCCGAGCGTGAACGACGGTCGGATGATCGCGGGCAGGCCGATGTCGTTCAGCGCCTTGAGCGCGGCGCCGAGATCCTTCACGTGATGCGAGCGCGGCGTCTCGAGGCCGATCTTGGTCATCGCCTCGCGGAACAGCGAGCGGTCTTCCGCCTTGTCGATCGCTTCGGCGGTCGCGCCGATCATCTGCACGCCGAACTTCTCGAGCACGCCCATCTTGCGCAGGCTGAGCGCGCAGTTGAGCGCGGTCTGCCCGCCCATGGTGGGGAGCAGCGCGTCGGGCCGCTCCTTCTCGACGATCTTGGCGACGATCTCCGGCGTGATCGGCTCGATATAGGTGGCGTCGGCGAGATCGGGATCGGTCATGATCGTCGCCGGATTGGAGTTGACCAGGATGACCCGGTAGCCCTCTTCCTTCAGCGCCTTGCAGGCTTGCGTGCCGGAATAGTCGAACTCGCAGGCCTGGCCGATGACGATCGGGCCGGCGCCGATGATCATGATCGATTTGATGTCGGTTCGTTTCGGCATGTGGCTCCGGTCTAAAGCGCGCAAAAAAAGACGCGCTTGCGCGCGTGTCCCTGGGCCCCGGCGGGGGCTTCTGCGGCCCCGCGCGCGGTTTGCTTAGACCAGAATCGGTAAGGGGGGAAGACCACCGCGGCGATCAGCGGTGGATGGCGAAGTGGCCGGAAGCATTGAGGAAAACCGAGGCATGGCGTGGGGCGCCGGGAGTGGACGCTGCCCCGCCAGTACGCTTTTGATTTTGGGCAATTCCAGCGGTTGCTGGACCGGTCATAAGGCGCGAGCGCAGGATGAGGCGCATCTTTTCAGACCGGACGAGGATCATGTCGTTTCGACGTCAATGGATCGCAGTGGCGCTTGTGCTGCTGTTGCTTGCCGCCGGAGCCGTGCTCTGGCGGACGATGCGGCCGATCGCCGTGCTCACGGCGGCACCCCAGGCGAATGTCGAGGTGCGCGTGTTCGGCATTGGTACCGTCGAGGCGCAGGTTCTTTCCAAGGTCGGGTTTCAGATCGCCGGCAAGGTGGTGGCGGTCGCGGCGGACCAGGGCGACCGGGTCGCCGCCGGTGCCGTGCTGGCGAGGCTCGACGATGCGGCGCAACGCGCCAAAGTGCTCAAGACGCAAGCGGCCGAACGCCAGGCAGCGGCCAATCTTGCCAGGGCCGAGGCCCAGCAGAACCGCGCCGAAGTGTCGTTCCGGCAAAAGAAGGTTGTCAGTGAACGGCGGCAGACGCTGGCCGGCCGCGGCGCCGTCTCGCAGGAGCAGGCGGACGATGCGCAAACCGCCGAAGAACTTGCCGCCGGCGACGTCAAGGTCGCGGCCGCCGACGCCCGGGTTGCTGCGGCCTTGCGTGACGATGCCGCCGCGCAACTCCAGATCGAGAACGTCGTGCTGGCGCAGCACGAGCTTCGCGCGCCGTTCGAGGCGCGTGTGATCGCGCGGCACAAGGAACTCGGCGGTGTCGCCAATGCCGGCGAGGCGGTGTTCACGCTGATTGCGCCGCAGTCGATCTGGGTGCGCGCCCATATCGACGAGGCGCTGGCCGGCGGCTTGCAGGTCGGCCAGACCGCGCTGGTGCGCCTTCGTTCGCAACCCGAGCGGACCGTCGAAGCCGAGGTCGTTCGCATCGATCAGGAAAACGACCGCCTGACCGAAGAACGCCGCGTCTATGTGCGCTGCCGTGGCTGCGATCCGCAGCATCAGTTGCGCGTGCTTGGCGAGCAGGCCGAAGTCGAAATCGTCAAGACGGTCATTGCATCGGGCATCTTCGTGCCGCTGAAGGCTGTCGAGGGCTATGACGGCCGCGCCGGCGCCGTCTGGCTGCTGGAGAACGGGCGGCTCGCGCGCCGGCAGGTGCAGTTCGGCGAGCGGTTGCTCGACGGCCGCCTGCAACTTGCGTCACCCTTGCCCGCAGGCGCGGCGTTGGTGATCGATCCGCGCACCGATCTGCGCGAAGGCCGTGCTGCCTATGCGGCGCAAAGCGGCGGGCGATAACCGTGAACCTCGCGCTCAAGGATATCCGCCACAATCTCGGGCGCTTCCTGCTGACCTGTCTCGGCCTCAGCCTGCTGCTCGGCATCGTGCTGGCGATGGTCGGCATCTATCGCGGCCTCGTGATCGAGGCGCTCGGTCTTGCCCGCGCGGCGCGCGCCGATGTCTGGGTGGTCGAAGGCGGCACCCGCGGGCCGTTCGCGGAATCCTCCCGGCTGTCCGGCGACATGCGCGAGGCGATCGCCGCGCAATGGGGCGTCGCTGCCGCCGGCGCGGTCGCCTATATGAATGTCGAGGCACGCCACCGCGACGCGATCAAGCGGCTCCTGGTGGTCGGCGCGGAGATCGGGCGTCCCGGCGAGGCGTTGAATATCGTCGAAGGACGCCCGCTGCTGCGCAGCCGTTACGAAGCGGTCGCTGACCGGCGCGCGGGTTTCGCGCTCGGCGAGGCGATCAGGCTCGGCAGCAGCACGTTCACGGTGGTGGGCCTCACTGAAAACCAGGTTGCCTCGGGCGGCGATCCGGTGGTTTTCGTAACCTTGCGCGACGGGCAGAAACTGCAATTCGATCTGACGCCAGCCGCCGCACGGCGCGAAGCGGCGCGCGCCACCGGCGCGAGCGCGAGCACCGACACCGTGAACGCCGTGCTGGTGCGGCTGATGCCCGGCGTCGATCCGGCGCAATTTGCCAAGGGCATCGCGCGCTGGAAGCACCTGTCGGCGCTGACGCAGGAGGAGCAGGAAACCGTGCTGTCGCGTTCGGTGGTCGAGCGCGCGCGCCGTCAGATCGGCCTGTTCACCAGCCTCTTGCTCGTCGTCTCCACCGTCATCATCGGCCTCATCATCTACACGATGACGATCGACAAAAAGAAATCGATCGCGACGCTGAAGCTGATCGGTGCACCGGACCGGCGCATCGTCGGCCTGATCGTGCAGCAGGCGCTGGCGATGGGGCTGATCAGCTTCCTCGTCGGCAACGCGCTGATCCATGCTGCGCAGGGCTATTTTCCGCGCCGCCTGGTGCTGGAGACGGCGGACGCGGGGCTGCTGTTTGCCGCGGTGCTCGTGGTCTGCATGCTGGCGAGCGGTCTCGGCGTGCGCACTGCGCTCAAGATCGATCCCGCGTCGGCGCTGGCGGGGTGACCATGACCGCGCCCGTCGTCGAAATCAGAGAGATCAGCAAGCACTTCGGCGAAGGCGCGACGCGGGTCGATGCCCTGCGCGCCGTCTCGCTCGACATCTATCCCGGCACGGTGATCGGCCTGCGCGGCCCGAGCGGCTCCGGCAAGAGCACGCTGCTGAACGTGATCGGCTGCATTCTCGAACCAAACAGCGGCCGTATGAGCCTCAACGGCGAACTGGTCTACGACGACAAATGGCTGCGTTCGGACCTGCGCGGGCTACGGCTCGAGAAAATCGGCTTCATCTTCCAGTCGCACAATTTGCTGCCGTTCCTCAACGCCTGGGAGAACGTCGCGATTGCGCGCATTCTTGCTGGCGTGAGCGCGGCCGAGGCCGAGGCGCGGGCGCGCGAGCTGCTCGCCTATCTCGGCATCGAGCGGCGCAAGGACGCCATGCCGGGGCAGCTGTCCGGCGGCGAGGCGCAGCGGGTGGCGATCGCGCGGGCGCTCGCCAACGACCCGCGCATCGTGCTCGCCGACGAGCCGACCGCTGCGCTCGATTCCCAGCGCGCCGGCGCGGTGATGGACCTGTTGCGCAAGGTGGCGGTCGAACACGGCACCGCGGTGATCGTCGTCACCCACGACGAGAAGATCTTCAACCGCTTCGACCGTATCTATTCGCTGCGCGACGGCGCGCTGGAGCCGGGGCAGGAGCGGGCGGCGTAAGGGCCGCCCGCCGCTGACGTGCCGATCTCTTGCTGCGTTTCTTGAGAAATAATGGAGGCCCAGCCTGGATTTGAACCAGGGTGAGGGGCCGTGCAGGGCCCCCGCGTCGCCGCTCCGCCACCGGGCCGTCAGTAAGAGGATACCGTTTGCAACCCAAGTTGCAGCAGTGTCCTTTCCGCTTGGTTAAGCCGTCCCGACAGGCCCGAGGGTTCAGGCCTTTGGTCGGGCGCGAAACGACATCCGGGCCGGATTGTGCTCGAGATTGACCGGCAGTCTTTCGGCGGAAAATCCGGCGGCGGCGAGGAGTTTGAGAAACTCGGGCTCGCTGTAGGTCGCAAGCCCGAGCGTCTTGCGCAGGCCGCGGTACTCCGAGAACAGCGTCCGCACCAGCCCGCCGAGCGCGGCAATGAGAAAGCCGTTGCGGGCGGCGTAGCGCAGCAGCGCCGCGATGTCGGTTGCTGCGCCGATGCCGGGCGGGCGCACGTCGCCGACGATGAGAGTACCGTCGGGCGTCAGCAGCCGTTTCCAGACGCCGAGCAGGCGATTGAGTTCGTCGCGGGAAAGATACTGCACCACCGAATTGACGACGATCACGTCGAACGAGCCGTCCGCCAGCGCCGCGATCTCCTCGGGCGAGGCGACCGAGATTTTGCCGTTGCCGGCGAAACGTTCCCTGAGATGCTCGCGCACCTGTGCCGCTGCCTCGCACAGCACCAGCCTGTTCGCGCGCGCCGCGACGAGGCCGGCATGGATCGCCTCGCCGCAGCCGTAATCGAGCACGCGCGGATTTTCCCGCGGCAGCAGCGCGGCGATGCCCTCGGCGATGTCGCGGTAATGCACGTCGAAGTGCCGCGCGTTGACATAGATCGAGTGCGGGCTATCCCAGAAGCTCACCCAGTCGCGGTGCTTGCTCATCGGCCCCGCCGCCGCTTACGCGGCTTTCGCGCGCCAGAGCTGCACGAGCGGGCCGTCGCCGCCGGTGACGGGATCGGTCTCGGGCAGCGGCACATGGGGGATCGTCAGCAGCGCCTGTTCACGCTCGAACTTGCTGCCGCGGCAGAGGTCGTATTTTCCGCTCGGCGGATAGGCGCCGATCACGCTGAGATCGGGGCTTTCCCACAGGCATTGATGTCCGGTGCCGGACGGCAGCACGATGACGTCGCCCGGTGCAACGTCGATCTCCTCGCCCTTCTCGCCGCCGAACCGCACCTTGGCGCGGCCACGCGCGATCGCGAGAACCTCGTGAATCTGCGAGTGGTAGTGAACGTAAGGGTAGATGCCGTTGCGCCAGATGCCGACCCAGCCGTTATCCTTGAGCACGTCGGAAATGCGGGCTTCGGCGTCGGGCGTGCCGGAGAGGCTGATGCCGTTGCGATAGATCAGCATCGGCAAGGCGGGATTGTTCGGGATCGAGCCGTCGTCCTTGAAGAAGAATGTCTCGGGGGCAGGACGTCGTACCGACATTGCAGTATCCCGATTTCAGGCAATCTTCCGTTTCGCCTGCCGCATCATGTCGACGAAGCGGGTAAACAAATAATGACTGTCGCGGGGGCCGGGCGAGGCTTCCGGGTGGTACTGCACCGAAAACACCGGCTTGTCTTTGAGCGCGATGCCGCAGTTCGAGCCGTCGAACAGCGACACATGGGTTTCGCCCGCGTTCGCCGGCAGCGACTTCGCATCGAGCGCAAAGCCATGGTTCATCGAGGTGATCTCGACCTTGCCGGTGGTGAGGTCTTTGACGGGGTGATTGGCACCGTGATGACCCTGATGCATCTTCATCGTCTTGCCGCCGACGGCAATGCCCAGCATCTGGTGGCCGAGACAAATTCCAAAGGTCGGAATGCCGGTGTCGATCAGCTTTCTGATGACAGGCACGGCATATTGGCCGGTTGCGGCCGGGTCGCCGGGACCGTTCGAGAGGAATACGCCGTCCGGCTTCATCGCCAGAATGTCTTCGGCCGAGGTCCTGGCCGGCACCACCGTCACCTTGCAGCCGGTGTCGGCGAGGAGCCGCAGGATGTTGCGCTTGATGCCGTAGTCGATGGCGACGACGTGGAATTCCGGCGACGTCTGCCGGCCATAGCCTTTGTTCCATTCCCACGGCGTTTCGTCCCAGGTGAAACGCTGCGACGAGGTCACCTGCGGCACCAGGTCCATGCCGACAAGGCCGGGCCAGTCGCGGGCTTCTTTTTTCAGCGCTTCGAGATCGAACCGGCCGTCGGCGGCATGTGCGATGACGGCGTTCGGCATGCCCTTCTCGCGGATCAGCGCGGTCAGCGCGCGGGTATCGATGCCGCAAAGGCCGATGATGCCGCGCGCCGCGAGCCAGTCGTTGAGATGGCGGCTCGCGCGGTAGTTCGCCGGCTGGGTGATGTCGGTATGCAGAATGATGCCGCAGGCGCCCGGCCGCGCCGCCATGTTGAGGCTTTCGATGTCCTCGTCATTGGTGCCGACATTGCCGATGTGGGGAAACGTGAAGGTGATGATCTGCCCGGCATAGGACGGGTCGGTGAGGATTTCCTGGTAGCCCGACATCGCGGTGTTGAAGCAGACCTCGCCGGTGGCGTGGCCGGTGGCGCCGAGGCCGTGGCCCTCCAGAACGGTCCCGTCGGCCAGCACCAAAAGTGCCGTCGGTTTGGGCTCGGCCCACCCCGCCGCCGGTTTCGCTTGAGTCTGGGTCATGGCCTCTTAGTTGCGTATATTAGAGTGCGAGGCAAGAGGCCGCGGCGCCTTGTATTTAAGAGACCGTTGCGGGGCGTGTTCCCGCCACAGGAGTGCAAAAATGACGGGTCCGGCGAGAGAAAATTACCGTGAGGACGTGGCGGGACGCGCCAATGTCGAGGACACTGCCGAACTCACGGCCTATTACGACGACCTCGAGCGCTTCGAGGCCGCCGCCCTGTGGACAGTCGCCAACAAGATCGAGCCCTGGGAGCCGAAATCCGAATCGCAGCCGGTGCTCTGGCGCTACGCGGACCTGCGCGAGCCGGTGCTGCGCTCGGTCGAACTCGTCTCGCCCGAGAAGGCCGGCCGCCGCGTCATCTATTTGAACAACCCCGGCCGGCGCGACCATGCCGCCGCGGTCGGCTGGCTCTATTCGGGCCTGCAGGTGATGAAGCCGGGCGAAACCGCCTCCGCGCACCAGCACTCGGCCTCGGCCTTGCGATTCATCATGGAAGGCAAGGGCGCCTACACCATCGTCGACGGCCACAAGATGACGCTCGGCGAGAATGACTTTGTCCTGACGCCGAACGGCTCGTGGCACGAGCACGGCGTCGAGGCCGACGGCACGCATTGCATCTGGCAGGACGGGCTCGACATTCCGCTCGTCAACGCGCTCGAGGCAAATTTCTACAAGGTACATCCTGATCTCGCGCAGCCGGTCGGCTTTCCTGTCGATGACTCATCGTATGCGTGGGGCGCGCCGGGCCTGCAGCCGGCCGGCGCCGACTGGAGCAAGGCCTACTCGCCGCTCCTCAAATACGAATGGGAACCGACCTACGAGGCGCTGACCAAATACGCGAAGTCGACCGACGGCTCGCCGTTCGACGGCGTGCTGATGGACTACGTCAATCCGAAGACTGGCGGCCCGGTGATGGCGACCATCGGCGCGTCGATGCAGTTGCTGCGACCTGGCGAGAAGACCCGCGCGCACCGCCACACCGGCTCGTCGATCTATCAGGTCGCCAAGGGCGAAGGCTATTCGATCATCGGCGGCAAGCGTTTCGACTGGAAGAAGCGCGACATCTTCTGCGTGCCGGCCTGGATGTTCCATGAGCACGGCAACGCCTCGGCGAGCGAGGACGCCTGTCTGTTCTGCTTCAACGATCTCCCCGTCATGCGCGCACTCGGCCTCTACCGCGAGGAAGCCTTCGGCGAGAACCAGGGCCATCAGCCCATCAACTGACGTCACAAGAAAACCGGAGGATGCACGCGATGGGTCACCAGCACGATCCGAAAGAGACGATGGGCGAACTGTTCGAGCGCGGCCTGAAATTGCGCCGCGAAGTGCTCGGCGCCGAATATGTCGATGGCTCGATGAAGAACGCCAACGACTTCATGATGGCGTTCCAGCACATGACCACCGAGATCGCCTGGGGCTATGCCTGGGGCCGCCCGACGCTCGACCGCAAGACGCGCAGCATGTTGAACCTCGCGATGCTGACTGCGCTCGGCAAGGCGCCGGAAATCAAGCTGCATGTGCGCGGCGCCATCAATAACGGCGTCACCGTCGACGAGATCAAGGAAGTCTTAATCCATGCCGGCGCTTATTGCGGCATTCCGGCGGCGCTCGACGCCTTCAAGGCGGCGAACGAGACGCTGAAGGAGATGGGCAAGGTGAAGTAGCCGCCGGCTGCGCGCCCGCCCCAGAGGAAAGACCGATCGATGCTGCGCGACGACATCAACAAGGCTCTCACCGAGGCGATGAAGGCGAAGGAGGAGCGCAAAGTGTCCACGCTCCGCATGGTCAACGCGTCGCTGAAGAACGCCGACATCGAGGCGCGTGGGGCCGGCAAGCCGCCGCTCGATGACGCCGCCGTGCTGGCGCTGCTGCAGAAGATGATCAAGCAGCGCCAGGAGTCGGTCGAACTCTACAAGAAGGGCGGCCGCGAGGATCTCGTAAAGCAGGAAGAAGAAGAGATCGCCATCTGCTCGTCCTATTTGCCCAAGCAGATGAGCGAGGCCGAAATGTCCGCCGCGATCGACGCCGCCATCAAGGAGGCCGGCGCCGCCTCGATGAAGGACATGGGCAAGGTCATCGGCCTCCTGCGCGGCAAATATGCCGGGCAGATGGACATGGCGAAGGCGTCGGCGATGGTGAAGGCGAAACTCGGCGGGTGAGGGGGGCGCTAGCCGCTCTTTGCCGCCGGCCGGAACAGCAATTCGATATACTGCCGGAACTGCCGCGACAGCCGCGCCACCAGTGTCGGATCGCTGTAGGCGCGCGACAGCACGAAGCCGCCTTCGATGATGGCCATAATGGTTTCTGCGAGATCGCGCGCGTTGACCGGTGCCGCCGGCTTGTAACGCGCGGCGACCGCCTCGAATTTCTTTTCGTAGATCGCCGACCACAGCCGCAGGCTCTGCGCGATATAGCCGTGGATGCCGCGGTCGAATTGCAGGCTTTCGTAGGTATAGGCCGCGAACACGCAGCCGGCGAGCGGCTCGCGCAGGCCTTCGATGAAATCCTCGAACTTCTTCAGGAACGACAGCGTCTGTTCGAGCGGATCGTCGCTCTCGGCTTCCGCCTCGCGGGCGAAACGCTCGAACATCTCGTAGTCGTTGCGGGCATAGCGCTCGACCAGCGCGCGGGCGAAGTCCGCCTTGTCCTTGAAATGATGGAAGAACGCGCCCTTGGTCAGTCCCGAAATCTCGACCAGGTCGCCGAGCGATGTGCCGGCGAAGCCCTGCCGCAGGATCAGCGGTTCGGCATTGGCGAGGATGCGCTCGCGCGTCTGTGCGCCTTTGTCGGCCATGGTTCTCAATCGTCGATTCTGTTTCATACCATATGGTCTGGAAGATGGCGAGGCGGGCTCTGAATCGCAAGAGACGAGACTCAAAAACTTCATATAACTGTGTTATTTCAAATACTTATTTCTTCACCAATTAACCGCTTGAAAAATACCAATCGGTATGTATAAACATATCAATCGGTATGTTTTGGAGTGGAGGCAAAGGCCGCCGCGGGCATGCCGGGAAACAGGAGACCGATTATGAGCAAGGGCAACATCGTGAACGGCGTCGACCGCGACAAGCTGTTCGGCACCATCGAGGCCGTGAAGGCCGATCCGGAACTGGCGAAGTTCGAGTTCCGCCTGTCCAACCAGTGGGTCGATGGCGGCGAGAACCGCTCCAGCATCGACGGCTTCTACGGCACCAAGCAGGAACTCAAACACAAGCAGCCGTTCTTCCTCGTCAACGACGAGCCGGAAGTGCTGCTGTCGGGCGACAAGGGACCGAACCCGGTCGAATACGTGCTGCACGCGCTGGCCGGCTGCCTCGTAACCAGTCTCGTCTATCACGCGGCGGCGCACGGCATCGAAGTGAAGGGCGTCACCACGCGCTTCTTCGGCGAACTCGACCTGCGCGGCTTCCTCGGCATTTCGAAGAAGGTCCGCCGCGGCTTCCACACCATCCGCGTCCAGTTCGACATCGATGCCGACTGCGACGACACCAAGAAGCGCGAGTTGATCGCGATGGCGGAAGCCTACTCGCCGGTGTTCGACATGGTGTCGAACGGCGTGCCGGTCACCTGCTCGCTTGAGCCGGGCATGGCCAAGGGCATGAACAAGAGCATGGCGGCCTGATCGTGTGCGGCAGGGCCGGAGCCTGTGTTCCCCAGGCGGGCTCCGGTGGCTGCCACCTCACCCAAACGGAATGGAGAAAACGATGACCCTGCAATCTATCGCCGCCCGCCTCCGCTCGCTTGCGGGTCGCATCGGCGGCGCGATCCAGCGCTACCATCACCGCCGCGCGGCGCAGAAGCTGTTGCTGCTCGATGACTATATTCTCCGCGACATCGGCATCCGGCGCGGCGACATTCTCGCCTGCCTGTCCTCGCCGTGGGAGGATCCGGTCGAATATCTGGAAGAACGCCGGGCCCGCCAGCGGGCGGTCAAGGCAATGCCGGCCGCCGAGATCGAGCGGCTTGCGGCATGATGTTCGAGGACGAACACGCTGGCGGTCCGCGTCGCGTCATTTGCGCGCCGCGGCGCCCGTGCCGTATTTCGCGAGGTAGAAGGCCACCGCCGCGCCGACCAGCAGATAGATGCCGATATAGGTCAGTTGCGTCGGCCGGTTGGCGAAGTCGAACTGGCCGATGAAGACGAAGGCGGCGAGCGTGATCAGCACGATCAGCGCATACATCGCAAAGCCGTGGGAAACGAGATTGTCCATGCCGCGCTGCGCGATCATCGGGATGACCGCGAGCGCCAGCGCGAGATAAAAGGCGCCGAACGCACGCAGGGAGAACGGTGTCAGCACTTCGGGAAAGATGCTGGCGTTAAGCCCGCGCATGCCGGGCACCGCGAGCAGCCCGTAAAGGCCAAGAAAGCCGACGAGAATCACAAAGCCGATCACCCAGGCCATGGTGCCGGCGCCGAACCGCGCGCCCGCCTGCTTCACCACGTCGCCGCGCCGCAGGGCCTCGACGACCGCCGCGATCGCGAACACCACATTGAGCGCGATGGTGCCGAGATAGAGCAGCGCCAGCGGGCTTTCCGTTTTGATGAGCGCGCGGAAGGCGACCAGCACGCCCGCCTCGAACAGTCCGAACAGCGCAAGGTAAAGGATGGCGCACAGCATCCGCGCCCAGTCACCCCGCCGCAGCACGATAAAGCCGGCGATGGCCGTGCCGAGGCACCACCCGCCCATGGTC
The DNA here is from genome assembly GCA_050184975.1 of Pseudolabrys sp. Classification (GTDB taxonomy): domain Bacteria; phylum Pseudomonadota; class Alphaproteobacteria; order Rhizobiales; family Xanthobacteraceae; genus Pseudolabrys. The sequence goes on along the minus strand of JBFWZV010000036.1, from coordinate 5,491 downwards.
ATCGCGACAAAGGGTGAGATTTTCCAGGCGAAATTGGCTGCCGCCCAGGCCGGCGCGACATAAAGCATGGTGCCGGTTAGCGCGTGGCCGGCGATCAGAAGCGCGAGCAGGGCGCGCAGTGGCCCGGACAGCATGATCGACGACCCCCAGTCGTGGCGGCCCTATTGTGACTGCCGAAATCCCTCTTGTCCTGTGAATAACTAGGAAAAGGCCCGCAACCTCAAGGGATTCCGGCCCGACTTCGGATCGTCACCCTATCGCCGGCCGCGCCGGCCTATCATTGAGAACGATTCGGCCTCATCTGCGACCCGACCCCGGCACGGAACGATGCGTTTTTCGCCCCAGTTCCTCGACGAGTTGCGCGCGCGGCTTCCGGTTTCGGAAGTCGTGGGCAAGCGCGTGCGCCTGACGCGCGCCGGCAAGGAGATGAAGGGGCTGTCGCCGTTCAACAAAGAGAAGACGCCGTCGTTCTTCGTCAACGACGCCAAGATGATGTGGTTCGATTTCTCCTCCGGCAAGAACGGCACCATCTTCGATTTCATCATGCAGACCGAAGGCGTCGGTTTTCCCGAGGCCGTCGAGCGGCTCGCGCAAATGGCCGGCATGCCGCTGCCGAAAGTGTCGCGCGAGGACGAGGCGCGCGAGGCGCATCGCAAGACGCTGCATGACGTCATGGAGCTTGCCGCCAGGTTTTTCGAGGCGACGCTCGCCTCCCGCGCCGGTGCCAAAGCGCGCGGCTATCTCGCCGATCGCGGTCTTGAGTCGACGACGCAACTGAAATTCCGGCTCGGCTACGCGCCGGGCGATCGTCACGCGCTCAAGGAGCATCTGGGCGCGCAGGGCATCCCGGTACCGGACATGATCGAGGCCGGCTTGCTCGTTGCCGGCGACGACATTCCGGTTCCTTACGACCGCTTCCGCGACCGCGTGATTTTCCCGATCACGGACGTTCGCGGCCGTGTCATCGCTTTCGGCGGTCGCGCGCTCGAGAAGGACGTGCCGGCGAAGTATCTCAACTCGCCGGAGACGCCGCTGTTCCACAAGGGCGGAACGCTCTTCAACATTGCCGGCGCGCGGCAGGCCGCGCACGATGGGTCGCCCGTCGTTGTCGTCGAAGGGTATGTCGATGTCATCGCCATGGTGACGGCGGGATATCCTGCGGCCGTCGCGCCGCTCGGCACTGCGTTGACCGAAGACCAGCTCGGCCTGATCTGGAAGATGGCTGATGAGCCCGTGCTGTGCTTCGACGGCGACAATGCCGGCAAGCGCGCGGCGTTCCGCGCTGCCGAGCTTGCGCTGCCGCGCCTGAAGCCTGGCAAGAGTCTGTCCTTCGCGCTGCTGCCCGAGGGACAGGACCCTGACGATCTTGTGCGCTCCGGCGGACGCGACGCCGTCGGCGATGTCATCAAGGCGGCACAGCCGCTCGCCCAGATGCTATGGGCGCGCGAAACCGAAGGGCAGGATTTTGCGACGCCGGAGCGCCGCGCCGCGCTCGAGGCGCGCGTCAACGACCTCATGAACCAGATCGCCGACGAGTCGGTGCGCAAATATTACCGGCAGGATTTCAACGCGCGGCTTTCTCGGTTTTTTGCGCCACCGGAGCGAAGCGGAGGTGGTTACAAAAAGTCGCCGCGCGAACCGTACAACCAACGGCGCGGCGAACGGCAATGGCAGGATCGTCCGCGCAGTCTCGGCAATCGCACGACGCCCTATCTCGTCGTCAGCCAGCAACTGGCCGCGAGCCCGTTGCATCGCGGCCACCGCGCCGCGATTCCGCGCCGCGAGGCGCTCATCCTGCAGGTCGCGCTCAACCATCCGTGGCTGCTGCACGACCACATGGAGGACTTCGCCGCGCTCGAATTCCGCCATGCCGACGCCGACCGGCTGAAACACGCGATCGTCGACCTTGCCGCCCACGACCACAGCCATGACGCCGCGGCGCTGGCGGCGGCCCTGCGCGGGCAGGGGCACGGCGAACTGCTGGACCGCCTCGACCGGGCGATCACCACCGGCGGCGTCTGGGGGGTCGGCCCGGAGACGGCACCCCCGGATGTGCTCGTCACCTGGGCCCAGCTTGTCGGCTTGCATCGTCAGTGGCATTCACTAATTAAGGAGCTGAAAGACGCGGAAACCGCGCTGGGCCAGGACTCGAGCGAGGCCAATTTTTTGCGCTTGCGCGACGTGAAGGCGCGGCTATCCAAGATGGACGGAACGGAGGCACTGGTAGAGGGGTTCGGGGCCCCGTCGGGCCGTCCGGTCCGCAGCTTTTGAATAAAGGGCGAATTCGGCCGATTTTCGCAGGATTGCGGATTAGCTTGCGGGAATAAGGCCGGTTCCTGCGGGTATCAGGGTTAAGCGGGGCTTAAGCGGGCCCGGTGAGACTGACAGCCTGATTCGGGCTGTGCCGGGAAAACTGCCGTCCCTGGCGCGGCCCTTTTGTCCATCCGCCCCATGACTGGGGAAGGGCCGGATGGCTGACAGTAACGTGTAGCAAAAGCCGCGGGCGCGCTCCCTGCGCGGCGGCTTCAGGAGAAGCGGATGGGCAAGAAGGACAAGGAAAAAGAAAAGAAAAAGGCCAAGGACAAGGCCAGGGAAAAAGCCATGGAGAAGGCGAAAGCCGCCGCCGCCAAGACGAGCGCGGTCAAGGCGAGCGCCGCCAAATCCGCTCCGGTGAAATCCGCCAAGGGGGCGATGAAGCCTGCGGCGAAATCCGCCCCGGCAAAGCCCGCCGCCGTCGCTCCGGTCAAGGCCGGCGCCAAGGCGCCGCTCAAGGGCGCGGCGCTCAAGGCCGCCGCCAAGGCCAAGGCCCCCGGCAAGGACGAGGCTGCCGACAAGGACGGCGAGGGCACGCCCGACACGCCGCTGCCGCTGCTCGACCTCTCCGACGCCGCCGTCAAGAAGATGATCAAGGCCGCCAAGAAGCGCGGCTATGTGACGTTCGACGCGCTCAACGCCGTGCTGCCGTCGGAGTCCACCTCGCCCGAGCAGATCGAGGACATCATGGCGATGCTCAACGAGATGGGCATCAACGTGATCGACAACGAGGACGCCGACAACGAGGACGGCGAGGAAAAAGCTACCGACGAGATGGACGACGACGAGGAGGGCGGCGAACTGGTCGAGACCTCGGCGAAGCCGCTCGCCACCACCGAAAAGAAAGAGCCGGGCGAGCGCACCGACGATCCCGTGCGCATGTATCTGCGCGAGATGGGCTCGGTCGAGCTGCTGTCGCGCGAGGGCGAAATCGCGATCGCGAAACGCATCGAGGCCGGCCGCGAGGCGATGATCGCCGGGCTTTGCGAGTCGCCGCTCACCTTCCAGGCCATCATCATCTGGCGCGACGAACTCAATAACGGCAAAGTCTTCCTGCGCGACATCATCGATCTCGAAGCGACCTATGCCGGCCCGGATGCGAAGAACCAGCAGCCGCCGCAGATCGGTCCCGACGGCAAGCCGATCATCCCGGCGCCCGGCGCCGCCATGGGTGCAAATGGCGCGAACGGCGCCAATGGCGCGGGCACTCCCGGCGCCAATGGCGGCATGCCGGCCCCCGGCCAGCCGCCGCAGTTGCGTGTCGTTCCTCCCGCGCAGCCCGCTCAGGCCGCGCCGCCGCCCTACAAGGCCGCGCCCGCGACGCAGCCCTCCGACAACGAGGACGGCGAACCGAAGGATCCCGGCGAGCAGGCCGCTGAGTCGGACTCCGATTACGATGAAGACGACATGGAGAATTCGCTCAGTCTCGCCGCGATCGAGGCGGAGCTGAAGCCGAAAGTCGTCGAGACCTTCGACAAGATCGCGACCGAGTTCAAGCGGCTGCGCCGCCTGCAGGAGCAGGACATCCAGCTGCAGCTGCGTTCGGGCTCGCTGTCGCCCGCGCAGGAGCGCAAATACAAGAAACTGAAAGAAGAGATCATCGCCGAGGTGAAGTCGCTGCGGCTCAACCAGGCCCGCATCGATTCGCTCGTCGAGCAGCTCTACGACATCAACAAGAAGCTCGTCTCCAACGAGGGCCGCCTGATGCGGCTCGCGGAGAGCTATGGCTGCTCGCGCGAGGACTTCCTCAAGCAGTATATCGGCAACGAGCTCGACCCGCGCTGGCTCAACCGCGTCTCGAAGCTCTCGGCGAAAGGCTGGAAGGGCTTCGTCGCCAAGGAGAAGGACCGCATCAAGGAGATCCGCGGCCAGGTCCACGAGCTCGCCGGGCAGACCGGCGTCGAGATCGGCGAGTTCCGCAAGATCGTCCACATGGTGCAGAAGGGCGAGCGCGAAGCGCGCCAGGCGAAGAAGGAAATGGTGGAGGCGAACCTGCGCCTCGTCATCTCCATCGCCAAGAAATACACCAACCGCGGCCTGCAGTTCCTCGATCTGATCCAGGAAGGGAACATCGGCCTGATGAAGGCGGTCGACAAGTTCGAATACCGCCGCGGCTACAAGTTCTCGACCTATGCGACGTGGTGGATCCGGCAGGCGATCACCCGCTCGATCGCCGACCAGGCGCGCACCATCCGCATCCCGGTCCACATGATCGAGACCATCAACAAGATCGTGCGCACATCGCGGCAGATGCTCAACGAAATCGGCCGCGAGCCGACGCCGGAGGAGCTGGCCGAGAAGCTGGGCATGCCGCTCGAGAAAGTCAGGAAGGTCCTGAAGATCGCCAAGGAGCCGCTCTCGCTCGAAACGCCGATCGGCGACGAGGAGGACTCACACCTCGGCGATTTCATCGAGGACAAGAACGCGGTGTTGCCCATCGACGCCGCGATCCAGTCGAACCTGCGCGAGACGACGACGCGGGTTCTGGCCTCGCTCACCCCGCGCGAGGAGCGCGTGCTGCGCATGCGCTTCGGCATCGGCATGAACACCGACCACACGCTGGAGGAAGTCGGCCAGCAGTTCTCGGTCACCCGCGAGCGCATCCGCCAGATCGAGGCGAAGGCGCTGCGGAAGCTGAAGCATCCGAGCAGGAGCCGCAAATTGCGGTCGTTCCTCGATAACTGACCGTTGACAGTAAACACCCGTGTAAACTGACAACGGTCATCCCCGCGAAGGCGGGGATCCATCTAAACAAAAACGTCATGCCCGGCCTTGTGCCGGGCATCCTGATTCATGGGGCACGGCCTTGATGGTCATGGCCGGGCGAAAGCGCGAAGCGCGTCTTCACGCATAGAGGGCCGGCCATCCACGTCTTGGAACGCAAAACCCCGGCGAAAGCCGGGGTTTTTGCTCTTAAATTTCGCAGCCACCTTTACCTGCTCGATTGTTCTCGATATGTTCTTTTCGAGTGTGGCGGCATTGGGCCACTTGGGGTTGTATCTACAATCATATGTAATTCGTCGCGGGGGGTGCTCTATGAGACTTAAATCCGCTCAGGTCCGAATGTTTCGCAACATTCTGGATTCAACACCTGTTGCGATTGATCCAAAAGTGACCTGCCTCGTCGGTAAGAACGAGTCGGGAAAGAGCGCTTTTCTCACGGCTCTTTGGTGGCTGA
>JBFWZV010000035.1:0-34517 GCA_050184975.1 Pseudolabrys sp. | reverse complement strand
CGAGGCTAGCCGCGGTCACGGCGATCGACTTCTTCTTGGAAGTCATCAGTTCCTTGACCGCCTTGCGGATCAACGTCGAGAGTTCGCGCTCGAGATTGCGCACGCCTGCTTCCCGCGTGTAACGGCGGATCAGCGTCAACAGCGCTTCATCGTCGATCGACCACTCTTTCTCGCCGAGGCCGTGCTTGGTGACCGCGTGCGGAATGAGGTGCTTGCGCGCGATCTCGACCTTTTCGTCCTCGGTGTAGCCGGCGATGCGGATGATCTCCATGCGGTCCATCAGCGGCGGCGGAATGTTGAGCGTATTCGCCGTGGTGATGAACATCACGTTGGAGAGATCGTACTCGACCTCGAGATAGTGGTCCGCGAAGGTCCCGTTCTGCTCCGGATCGAGAACCTCGAGCAGCGCCGACGACGGATCGCCACGGAAATCGGCGCCCATCTTGTCGATCTCGTCGAGCAGGAACAGAGGGTTCGAGGTCTTTGCCTTGCGCATCGACTGGATGATCTTGCCGGGCATCGAGCCGATATAGGTGCGGCGGTGACCGCGGATTTCGGCTTCGTCACGCACGCCGCCGAGCGACACGCGCACGAACTCGCGCCCCGTGGCCTTCGCGATCGACTTGCCGAGCGAAGTCTTGCCGACGCCGGGCGGACCGACGAGGCACAGGATCGGGCCGGTCAGCTTGTTGGCGCGCTGCTGCACGGCGAGATATTCGACGATACGCTCCTTGACCTTCTCGAGGCCATAGTGGTCGGCGTCGAGAATCTTCTCGGCGCCCGGAAGATCTTTTTTGACCTTCGACTTCTTGTTCCACGGGATCGAGAGCAGCCAGTCGAGATAGTTGCGAACGACCGTCGCCTCGGCGGACATCGGTGACATCTGCCGCAGCTTCTTCAGCTCGTGATTGGCCTTCTCGCGGGCTTCCTTGGAGAGCTTGGTCTTCTTGATCTTGTCTTCGAGTTCGGCGAGTTCGTCCTTGCCGTCCTCGTCGCCCAGCTCCTTCTGGATCGCCTTCATCTGCTCGTTGAGATAGTACTCGCGCTGCGTCTTCTCCATCTGGCGCTTGACGCGCGTGCGGATGCGCTTCTCGACCTGCAAGACCGAGATTTCGCTTTCCATGAAGCCGAGCACCTTCTCCAGACGCTCGGTAACGACCGGCGTCTCGAGGATTTCCTGCTTGTCGGAAATCTTGACGGCGAGATGCGATGCGACCGTGTCGGCGAGCTTGGCGTAGTCTTCGATTTGCTGGACTACGCCGACCACTTCCGGCGACACCTTCTTGTTGAGCTTCACGTAGCCTTCGAATTCGGACACGACCGAGCGCGCCAAGGCTTCCGCCTCGACCTCGTTGCCGATGTCGTCGGCGATGACGGTTGCTTCGGCCTCGAAATATTCGCTGCGGTCGGTGTATTTCACCACCTGCGCGCGCGAAGCGCCTTCGACCAGCACCTTCACGGTGCCGTCGGGTAGCTTCAGAAGCTGGAGCACGCTCGCGAGCGTGCCGGTCGTGAAGATCGCGTCCGGCGCCGGATCGTCATCCGAGGCATTCTTCTGGGTCGCGAGCAGGATATAGGTATCGGACCGCATCACTTCCTCGAGCGCGCGGATCGACTTCTCGCGCCCGACGAACAGCGGGACGATCATGTGCGGAAACACCACGATGTCGCGCAGCGGCAGCACCGGATAGGACTTGGTGTCGCCAGCAAGCAGCGGAGGACGCGGTTTCGCCGTGGTCATTGCCTTTATTCCCTATGTTGTGCCCCTTGTCCTGCGCCCCGCTTGGGCGGCGGTTCAGGCCAAGTGCCTTTCCGGTTCAGGGTAACGCGGTCCGCGGCCATCCGGCCTCCCGCGCGCCACACAGCGGGTACGAAACCCCTGAAACCACAGTCACAAAGCGAATCTACGTACGTTATTTTGCTTCGCACACTATAGCTAGGATGGCCACCGGGCCGGCGCAAGTAACGCCGGTTTTTCCAGTTAAAACGAGGTCATCGTCGGCCGAAGCGGCCGGGGATCGAGGTCGCGGTCGGCAACCGGCGGATGGGAATCCGCCCGTCAGGCGCTGGCGCTGCCGGCCTCGTTGGCGCGGTCGGAGCGGTCCGCATAGATGTAAAGCGGCCGCGCAGTGCCCTCGACGACTTCGCGCGAGATCACCACTTCTTCCACGCCTTCGAGGCTTGGCAAATCGAACATGGTGTCGAGCAGGATGCTCTCCATGATCGAGCGCAGGCCGCGCGCACCGGTCTTGCGCTCGATCGCCTTGCGGGCGATGGCGCCGAGTGCCTCCTCGGCGAGCGTCAGATCGATCTGCTCCATCTCGAACAGCCGCTGATACTGCTTGACCAGCGCGTTCTTCGGCTCGACCAGAATCTTCTTGAGCGAGGCCTCGTCGAGATCCTCGAGCGTAGCGACGACCGGCAAGCGGCCGACGAATTCCGGGATCAGGCCATACTTGAGCAGGTCCTCCGGCTCGACCTCGCGGAAGATTTCGCCGGTCTTGCGGTCTTCCGGCGCGAGCACTTTGGCGCCGAAGCCGATCGAGGTCGAACGGCCGCGCGCCGAGATGATCTTGTCGAGGCCGGCAAACGCGCCGCCGCAAACGAACAGAATGTTGGTGGTATCGACCTGCAGGAACTCCTGCTGCGGATGCTTGCGGCCGCCCTGCGGAGGTACCGAGGCGATGGTGCCTTCCATGATCTTCAGGAGCGCCTGTTGCACGCCCTCGCCCGACACGTCGCGGGTGATCGACGGATTATCGGACTTGCGGGAAATCTTGTCGATTTCGTCGATGTAGACGATGCCGCGCTGGGCCCGCTCGACATTGTAATCGGCGGCCTGCAGCAGCTTGAGAATGATGTTCTCGACGTCCTCGCCGACATAGCCGGCTTCGGTCAGCGTCGTCGCATCCGCCATAGTGAACGGCACGTCGAGGATGCGCGCAAGCGTCTGCGCGAGCAGCGTCTTGCCCGAACCCGTCGGACCGATCAGCAGAATGTTCGACTTCGCCAGCTCGACGTCGTTGTGCTTGGCTTGGTGATTGAGGCGCTTGTAGTGATTGTGAACGGCGACCGAGAGCACCTTCTTGGCGTGGTCCTGGCCGATCACATAGTCATCGAGAACCTTGCGGATCTCTTTCGGGGTCGGAATGCCGTCGCGCGACTTCACCAGCGAGGATTTGTTCTCCTCACGGATGATGTCCATGCACAGCTCGACGCACTCATCGCAGATGAAAACGGTCGGGCCGGCGATCAGCTTGCGGACTTCGTGCTGGCTCTTTCCGCAGAATGAGCAGTACAGAGTGTTCTTGGAATCGCTGCCGCCAACTTTGCTCATTCCGCTCTCCGTCTTCGGCGGTACGCCACCGGGACTAGCGCCCCTTCCGACAAATCCCGCCTACTCAAGCCATTTCAAAGCAATTCCCGCGCCAGAACCGGTGGCCCGGGGATGTTCGGCCCGAATTTGTCGGCGGCACCCGGCCAGCGGCACCACCCTCGCCATATCCGGTCAGCATAAGCGAAGCATGCTAACGGGAGGATAATCAAGATTCGATTAACGATAACACTCCAGCCACAACAGTGCAGGCAATACGGCGTTTTTGCGGGCCGCGCCTTGCTGCGTGAGGCTCGCAACCTGCGGCAATACAGCGCTTTTACGCCGGATTGGGTGTGAGTTCCTCCGGACGCTTTTCGATAACCTTGTCGACAAGTCCGAAGTCGCGGGCGGCCTCCGCGGTCAGGAAGTAGTCGCGCTCGAGGGCATCCTCGATCTTCTTCAGCGGCTGGCCGGTGTGCTTCACGTAGATTTCGTTGAGCCGCTTCTTCAGGTTCAGGATCTCCTGCGCATGCAGCATGATGTCGGTGGCCTGGCCCTGAAATCCGCCTGAGGGCTGGTGGACCATGATGCGCGCATTCGACAGCGCGAAACGCAGATCCTTGGCGCCGGCCGCGAGCAGCAGCGAGCCCATGGAGGCCGCCTGTCCGATGCAGAGCGTCGACACGGCGGGGCGGATGAACTGCATGGTGTCGTAAATCGCCATGCCAGATGTCACGATGCCGCCGGGCGAGTTGATATACATCGAGATTTCTTTTTTCGGATTTTCCGCTTCGAGGAACAGAAGCTGCGCCACCGCCACGGTCGCCATGCCGTCCTCGACCGGACCGGTCAGAAATATGATGCGCTCCTTCAGGAGCCGCGAGTAGATGTCATAGGCGCGCTCGCCGCGGTTGGTCTGCTCGACCACCATGGGAACGAGATAGTTCATGTAGGTATCGACAGGATCGCGCATCATTCACCCGGTTCTTGTGGACGTAAAAGACGCGCACGGGAGCTCGGCCGACAACATCGGCCGGGCAACGCATGACACCCGCACGCACCCGGAAAACTGGAATCACATATATACCCGGATCGGCCGCTGGCAACCAATGCGGATGCGGCCTAAATGGGGGCTTTCCTGCCCCTGACGCTGCCCGGGAGCACGACTCAGGCGTCCGCCGGCGGGTCGTCCTTGTAGAGGTCCTCGCGCGAGACCTTCTTCTCGCTGACCTCGGCAAGCTCCAGCAGGAAGTCGACCACCTTCTCCTCGTAGAGCGGCGCCCTGATGCCGGCGACCGCGCCCGGATTGTTGCGGTAGTAGTCCCACACCTGCTTTTCCTGGCCGGGGAAACGGCGAGCCTGTTCGACGATGGCGCGGCTCAACTCCTCCTCGCCCACCTCGATCTTGTTCTTGTCGCCGATCTCGGCGAGCACGAGGCCGAGGCGGACGCGGCGCTCGGCGATCTTGCGGTAATCCTCGCGCGCCTTGTCCTCCGTCGTGTTCTCGTCAGCAAAGGTTTTGCCCTGCTGCTGGAGCTCGGTGTTGACCGACTGCCAGACGCGCCCGAACTCGTCCTCCACCAGCGACGGCGGCGGGTCGAACGTGTGCAGCTTGTCGAGTTCGTCGAGCAACGACCGCTTGAGCTTCTGCCGCGCCATGCCGGTGTGCTCGGCACCAAGGCGCTCCTTGACGGCGTCGCGCAGCTTCTGCAGCGATTCAAGTCCGAGCGACTTGGCAAACTCCTCGTCGATCGTCACCGGCTGCGGCGCCTCCAGCGTCTTCACCGTCACATCGAACGACGCATCCTTGCCGGCCAGTTCCGCATTCATGTAGTTCGGCGGAAAGGTCGCCTTGATCTCTTTCTGGTCGCCGGCGGCGACGCCGATCAGCTGATCCTCGAAGCCCGGAATGAAGGTGTTGGAGCCGATCTGCACCGCGATGCCTTCGCCCTTGCCGCCCTCGAACGGCTTGCCGTCGATCGAGCCGACGAAGTCGATGGTGACGCGGTCGTCTTTCTCCGCCTTTGCGCCATCAGACTTCGGCGCATAGGGGCGGTTCTGCTCGGCGATCTTCTGAAGCGCCTCTTCGATCTCGCTGTCCGCGACGTCGGCGGCGAGCTTCTCGAGTTTGATCTGCTTGAAATTCGCGAGTTTGATCTCGGGCAGGATCTCCAGCGCCACAGTATAGGACAGATCGCTTTGACCGGAGATCAGTTGCTCGACTTCGGTCTGGTCTGAGGGAAAGTCGACCTTCGGTTCGCCGGCAAGTTTCAGGCCGCGCTCGGTGACAATCTGCGAATTGGCGTCACGGACCGCAGCCTCGATCACTTCGGCCATCGCGCTCTTGCCGTACAGGCGCTTGAGATGCGCCACCGGCACCTTGCCGGGACGGAAACCGTCGATGCGGACGCGATCCTTCAGCTCGGCAAGCCGCGCATTGACCTTGCTCTCGAGCTCGGCGGCGGGCACCAGCACCTTGAATTCGCGCTTGAGACCTTCCGACAGTGTTTCCGTAACTTGCATGATCACACTTCTTCGTTTCGACCGTATTCGTTCGTTGCCGTTCGGCGATAGCGTTGTGCGGCGTTCCGCGCATGGCGCCCCTTGGCGTGGTGCGGGCGGAGGGATTTGAACCCCCACGACTTGCGTCACTGGAACCTAAATCCAGCGCGTCTACCAGTTCCGCCACGCCCGCAGAGGGCAATCCCGACCGTTCCAGGTGCCGGCAGGACTTAGACGCCGCACGCCTTGTGGACAAGGCTCTCCGCCCAAAATCGCTCGTTATCGCGCGTCTTGGGCGGCGCGGCTTATATCACGCTAAACTCGGGCTGCACCACTTTTTGCGGCCTTTTTGATCCAGCGCAAGACAAACCGCCTCATATTCGATAAACGATATATGGGGGTGCGCGACCGGACTTTTGGAGAGACCTGATGCCCCGCCACCCGATCTCGATGACGCGCCGCCAGTTGCTGGCTGGCGTGGCTGTCAGCGTGACTGCCCTCAGCCTGCCCGCCATCGCCCGAGCGCAAAAAATCGAGGCCGATGGCTTCCGTATCCTGCGCGCGAAGGCGGCGGGCAGCGCCAGGCTGCGCGGCGAAGCTGCGACGGCAACGCCGATCTGGGGCTACGACGGCACCGCGCCGGGGCCGCTGCTGCGGGTGCGCCAGGGCGAGGAACTGAAAGTCCGTCTCGTCAACGAACTGCCGCAACCGACCGTGATCCACTGGCACGGCTTGCGGCTGCCGAACGCGATGGATGGCGTACCGCACCTGACGCAGATGCCGGTCAAGCCCGGCGACAGCTTCGACTATCGCTTCGTCGCGCCCGACGCCGGCACGTTCTGGTACCACACGCATGAACGGTCCTCGGAGCAGCAGGCCCGCGGGCTCTATGGCGTCCTGATCGTCGACGAGCGCGAGCCGATCGCGGTCGACCGCGAGATTGTGCTGGTGGTCGACGACTGGCGGCTCGCCGACGACGGCAGCATTCATCAGAGCTTCGGCAATTTCCACGACGCGGCCCATGCCGGGCGGCTCGGCCAGTATCTCACGCTCAACAGCGAGGATTTCCTCAACGTTCCGCTCAAGGCGAATGAGCGCGTCCGTGTGCGCCTCATCAATACCGCCAATTCGCGGGTGTTCACGCTGCGCTTCGATCGTCACGCACCGCAGGTCGTGGCGCTCGACGGCCAACCGGCAAAGCCTTACGCGGCGCGCAACGGCGCGGTCACGCTCGGCCCCGGAAATCGCGCCGATCTCATTCTGGATGCAACGCTCGCGCCCGGCGCCAAGGCGGCGATCATGGTCGATGACCTGCGCGGCGGCGAAATCGAGCTCGGTCGCCTCGCCTACGCCGACGGAGCACCGTTCCGCAAGGAACCGTTGTCGGGACCGATCACGCTGCCGGCCAATCCGCTGCCCGAGAAACTCGATCTCGCCAACGCCCTGCGTGTCGACGTGCCCCTCGATGGCGGCGCCATGGCGATGATGATGCGCGGCGGCGGCATGGGTGGAGGAATGGGTGGAGGAATGGGCGGCGGGATGGGTGGCGGCATGATGGGGCCAGGCCAGTTCGGCGGCCACGGCCTCGAGCCGCGCCAGCGCATCTGGGCGCTCGCCGGAATGTCGTCGAGTGGCCATGACGGCCCGCCACTGTTTTCGGTCAAACGCGGGCGCACAGTCGTACTGGATTTCCCCAACCGCACGGCGTTCGCGCACGCCATGCACATCCACGGCCACCACTTCCGGCTGCTCGACCGCGACGGCACGAGCCATGCGCCAATCTGGCTCGACACCGTGCTGGTCGACGTCCGCGACAGCGCCCGGATCGCTTTTGTGGCCGACAATCCCGGCAAGTGGATGATCCACTGCCACATGCTCGAACACATGGCAGCCGGTATGGCGGCCTGGTTCGAGGTGACCTGATCGGTCTTTCAGGGCTGTGGCGCCTGTTCCTGCAGGCCTCGCAGCACCGCCGGCAGTTGGTCAGGCAGATCCTCGGAGATCAGGCCCGGCCCAAAGCGCAGCGCAGCATCGCCGTGCATCCAGACGGCAGCAGAGGCCGCCTCGAACGCCGGCATCCCTTGGGCGAGCAGGCCCGCGATCATTCCGGCCAACACGTCACCCGAACCCGCGGTGGCCAATGTTGCCGGCGCATGGGCGCAGATCGAGGCCCGGCCGTCCGGCGCGGCAACCACGGTATCGCCCCCCTTCAGCAGAACGACTGCATTGATTTTTTGGGCTGCTATACGGGTTTTCTCAAGTTTTGATTTAACATGAAAATTATTATATAATTCTTTGAATACTCTATTGAATTCACCATCATGAGGCGTCAGCACGACTGATCGCCCTGGCTGCGCGTCGATCGCCACGCCAAGCGCCTCGGCCTCGCCGGCCAGGCTCGTCAGCGCATCCGCGTCGAGCACCACGGCGGCGCCACTGGCAAGCCCTGCCTTCACCTGATCGCGCATGAGCTGCCCGACGCCGCCGCCGGGTCCAAGCACGATGGCGTTGCGGCGCTTGTCGCTCATGAAGTCCGCCAGTTCGTCGGCGCCGTCGACCGGCTTCACCATGACGGCCAGGTTCTCCGCCGCCTGCGCCGGCAGCGCCTCGCGCGGCGAGGCGATGGTGACAAGCCCCGCCCCGATCCGCAGCGCCCCGCGTGCCGCGAGGCGCCCCGCCCCGGTCGAGGACAGCCCGCCCGACACCACCACCGCATGGCCGCGCGAATATTTGTGACCCTCGGCACCCGGTTGAGGCAGCGACGGTAGCCACAGCGGCGGCTCGTTGGCGAATGTCTGAGGCCGGATCGTCGCCAGCACACGATCGGGAATTCCAATATCGGCAACGTGCAGGCGGCCGCAAAGACTGCGGCCTGGCAGCAGCAGATGCCCCGGCTTGCGGCGGAAGAAGGTCACCGTCTCGGCGGCCTTGATCGCCACACTCATGACCGCGCCGCTGTCCCCGTTGACGCCGCTCGGCAGGTCGACCGCGATCACCGGCCTCGTCAGCGCATTGACGGCTTCGATCAGCGTGCGCGGCAGCCCTTCGACGACACGGTCGAGCCCCGCGCCAAACAGCGCGTCAACGACGATGTCCGGTCCGCCGAGCGCCGCCGGATCGGCACCCTCGAGCGGACCTGGCCAGCGATCGGCCGCGATGGCCGCATCGCCCTTGAGGCGGCCACGGTCACCAACCAGCATCAGCCGGACAGCGTAGCCCCGCTCCGCCAGGAGCCGCGCGGCCACAAAGCCGTCGCCGCCATTGTTGCCGGGCCCAGCTACGACGAGAACCGACCGGCCGGCAGGCCGGGCTGCAACCGCGTCAGCGACTGACCGCCCCGCGCGCTCCATCAGATCGATGCCGGGCGTGCCGCCCGTGATCGCGAGCCGGTCGGCACCGGCCATCTCGGAGGTCGTGAGCAACTCGATCATCGGCCATTACCGTAGAGCGCGGTGCCTGCCCGGCCAACACACCGGCAAACCGGCCGCCTCATAACGCGCCATTTCGCTTCGCCGGCTCTGGTCAATTCGCGGGCATAGTGCTTAATTTTACGGCATCAAGGCTCGGAGACTGTTCCAGCGATCGCGAAGATCTGGCACAAGCAACTGATCTTATTGATTTTATGAGTGTCACGACGGTTGGCACGGGAACTGCTATCCGACAAGTCGGTCTGCCGGTGTTCCGGGCGGGCCGGGAGGAAAGGTCACTGCGCGATGAAGAAGATCGAGGCGATCATCAAGCCATTCAAACTCGACGAGGTCAAAGAGGCGCTTCAGGAAGTCGGGCTGCAGGGCATCACGGTCACCGAGGCCAAGGGCTTCGGACGGCAGAAGGGACACACCGAGCTCTACCGGGGCGCAGAGTATGTCGTCGACTTTCTCCCGAAGGTGAAGATCGAGATTGTTCTCGGCGACGAGGCCGTCGAAAAAGCCGTTGAAGCCATCCGTCGCGCAGCCCAGACTGGCCGCATCGGCGACGGCAAGATTTTTGTCTCCAACATCGAGGAAGCGATCCGGATCAGGACCGGAGAGTCCGGCCTCGATGCCATCTGAAACCGCGGACCGAACCGTACCGCGCAAATTCCAAAATAAAGGGGAATGCGATCGATGAGTAACGCCAAGAACGTGATGAAGATGATCAAGGACAACGACGTGAAATACGTCGACTTCCGTTTCACCGACCCGCGCGGGAAATGGCAGCACGTCACCTTCGACGTCTCCATGATCGAGGAAGACACTTTCGCCGAAGGCCAGATGTTCGACGGCTCGTCGATCGCCGGCTGGAAAGCCATCAACGAATCCGACATGTGCCTGATGCCGGACCCGGCATCCGCTTGCATCGACCCCTTCTTCGCCGAGACCACGCTGGTGCTCGTGTGCGACGTGCTCGAGCCGACCACCGGCGAGCCCTACAACCGCGATCCGCGCGGCATCGCCAAGAAGGCCGAGGGCATGGTGAAGTCGATGGGCGTCGGCGACGTCATCTATTTCGGACCGGAAGCCGAGTTCTTCGTGTTCGACGACGTCAAGTATTCGGCCCAGCCCTACAACACCGGCTTCAAGCTCGACTCCGTCGAACTGCCGACCAATTCCGACACCGACTATGAAGGCGGCAATCTCGGCCACCACGTCGGCACCAAGAAGGGCTACTTCCCGGTCCCGCCGCAGGACACCGCGCAGGACATGCGCTCCGAGATGCTCGGCGCGATGGCGCGCATGGGCTGCAAGGTCGAGAAGCACCACCACGAAGTGGCTTCGGCCCAGCACGAACTGGGTCTCAAGTTCTCGCCGCTGACGGTGATGGCCGACCAGCTCATCATCTACAAATACTGCATCCAGCAGGTCGCGCAGATTTACGGCAAGACGGCGACCTTCATGCCGAAGCCGGTCTACGGCGACAACGGCTCGGGCATGCACTGCCACCAGTCGATCTGGAAGGCGGGCAAGCCGGTCTTTGCGGGCAACAAGTATGCCGACCTGTCCGAGACCTGCATGCACTACATCGCCGGCATCCTGAAGCATGCCAAGGCGATCAACGCCTTCACCAACCCGACCACCAACTCCTACAAGCGTCTGGTGCCGGGCTTCGAGGCGCCGGTGCTGCTCGCCTATTCGGCCCGTAACCGCTCGGCGTCGTGCCGCATCCCGTTCACGACGAACCCGAAGGCCAAGCGCATCGAGATCCGCTTCCCCGATCCGCTGGCGAACCCCTACCTCGCCTTCGCTGCGATGACGATGGCGGGCCTCGATGGCATCAAGAACAAGATGAATCCTGGCGATCCGGCCGACAAGGATCTCTACGACCTGCCGCCACAGGAACTGAAGAAGATCCCGACCGTCTGCGGCTCGCTGCGCGAGGCACTCCAGAGCCTCGACAAGGACCGCGAGTTCCTGAAGGCCGGCGGCGTGTTCGATGACGACTTCATCGACAGCTACATCGACCTCAAAATGCAGGAAGTGATCAAGTTCGAGCACACCCCGCATCCAGTCGAATTCGAAATGTACTACTCGGCGTAAACGCTTCTCCTCATCACCGCGCAGGCGGTGCTCCTTCCAGGGGCGTCCTTCGGGACGCCCTTTTCTTTTTGGGAGCGGACGAGGACGGCCTAGAGCAGAACCAGCACGACGGCCATCATTCCGGCCAGCACGCCAGCGGCCGCGTTGAGCATCCGGCGGTGGCGGCGCGGTCCATAGACGCCCGCGGCGCGGCGCGCGTGGATCAAAGCGGCATCGAACTCGGCCGAGGACGAATACGGGCAGGCCAGCGCCCGGCCCGCGCCTTCGGCACAGGCTTCAAGCACGGCAATATCCACCCCTGAACCGGCCGAGCGTCGCAGCATTTTTCCAGTGTAACGCCGACACGGTAAACGAGCCGTTGCCAACCGGCGGAGCCGACAGATGGACGCGCGCATGGCAGGGTCGCGGCAACCGGCTGTCGCGGCGCACCGCGACGGGTTAACAATGGCGCGTCAGCCGAGGCGAAAATCAACGGACATGTCAGCTGGGGTCGTCATCAACCGGGCCATGAGCGCCCGCGAGTGGATGCTGTTGGTCGCGCTCGCAGTCCTGTGGGGTTCGGCCTATCCGTTCGTCGCTTTCGCGGTCCGTGAAATTCCACCGCTCACACTGGCATTGCTGCGGGTCGGCATCGCGGCGGTCATGCTTCACATCGTTATCCGCATCATGGGCATCGCGCTGCCGCGCGATTGGCAAAGCTGGATTCTGCTTACCGGCCAGGGGCTCCTCAACAACATCATCCCTTTCACGCTGACCAATTGGGGGCAGCAATATATTCCGAGCGGCGTTGCGTCTGTTCTCATCGCCAGCACGCCGTTCTTTACCGTCATCGCCGCGCATTACCTCACCCACGACGAACGGATGACGCCGACGCGCGTTCTCGGCGTGCTCGCCGGTATGGCCGGCGTCGCCACGATGATCGGCGCTGCGGCATTCAGCGCGCTCAGCATCAATGTGCTCGGAGAGCTCGCGATGATCGGCGCGGCGATGTCCTACACCGCCGCCGGCATCTACGGTCGCCGGACCGCGATGCGCAACATTGCACCGCTGGCGACGGCGACCGGAATGCTGACGATGTCGACGCTGATCATGCTTCTGGTCGCCCTCGCCGTTGACCAGCCCTGGACGCTGCCGTGTCCGAGCCTGCCGGCCTGGCTCGCCGTGCTTGCGATCGCGCTCCCCGGCACCGCGCTCGGCTACCTGATTTTCTTCCGGGTGCTGGCAAGTGCCGGCGCCACCAACATCATGCTGGTGACGTTTCTCTTGCCGGTCGTCGCGATCCTGCTCGGCGTGACAATGCTTGGCGAGACACTCGAGCCTCGGCATTTTGCCGGCATGACACTGATCGCAATCGGTCTGATCGCGATCGATGGACGATTGTGGCGGCGCCTGCGCGGACAGTAGCCCAAAAACAAAAAGCGCGCCTTTCGGCGCGCTCTTCGATCTCTTGCTGTGGCGCGATCAGCGCTTCGAGAACTGGAACGAACGGCGAGCCTTGGCGCGGCCGTACTTCTTGCGCTCGACCACGCGGGAGTCGCGGGTCAGGAATCCGCCGCGCTTCAACGCGGACCGCAATTCCGGTTCGAAATAAGTCAGCGCCTTCGACAGACCGTGGCGCACCGCGCCCGCCTGCCCCGACAGACCGCCGCCCGACACCGTGCAGGTGACGTCGAACTGGCCGTTGCGGTTGGTGGCGACCAGTGGCTGCTGGATCATCATGCGCAGCACCGGACGGGCGAAAAATACCTCGACCGCCTTGGTGTTGATGACAATCTTGCCGGAGCCCGGCTTGATCCAGACGCGCGCGACCGCGTTCTTGCGCTTGCCGGTCGCGTAGGCGCGGCCCTGCTTGTCGACCTTCTTCTCGTGCTTCGGCGCTTCGCTAGCGGCCGGCTTCAGCGCGGAGAGGCCTTCGAGAGACGAAACGGTATCGGCCACGATCACGCACTCCTCTTGTTCTTGCGGTTCCAGGCGCCGACGTCGAGTTTTTCCGGCTGCTGCGCGTCATGCGGATGCTCGGCGCCCGGATAGACACGCAGATTGCCGAGTTGGACACGCCCGAGCGGTCCGCGCGGCAGCATGCGCTCGACCGCCTTTTCGACAATGCGTTCCGGAAAGCGGCCGGACAGGATCGCCTTCGCGGTGCGCTCCTTGATGCCGCCGATATAGCCCGTGTAGTGATAATAGACTTTCTGTTCGCGCTTGCGCCCGGTGAGCACCGCCTTGGCGGCATTGACGACGATGACATTGTCGCCGTCATCGACATGCGGGGTGTAGGACGGCTTGTGCTTGCCGCGCAGCCGCATCGCGACGAGCGAGGCGAGACGCCCGACCACCAGGCCGGTGGCGTCGATCATCACCCACTTCTTCTCGATGTCGGCGGGCTTGGCCGAGAAGGTTTTCATGACAGATTCCGATCATAGAAAACGGGCCGATCCGGCCCGCGAAAGCTGCGGCTATGTACCGGCGGCCCGGTTTGCCGTCAACGGCTATCAATTAAATAAATATCAGTTATATCAGTTACTTATAATTTTGGTATTTTATTACCTCTTTCTATCTTACGCCGGCGGAATGGAATAGGTCGAGGTCACATGCGCGACCGGCTCGCCCTCGCCCTGTGAGTAGATCGTGACCTCGCCGACGACCAGGCGCTTGCCGCGCTTGAGCAGCTTCGCCTCTGCAATCAGGTCGGCCTGCGCTGGCTTCCTCAGAAAATTGATGTTGAGATTGGTCGTCACCGCGAGCGGTACCCGCCCCGCCGCCGAAAACACCGCGACATACATTGCAAAATCGGCGAGCGCCATCATGGTCGGCCCTGAGATCGTGCCGCCGGGACGGATCTGCTTGGGGTCGTAGGCCTGCTTCACCCGACAGGCGCCGAATTCGACTTGTTCGACCGAGAGCCCGCTGCCGGGAAAGAAGGCCTGCGGAAACTCGTCCGCGAGCAGCGTCTCGATCTCCCGCAGTGTCAGCACCGAAGCCGCCATGACTCGCTCCACTGTCCCGGCCGCTCGCGCGCCCGGCCAAATCGGATACAATGCGGACCGCACGACGGTAAAGGCCGGAATGAACAAGCCCTTCACCACGCCATCGGCCGACAGTGGCCCCGCCCTCCTGCGCGAGCAGCAAGAGCGCGTCACGGTGTTGACCTTCAATCGCCCGCGCTCGCGCAATACGCTGACCGAGGCGATGCTGAAGACGCTGAGCGAGACCTTCGCCGACATCGCCAAGGATCGCGCCACGCGCGCCGTGGTGATCGCTTCCGAAGGTCCGGTGTTTTCCGCCGGTCACGATCTGAAGGAAATGACCGCGCGGCGCTCCGACGCCGACGGCGGCCGCGCCTATTTTAAGCTCATCATGGAGACGTGTAGCGGCATGATGCAGCAGATCGTCGGCCTGCCGCAGCCGGTGATCGCCGCGGTCGAAGGCACTGCGACCGCTGCCGGCTGCCAGCTTGTTGCCGCCTGTGATCTCGCGATCGCGTCTGAAAGCGCGAAGTTCGGCACCTCCGGCATCAATGTCGGCCTGTTCTGCTCGACGCCCATGGTCGCGCTGTCGCGCAAAGTCCATCGCAAGCACGCGATGGAAATGCTGCTGACCGGCGAACTGGTCTCGGCGCCGGACGCCCATCGCTTCGGCCTCGTCAACCGCGTGGTACCGGCAGGCAAGGCGCGCGAGGACGCCATCGCACTTGCCCAAACCATCGCGGCCAAGTCGCGCGCCGGTATCCAGCTCGGCAAACGCGCCTTCTACAAACAGATCGAAATGCCGCTGGCCGAGGCCTATCGCTACACCAGCGAGGTTATGGTCGAGAACATGATGGAAGCCGACGCCAGGGAAGGCATCGGCGCTTTCATCGACAAACGCGATCCGAATTTCGAGAAGGATTGACCGCGGGCCGACCGATCCTCCCAAAAATCGTCGTCCCGGCGAAATACGGTTCTGCTATTGTCAACGCACCGCGCGATCCGTTCATCCCGGACCATCAAACACAAAAGGGATTGTCATGATCAAAGCCGCCCTGCTGGCCACCACCCTTTGCCTTATGACAGCGACAGCCGCACTCGCCCAGGACATGACGGCCGCCGAACGCAACGCCTGCATCGGCGACTATGAGAAATTCTGCAAGGGCACGATCCCGGGCGGCGGTCGCATCATCGCCTGTCTGGAAAAGCAGCACGCCAGGTTGGCCGATGCCTGCAAGAAAGTCGTCGACGCCCGCAAGAAGTGATGCTGAAAACGCAGGGCCGGTTTGAGCGGAGCGCCCCGCCCTTTCCGGCGGGGCGAATTGTTTCTAGGGTGACCGCAAATCGCGGCGCGGCCATGAATCACGACCAGTACCCAGACAGCTATATCCGCGGCATCCTCAACACGGTGAAGACGATCGCCATGGTCGGCTTTTCCCCGAACACCAGCCGGCCGAGCTATTTCGTTTTCAAGTATCTGCTGGAACGCGGCTACCGCGTGATCCCGATCAATCCCGGCCACGCCGGCAAGGACGTCCTCGGTCAAAAGGTCTATGCAAAACTCGCCGACGTGCCGGAGCCGATCGACATGGTCGACATTTTCCGCGCCTCGCAGTTCGCGCTGCCGGTCGTAGAGGAGGCCCTGGCGCTGACGCCGAAGCCCCGCGTGATCTGGATGCAGCTCACCGTGCGTGATGACGCCGCGGCCGCGCTCGCCGAAGCGGCCGGTCTCAAGGTCGTAATGAACCGCTGCCCGAAGATCGAGTATGGCCGCCTCTCCTCCGAGATCGGCTGGATCGGCGTCAACTCCCGCACGCTGACGTCGAAACGCGCCAAGGTGCTGGGCAAAGGCGTGCAGCGCATGTCGCTTGACCGTCAAACCATGCCGGGCGGCGGCATTGGCCGTGCGCCGGCGTCCGGGGACAACAAGGACTAGACCGCGCCTTGACGCCCGGAGGACGGGCTGGATAACTCACCGGTCAGAACGCCGACGCCCTCAGCGAGGACATTGTCATGACCGAACGTGAGCCCGCATTCTCGACACTCGCCGTCCACGCCGGCGCACAGCCCGACCCGACCACTGGCGCCCGTGCGACGCCGATCTACCAGACCACGTCGTTCGTGTTTGACGATGTCGACCACGCCGCCTCGCTGTTCGGGCTCCAGGCCTTCGGCAACATTTATACCCGCATCACCAATCCGACCACCGCCGTACTCGAGGAGCGCATCGCAGCGCTCGAAGGCGGCACCGCAGGTCTCGGCGTCGCCTCCGGACACGCCGCGCAGGTGCTCGTCATGCATGCGTTGATGGAACCCGGCGACGAGTTTGTCGCCTCCAAGAAGCTCTATGGCGGCTCGATCAACCAGTTCAATCATTCTTACAAGAATTTCGGCTGGAACGTGGTTTGGGCCGACCCGGACGATCTGTCGACCTTCGAGAAGGCCATATCGGACAAGACCAAGGCGATCTTCATCGAGTCGATCGCCAATCCCGGCGGCATCGTCACCGACATCGAGGCCATCTCGAAGATTGCCAGAAATGCCGGCGTACCGCTGATCGTCGACAACACCCTGGCGACGCCTTATCTCTGCAAGCCGTTCGACTTCGGCGCCGACATCATCGTGCATTCGCTGACCAAATTTCTCGGCGGTCACGGCAACTCGATCGGCGGCATGATTGTCGACGGCGGCACCTTCAACTGGTCGCGCGACAAGCGCTATCCGATGCTGTCCGAGCCGCGCCCGGAGTATCAGGGCATCGTGCTGCATGAGACCTTCGGAAATTTTGCTTTCGCCATCGCCTGCCGGGTGCTCGGGCTACGCGACATCGGTCCGGCGCTGTCGCCGTTCAACGCTTTTCTGATTCTCAACGGCGTTGAAACGCTGCCGCTCCGCATGCAACGCCATAGCGACAACGCGCTTGCCGTTGCGGAATATCTGTCAAAGCACAAAGACGTTGCATGGGTGAGCTATGCGGGTCTGCCGGGCAACAAGTATAATGCGCTTGCCAAGAAATATTGCCCGAAGGGCGCCGGCGCGGTGTTCACCTTCGGCCTCAAGGGCGGCTACGACGCCGGCGTCAAACTCGTCTCCAACGTCAAGCTGTTCTCGCATCTCGCCAATATCGGCGACACCCGCTCGCTCATCATCCATCCGGCTTCGACCACGCACCGCCAGCTCTCCGACGAGCAGAAGGTGCAAGCCGGCGCCGGCCCGGACGTGGTGCGCCTGTCGATCGGCATCGAAGACAAGGCCGACATCATCTACGATCTCGAGCAAGCGCTCGCGTCGTAACGTGTACGCAAGGCTCGCCGTTCTCGCTCTCGTCTTGCTACCCGCGACGACAGCGGCGCGGGAGCGCGGCGACCTTGTCTATTTGCGCGACATCGATCCGAGTATCCGGCAGGACATGCGCTATGCCGGATACGACAACTTCACTGGGCGGCCCCTGCCCGGCTATCGCGCCGCCGAATGCATCCTGCGAAGGCCGGCCGCGATCGCGCTCAAGCGGGTGCAGACCGACCTCGCCCCGCATCGGCTTTCGCTGAAGGTCTACGACTGTTACCGGCCGACCCGGGCGGTGGCCGGCATGGCGCGCTGGGCAAGCGACGCCGGCGCGAGACCCGATACCAGCCGCTTCTATCCGACGCTGAAGAAGAACCAGTTGTTCGCGCTCGGCTATATCGCGCCGCGTTCCGCTCACTCACGTGGCGTCGCTGTCGACCTCACTTTGGTTCCGCTCGATGCTGCACGTCCAGCGTCGTTCGATCCAAATGCGCGATACGGCGCCTGCACCGGCCCCGCGTCGGGGCGCGCGCCGGACGACAGCCTCGACATGGGCACGGGCTATGACTGTTTCGACACCAAGAGCCACACCCGCAATGCGGCAATTACGGCCCAACAACGGACGCATCGAGATCGGCTTCTCCAGGTCATGACGCGCCACGGCTTCAGCAACTATCCGAAGGAATGGTGGCATTTCTCATTCCCGGCCGCCGACACCGGCGTAGCGTTCGATATTCCCATCGAACCCCGCTAACGCGCGACCGCGAAAAGCGGAACCTCAAATTCGCTGACGCGAACCATCATTTCAATTCAGAAGTCTACTTCTTCAGCGTGCGCGTCACATAGGCGCGGATCGTGGCCGACGCCTTCGGCGAACACCAGATCTTGGTCGTCTCGGCGTCGATCTTCTTGCCGTCGCGCCTGATCCGCTCTGTAACGGGAAGATGAATCTGCTTCTTGGTCTGCGCAAAGGTAACAGGCGCAATCTGCGCCAGCATGGTCGCGGCGGCGACCGCACGCTGCACCAGTTCGGTCGCATCGACCGCCTCGTGCAGCAGTCCGCGCTCGACGCCGTCCGCCGGCGGATAGGTCGCGCCGGTATAGATCGTCTCGGAAAAATAACGCGGCCCGGTGACAAACCGCATCACCTCGAAGGCGAGCGCCGGAAACGGCAGGCCGACCAAAAGTTCGGTCACGCCAATCCGCCCGGCGCCTCGCGCCATCACACGGAAGTCGGCGCAGCAGGCCAGCACGCAGCCGCCAGCGATCGCGTGGCCATTGACTGCGGCAACGACCGGCTTCGGGAAGTTAAAGACGGTGTCGTACATCTTGTTGAGTACGGGCAGAAACTTCCGGATGTATTTCGGGCCGCCCTCCTGCGCACGGATCAGATTGACCCCGGCGGAGAAGATCGGTCCATCCGCGGTCATGACCACCGCCTCGGCACGCGATTTCTGCAGCTTGACGAATTGTCCGGTGAGCGCGCGGCAGAATTCGACGTCGAGCGCATTGGCCTTGCCATGTGCCAATGTCAGGATGGCGACCGGGCCCTGCTGCGTCACTGCGATCATGTCATCGCGCTCCCTGTCCGACCGCGCCGCCATCGGTCGCCATGCGACCGGCGCGAGCGCTGCTCAATCGCTCGGCGTGAACGACGGCGATTGTCAACACGACGACCGCAAAGCCCTGATGCGCGAGCGCCAGGCCGAGCGGCACCACATGCAGCAATGTCAGGATACCGAGGATCGCCTGCGCCGTCACCAAAGCCGCGAACGCCAACGCACCAGCGCGCGTTGCCCGGTCCGCACCGGCGGCATAGGCGCTCCAAACGTGTGCAACTGCGAGCAACCAGAGCACATAGCCGGCCATTCGGTGATTGAACTGCACGGTCAACTGGTTCTCGAACAGGTTGCGCCAGACCGGCGTTTCCAGCAACAGCCGCTCTGCCGCGGGGACAAATGCACCATCGATCAGCGGCCAGGTGTTGTAGCTCAAGCCCGCGTCGAGGCCGGCGACCAGTGCGCCGAGATAGATCTGTACGAGCGTCAGCGCCATCAGCAAGAACGCGCCGTGGCGCACCAGCGCCGGCGCATGAACTGCCGGCCTCGTCCTGATCTGCGATGCGGTCCAGACCACCGCTGCATAGACGAGACAGGCGAGCGTGAGATGAAATGCGAGACGATATTGCGACACGCTGGTGCGCCCGGCGAGACCCGAAGCCACCATCCACCAGCCGACGCCTCCGAGCACAGCGCCGCCGCCGAAGATCAGCCACAGCCGCGTGCGCAAGGGCCGCGGGATTGCGCCACGCCACAGAAAAAACAGGAATGGCAGCAGGAACACCGCGCCAGTCGAGCGCGCGAGGAAACGATGCGACCATTCCCACCAATAGATTGTCTTGAACGCATCGAGCGACATGCCGCGGTTGAGCTGCAGGTACTGCGGAATGGTTCGGTATTTGGCGAATTCGTCCTGCCAGGCGGCGTCCGACATCGGCGGCAGCACACCGGTCACCGGCTTCCATTCGGTGATCGACAGACCGGACTCGGTCAGCCGCGTTGCGCCGCCAACGATCAGCGTCAGAACGATCATCGCTGCGACGGCATAAAGCCACCAGCGTACCGCGCACGGCGTTCCCTGCGTCGCCATTCGGTCAGACATGCACTATATCCATCAGCCGCGGCGAGACTTGCCCGCGGCGAGACTTGCCCGCGGCGAGCGGGACCATATAGTGCCCCTCATCGCGCCGCAAATGCGGCGCCCGCGGGCTCAACGTCATGTCGCTGCGATTGAAAAAACTGATCGGCGCGATTGCGCTGCTGCTGTTGGTCACGGTCTGGGCGCTGCTCGCGATGGCGCTCGCGCAATCGGCGCTGACCTCGACCACCGGATTGATTGCTGGCATCTATTATGTAGTCGCCGGACTCGGCTGGGTGCTGCCGGCCATGCCGCTGATCAAGTGGATGCAGAAACCCTGAGTTCGATCAAGCCGCGTTGACGCGGCGGAACCGGTTCCACAGCGCGGTCGCCGCGCCCGACATCAGCACCTTGACGTAACGCTGGCTCTGGTAATCGCCGTTCACCGACAGCCGCGGCAGCGCCATCAGATGCTCGCGGTGCTTCTTGAACAACACGCCAGGCCGCGTCGTCACCGCGGTCTTGAAGCCGAGTTCGGCGGCAATGCGGAATTCGCGCGGCCCCGCCGAGGTCGGGTCGCCGACCGGATAGGCCAGATGCTGCGGTCGAATGCCAAGCGCGGCCTCAATCACCGAACGGCCCATGTCCATTTCGGCGCGCACCGCTGCGTCGGTCGGAAGTTTTTTCAGGATCGCATGGCTGACCGTGTGAGCGCCGATTGTCACCAGCGGATCGGACGCCATCTGCGCCAGCTCCTCCCATGTCATGCACAGATCCCGGCAGATCGCAGCGGCATCGACACGATGGCATGCGGCGAGATCGCGTACGGTTTTCGCAATCTCATCGTAGGTCTTCATGCTGCGCAGCCACTCATAAATCGCCGCGAACAGCTCACGCTTCTCGCGGACGGTCGCACAGTCGAAGAACTGGTCCTTGCCCTCTACCGTCAGCCCGATCCGCGAGTTGTTGGCGACGACGTATTCGAGCGCGACCCACCACAGTTCGCCGATCCGGTCGGGGAAACTGGTCGGGATATAGAGCGCGAATGGCACTTCGTATTTCTTCAGCAGCGGCCAGGCCCAGCGCTGAATGTCCTTGTAGCCGTCGTCGAAGGTGAGGCAAACGAACCGGCGGCCAAAATTCTCGCTCACCATGCGCTGGTGCATTTCATCGAGCGAAATGATGTCGATGCCGGAGCCGCGCAGCCGCCGGAGCATGCCTTCGAAGAACACCGGGGTAATTTCGAGCAGGTGATTGGGCTGGAAGCCGTCGGTCCGCGGCGGGCGAACGTGGTGCATCGTTAAGATTGAACCAACGCCGCCGATCAGCGGCCGCATCAAATGATGCATGCCACTGAAATAGATCGCTTCAAACCCCGAGCGAATGACCGTGTGCTTCACGCCGGACGCTGCCTTCGTTCTCCCTGCCCCGCAGGCTTCAGCACTATTCCAACGGTTTATTGATAATTGTTTGCGACCCTGCGAGCGACGTTAACACTTCCGACAGGCCGAATTGCCAATGACCGCCGCCACGCACCCCGCAGAAGGCGTTTTCCGGCCCGTTTCCGGGGACCGGACTTCACTGTTCGCCCGGATCGAGCTGTTCGGCGGCTTCGAGGGGGCTGCACCAGCGTGGCACGCGCTCGAGCAAGGTGACACCCTTGCCACCGCCTACCAGCGCCGCGAATTCCTCGAACTTTGGCATCAGCACGTCGGCGTCCATGACGGCGTCACGCCGTTGATCGTGGTAGCCTATGACCGCGCCGGCGTACCCGCCGCCCTGCTCCCGCTCGGACGGCACAGCGTTCACGGACTTCACGTGCTGGAGTTCCTCGGCGGCAAACACAGCAATTTCAATCTCGGCCTCTGGCGGCGTGACGTCGCTGCCGCCGCCTCCGAGGCGGATGTGCGCAACTTGCTGTCGGCGTTCGAAAAACGCGCCGATGCTCTGATCCTGCATAACCAGCCGCTGAGCTGGCAGGGCGTCGTCAATCCGCTCTCGCTCTTGCCGCATCACCCCTCGCCCAGCATGGCCTATCGCGGTCCGCTGCGGACCGACTTTGAAGCACTTTTGTCGGAGCGCACCAGCAATTCGACCCGCTACAAGATGCGCAAGAAGGCCAAATCGCTCGCAAAGGTTGGACCGGTCAATTTTGCACAAGCACGGAACGCCGACGACGCCCGGCGCGTCGTTCACGAATTCTTCGCGCAGAAAAGTGCGCGCATGCGCGCGATGGGCATGGAGGACGTCTTCGGTGCGCCCGAGATCCGCAACTTCATTGAAGCCAGCGTCTGCGG
Organism: Pseudolabrys sp.; assembly: GCA_050184975.1. Lineage (GTDB taxonomy): Bacteria > Pseudomonadota > Alphaproteobacteria > Rhizobiales > Xanthobacteraceae > Pseudolabrys. The sequence continues at coordinate 11,998 of JBFWZV010000035.1, read as the reverse complement.
GACGCTGCCAAACGGCGATCCGGTGATCGAAATCTATGCATTGACCGCCGGCGACACTATCGTTGCGACCATGGGCGGCATGGTCCGCGACGGCCGCTTTTCGGCAATGTTCAATTCGATCCCGCCAGACAAGTTTCGCAGCGAGAGCCCCGGCGAACAACTGCTCGTCCAACTGATACGGACGTGCTGCGAACGCGGACTGCATACTTTCGATCTCGGCGTCGGCGAGGCATCCTACAAAGACATGTTCTGCCCCGACGAAGAACCTTTATTCGATACTCGTCTGCCCCTGTCGGCACGCGGCCACGCGCTGGTTGCAATCGAGCGCGCCAAATCAGCCGTCAAACGCACCATCAAACAGAACAAGTCGCTGTGGTCGATGGTCGCGCAGGCACGACAGTGGCGTGCCGCGCTGTCGCGGCAACGCTAGCCGGGGCTGTTCACGCTGCCTCGGCGCGGGCGCCGCCTGTCAGGATCGAGATGTTGCCAAAGCCTGCCGATGCTGCGCGGGTCTGCAGCGCCTGAACCGTCGGCGCGTCGGCACTTCCCGTCACCAGCACAATCTGGGTCGACAGCGGCAGAAGATACTCGATCGCCGTCTCGGTGGCCGAACCGGCGTCGATGACGACGTGATCGTAGCTGCGCGCCAATGCCTCGATCACCGACACGAGTTCGGACGACGCCAACAAATCGATACTTCCAGGCACGACCTGACCGGTCGCCACGACATGAACGGGCGAATATTGATCGGTGGTGATCACGTCGCCAAAGCTCACCGTTCCGCCGAGCAGTTCGACCAGGCCCGGCGCCTGAGGATCGGACGAGATGACCGAGAGATTCGGCGCCCCGAAGGCAAGATCGACCAGCACAACGCTGGCATCGCCTGAGAGCGCCCGCGCCAGCGAAATCGCGGCGTAAGTCGTGCCGACCTCGCGTGCGGCTCCGATCACCGAAACACAACGCCCCCAGTCGCCGGCTTGACGAATCCCGTCAGCAATCCGGTCGATCGAACTCGATCCGGCGGCGAGCGCTCGCGAGGCAGCGTAGGCCTGCGGCAGCGTCGGTGCGATCGGCGGCGATGGTGCGACACGATACGCTGCGGGGGCCACAGCGGCTTGCGGCCGGGCCTGGTATGCGGCGGCATAGGCGACCTCGCCGGCGGGCACGATCAGCGCACCGGTGACGACCAGGCCGGACGACAGCGCGAAGGCTGCGAAGGCCGCGATCAGGATGATCGGCACTTTTTTCGGGAAATCGGGCTTGATCGCAGGACTTGCCCGCGAAATGATCCGCGCTTCGGGCGGCGCCGCATTGATGTTGTCGCGCGCGGACGCTTCGCGGTACTTGGCGAGGTAGGATTCCAGCAGATCGCGCTGCGCCTTGCTCTCGCGTTCGAGTTCGCGCAGATGCACGTCCTGCTCGTTGGTCTGCGAGGCAACCTGTTTTGCCTGGTCGAGGCTCGCGGTCAGTGTCTCGATGCGGTTGCCGGCGACCTTGGCATCGCTTTCGAGCTGACGGGCGAGCCGCTCGCCCTCGGTGCGAATCTGCCGGTCGATTTCACCAATCTGGGCCTTCAGTTCCTTGATCCGCGGATGCTGGTCGAGCAACGTCGAGGACTGCTCGGCAAGCTGCGCACGCAGCGCCACACGCTGCTCCGAGAGCCGCCGCATCGATTCGGAATTGGCGATATCGGAGGAATCGACCGTCGCGCCGGACCGCAACAGATCGCGCAGTTGCCGCGCCCGCGCCTCGAGGTCCGCCTTCTGGCCCCGTGCAGCAGAGATTTGCGAGTTGATCTCGCTAAGCTGCTGGCTCGGCAGCGAGGTATTGTTGCTGCCGACGAACAGGTTGGCCTTGGCGCGGTATTCGGCGATTTTGCCCTCGCTCTCGGCAACCTTCTTGCGCATGCTTTCGATTTCGCCGGCAAGCCAGCCGCTCGCAGCTCGGGTCTGCTGTTGCTTGGCCTGCTGCTGCATGGCGAGATAGATTTCAGCGATGCTGTTGGCGACCTGCGCCGCAAGCTCCGGCGATGCCGAATAGAAGCTGATCGCAATCACGCGCGAGCGCTCGACAGCGTAGGCGTTGAGATGGCTGTAATAGGATTCGAGCGTTCGCTCCTCGGCTGACATGTCGGCCGGGTTGCGCGCGAGCCCAAGCGTCACCAGAATGGTGCGGCTGAGCGACATGCCGCCCTTCAGGGGATCGAATTCCGGATTGTCGCCGAGCTTGTTTTTCTTGATGACCTCTCGGGCGAGATCGCGCGACAGCACAAGCTGAATCTGGCTGGTCACCGCTTCCGGATCGAGCGTCGGACGATCGTTTGCCTTGTCGGCTTCGGCACGCAGGAATACGTTCTCGCGCGCTTCGAGCAGGATGCGCGCCTCGGAGCGGTAGCGCGGCGTCATGGCGTTGACGGCCACATAGGCGCCAGCGGCGGCGATGATCGTGAACAGGACAATTCGGGATTTGTTTCGCCACAAGGCCCGACCCAGACCCTGGATATCGGGGTCGCCCTGGTGAATCGATGGCGGCGCTGCAGCGGCGGGAGCGGCTACAACAACGGGGGACTCAGCCGGTTTCGACTTCCGGAAAAACATTCACGACTCCAACGCGCCACACCTGAACGACTGGCAGCATGGAACCCGATTATGGTTTCCACCGCGTTAAGTCGGGTAATCGCCGCGTAAACCCGGCCCCGCGACCTAACGTTTTCTTAACCGTGTCGTCCTCCTATGGACCGACGGACGCGCCGTGACCGACCGAACGCTGAACATCGTCCATGTGTTTCGCTCGCCGGTCGGCGGGCTGTTCCGGCACGTGCTCGATCTCGCGCGGGGGCAGATCGACCGCGGCCACCGGGTTGGCCTGATCGCGGACAGCCTGACCGGCGGCGAGCGCGCCGCCGCAGCACTCGCCGAGATCGAACCTCGACTTGCACTCGGGCTACAGCGCACTGCGATGCCACGCCTGCCCGGCCCGAAAGATCTGCCTGCGCTCCTGGAGGTGACCCGGTTCTTGCGCGCCGCCGGGGCGGACGTCGCCCATGGCCATGGCGCAAAAGGCGGCCTCTATGCCCGCCTCGCCCGGACCGGCCGGCCGCTCGTTCGCGCCATGACGCCGCACGGCGGCAGCCTGCATTTCAACAAGGACAATCTTGGCGGGCGTCTCGTGCTTGGCACCGAAGCGTTGCTGCGACCCTTTGGGCAAGTCTATCTGTTCGAGAGCCGCTACAGCCGCGATCTGTTCCACAAGAAGATCGGCAAACCGCATGGACTCGTCCGCGTGGTTCATAACGGCGTCGCCAAGGCTGAGTTCGAGCCGGTTGCACCCGCACCGGACGCGACCGACCTCCTCTATCTCGGCGAATTTCGCACCCTCAAGGGTGTCGATGTTTTGATCGATGCTCTCGCGACGCTGCGAACACGCGGCCAAAACGTGACGGCAACTCTGGTGGGCGACGGTCCGGACGCGGATACCTTCCGCGCCAGAATCGATGCAAACCGGCTGACAGATATCGTGCGCTTGCGTTCGCCAATGCCGGCGCGGGAAGCCTTCGCGCTGGGGCGGATGATGGTGGTGCCATCGCGTGCAGAATCGCTGCCCTACGTCGTCCTTGAGGCGGCCGCCTGCGGCAAACCGCTGATCGCCACCCATGTCGGCGGCATCCCCGAAATCTACGGGTCGCTGACCGACGCGCTGATTCCGCCGAACGACGTCGAAGCGCTGGTGAAGACCATCACGCTCACACGCGATCATCCCGATATCGTAGCGTCCCGCGCGGCGTCGCTTCGCGAGCGGATCGCCGCCGAGTTTTCGATCGACGTCATGGTCGACGGCGTCCTTGGGGCCTATCAGGCGGCGCGTTGAGAACGGCCGAACAGACCGGCGATCCCTGCGCGGTTTCGGCGCTAAAGATAAGATTTTCTTGAGACTCTTGGCCTAGACATTACCGGGCCGTTAACCGCCGCCCGGCCCCGCCAGCGGCTGCGTTTGGTTGTGCCATGATCAAGTCCGATACACGCCCGTCGTCTGTCGCGCCAGCAACCGGAGCGACGCCCGGCCCGCGCGAACCCGCTCCGCATCCGCATATCGACAGCCCGCCGCTGTCGCCTGCCGCCATGGAAGTGGTTGGCGCGACGACGTCGCCCGCGATGTCGCCGATCGTGCTCGCCGGATTCGTGCGCATCATCGAAGCGGCGCTGATCGTCACGGTCGGCCTCGCGATATACGTCTCGTACCTTGCCTTCGAGGACGGCTTCGCCTGGCGCTACGGTGTCGCGATCGGTGCCATCGCCGGCCTGACGATGCTCGCGTTCCAGGTCGCCGACATCTATCAGGTGCAGGCCTTCCGCGGCCACGAGAAGCAATATATGCGGCTCGCGTCCGCCTGGTCGGTCGTGTTCTGCATCGTCATCGCCGCCTCGTTCTTCCTGAAAGCGGGCGAGCAATTCTCCCGCGTCTGGCTTGGCAGCTATTACATCATCGGACTTCTGACTCTTGTCGCATGGCGGCGCGTCCTGTTCCTGCTGGTGCGTACCTGGACCCGCGAAGGCCGGCTGTCGCGCCGCACTGTCATCGTCGGCGGCGGCACGCCCGGCGAGGAGCTGACCCGCAACCTGCGCGAACAGAAGGATTCCGATGTTGAGCTGATCGGCCTGTTCGACGACCGCGGCGACGATCGTACCGGAACCGAATTCGGCGCCGAGTCCAGCACCTTGCGCAAACTCGGCACTGTCGACGATCTCGTCGAGTTCGGCCGCCGTACCCGGGTCGATCTCGTCGTGTTCTCGCTGCCGATTTCCGCGGAAGGCCGTATTCTGCAGATGTTGAAAAAACTGTGGGTGCTGCCGGTCGATATTCGCCTTGCCGCGCACACCAACAAGCTGCAGTTCCGGCCGCGATCCTACTCGTTTCTGTCGGGCGTTCCGGTCATCGACGTCGCGGACCGCCCCATTGCCGACTGGGACGTGGTGATGAAATGGCTGTTCGACAAGATCGTCGGCGGTCTCGCGTTGATACTGCTCTCGCCGCTTCTGCTTTTGACCGCGATTGCCGTCAAGCTCGACAGCCGCGGGCCTGTGCTGTTCAAGCAGAAGCGCTACGGCTTCAACAACGATCTGATCGAAGTCTACAAGTTCCGCTCGATGTATGTGGACAAGACCGACGCCTCGGCGTCCGCCCTCGTGACCAAAGGCGATCCGCGCGTCACCCGCGTCGGCCGCATCATCCGCAAGACCAGCCTCGACGAATTGCCACAGCTCTTCAACGTGGTGTTCAAGGGCAATCTGTCGCTGGTCGGGCCGCGCCCGCATGCTGTCAACGCCAAGGCCGAAGCGCGACGCTACGACGAAGCGGTCGACGGCTACTTCGCGCGCCATCGCGTCAAGCCGGGCATCACCGGCTGGGCGCAGATCAACGGCTGGCGCGGCGAGACCGACACGCACGAGAAAATCCAGAAGCGCGTCGAGCACGATCTTTACTACATCGAGAGCTGGTCGGTGCTGTTCGATCTTTATATTCTGCTGCGCACGCCGTTCGCCCTGCTCAAGACCGAGAATGCCTATTGATCCGGACCCACGATATGGCGTCGGTCGCCGGAACGCCGTATCGCGCGCCTGAGGCTGCACCGGTCACGGCGCACCTGCCGCTTGCCGAACGGCTCCTGCTGATCCTGCTCTATCTCGCCATGCTGGTGAGCGGGATCGCATTCATCGAACCGTCGCCGCACGATGCGGTCATGGGCCTTGTGGCGGTGGCCTGTCTCGCCGCCGGCGTTCGCTTCGATCGCATGGCCGGGCTGCTTCTGCTGTTGCTTCTCTTGTGGAACGCTAGCGGCCTCGTCGCGCTGATGAACGCGCTCGGCAACGACAAGTCCGTTCAATACGCAATCACGTCGCTCTATCTTGCCGCAGTCGCCACCATTTTCGCCTGTGTCGTCGCGCGCGATACATTGAGTCGTCTTGCCGCGATGCGCGCTGGCTATGTTGCCAGCGCGGCGATCGCGGCCTTCGCCGGAATCCTGGGCTATTTCCAGATCGGCCCGTTTGCCGAAAAGTTTGCGCTCTACGGGCGAGCCATGGGTCCGTTCAAGGATCCCAATGTCTATGCGCCCTATCTGATCTGGCCGATCCTGATCGTAATGTGCCGCGCCATGACGGAGCGCATCCGGTTCGGCGACCTCATCGTGCTCGGCGTTTTGATCCCGGGGTTCTTGCTGAGTTTTTCGCGCGGCGCATGGGCACACCTTGCGCTATCCGGCCTCGTGATGATGGCTCTGTTGATGCTGACGTCGCCGACGCCGCGCGCACGGCTGCGACTGACGCTATTTAGTGCCGCCGGACTTCTGGTGCTGGCGGCGGGCGTCGTCGCGTTATTGTCGGTCGACTCCGTGCGCGAAATGTTTCTTCAGCGTGCCCAGGCCGTGCAGGACTACGATGTCGGTCAGGGCGGGCGTTTCCAGCTCCAGGAAATGGCACTGTCATCCTTGCTCGACTACCCGCTCGGCATGGGGCCGCATGAGTTCGCGAGGATCTTCGGGCTGCAGCAGCATAACGTTTATCTGCAGGCTTTCGTCGTCTACGGCTGGGTCGGCGGCTTCGCCTACCTGTTCCTGATCGTCGCCACGCTATTGGTCGGCCTGCGTGCCGCATTGATGCGCACGCCCTGGCAACCCTACTTGATCGTATCCTTCGCCACTTTTGTCGGCCTGGCCGGCGAAGGATTGATTATCGACACCGACCACTGGCGGCACTTCTTTCTGCTGCTTGGGCTGATCTGGGGGCTATCGACAGCAAGCGTCCGCCATCAAAAAGGCCTTCCGAACGCGACCCGCGCGGTTGTTGCGCGAGGCTGACCGCATCCCTATAGTCCGCGCCATTCGGAGCGTAGCGCAGCCCGGTTAGCGCACCAGTCTGGGGGACTGGGGGTCGTGGGTTCGAATCCCGCCGCTCCGACCAATTCACGCCAGGTCGATCGTCAGCGATGTCCGCTGCCTATGAGTTCGAGAAGGCGCTGGCCGACAAATCCGTCAGGGCTGCCAAGCGTCTCAAGAATCTCGAAGTGATTATAGGTCTCGCCGACAATCAAATTCGCCGGCCGGCCGGACGCCGTCACCGCGCGCGCGTATTCTTTCGTCTGTCGTAAGAACTCCGGAGACTCCCGCGATCCAACCGCGAGAAGCAACGGCGACGTAACCTCGGCGATCTGGTGCAGGGGGCTCAGATCTCGCACAATTCGATCGTCGAAGTGAACGTATTCGCTGCGCGAGGTGTGCCGCACCGGCTCGAGGTCGTAAATGCCGCTGATGAGAACGCCGCCCCTGATTGGAGCCGGACCAAGTCCGTGATCGGTCCAGCGTGTCGACAGCGCCATGGCGGCGAGATGGGCGCCGGACGAGTGCCCGACCAGATAGAGTCGTTCGGAATCGCCGCCGAAGCTGGCGCAGTTCCGAGAAATCCAAACCAGCGCGCGACGGACCTGGTCGACCAGAGTGCTGAGATCGCCCTTGGCATCGACGACCGAAGAGAAATCCAGCGCGACGAAATGAATGCCGGCGGCAAGCAGCATCTTGGCCAGGAATCCCTGTTCTCGGGCTGTCTCCCTTCGCCACCCGCCGCCATGAACAAAGACGACAGTCGGCGCTCCTGCAGCTTCCGCCCGATAGAGGTCCAGCCCCTCATCCTTCCCGGCACCGTAAGAAATTCGAGCCGGTTCGCCGACGGCCGCGCGTACGGCGTCACTGCGCGTGGCAAAGCGGGCCAGAAGCAAAGCCATATTGGGCGCCCACTTGGTCTGGTCGTAGGCTGCTTCGAGGTCTTGCGGGGTCATTGGCTTGCTCGTCGTGGCGACGCGCGGATTGATTAAAGGCCGGCTTTTTTCAGAACCGGGATGACCTTCTGCCCGAACATCTCGTGTCCGGCCCGGACTTCGTCCAGTCCCGCACCCCAATGCAGGACCGCCAGGAAGTGCCCGGCGCCGGCGTGACGGCACTGTTCGATGATGTTGTCCGCGACTTCGCCTGGCGTGCCGGAAATAAACTCATCGGCGCTCAAGGAAAAGCCGCCACCCCCGCCGCCGCCCTTCCCCGGAGCGTCGGGCACCGGCGACATTTTCATGCGTGAATCGCTCGCCGCCATTCTCTTGAAGCGCTCCGCGGCAGCATCCGACATTTCCTTCGCGGCAGTGTTCGAATCGGCGACGGTGACCCGCCTCCGAAGTCCCAGATGATCCGGACCGGCAGCGCGGCCCAGACTTTGCGCCTCGGTGCGATAGGCGTCGAAGATTTCCTTCGCCCGCTCCTTGGTCACAAAACCCGTGCAGATTTTGCTGTTTCGATGGACCGCCCGTTGCGCCATATCTTTGTTCAAGACCGTCGACCACTTCGGCGGCGACTTCTGCGCCGGCCGCGGCAGAAGCCGCAGGTTTTCATATTTGAAATACTTTCCCTGATGGTTGGCTATACCCGTCTCCAGTGTCGCATCCAGGATCTCGATCGTTTCGTTATAGATGGCGCGCGCCTCATCCATGCTCAGGCCGACCTTTGAAAGCTCCTGAGGCACCCCGACGGCGGTTCCGATCTCCAGCCGCCCGCCCGACAAGAGATCGAGCAGCCCGATTTCCTCAATGACGCGCGAGGCCGGATAATACGGCACGACCACGCCCATTACGCCGAGACGAAGCGTTTTCGTCCGCGCCGCCGTCGCCGCAATCAGCAGGTTCGGCGACGAGCTGAACGAGCCGCCGAAATGATGTTCGCTGAAAAAGATGCCATCGAACCCAAGTGCCTCATCGCGCTGCCAGAGCGAGAGATACTCTTCGACATATTCTGAAGTCGTCATTCCGGACGCGGCCGCTGCCTCGTCCGATAACTCCGGAAGAAACTCGAAAATCCAGGTTCGCAACATCGTCGGCTGTTCCTATCGAGGCTTTCCGCCGCCGCAGACGTCGGCATGAATACGAAGCAATGACCGCACGAGCTCTTCCGAACGGGCGCGGGCCATTCCGCATTCGGTCGCGATGCCGAACTCCGGCGCGTAGCGTTGCGCCGCCGCGACCCGCGACCTGGTTCCTTCAACGCCATCCTTGGCATGCACAACGCCGAGGTACAGTTCGGTTCCCGCCGGCAGCTTGAGACCGGCAAGCGGCTTGTAAAAAGCATCGTCGGTGCGTCCGATTGGCACCGGCATGTGGATATAGGCGAGCCTATGCGTCGCCGTCCGCGCCAGTTCGTTGGCGAACTCCACCATCTTCGAGGTATCGACCGGTTCGACGAAATGCCGTCCGGCGAAATCGCCGTAGCAGAGGTGCAATCCAACTTCGACGTCAGCCGGTATGCCGGCGCAAAGACGACGCATCCGCTCGAGAAACTCGTCATGCGGCTGATCGGCGTGCGGAACCGCGTCGGTCTTCTGGCCGTCCCAGGCAATCATTTCATTGCACAGATCCCACTGGATACAGAGATCCTTGTGCGGGATATGGCGGCAAAGCGAAGCCACCTCGGCGATCATCGCCCGCTCATAGGCGGCTTCCACCGCAGGCAACGCCTCAGCCAACACAACCGCGCTGACCACCGCAAAGGGCGTCGGCAGCGAAACCTGAAACCGGACGTTCTTCGGCAGCTCGCCCTTGTCGCGTGCGGCGACGAAATCCAGATAGGACGCGCGGGCCTCGCGCGCGTAGCCTAGTTCGCCAAAGCGCACGTCGGCCGGCTTGACGCCGTCGGCGAGCGTCAACAACTGAAAACGGTTGGTCGGCCGCACCGCGCCCGATGGATCGGGCCGAAGATAGGTATTGGCGCGCAGCAGCGGGTACTGCCAGCTGATCCACAGTTTGCGTCCGCCGACCTCGCCGTCCGGCACGCGCCGCAACAGAGGGCCCAGGACGTCGCCGACGGTACGAAAAACCTCTTCGACAGTATCGAGACCGATACTGCCAACCAGGTGGACGGATGTCGGTGGCTTGATCGTTACGGTCATTGGTACCCTCCGGCTGCGGCGCGACCGTGGCAGACCTGCGATAGAACGGTCAAATAAGGAAAATTCGGAACGCTATAAGCCCGGTGGATCGATAGGCGGTTGCCAAAGCGGTTTGTCGTGTCGTCAGTCGAAATCGCGAGCAACCTCACGCAGCACTTCGACAAAGCGCTCCGCGAGCGGCGACAACGTCCGCGACCGTAGCCGCATCACGCCGACCGTGCGGTGAGCCGTGATATCGCGCAGCCTGATGCCTTGCAGAAAGCCGGATTGCCGCTCGAGTTCGAAGGTATGACGGGGCATGATCCCGATGCAGTGGGTATACTGAATCATGCTTTTCAGCGACATCATCGAACTACAGGTCCAATGGCTCTCCGGAAACGTGACACCGGCGTTCAGGAATATCGCTGCGACGTGCCGCCGATAGATGCTGTCCGGCGGCGGAAAGACCCATTGCTGCGATGCAAGCTGGTCGAGCGACGCCGTCTTGAGCTTCGACAGCGGATTTGTCGTGCTGACGACAACCTCCATGGGAAGCTGCAACAATGTCTCCTGAACGATGCCGCGATATTTCGTTCCAGAACCGCTGGCGCTGATCATCAGATCGATTTCGCCGGCATGCAGCTTGTCAATGATGGCCTCATCGTCGCCCTCCACGATCGAGATCGCGATCCGGCCCTGACCGGCCGTGAGCTTGCCGACAGCGGTCGGCACCAGCTTGACGAGCGTCGCCGGGGTTGCGCCGACCACCAGCGGCCCCTCATCGCCATGCCGCTTGTGCTCGACCTCTTCGCGGGCGCGGTCGATCATCGCATCGACGGCTCGGGCGTACCGCAGCAGGATTGTGCCGTATTCGTTGAGCGTCGCGCCATGCCGGCCACGCTCCATGACCGAAACTCCAAGTTGTTGCTCCAACAACGCGATCTTGTTGGACAATGCCGGCTGGGAAATGTTCTCCGCCGCCGCGGCCTGGCTGAACGACCCGTGCTCGGCAATCGAGCGCAGATAGCGAAGCAGGCGCGGATCCGGTTTCATAATCTGCACTTATAAATAGGCCACATTCTATTATTGGACGGAAAGGGTCGGGAATTGTCAATCTTCGCGATAACGGCTCGTCACGCCGGTGGCGCCGCCGTACAATTTCGGCCGCTTCAGCCACGGCCATAACAAGAATGAATGGCGAACCAGGGAGGAATTCGATGCGCCTTCTCAAATCACTGCCATTGCTCGTCGCGGCGGGCATGCTGTTCGGCGGCACCGCGCAAGCCGAACCCGTCAAAATTCGTCTGGCCTATGTCGTGCCGGTTTCGAACTGGGCGCCGATGCTTGAGGCCAAGAAGGATCTCGCCAAACATTGGGGCAAGTCCTACGTGATGGAGCCGGTGCGGTTCCGCGGCACGCCGCCGATGATCACGGCGCTGGCGAATAACGAACTCGACATCGCCAACCTCGCCTATTCGAGCTTCGGCCTCGCCATCCAGAACGCCGGCCTCGACGACCTGCGTGTCATCGCCGACGAATTCCAGGACGGCGCGCCTGGCCGCAACAGCAACAAGTTCTTCGTGCGCAAGGACAGCGGCATCAACACGATCAAGGATCTGAAAGGCAAGGTGCTCGCCACCAACGCGATCGGCAGCGGCATCGACGTCGCCATGCGCGCGGCGCTGAAAAAGCACGGCCTCGAAGACAAGAAGGACTACACCGTCATCGAAGCGCCGTTTCCGACCATGGCCGCGCTGCTGAAGGACAAGAAGGCCGACCTCATCTCGGCCGTGCTGCCGTTCTCGCTGAGCCCCGTCCTGAAAGAGGAAGGCAAGGTTCTGTTCGATCAGACCGAGGGCGTCGGTCACTCCCAGTTCATTTTCTGGGTGGCCCGTAAGCCGTTCCTCGACAAGAACCGCGCGGCGATGGTCGACTTCATGGAAGACATGAACCGCATCAAGCGCTGGTATCTCGACCCCAAGAATCACGACGAGGTCGCCAAGATCGCGTCCGGCTTCCTCAAGGTTCCGCCGGAGCGGTTCGGC
>JBFWZV010000034.1:0-34853 GCA_050184975.1 Pseudolabrys sp. | reverse complement strand
CGATCGAATGACAGATTGCCCGGGCACCTCTTCCGCAGCCGCAACAACATCACGCAGCGTACCGCCTGCCACGGTCTTCGTACTCGTGTCGATCAGGCCGCCGAGCTCTTTCAGCAATTTCGGCACGCCACCGGCATGGTGGAAGTGTTCCATATAGTGCTCACCGGACGGCTTGAGATCGACGAGAACCGGCACATCGCGGCCGATCGCGTCGAATTCGTCCAGATTGAACCTCTGGCGCGTACGATTTGCGATCGCTGCCAGATGGATCAGACCGTTGGTGGATCCGCCGATCGCCTGCATCACGACCTGCGCATTCCGAAATGCCGGCTCGGTCAACAGCTCACTCGGGCGCGGGCCACCGGCAATTGCCATCTCGGCCGCGCGTTTGCCGCTGGCCTCGGCGAGACGGACCCGCTCCGCATGCGGCGCCGGTATGGTCGCACTCATCGGCAACGACATGCCCATCGTCTCGACAATACACGCCATCGTGCTTGCCGTTCCCATCACCATACAGGTGCCAACCGAGGGGGCCAGCCGGCCGTTCACCACATCGATCTCGGCCTCATCGATCTCGCCGGCGCGGTGCGCGCTCCAGATGCGCCGGCAATCCGTGCAGGCGCCCAATACTTCTCCCTTGTGGTGACCGACGACCATCGGGCCAACCGGAATCACAACGGTCGGCAGATCGACGCTTGCAACGGCCATGAGCTGGGCGGGCAGTGTCTTGTCGCAGCCGCCGATGACGATGACCGCGTCCATTGGCTGAGCACGGATCATTTCCTCCGTATCCATTGCCATGAGGTTGCGCAGATACATCGATGTCGGATGCGCGAAACTCTCGTGAATTGAGATGGTTGGGAACACCATCGGCATGCCGCCGGCAAGCATCACGCCTCGCTTCGCCGCATCGATCAACGAGGGCGCATTCCCGTGGCACGGATTGTAATCGCTGTACGTGTTCGTGATGCCGACGATCGGCCGATCCAGAGCGTCGTCGGAATACCCCATCGCCTTGATGAAGGCCTTGCGCAGAAACAGGGAGAAGCCGGCATCGCCGTAACTGGTAAGGCCTTTACGCAAGCCTTTACTCATCGGTCACTCCTCGATGCAATTTTTGTATTGCGTCGTCACACGGACGCTTCGCCAAAGCGCTGCCGGTAAGCGCGTATGTAGGCCTGCGGCGCGGGCTTGAGATGACGCTTGATCAGCCTGATCAGGTCGTCACGGCGCGATTCGCGCAATGCCGCGATCATTGCGATGTGATCCTGGCGCGCATCGTCGAGGGCAGCGGGGTTTGCATAGGCGTACGAACGTATGCCGGACACTTTTTGAGCCAGAGACTCGATCGTTTCGATCAGACAACTGTTCCCGCAAAGCCCATAAAGCAGGCGATGGAAGTGCACATTGCTGTAGAAAACCGTCAGCAGATCGCCGGCAGCAGCAGCCTTGCTGTGCTGACGTTGTACTTCCTCAAGGCGGGTAATTTCGGACCTCGGTACGGGCATCGGCAAAATACGCGCCGCCATAACCTCGAGTTCCTCCCGCACGCCGTATATTTCGGTAACGTCCCTCGGGCTTAGATCGCGGACAATGGCCCCACGATTGGGGATTCGCTGCACGATCCCTTTCTTTTCGAGCTCGAACAGCGCCAACCGGACGTCCGCGCGATGGGTTCCGTACCGTTCGCAGAGATCCTGCTCGATCAGCCGCTCGCGGGGATGCCGTCGACCGAGCACCACGTCCTCTTCGATCCGGCGCGCAATCATCGAGGCCGGCGACTGCGGCGCGTCCGGAAATGCCTTCGAATCGGCGCGATCCGCACGCCGCGACGGCTGGCTGTTGGTGCGCTTTCTGGCGCCTGAACTCGGCATTCTGATGGGTCCTCTTCAGCAAAGAATTGTATACTATTTTGTAGACAAAACGGAACCGGATAATCAATAATCGCCTCAAGAAAGAAGCCACAGTTGGCCTGTCAGCAAGGGAGGAAGACATGCATTCAGGAATCGCATGGGTTTTACGCGGCATATTCGCTGCCACCGCGCTTGCCGTTCTTTCGGTTGGCGCTCAAGCCCAAAAACGAACGTTCTCGTTCGCATACGATCAGCCGCGCAGCAGCGGCTATGGCGCCGGCGCCGACATCTTCAACAAGAAGCTGATGGAGTTGAGCAACGGGACGCTTTCAATCAATCAGTATCCCGGTGCGCAGCTCGGCACTGAGCCGCAAACCATGCAGAAGGTGCAAACTGGCGACATCGACTTTGTCATGCTGTCGACCGCGAATGCATCGACGGCGCAGCCTGAATCGGGTGTCTTCTCAATCCACTTCATCTTCCGCGACGAAGCGCACACCATCAAGGTCCTTGGCGATCCGCAGGTCATCAACGCCATGCGGGAGCTTTACGCCGCCAAGATCAAAGGCGCGCACATGATCGGTCTCGGCTCGCAAGGTCTGCGGCACATCTACGGCAAGAAGCCGGTACAAAAAGTTGCCGACCTGAAGGGCGTCAAGATGCGCGTGCAGGCGACCGTCACCGAGGATACACTGTTCCCCGCCTATGGCGCGCAGGTTGTGCATATGCCGTTCGGCGAGGTTTATACCTCGCTCCAAACCGGCGTCGTTGACATGGCCGAAAATGGCATCAACAACTATCTGATCAACAAGCATTACGAGCCAGCACCCGTCCTGTCGCTGACAGAACACGAGGCCAACAACGCTGCGCTGTTTGTCAGCGACAAGGTGTGGCAGAGCCTGACCGCCGATCAAAAGAAATGGGTGCAGGCCGCCGCTGACGAAGTCAGCCGCACCGAACCCGCTATCGCTTTCAAGCTCGAACACGAGGCGCTGGCCAAACTTCAGAAAATTGGCGTTAAGATCGTCAAGGATGTCGACAAGAGCGGCTTCCAGCAGATCAGCAAGCCGATCCAGGACAAGCTCGCCAAGGACCTCGGGCCTCATGCCGTGAAGGTTCTCGGCATGGTCCGGAATGTGAAATAATCTGTACGCTGTATCGATACTGCGGAGCCGGTCACGGCTCCGCAGTGCCGAGCGCTCACCGACTAATCCTGGAACCACCGGATGACGTTCAACGGGCTGGTCCTTAAGGAACAGCGCCATCTGAAGTGGCGCTGCCTCGATCCTCTGGAACAGGTTCTGATGCTGCTATGCGGCGTTGCGATCGCCGGATTCAGCATTCTGGTCATGTGCGACATCGTCACCCGCACCATCGGCCGCCCCTGGCTGTGGCTCCAGGAAGCGACGATGACCTTCTTCATCTACGGCATATTCATCGGCGTCGCGGCGGCCACCCGGCGCAACGATCATCTGTATCTCGCGGCCTTGGCAGAATCTCTGAGCGGCAATCGCCGACTGTTCTTTGAGATGTTCAACCGGGCGGTCGTGCTCATCGTCGCGATCTGCATGATCTATTTCGGCTATCTCAATGTCCTCGACGGCTTCAAGAGCCTGCGCATGCCGTCGATGACGCCGATGGCAACATTCTATGCCGCGATCCCCATCTGCGGCCTCCTCATCGCGCTGTTCACCGTCGAGCAAATGGTCAACGGTTGGCGAAACGGCTTTCCGACCCCGCTCCGGAACGACAGCCGGGAGCCTCCGCTGTGATATCGAACGGCTCCCTCATTTTTCTGATGGGCTTTCTGTTCCTGTTCCTCGGCTATATGGGCGTGCCGGTCGCCTTCGCGCTGATGGCTTCGGTGATCGTCGTTACCGCATTCACGCCTGTCAGCATCGCCTCGATGATGGCGCAGCTGTTCAACGGCATGGACGTCGAAGCACTGCTCGCGATCCCGTTTTTCCTGCTGGTCGGCGATCTGATGACATCAGCCAGGGTCACGGTCCGCATGATCAGGCTGTCGCAGACGATGGTCGGCCACCTGCGCGGCGGCCTCGCGCAGGTCGTGACGCTGTTCAGCATGTTCTTTGCCGGAATTTCCGGTTCATCGGCGGCGGACGTCGCGGTGCTGACCCGCACCATCGGCCCGGAGATGGACCGCGAAGGTTACGATCGCGCCTTTACCGCCGCGCTGATCGCATCGGCATCGACAATGGCGAACCTGATCCCGCCAAGCATCATGGCGGTCGTCTATGGCGCGACGGCGAATGTCTCGATCGGCGGCCTTTTTCTCGGCGGCATCGTTCCGGGTCTGATCGTCGGCGCTGGGTTGATGGTCTACAGCTACTTCTTTGGCCCGGTCGGCTTGAAGCACAAACGCGCCACGTTCGGCCAGTTCGCGACCGCGGCCAAGGAAGCCGCGGTTCCGATGATGATCCCGCTGATCATCATGGGTGGCATCCTGACCGGGCAGTTTACGCCGACCGAGGCCGGCGTCATCGCGGTTGCCTACATCGTATTCATCTCTATTCCGCTGCTGAACCGGCGGCACCTCGTCAACTTGCCCCGCGACATGGCTTTCACCGGCCTGCTCTATTCGATCCCTTTGATTACCATCGGCGCCGCGTCGATGTTCGGCTGGATGCTGGCCTATCTGCGCGGACCTGCGGTCGTATCCGAGTGGATTGCATCGGTCGCCGGCAACGACACCGTGATGATCATGCTGCTGTTGGTGCTGCTGTTCATCATCGTCGGCGACTTTATCGACGCCATCCCGGCCATCATTATCTTCATGCCAATCATCACGGATATCACCAATAACGCCGATATCAATCCGGTCCACATGGGCGTCGTGATCATCGTCACATTGGCGTTTGGCCTAATTACGCCGCCCTACGGTTTGTGCCTGCTGATGGCAGGAAAATTCACCGGCGTGAGTTTCTCGCGCGCGATGGTCGCATCGCTGCCGATCTACGTGATCTTCTTCGCGGCAATTGCGTTCTGCATCTTGTTTCCGGAGATCGTACTGTGGCTGCCCAAGCAGCTGTTACCGCAATCAGTCGGCTGCTTCAGAAATCCGAACGGCGAGGGATTTATCTGCCCGTGACGACAGCACTAAATCAATCGCTCTGTTCGCGGGGACCGCGCTTGAACTTTGAACGCAACGTGCACGACATCGGCTCATGAGTATCACCGTTAGTGGTAACACATGATGCGCATTGGCCTTATCGGCGCGGGCTGGGTTACACAGCATCACCTGGATGCCTATCGGCAATTGTCAGATCGCGCCCGTGTTGTCGCCATCGCCGATCCATCGGCTGCGGCACGCGAGAGTCGCGCGACAACTTATGACATTGAAGGCGTCTACGCCGATGCCGCAGATATGCTGGAGACCGAGCGTCTCGACGCCGTTGATATCGCAACGCCACGCGAGACCCATGCTGCAATGTGCCGCCTTGCTGCGACCAAAAATCTGCCAATCCTCTGTCAAAAGCCGCTCGCGCCAACTTTAGCAGAGGCACAGGCGCTGGTTGCGTCTCTGTCTTCCGGTCCGCGCCTCATGGTGCATGAAAATTGGCGATTTCGACCGCACTACCGTTTGATCCGGAAGTGGCTCGATGATGGCCTCATTGGAAACGTCCGCCAGGTCTTGATGAAGATTTTCACGTCAGGCCTGATCCCGGACGCCAATCGACATCTCTATGCAGTCGATCGTCAGCCGTTTTTTGCGACACTGGACCGCCTGTTGTTAATGGAGGTTATGATTCATCATGTCGATACCTTGCGTTTTCTGCTTGGAGCACTCGCGCTAGATGGCGCTCGTCTTGGTCACAGCAGCTCTGGGGTGCGCGGCGAGGATCGAGCGACTTTACTGATGTCATCACACAAAGGCGCCGCGGTCGTGCTGGCTGGCGATTTTATCGCGCATGGGTATCCAAAGTCGCAGTTCGACGATGTGGAAGTCCTCGGAGAGGCGGGCAGCATCCGACTCAACGGAAAAACGCTTAAGCTAATTGGCACTAAAGAAATCTCAACTGAGATAGATCTTGAGGCCAACTACAAAGCGTCATATCGCGACGCCATCGCGCATTTTCTTGATTGCGTAGAATCCGGAGCGGCATTCGAGACATCTCCGGCAGATAATCTGGAGACACTAAAGATCGTTGAAGAGGCCTATCAACGTGGGGACTTTCTGGCCTAGGCAATGACGATTTGAAGCGCTTGGTCGGTCGCAAATCGATGTGACTTTGTGATCGTGGCGTATCCGACGGCGATCAGTACCTCGACAGTGATGCGGTTTTTGGGGTGAAAGGTTCGCTGATTGTCAATTTCATTCGCCAAGAGGCGGGCACGGCGCCGGACGGCAAGGAGATCGCGGTTCCTTACTACACGATGAGCTACGATTTCCTGCTTGAGCCGCACAACCGAAAGTAATCAACTGATGACTGCGTTGCTTTGTTGGAAAGACATACCGGCATCGTTAGTCGGCACTGATCGGCGGCAACGCAGCATCCTCAACCAACATAAAATGATGGTGGGCCCGGGAGGACTCGAACCTCCAACCAGATCGTTATGAGCGGTGTTGCTCTCTCGGGAAATTCAATGAAATCCGATGTTTTTCGTCACGTCCAGACACGTTTGTTCGCGTTCATTCACGGGGTTTCTGTGGTCATCCTGTGGTCGAAGGCATTGCGCTGCGGGCACGCTTGCTAGCGCGGCTGTGCAAAATTCGATGACGGCGAGGAATATCGAGAGCGCCGCCTATTTCGCTTTCTCGATTGGACCCGAGCCTGCCATCAGCACCGCGCCACTCATGCCGGCCGTGAGTTCGGGCGCGGACTCGCTGACGACACCGATGGCCCGCACGGATTGGCTGACAGGATCAACCCGGCCGCTGATACGCACGATCCGGGCGTCGTAGGTCCTGTTGGTCTCGTGGACCTGAAACTTGAACGGCGTGCCGGTCTTGAGCCACGCCAACCATCGCGACGGCACGATCATGTCGATGTCGAGCGATCGGTTGTCGACGATGTCGATCAGCGCCTGCCCCGGTGCGGCGTATTGGAACTCGCGCGCATGCTGCTCGACGGTGATGCCGTCATAGGGCGCGACGATGGTGCATTTCGACACCGCGGCGGTGGCGATGTCGTAATCGGCCTTGGCTTTGCGCACCTCGGCCTGCGAGACATCGAGTTCGAGTTGGCCGATCGACTTGAGCGCAAACAGCCGCTCGTTGATGGCATAGGCCTTCTCGGCCTGCGTCACGACCGCGCTAGCGCGGGCCTGCTGGGCGCGTTGGGCCGCGCATTCGAACAGCACCAGCGTGTCGCCTTTCTTGAACTCCTCGCCGATCCGCGTCGCGATCTTGTCGATCCGTGCCGCCGTCTCGCTGGAGATGGTCGCGAAGTTTCGCGGCGTCAGTTGCGCGCGGATTTCGGGGGCGCCGCCGGCGCCGGCCTCGAATTGCTTGGCAAGCTGGGCGGCGGCCGGCACTACGGTCAGGCCAAGCAACGCTGTCGCGATCGCGGTTGCTCTCATCGCGCGACGCTCAGCGGGTGTCCGCGGCATGGGCGGCCTGCATCTCGCGGGCCGTATCCTCCGCGGCGAACGCGGGCGTCTCCTCGTCGGCATCTGCCGCTGCGGCGCGCGGACGGCGCGGCGGCAACGGGGCGTTGCCCGCGGAAGCGACGCCGGTTTCGCCATCCTGCGCTGCGGTTCGTCCGGCGCTATTCGCGGCGAACCGGCCGATCGCCTTGCGCAAACCGTCGAGGTCGAGCGTGACGATGTCATGTTCCGTCACCACGTCGACACCGAGCGTCGCGTAAAGCCGCCCGAGCGCGCCCTGCGCGTCGGCGTAGGCCTGGTCGCGCCGCAATTCGGAGATCGTCGCGCTCACGCGCGTCGAGACGCGTTCCAGCTCACCCTGCGCGTCGTTCGAGACGCGATTGGCGATCTGGTTCAGTAGCCGGCGGTCGACGTCGGCGAGGCGCGCAGCCCACTGGTACTCCTTGCTTGCCGAGAGGAACTGCTGATAGGCGATGTGCAGCTTCGCCAGCACCGCGATGCTGAGCGCCTGCCGCCGCAATTCAGCGACCTTCTCGGCGTTCTCCGCGCGCTGGAGCTGCGCCGGAAGTTGAATCAGATTCATGAGGTTTCCGGAAATCCGCGCCGCCGCCGCACCCCAGTGGCTGTTAACCAGAAAGCTGTTGCTGTCGTAATTGACGCCGTACGACAGATTGATGCCCGGCAGCAGCTTAAAGAACAGCTTGCGTGTTTCGTCGGCGCTGATACGCGCCTGATAGCTCGCCCGCAACAGGTCCGGATTGTTCATCAGCGCCATGTCTTCCATGCGCTTGACCGGAAGTCGTTGCGAGCCGGGCGGAAACCCGCCGGCGTGCGGCGCCGCGATCGTGAAGTTAGAGCCGGGCGGCAGGTTGACGAGCGAGGCAAGCTCGGACTTTGCCACCACAAGCTGCCGCTCGACGCCCTCGAGCTGACGCAGAAGATCGAGCAGCGCCTTCTGATAGCGCAAAGCGTCGACCGGCGAGCGCAGATTTTCAGTTTCGATCCGCCGCGATGACGCGAGCGCGCCTTCCGCTTCGCGGATCGCTTGCCGAACCTCGCCGCGCAGGCGCTGAGCGCTTGCCGCCCGCCAATAGGCCTGGCGCACATCCTGCAACAGGCCGTGGATCACCTTGCGGCGCTCCTCCTCCGCGACCAGCACGCGGTCCGCCTGCTGCTTGGCAGTGAAATAGCTGACGCCGAGATCGAGAATGTTCCACGTCGCCGTCAAGTCTGCGAGACGCTTCGTGCGGTCGCTCGAAGTCGAAGGCTCGAGCGACTGGCGATTGGTCAAAATCGAGGTGCTCGAGCTTGCGTCCAGGTTGGAGCGCCAATTGCCGCCGACACCCGCGATCGCCTTCGGCAACATGTCGAAGCGGGAGAGATCGAGGTCGTCGCGCGCGAGCGCGGCCTCAACCAGCTTGAGGCGGCCATCGAGATTGTAGGCAAGCGCGCGTGCGAAAGCCTCGCGCAACGTCAGCGGACCCTTCAGCGGCTCCTGCCGACCATACATGGCCGCGAGATCGCTCTGCACTTCGGAGCGGCGCTCGTCCTCGCCGAGCGGCACCGGCGCGAAGGTGCAATTGGCAAGCAGGAGGACGGAAAGCAACACGGCCACGTTGGGCGCGGATCGAGCCGCGCAGGACGCGGCACAACGCAATCCAAACGGCGCAACGGCGCCGCCAACGCGCAGCCCAACCAAACTCAACACGGCTACCCCCGTCCCCGCCGGACAGCGCCGGCGGCCTCAACGACACGATCGGACTCAAGGCCCTTAAATCTTATATGACCCGCACCCCGGACCGGCCGCGAGGCGAATTTCGGGCATCCTTTCAGCGAAAATCGCCCGGGGCAAGCGCGCTCTAGCCCGGCATATCCCGCGGATCCGGCCACAAATCTCATAGCCCGCTCTCCCGGATTGCAATGGCCATAACCGACCGCCAGGCGCGGGCGATCAGGCTGACGGGCCGGGCATCGAAAATGACATTGCCGCGCAGTACCCTCTCCGGCCGGGGGCGTTGCCCATCCGGCCGCAAGGTCACCCGGTAAAGGGTCTGGTCCGGGACCAACTCACGGGGCCGGTCCTGCCGAACGGCGATCGGCCCGCCATGGACGGAGGCGAGCGCCTCGGCCTCCAGCACGCGGGTGCTCGCCCGGGCGATCTCGGCGATGCTGAGCCGCAACTCGTAGCTCGGGTCCGCTTCCGAAAAGAAGATCGCCCGGCCGCCGGCGGCGATCCGCGCAAGGTCGGCCTCGCCGACATAGGCCTCGATCTCGACCGCATCGGGATCGATGATCGACATGACCCGTAGCTTCGCCGGCAGCCACGCGCCCGGCACCACCGTGCTGTCGAGATCGACCGCGCGGCCCGAGATCGGTGCCGTCACGCTGAGGCGGTTGCGCTGGGTGAGATAGGATCGATACTCCGCGATCGCGGTTTCGAGTTCCTGCTCGGTGACGCGGCTGCGCGCTAGCAGCGTGCGGTCGACGCCACCCGCCTCGACCTGCCATTCGAGCGTCGTGATCTCGCTGCGCGTGCGCGCGATCTGGTAGTCGATGTCCGGCGACGCCAGCTTCACCAGCACCGCGCCGCGCTCGACCGCGCCGCCCTCCTTCGCGCTGACGCTTTCGACCCTGGCGCCGAATTCAGGAACGAAGACGCCGATATGCTGCGCGCTGCGCAACAGCGCCGGCGCTTCGACGCTGGAGCGCCACGGAACGACTAGCAGCAGAACGAGAAGGCCGACCCCGGCGGTGCTCGTCACGGTCTTGCGACTCCAGCGCAGGTCGCTGCGCCGCGACCACCATTCGCGCATCTCGCGCAGGACGGGCCAGACCAGAAAATAGCCGATCTCGACCGCGGCCATCGCGATGCCGGCGAGCTTGAAGGCGAAGTGATAGACCAGCACCGCGATACCGATGAACAACACGAAGCGGTAGATCCAGGTCGCGAAGGCGAATGCGATCAGCAGCCGCCGGCGTACGGACGGAAACTCCTCCGGCGGCGGATCGTCGAGGCCGAGCACCGTCGCGCGCAGCCACCAGCGCGCCAGCGCGAAGGCGCGGTTGTGCAGGTTCGGCATCTCGATCAAGTCGGACAGCACGAAGTAACCGTCGAAGCGCATAAAAGGGCTGAGATTGATGAAAACCGTCGTGACCCAGGTCGTAGTGGCAACCAGGAACGCGGCTGAACGCGCCGGCCCGTTTGGCAGAAACCCCCATGCGCAAGCCGCGATTCCGGCACAAGCAAGCTCGGCGGTGACACCGGCAAGCCCAATCGCCAACCGCTGGCGGCGCTGCGTCAGCTTCCAGGCATCGTTGACATCGGTAAATGGTACCGGCACCAACACCAACAACGCGATGCCCATGGTCGGCACCCGGCAGCCGAACCGTTTCGCGGTCAACGCATGGCCCATCTCGTGTATCACCTTCAGGCCGACTAGCGTGATGCCGAACAGGATTGCGCCCCGCACGTCGAACAGATCGACAAAGGTCGCGCGGAACACGTCCCATTCACGCGCTGTGAGATAGAAGCCGAGCAGCGTGATGGCAATCAACGTGTAGGCGGTCCGGCGGCCGTAGAGCCACGCGACGTGGGGATAGAGCCAGGTCAGAAAGCGGTCCGGACGCACCAGCGGAATGCGCATGAAGAGATAATTGTGCAGCAGCCAGCGCCCCCAACCCTGCCGCTCGCGCGCCGCCTTCTGAAGCAACTGACCGGTCACCGGAGGGCCGGAGACCTGCAGCAGGTCATAGGCGCTGAGGAAACTCGCGACTTCGTTGACGTCGCGGTCCTCGATGTCGAGCGTGGTTTCCGCGTCGATCCGCGCGGCGATGCGGTCGGCCTGCCGCTCGCTCCAGCGCGAAAGAATTTCGAATTCCCGCCAGCCGAGGCGGTAGAAGCGGTTGCGCGACGGGTCGTACAGGGTCCAGGTCGGCGAGCCGTCGAGCGCGACCGGCCCCGGAAAAATTCCGATTTCCTCGCGCAACGGCGGCAGCAGTGGAGCGGCCTGCGGTGAACTCGCGATCGACGCCGCTGTCATGACTTACCAGCCGAGGAACTGCCGGGCCGCGGCGAACGGACGGCGGACCAGATAGTAGAAGAGCGTCACCCGCTCGCCGTAGATCTTGGCGGTGCCGCGCAGGCCGATGCGCGGTGGCAGCGTTCCGGCATCGAGCGTCGCCTTCAGCCGGTAACCGAGCGCGCCGGCCGGGCTTTGCACCGCCTCATAGCTTGCCTGCCGCAGCACCGCGCGCAGCGGAGCGTCGGGCGTAATGTTGAGAAAGAACTCGATCGGCGCGCCGGCCTCGACATTGATGGCGTCTGCCACGCCGAGCCAAATCTCGACCTCCACCGAAGCGGGATCGGCGATTTCGAGCAGCCGCTCGCCGAGACTGACCGGCTTGCCGATCCAGCCGGCCGGATCGGAAAACACCGCAATGCCGGCGCGGGCCACATGGACATTGATGCGCCCGAGCAACGACTGGATGTAGGTGAGCTCGGTGCGCCGCTGGTCGATGCGGCCCTTGACCACCGCGAGCTGGGCGCGGCTCTTTTCGTCAAACAGCGCCTGCTGCGCGGTCTGTCGATATTCGGTCTCTGCAACGTCGAGTGCCTTGGCCGCGACCGCACGCTTGTTCTCCAGCGTGCGCGGGTCGAGCTTGAGCAGGAGCTGACCCTCCTGTACCACCGCGTTCGGCTTGACGACTAATTCGTCGACAACGCCCTCGAGCGGCGCGCGCACCACTGTCGGCTCGAGCGCGACCACTTCGGCGGGCGCGAGCGCCGAAAGACGAACGGGAACCAGCAATAGCAGGCTGACGGCGGCCAGCGCCGCCAACCGCGCCAGCGTCGGCGCACTCCGCAGCTTGCCGAACGAAAGCCAGCGACCGCCGCGGCCAAAGCGCCGCCAAGCATGCGCGTAACCGTCGGCAAGTTCCTGAAGCAGGTGTCCCTCGCTCTCGTCCCAACCGTCCTCGCGCGCAAGCAGCAGCGCGCCCAGCGGCCCGTCCGGGCCTTTGAGCGGCAGCCATAGTGCATGCGCGGGCAGCCACTCCGCCCATTCCTCGCCAAGCGCATTGGCGAGATCGCGGCTGCCGACCGGACGCGCATCCCCACCCTGACGGTCGAGTGCGGCCATGGCACGGTTGAGCCAGGACACGAAGGGAGCGCTGGGATCGATCACCGGCGTGCCGGAGATTGCCGCCACGCCGGCGCCGGCCGCCCCATTATCGCTGCGCCATAGCACCGCCTGCCGGTACGGCAGCAGCGAGTGAGTTTCGTTGACCGCGATGAAGCCGAACTCCTCCGCCGTCGCGGCGTTGCGCGCGCGTTTGATAAGTTGCAGCAGCGTCGCAAGGCCGACAAGCTGGGCCTGCGCGGCGGGTGAACCGACATGTTTCATCGTCGCGTTTCCCGGTCAGCCGTCCCGAGCGGCCTTGTCATCGCCAGTTGGCCACGCCGCGCTGGAGACTTGCCAGCAAGGTACGGCGGTCTGCATGCATACTTCGCCAGCCATGCTCGCCGAGTTGCTCGGACAGGCCGGCGCGGCCGCGCGGCGCGTCCGTGGCGGCGGAGGCAACATCGGCGTCACCGATGTCGCCGTCGTGAATCGCCGCAAGGCCGGCAAAGGTCGCACCGGACAGGAGCCGCGTGAGATCGCGATTAAGCTCGATCGCCGCATGGTCGCGCGCGTTCTCGCGCCACGGCGACAGTTCGGGCGACAAGCCGCGCGGCAACAGCCAGCCGCCTTTCTGCGGCGCGACCTTGATGGTGAAGATCGTCGTCGAAACGTTCCCCTGCGAGTCGACAAGTTTGACCTGGATCGAGATGCTGCCTTCCGACCCGGCAGGCGGGTTGCTCTGGCCGAGGTTGCCGGTCGTAACGTCGTCGGGCAGCTGCCCGCTGTTGGACTGGACGCCGGAGATCACGGAATTCGGAATGTTGCCCTTCAGGGTGCCGGTGACGGGATCAAACTCGAGCCAGGCAGGCAACGCGCTGCCGTCGAGCAGCGTGGCGGTCACCGAAGCGATGTCGCCGCCGAGCGGCGCAGCGAGTTCGGCGATCGGAATCTGGATCTGCAACTGCGAGCCGGTGATGATCGTCTGAATCTCGGTGCTAACGTAGAAATACGAGCCCCCGGTCGTTCCGGTATCGCCGCCTGTCGTCCCGCCGCCGACGCTCGTGATCAGATTGGTGCCGCCCGTATCGCCCGGTCCCAGACCCGAGCCGCCGGTCGGACCGGTGTTCGTGACATTCGGGGATTTACTCGGCGTATGCAGGGTTTCAGCCGTGACTTCGACGATCGAGGTCCGCGGCAGGCTGGTATTGTCGACCGCGCCGCCGTCGTCGGCGATCCAGGTCAGCGTCCGCTGGCCACCGTCACGGTCGTTCGTTTCGAAGGTGATGCTGGCAAGCGCTGTACGGTAGGCGGCGAGCGAGGCATTGCCGGTCAATGTCAGCACGCCGGTCGCGGCGTCGTAGATGCCGGTGATGCCCGCCTGATTTACAAAGTTGAGCTGGTCTCCCGCCGTGAAGCCCGCGGTGATCGACACGGTGACGCCGTCGAGCGTCGTGCTGTCGATGTCGGCGATGACGATGCCGGGCACGACCGGCACCGGCGCCAGCGTATCGACCAGGAAATTCGCGATCTGGCCGGACAGTGTGATGACCGGCGCGTCGTTAACCGGCGTGATGGTGATCGTGAAGGTCTGCGTCGTCGAAGTATCGACGCCGCCATTGGACGTGCCGCCGTCGTCCATGATCGCGACAGTCACCGTCGCCGTGCCGTTGGCGTCGGCGGCCGGCGTATAGATCAGCTTGCCGCCCGCATCGACCGAAGGCTGCACCGAGAACATCGCATTGTTGTCGTTGGTGACGACAAAGCTGAGTCCCTGCGTGGATTCATTGGCCGGCCCGGTCGACAGGTTGGTCGCCCAGTTGTTGACGGTCTGCGAACCGGCGTCTTCCGCAACCGTCTGGTCGGCGCCTTTGGTGAAGGACGGCACGTCGTTGACCGGCACCACGTTGATGGCAACGGTACTGGTCGTCTCTTCGAAATTCGGATCGCCGCCCGGATCGACGCCATTGGCGCCGCCGTCGTTGGTCGTCATCGTCAGCGTGTCGGCGCCGTTGTAGTTCAGGTCCGACGTATAGACGAGGCCGTTGAGCGCCCCGAGCGTCGCGCTGATCCGGTCCGAATGGCAGGTCAGTGTGACCGTCGCGCTGTCGTTCCCGGTGATCTCGCCGGCGGTCAGCCCGCCACCGACGTTATCGCGGACATGAAGCGTTCCGTGCTGCACGCTCAACGTGACGGTGATGAGCGCACCGATTGGATCCGCGTCGACATCGGCGACAGTGAGGCCGGTGATGGCAAGGCCCACGTCCTCGAGCGCAGTCAGCGGTCCGGCCGGGATCGTATTGACCGGCGTGTCGTTGACCGGGATGACCGCCACGGTCTTGGTTTTCGTCACGCTGGTAAAGCCGCCGTCATTCACGACGAAGGAGATGGTGCGGTCGGTCGTCTCGGGCGCATCGGCGGTGTTGATGTAGGTGACGGCCCGCAGCGCGGCCTGCCACTGGGTCAGCGTGGCGCTCGCCCCGGACGAGGTCAGCGTCAGCACGCCGGTGCCGGCATCGTAGCTGCCGTCGATGTTGCCCATGGTCGAGCCGTCATTGACGAAGGCAAGCACATCCTCGGCCGTCTGGAAGGCGCCGGTGATCGACACCGTGGCGGACGCGAGCGTCGCGCTATCCGTATCCACCACCGTGATGCTGGCGTCGATCACGGTCGCGGTCTGTTCGTCGGCGGCCGTCGCCCCGCCGGACGTGGTCACCACGGGCACGCTGTTCGCCAATTCGTAAGCGCCGAGGTCGGCAAAGTTCGAACCGTCGCTGCCGACGCCGGGCTGGTCGGCCCGCGCCTCGCCGCGCGCGTCGGTTGCCGGGGCGCTGGCATTGGCGCGATCGAGCGCCGGATTGGTAGCGCTCTCCCTGAGCGCGATCGTCTGCAGCGCCCCGCCATTGTTTGCGAGCACGCCCGCCGAGACGCCGCCGACTGTCACGGTCTGCGCGAAGACGGCGGCCGCCGTGGTGTCGCCGATATCGGTCGAGCCCGAAAACACATCGGTGCCGATGATGTTGTTGCCGTTGCGGATGAGCGTATCGCCCGCGACCGCGTTGCTTTCGCTGCCGCCAACCGAATTGCCGAGCACGATCAAATTGGTCAGCGTCAGGTCGCCGCTCGCGCGCAGACCGCCCACGATGCTCGCGGCGGTATTGCCGCTGACCGTGGAGTTGGTCAGCGTCATGTCGCCCGACGTGCTGAAGCCGCCGGCCCGGCCGCTGGATGCGGTGTTGCCGCTGACGGTCGTATTGGTCGCGGTCAGGGTCGCGGCATGGCCGCCGCCGCCTTCGACGCCAGTCGAACTGTTGCCGCTCACGGTCGCGCGGGTCAGCGTAACCCTGCCGGCCGATGAAAAGCCGCCGCCGGAACCGTTCGCCGTATTGCCGCCGATCATCGCGTCGGAGATGTTGGCGACCGAGGACGCGCCACCGGCCCGGAAGCCGCCGCCGCCGCCGTCGAAAACCTCGTTTCCACTGATCGTGGTCTGGTCTACCGTGATGTTCGCGTTCGCATGCGAACTGTAGAAGCCGCCGCCAAGCGCCGCGGAGTTGCCGCTGATGGTGCTCCGCACGATGAAGACCGTGCCGCCGCCGCTGTAGAAACCGCCGCCGGTCGAGATCACGCCGCCGATCGATATATTGGCAAAATTGCCGCTGATCTTCGAATCCGTCGCGATTACATCGCCCGAAGCATACACGCCACCGCCGTTCACCGCAGCGAAGTTACCGGCGACCGTGGTGTAGGAGAGGCTGACCGAACTGCCGCGGATCGCGCCGCCGCCCTCGCCGGCCGCGATCGTCATGTCGACGCCACCGGTGAGGATCAGGCCCTCCACCGTCAGCGGCGCCGTCGAACTGAAAATGCGCACGTTGTCGGCGAGCCTGTTGGCGGTGATCGATGCCGCAATATCGGTGATGACCGTGGAGCCGTTGGCGTGTCTGTCGTCATTATTGACGTCGCCGGTGATGGCGATGTCAGGGGTGCCGTTGTTATCGAGGTCGCCGTCAATGGCGAGCGACTCGGTAATGGTCGGCAGGAGTCCGGCAAGACGGACGGTGTGGCCCGACAGCGCGTTGGTGAAGGTGATCGTATCGCCGCCGGCATGGACATTGGCATAGGCGATCGCGTCGCGCAGCGAGGTCACGCCGTCATAGTCGTCGCCGACATCGGCGTCGGTGGTGACGATCAGCGACTTCGTCTCACGCACATCGATGGTGACCGTATTCGCCGACTGGTCGAAGTTCTGACCGTTATTCGCCGTGCCGCCGCCGTCGCGGACCCGGAAGGTGAAGCTCGCGTAGCCGTGGCCGAAGGCATCGGCCGGCGGATGATAGATGAGCTTGCCGGCGGCGAGGTCGGCGGCGCTGACAAAGTCGCCCGCGCTCACCGCGACACCGTCGAGCGTCAACGTGCCGAGCGCCGGCACCGTCGTAATCTCAACTTCGAGCAGGCCGTCGCTCTCGAAATCCGTGTACGGGAAGTCGGCGGCGCCGAGGACGTAGTCGGTATCGGCGTCCGCGATGACGGTCTTGTCCGTCCCGACCGGTGCGTCGTTGACGGCGGTGACGCTGACCGTCTTGGTCGGCCGGGCGCTGCTGAAGCTGCCGTCGGCGGCGCTGAACGAGATAATGCGGTCGGAGGTCTCTGGCGTGTTCGACGTGTTGGTGTAGGTGACGGCCCGCAGCGCCGCCTGCCATTGCGTGACGGTCGCCGTGCCGCTGGCCGAGGTCAGCGTGAGGACGCCGGTGCCCGCGCTGTAGCTGGCGACGATATCGCCCATCGTCGTGTTGTCGTTGACGAAGCCGAGCACGTCCTGCCCGGACTCGAAACTGGCGGGGCTGATCGAAACGGTCGCCGAGGTCAGCGTCGGGCCGAGCGAATTCGTGACGGTAACACCGGCATCGATGACGACCGCGATCTGCTCGAACGAGGCTGTGGTGCCGCCGGAGGTCGCCGCCGCGACCGGCAACACCTGCACCTCGTAGGCGCCGAGGTCGGCGAAATTGGAGCCGTTGTTGCCGACGCCGGTGTGGTCGACCCGCGCCTCGCCGCGCGCATCGGCGGTTGGTGCCGAGCCGTTCGAGGCGTCGAGCGCGGGATTGGCGCCGCTCGCCTTCAGCGCGACGGTCTGCACCAGCCCGCCATTGTCGCCAAGCACGCCGGCCTGCACGCCGCCGACCGTCGCGGTCTGAGCGAAGACCTCGGCCGCCGTGGTGTCGCCGATGTCGATATTACCGGACAGCACGTCGGCGCCGCCGGTCTTGCCGATGATGTTGCCGCCGCTGCGGACCTGCGCGCCGAAGGACTGGAATTCGTTGACGCTGCCGTTCGCCGAATTGCCGAGCACGATCGAATTGGTCAGCGTAAAGCCGTTACCGGCAAGGATGCCGCCGGTGAGGGTCGTGGCCGAATTGCCGGTGACGGTCGAATTGACGAGCGTCGTCTGCGCCGCCGCTGAAATGCCGCCGGCTATCGTGGCGGTATTGCCGGCGATGGTCGTGTTCGTGGCGGTGATGCTCATGACGGAAGCGCCGCCGCCCTGCACCGCGCTGTTGCCGCTCACCGTCACACGGGTCAGCGACAGGCCGTTACCGGTTGCAAGGCCGCCGCCTTGGCCGGCCGAGGCGGTGTTGCCGCTGATCGTGGTGTCGGTCACCGTGACGTTCGACGAAGAACCGGTGACGCCGAGGCCGCCACCGTCGCCGGCGCGCGCGATGTTCTTGCTGATGGTCGAGCGTCCGATCGTGACCTGCGCGAAGTCGCCGCTGGCGAAGAGGCCGGCGCCCATTTCCGCGGAATTGCCGCTGATCGTCGAGCCGGTGACATTCAGATTGCCGGAGGCATAGACGCCGCCGCCGTTGCGGGCGGCGTAGTTGCCCTGCACGGTCGCGTTGGTCAGCGTCACATTGGTCGCGCGGATCGCGCCGCCGCCGGCGCCCGAAGCCGTGCTGCTGTCATTGCCGCCGGTCAGCACCAGACCGTCGACCGTCAGGCCGACCGTCGCATTGAAAAGCCGGATGTTGTCGCCGAGGCGGCCGCTCGATGCGGCGATATCGGTGATTTCGCCCGACACCGTCGTATCGTCGTCCCCAACGTCACCGGTAATCGTAATGTCGGCGCTGCCGCTGTCGTCGAGGTCCCCGTCGAAGGTGACGGTGGTGGTGATCGTCGGCAGCAGATAGGCGAGTCGGATCAGGCCGCCCGACAGTCCGTTAGCGAAGGTGACGGTCTGCGACCCGCCCAGATTGTTGGCATAAGTGATCGCCTCGCGCAGCGAGGTCTGGTCATCGAACGGATCGGCGACGTCGCTCAGCGTGGTGACGGTGAGACTCTGGGTTTCCTGCGAATCAATTTCATAAGCGCCGAGGTCGCGGGTGTTGGTGCCGCCGCCCTCGTTGCCGAGCGAATTGAGGTCGAACGGACCGATGCCGCGCGCATCGCTGCCCGAGGCAGAGCTGTTCGAGGTATCGAGCGCCGGGTTCGTGACGCTGCGCCTGAGCGCGATGGTCTGAACCGCGCCGCCGTTATTGGCAAGCACGCCCGCCGAAACGCCGCCCACGGTCGCCGTCTGAGCAAAGACCGCGGCCGCCGTGGTGTCGCCATTGTCGGTACCGTCGACGAATACGTCCGCACCGCCGGACGCCTTGCCGATGATGTTGCCGCCGTTCCTCGTAATCGTACCGCCGGTCGACAGGACCGAGCTTTCGCCCGCGGGTCCGGCATTGCCCAGCACGATCGAATTCGTAAGGGTCACATTGCCGGTCACATAGACGCCGCCGACGACGCCCGTCGCCGTGTTGCCGCTGATCGTGACGTTGGTCAGGTTGGCTGCGCCCGCATAGATCGCGCCGGCGAAAAGCCCGTCATTGCCGCTGAAGGTCGAATCGGCCGCGGTCAGCGTGCCGAGTACGGTCGCGCCGCCGCTGTGATTGCCGGTGCTGCTGTTGCCCGACACCGTCGAACGGGCGAGCGAGGCCGAACCGGCGATGGAGAAGCCGCCGCCGCCATCCAGGGCGAAATTGCCGCTGACCGTCGAGTCGTTCACCGTCACATCTGCGCTGGCGCCGTTCACCCGGAAGCCGCCGCCCTTGCCTGCGGTGGCGGTGTTGCCCGAAATCGTGGAGCCGTCGATCGTGATCGTGGCGTTGCCGGATGCGTAGAACCCGCCGCCATCCAGGCGCGCAGTACTCTTGCTGACTGTGGTATTCAACAACGAGATCGTCCCGCCGTCGCTGTAGAAGCCACCGCCGGACGCCGCCGTGCTCGCGCCGGGGCGGCCCGCGAAATTGTCGCTGATCGTCGAATTTGTTGCCGAGAAACTGCCGGTGGCATAAAGGCCGCCGCCGTTCCCCACCGAGAGGTTGCCGCGCACGGTCGTGCCGTTGAGCGTCACGTCGGTGCCGAGTACCGCGCCGCCCGTGGTGGCGGAATAGCCGCCGGTCAGGATCAGCGTATTGAGCGTCAGCGCCGACGACGAATTGAAGATCTGGACGTTGTCCGCGAGGCGGTTACTGACGGGAGTGCTGCTATAGGACGCCGCCACATCGGTGATGACGCTCGAGCCGGCAGCACGGACGTCGTCCTGCAACACGTCGCCGCTGATAGTCAGACCCGAGCGGCCATCGATCGTCAGGTTGGCAGTAATGGTCGGCAGCGCGCTCGCGAGCCACAGTGTCTGGTTGGTCAGGCCGCCGGTAAAGTCGATGCCCTGCGAGCCGCCGAGTGAATTGGCGTAAGTGATCGCCTCGCGCAGCGAGGTCAGGTTGTCGAACTGGTCGACAATATCGTTCGCCGTGTGGACCGTCAGGCCGCGGGCTTCCGGCTCCGCCTCGAAGGCGCCGAGATCGGAGATGTTGGCCGCGTTGTTGGCGACTCCGAGAACGTCGCGGTAGGCAACGCCGCGTGCATCGGCGCCCGGCGCGGCGCCGTCATTGCCCGTGTCGAGCGCCGGGTTCGTGACATCGCGCTTCAGCGCAATGGTCTGCACCCGCCCGCCATTGTCAGCGAGCACGCCGGCCGTGACGCCATTGCCGATATCGACTGTCTGCGCGAATACGGCCGCCGCCGTGGTGTCGCCGACGTCGGTCCCGCCCGAAAACACATCGGTGCCGATGATGTTGCCGCCGTTGCGGGTCAGCGTTCCGCCTGCGGAAATATTGCTCTCGCTGCCGCCCGCGGAATTGCCGAGCACAATCGAATTGGTCAGCGTCAGATTGCCGAAGTAGGTTTGGACGCCACCCGTCCCGGCCGCCGTCGTGTTGCCGCTGACGGTCGAGTTGACGAGCGTCATGGCGAAATTGGAGGCCAGTCCTCCGGACCCGTTGCCGGCCGTGTTTCCGCTGACCGTCACATTGGTGGCAGTCAGGCTACCGGCAGTTCCTCCGCCAGCCTGGCTAGCGAGCGCGGTGTTGCCGCTGATGGTGGTGTTCGTCAGCGAGACAGATCCGTTGCTGACGAACCCTCCGCCCGCGACGGCCGCTCTGTTGTCGCGGATCGTGCTGTCGGTAATTACAGCAGTCGAAATGGTGGAGCCGATATAAAATCCGCCGGCGGAACTCGCAAAAGCCTCGTTTCCGCTGATGACGGACCGGTCGATCGTCACGGTTGCGTTGTCAGCGGTGACGGAAAATCCTGCACCCCCGGCAGCACGATTGTTGCTGATCGTCGAATCCGCGACGCTCAAATTATTCGCAGCAAAGACGCCGCCGCCCAGGAAATCGGACTGATTGCCCTGCACGATCGCATGCCTGAGCGTAACGTCGGCGCCCGCGATGGCGCCGCCACTTGCCGCGGAATAGCCGCCGGTCAGCACCAGCCCGTCGATCGTCAGCGCGGCGGTCGCGTTGAAGATGCGCAGGTTGTCCGCGAGCTTGCCCGCGGCGCTGCTGGCCGCGACATCGGTGATGACGCCGGACGAATGCACGTCGTCGCCGGCCACGTCGCCGGAAATGGTGATGTCGGCAGTGCCGTTGTTATCGAGGTCGCCGTCGATGGTCAGTTCGCCGGAAATCGTCGGCAGCAGGCTGCCAAAGCGGAAGGTCTGGCCGGACAGCGTCCCGGAGAACGTGACAGTGTCGGCGCCGGAATGCGTGTTAGCGTAAGCGATGGCTTCGCGCAGCGAGGTCTCGCCGTCGTAGTCGTCGGCCACGTCGCTTGTGGTCGTGACGGTGAGCGACTGGGCTTCCAGCACGCGGATCGAGATCGTGTTCGCCGACGGGTCGAGATTGACGCCGCCGTTCGCGGTGCCGCCGTTGTCCTGCACCTGGAAGGTGAAGGAGGCGTAGCTGGCGCTGAAGGCCGTACCGGTCGGCGTAAAGATGAGCTTGCCGGCGTTGATGTCCGCAACCGTGATCAACTGGCCGGCGGTAACGGCCCCCGATCCGGTCAGCGTCAATGTCCCCGCGCCAGGCGTCGTGGTGATCTTCACCGCCGCGAGGCTGTTGCCGTCGATGTCCGTAAAGCCGAAGTCGGCCGCGGCAAATGCATGACCTGTGGCGTTCGCCAGCGTGATGGTCTTGTCGGCGCCGGACGGCGCGTCGTTGACCGATGTGATATTGACCGTGGTGCTTCCGGTCGCCGTCAGGGCCCCGCCCGAACCCTGCCCGCCGCTGTTGCCGTCCGAGAAGGTCCAGCCGATCTGGACCGAGGCCGGCGGCGCGTCCGACGAGTTCGAATAGGCGATCGCGCCCAGCGCGGCATTGACCAACGCCTGCGTCGCGCTCGCATTGAAGGTGAGCACCAGCGTGCCGCCGGAATTGGTCGTCACCGTGCCGATGGTCGTGCCGGACACGACCAGATTGCCGCCTTCGGTCAGCGCCGACAGCGCACCGGAGCCGGAGAACACATCCTGCGCGCTTGCGCCGCCGTTGCGGGCGAGCGTGACAGTCGCGCCGCCGAAATTGTTGGCGGCCGACAACTCCACATCGAACACCGACACCGAACTGTCGAGCACGACCGGCGCGCCGCCTTCGGTGAAACTCGCCGTGTTGTTCAGCGTCGAAACGATACCAAAGCTCGTATCGAGCGTGCCATCAGCGTTGTAGCGGACAACCGCAAAATCGTTATAGACACCGCCGATGATGGCGGAGCCCGCCACCACGATCTTGCCGTCGGGCTGCAGCGCGACGCTGAAGGCCTGATCAGTTGACGAGCCGATCGGCGTCAGCACCTTGCCGCCGCTGCCAAAACCCATATCGAGCGTGCCATCGGCGTTGTAGCGGACAACGGCGAAGTCGTCGTTGCTGCCGTTCCAGCCATAGCCCGCCACCACGATCTTGCCGTCGGGCTGCACGACCGCACTGGTGCCATAGTCGTTCGACGTTCCGACCGGAGTCAGCACCTTGCCGGTGCCGCCGGTTCCAAACGAGGTATCGAGCGTGCCATCGGCATTGTAGCGCAGCAGCGCAAAATCATTGTTGGCGACACCACCGTATCCGGCCACCAGGATCTTGCCGTCCAGCAGAACCGTGACGCTGTAAGCGATGTCGTTCGATGTACCAACCGGCGTCACCACCTTGCCGGTGCCATTAAATGTGGTGTCGAGCGACCCATCCACATTGTAGCGCACCAGCGCGAAGTCATCGCCGCTGCCGTTGTTGCTCCGGCCCGCGACCACGATCTTGCCGTCGGACTGCAGCGAAACGCTGTAACCCTGGCTGTATGACGATCCAACCCGCGTCGTCGCTTTCCCATCGCCGTCGAATGTCGTATCGAGCGTGCCATTGGCGTTGTAGCGGACGACCGCAAAATCATCCAAGCCGGCATAGGCATAGCCCACCACGACGATCTTGCCGTCGGGCTGGATCGCTAGGCTACGGGCGACATCGACACCTCCGCCGACCGGCGTCACCACCTTGCCGGTGCCGCCGCCGAACGATGTATCGAGCGTGCCGTCGGCGTTGTAGCGCGCCAGCCCGAAATCATTGGCGATAGTCGCCGACACCACGATCTTGCCATCGGACTGGATCGAAATGGCAGGCGAGCCAGTTTGTGATGCGCCGAACGGGCTCCCAACCTTGCCGGTCCCATTGGTTCCGAACGACGTATCGGGCGTGCCATCGGCATTGTAGCGCGCCAGCGCAAAATCCCAATAGGTGCCGGTGTAGGCGACGCCCGCCACCACAAGCTTACCGTCGGACTGGACCGCGACGTTATTCGCTATGTCGTAGAAGGATCCGAACGGCGTCACCAGCTTGCCATCGCCAATGCCGAATGTCGGCGCGTCGTTGACGGCATCGACGGTGATGGTGACGGTAACGGTGTTGGAATCGAGCGCGCCGTCATTGACCTTATAAGTGAAGCTGTCGCTGCCGTTGTAGTTGGCCGCCGGCGTATAGGTGAACGAGCCGTCGGCGTTCAACGTCAGCGAACCGTGGCTGACGCCGGAAACGAGCACGGCCGACAGCGAGCCCGATGCCGTGTCCACGTCGTTGTCGTTGGCCAGCACGCCCGCCGCCGCGTTGACCGTCAGTGTCGCGTCCTCGTTGACGGAGTAGTTGTCCGCTGCTGCGATGGGTGCATCGTTGACGGAATTCACGGTAACGGTCGCCGTTGTCACCGCGCCGCCGAGCCCAACATCGGCATTGGTGAGCGAGGCGTGGAT
This sequence comes from Pseudolabrys sp., assembly GCA_050184975.1. Classification (GTDB taxonomy): domain Bacteria; phylum Pseudomonadota; class Alphaproteobacteria; order Rhizobiales; family Xanthobacteraceae; genus Pseudolabrys. Next base: position 10,707 of record JBFWZV010000034.1, on the reverse strand, counting down.
GTCGAAGGTCGCACCGCCAAAGAAGTCCGCCACCGGCGTGAACTTCAGCCCGGCATTGGCCTGCACGAAGGTGATGAAGTCGCCGTTGTTGACCTGCGTCGTGCCGTCGTTGAGGTATAGCGCGCCGTTGGAGATGTTTGTGATCTTGAAGTGCGTAACCTCGGCGCCGTCGGCCGCGTTGCGCGAGATCACCAGACCGGAGGTCGACTGGGTGTCCTCGTTTGTCGTCGCGCCCGTCACCGTCGGCGTGTCGGCGACCGCCCGGACCATCATATTGACCGTGCCCGTCGCCGTCCCGCCGTTGCCGTCCGAGATCGTATAAGTGAAGCTGTCCGCGCCGTAGTAGTTGGCGTCGGGCTGATAGCGCACCACGCCGCCGGTCAGCGTCACCGCGCCGTGCGTCGGCTGAGTGATTGCCGTAACCGACAGGGTTTCACCGGTATCCGGCACGAAACTGTCGTTCGCCAGCACGTCGAGCGCCGTCGCGCCGCTGTCTTCCGAGACGTTGAATGAATCGTCGGTCGCGGTCGGCGGATCGTTGACCGAATTCACGGTGATCGACACCGTGACGATGTTGGAGTCGATCGCGCCGTCATTCACCTTGTAGGTGAAGCTGTCGCTGCCGTTGAAATTGGCATTCGGCACATAAGTGAAGGTACCGTCGGAATTCAGCGCCAGCGTGCCGTTGCTGACGTCCGACACCAGAACCGCCGACAGCGACCCGGCGGCGGTGTCCACATCGCTGTCATTGCCGAGCACGCCTTGAGCGGCCACCGGCGCCAAGAGGGTCGCGTCCTCGTCGACCGAATAGCTGTTCGCGACCGCGACCGGCGCGTCATTCACCGCCGCGACCGTCACCGTCGAGGCTAGGGCAAGGCTGGTCGAGTTCTGTCCGCCATTGGCGGTGTCCCCGGTATCGCGGATCTGCGTCAGCGTCACCACGCGATTGCCGGCGGTAGGGTTCTCGCTGGCGTTGCGATAGGTCATCCCGTCAATGGCGTTCTGCAGATTGGTCAGGTTGCTGATCGTCTGCGTAATCGTCACCGTTGTGGTCGAGCCGGCAATCGCGACCGTGTAGGTCCAGTTGTGCGATGCCGTCTGCGCCGTCCCGGTGGCGTTCGACAGATTGATATTGGTGCCGTCGAACCCGATGAATTCGGCGCTGGCGTCGGATACGTTTTGAACCGTAAAGACGAGGCGGTTGATCCCGTCCCCTTCGACCGTGCTGATCGACACATTGTCGAACAGGTCGACGGCGCTGCCATTCTCGGTGAAGGTCGGCGTCTTGGTGGTGGCTGTCAGCGTCGGCGGGTCGTTGACCGCGTTCACGGTGATGGCGACGGTATCGGTATCGCTCTTTGCGCCGCCGGTCCCCGTCGCATTGAGGTCGTTGGTCGTGATCGAGAGCGTGTCCGCACCGTTGTAGTTCGAATTGCCACGGTAGATCAGCCCTGACAGCGCCGCGTTGATGTTCGCGATCGTCCCGGTGAACACCATCGTGGCGTCAGCCGCGCCGTCGCCGGTCGTGAATGTCAGGCCCGTCGTCTGCGACAGCGTCAGCACGCCATTCGTCACCGACAGCGTGACCCGTACCGAACTCGAACCCGCATCGACGTCGGAGATGCTGACGAGATTGCCGTTTCCGGAACTGAAGACGAGGTTGGTGTCCTCGTTGACGGTCTGCCCGCCGGGCACGGTGTTGACCGGCGCGTCATTGACACCGGCAATGTTGATGGTCGCGGTGTCCTGCCCGTCGAGCGCGCTGCCGGTACCGGAATTGCCCTGGTCGTTAAACGCCAGCGTCAGCGTTGTGCTGGCCGGCGGCGCGTCCAGATTGGCGTTGTACATCACCGTCGCGCCGCCATTGCCGGCCAGCAGATCATTGATCTGCGTGATGGTGCCGGTGATCGTGACCGACCCAGTGCCGTTGTTGCCGATGGTCGCGCCACTCGAGCCCGCCGACACCGTCAGGATCCCGCTGCCGGCCGATAGCGTCGCGACGCCGCTCGCGCCATCGACATCGGCGACCGACAGGCCGGTGCCGTGCAGGGTCAGATTGGTTTGTTCAGTGGCGCTGTAAGTTGTCGGCGTGATCGTCGCGGTCGGCGCGTCGTTGACCGCGTTGATATGAACGGTCTGGGTCGCCGGCGCGCTGTCTGACGATCCGTCGTTGACCACGAATGTAATCGTCCGGTCGGACGTGTCCGGAGTGTCGGAGGAATTCCGGTAATCCACCGCGCGAAGTGCGGCGGTCCACTGCGCCAATGTGGCGGTCGCGCCAGCCGACGACAGCGACAGGACGCCGGTTCCGGCGTCGAACGAGCCGGTGATGTTACCCATCGTTCCGCTGTCGGCGGTGAACAGCAGCTCATCTTCGCCGGCATGGTAGTTACCGATGGTCACGGTGCCCGACGCAAGAGTCGCGCTGTCGGCATCGGAAACATTGACCGAGTTGTCGATTTCCAGCGTCTGTTGCTCGGTCGCGGTCTTTTGCGCGTTCAGCGCGCCGATCTGCGGCGCGGCACCCGACGTCGTGAGCGTCAGGGTCCAGCTGTCAGCTCGCGCGACAAATGTGTTTCCGCCCTCATCGCTCTTGACGTACAGCGTCCAGGTTCCATTAGGTGAAATGCCGCCGAAGGCGGAGGCAAACGTCGCAGCTCCGACCGGACCTGCATGGTTCACCGTCAGGCCCGTCAGGCCCCAGGTTGAAGCGGTTTCAACTCCCTCGCTGCCAAGATTGTCTGTCGGCTTGAACGATCCGTTCACGATTGAGCCGCCCGGACTCGCGGCGGCGGAATCGATGAAGGTAACGGTCTTGTTAGAGACGCTATTGCCGCCTCCGACATCCGACATAAAAATAAGGTTGGACGTGCCGTCGGGGCCAACCAGGATCATGTCCCAGTTGCCGGGAAAAGAATGATTTATGTTGGTCAGTGTGACGCTGACATCGGTGACTGTGCCAGTCATTCCGCTTACGACCACGGATCGAGTAACAAGCGGACTAACTCTCAGCGCCTCAAAACTCGTCGAATTCGTGAACGTCCCGGTGGCCAGCAGATGCCCGTAGCCATCGAGCGCCGCATCGGCGAACGGCAGCCCCGCCTCGATCGATCCGGTCGATTGCTCGAGCGTCCAGTTGCCGCCGAGGCTCGCCGCGCCGGTCTTGTCGACCGACGCCGCGATGTCCGCGCCGCCGGTCGCGCTCGAGAGATTAGCGAGAAACAGCGAGCCGGTGGCGGAAGCGACATTACAGCCATAGAGAAGAATGTCGCCGCCCTGCGCCAGCGATCCGCCGATCTCGGCAAGCGCCTGCGTATGATCGGCAATGTTGCTGCTCGACAGAACGATCGAGCCAAGATGAATCTGGCCTTCCTCGCCGTGCGAAACGATCTGGATCGCGGAAAGGTCGTGCAGGTCGTTGTCGCGGATGTAATCCGCGATCTGCTGCACGCCGTCGGTGTCGCCGTTCAGGATGAACGCCTGTTCGCCAGGCTTGAGGCCATCGAGCAGGGCCTGCTTGTCGCCCACCGCGTCGTCGATGACGACGAGCTGGTTGATCCGCGCGACCTGAACGCCCTCGGCCGCGCTGGCGTCGGTCTGCGGCTGAGCCTGACGATTGTCGGTTGCGCTGCTCGGCGTCGCCGCGTGATCGGGCGTTGCCGCGTCCAGCGTCGTCGGGTCGTGATTGGCGGTGTCGGCGGCGTCGTTGGTCGTCGCGGCCGCCGCTGCGTCATACATGATGCGCGGCTCGAGCGGCATGAAGCCGGACGCGCTCTTGCGACGGCCCTTGCGGGTGCCGGCCTGGCGCGGGCGCGGGCTGTCGTCGGCGGATCCGATGTCGGTCATGACACCGGCCTCGCCTGGCATGCCGCATGATGACGTACGGCTTCGCGCTTGGCAGAAACGCCGCCAAGAACAACCACGGACACGCGACCCCCCATCCCGTGTGCCCTGCCGTATCTCGATACCCACTGCGCGGCGCGGCACATCAAATGCACGGACTGGATCTCCCCTTTGGGGGGCGGCCTTGCCCGTCACATTAGTTAATGAAGTCTAAACCAGCGTCCGATTGCCGCATAGCAGAATGCGGTGTTTTGCTTAATCGCGTTCCCGAATCCGGTGGATTTGGGTGACTTTTCATAGAGTCGCAAGCCCGACATAACGCGCAGGCGCCGCGGGTGGCCCGCGCCGCCGATCGTTCAAATTTTATCGAACGGATTGGCCTCCGCTTCACCAGCGCGGCCAATATGACCCTTCAAACGGTCCCGCCTTAAGCCGGCCGAAGCAGCCCTTCCCATAATTAGTCGCCCCAGGGACGGGGCACGAGACCAGCCATTGAAGGCCGGCGGATGCCCCGAGAGCGGGGCGTCAAGTGCTGAGTTCGTATCGTCACGGGCGACGTGTGCCGCAATTTGCGGTCGCGATGTTTGTCGGACTGGCGGCGGTGCTGACCTGCGGGCCGTCGGGCCGGGATCTGCCCCGCGACGGCAACGAGCGGATGCTGCAAATCGCGCATCGCGACGTCGCGTGGGCCGAAGCCCCCGCGCCGGAGCCCGTGGCGCCGGAACCGGAAACGCGCGCCGTCGCGCCGGAGCCAGTCCCGGGCAACCATCCCCTTGCAGCCATCGCCATTCCCGATCGCCCGGCCGCAACGCGGGAACCATTCGGCACGCCGACGTCAGCGCTCACCGGCGGCGGCATGGTGCGCAAGTGGAAAAGCATTCAGGACCAGTTGCCGGAGGAGATCGCGCTCGCCGGCTACTGCGAGGTCCACCCGAGTGCCTGCACGCGGGCCATCTCGGCGTTCCTCGACATCGTCGCGGCCGGCCGCCGGCACGACGGCCTCGTGCGCATCGATACCGTCAACCGCGCAATCAATCGGGCGATCGAACCAAAGACCGATCAGGAGCTTTACGGCGTCGAGGAATTCTGGGCGACGCCGCTCCAGACTTTCGCCATAGGTGCCGGCGACTGCGAAGACTACGCTATCGCCAAATATGTGGCACTCAAGATGCTGGGTGTTGCCGCCGTCGACCTGCGTCTGCTCGTGGTACGCGACCATGCGGTCAACGATTATCATGCCGTCGCCGCGATCCGCGAACGCGGGCACTGGTACATTCTCGACAACCGAACCTCGTCGCTGCTCACCGATACCGAAATCGCCGAGTTCGATCCGCTGTTCACGCTCGACGACAATGGCGTGCGGCGGGTCAATCCCACAATGGCCCGCCTCCGGCCGTCGACTACATTATCAATGACCTTTCCGACGAAACGCACTGCGAGGCCCTAGAGCCCATTCGTTTTCTTATCTGTGTTGATAATTGGGGTCGCGCCAACCGCTGGCTCGACGAAAAACTGAAAATCACCCAAGATACTGGTGGGCCCGGGAGGACTCGAACCTCCAACCAGACCGTTATGAGCGGTGTTGCTCTCTCGGGACATTCAATGAAATCCGGTGTTTTTCGTCACGCTCGAATGCGTTTGTTCGCGTTCGTTCACGGGGTTTCTGTGGTCATCCTGTGGTCGCGGCTCAATTGCCAGGCCAGATTGGAATTGCTGAGCGACAGGCGTACCAAGTACAAGCCCGGTACCAGTCGGCACAGCTAAGACCTTCGACAGATTGCGAGCGTCGAATATTGCTTAATATCGCTGTCGAAGCTTAGCGACCCCATTGCTCGATCACACGCATCGTTTGGATTTCTCCGCCGTCGCCTGAGGCTCTGGTCTGGGCAACAATGCCACTGAATCCCTCTATAAACTTTCCGTAAACGTCAAAAACTCCATTGGATTGTGCTCTTTTGAAATCGTGCCCGCTGACGTAGCATTTTGATCACTCCATTGTCGTGTAGCCTGAGTTGAAATCGATCTATTTCTTCTGACTTGAGGGCTTCGTGACTTAAGGGTTTCGCGGACTTACGCAAGACGGCACTTCATTGCACAACGGGACCGCGCGAAAGATATAAATCATTGTGTCTGCGGGAGATGGCAGTGGCGATCTTGTCTGGAACAGATTTTTGCAGGCGAGTTTGCACGTTATTGATCGCGTGCTTTGCCGCGCTTCTCCTATCTTTCGCGCCGTTATTAGCCACGGCCGCTGCGCTGCCGGCGCGCGCCGGTTTGCCGCTCGCTACTTTGGACTTTGTCACTGATGCCCTTTCGCCGCTAATTAAGGCGCGGGTGTTTTGCGAGTCTTTCAAGGAGGGAAACACAACCGTTAGAACTTATTGCCGCGATGGCTATATCTGCGTTCCGAACAGTAACAAATGCGAGCCGGGTCCAGAGCTCAAGCGCCAGCGCGAGCGTGAACAAGAGGAAGCTCGCCAATCACTCGAACGCGCAAGAGAGAGGGCAAGGAAACTTCAAGAGCACCTTGAGCAAGAGGCCGCCAGAATGCGTGCCCACGTGGCAGGGCTAGTGCGCAAAGAGCAACGAACACAGCGCGTCGCCGCGATGAATGAGATTTATCGTGGCCAAGGCTACGATGATCGGCGGCTTGCGACCTGCGGGCCGTCCCGGCTCTGGCGGAGTGCAGTTGATCTTTGCGTTGGCGATGCCGCGCGTACTGTAACGGGCCCGATCAATTTTGACAGTAGAGACCATGTGCGGCGTGTGCCGACGGTGCGGACGCAATATGGCGCACCGCTCGCGGGTAAGTCGCAAGTTGAAGGCGCGCGGACGACAGATCCCTACGGCAAGGTCAAGATACAGCCTTTGCGCGCAACTGCACGAGTACACACGGTACTGTGGCGGCTGCTGGACCATCGCGAAAACTTACAGCCCAAGGATCCGATACGAGAGACAATCAACAGGGAAATTCGCACTATCGCCCGCTTGGCAAAAGCGAACGGAATAGACACCGACGAATGGGTCAAGAAATACGCCGACGTCGATCCGAACAGCGACGCTGACGATCCGGGAATCTCCCGGCCGGATACCGGTTCGGGCACCGGCACTCAACAAGCAGCCGTACCACCTGCGAAACTTCCCTCGCCGCGGATATCGCTGGAATGGCGCGAGGAAGCCGTTTGTTCGTTTCTTGCTGATATCCAGAGCGACCGACCCGGTCAGCTCGCAATTCAGCTGCCTGACACCTGCAAAAACTATTCTGCTGTCGCGGCACAGCGTCAGGCGCAGCAATCTCAACAGCGAGATCCACGGTTTCGGTTGCGCGTCGACGATTACGAGGAAATGAAGAAGCTGAAGACGCAGTTCGAAAGCCTGCTACCGCCGGGGCTGTACGGTAACTGATACCGTCGCAGATACAAAAATGGAAAATAGGGGTGTTTCGGCTTTGGTTGTCTTCATCGCCGGTTCGCTTTTCGCGGCGGACGCAGCGGTGACACAGGAACTCAGCGGATCCGCCATCCTAATCGATGGAAAGTTTTCCGCCTCGGGCACTCAATCCAACGTCTGGATCAAAGATATCCTTGAATTCAAAGACGACGGATACGCACACTATTCTTTTTTTACGAGTGCGGGGAAGAAGGAAGAAGTCAGCAGGGCTCCGCTGACCGGGGTAAGCTACAAAACGCCCCACACCTATACAAACATTTGCCGCGGCCGCACCACCGGACAATTCGAACGTGAGCGACGGACGAAAGTTTCATTATCAGGCACTAAGCTAAGTTTCTCTACCACTCTCAAGTTCACGGTACCCCCACCCTGCAAGGAACAGCGCGGGGAAGTTTCGGTCAACCAAGTCGTCGAATACGAGATTGATCTGTCGGAAGGAAAGTGCCGTTTCATCTCTCGAAACGAGTTCGAGAAAACGGGCACGATCCCGGACGCACAACGTTTCCGGACAACAGCCAAAGGCTCATGCCGGGCGTCGGGTCCAATTGCCTCCGAGCAAATGCTTATTGCCGTTCAAAGTAGGGCCGGTTGCCATAGGTTTAACGAGGACCAGATATCCGAGTGCAGCCGGGCGATCGAGACTCAGAAATATCAAGGCCGACAACTCGCGGAGCTTTATTATCTGCGCGGGTCTCGATGGCTTGGAAAAAACGATTACGCGCGCTCTGTCGAAGATTTCAGTAGGGCGATACGGGCCGATCCACAATTTGAGAAACCCTACATCGGCCGTGCATTGGCATATCGTGCGCAAGGTGAATTTGAGCGTTCGCTTGCCGACTACACCCGAGCCTTTGAGCTTGCGCCGGCGCCCACCACGTTGATTGCGCGGGGTCACATCCATCGCGCTATGGGAAATGCAGAGCAGGCGCTTGGCGACTATGGTGAGGCAACTCGACTCGATCCGAAAAATTCAGACGGTCACTACCACCGTGCCAGTATCCATCGAGCACGCGGGAATCTGGAAATCGCACACACTGCCTTGTTGCTTGCGATTGAAGCTGACCCCGACGACGCCGATTTTCACAATGGAATAGGTCTCGTGCTGGCAGCGCAGGAAAAACTAGAAGAAGCCATCCGAAGTTTTAACAAGGCCATCGAACTCGACCCCGAGTTTTCGATTGCTTATTTTAACCGTGGGGAAGCCTACCTCGCCAAGGGTGACGTTGAGCGGGCCATCTCTGACTATAGCGAAGGGATCAAGCTCGATTCCACGGATGTCGTCGCTCTCGCCGCGCGTGCGATCGCGTACCGAAACAGGGGCGATTTTCAAAGTGCAATTGCCGATTTTAGCAGCATCATTCGCCTCGATCCGAGCAACTCCGACGCGTATTTCCAGCGGGCTACGACCTTGGCCGTCGCTAGGCAGGTGAATAGTGCCATTGCCGACTTCAACGAAGCGATCAAGCGCAATCCGCAGTTCACGCTTGCCTATGCCGCACGCGGACTGATGTTCGCGGCTAGGGGCGAAAGCGATCAGGCGATCAACGACTACAGCAACGCAATTGAGCTCGATCCTGAGAATGCGGTGCGTTACACGATGCGGAGCTGGGAGTCACTAAGGCGTGGCCGATTGCAGTTAGCCTTGTTGGATGCCGAGCGCGCCGTTGAGCTGGATTCAAGACTCGCGAGCGCATACGCCACCCGAGCTAAGATCTACGAGGCGCTGGGTCGGCGTGACGAGGCGGAGGCGGATTATCGGATGGCGCTATCTTTGGGCCTTAAGCGCTAGTCGTCGAATCTGTGGTCGGCAGAACGACCAAGGCAACGCGGCAGTGACAACGCATTGAATTCATTGGTGGGCCCGGGAGGACTCGAACCTCCAACCAGACCGTTATGAGCGGTCAGCTCTAACCATTGAGCTACGGGCCCGGCTGGCGCGACTTATAGCGGAATTCGGCGGCGCCCGCCGCCACAATCTCCGCCCGGCTACATCTTCAAGAGGCGCTTGGCGTTGCCGCTCAGGATCTTGATCTTGTCCTCTTCCGACAGCGGCACGTCCTTGATCCACGCCGTCACTGCCTGCGAGTTCGCCACGAAGGGCCAGTCGATCGCGAACAGGATGTGGTCGGTACCCATCTCCATCACGGTACAGAGCAGCGCCGGGTTAGAGAAAAAGCCGCTGGTCGTCACGTAGAAGTTCTTCGAGAACACGCCACGGAAGTCGATCTGCTTCTGGCCCGGACGCTTCAGCGCCGAGTCGATACGCTCCATCAGGAACGGCAGTGTCTCGCCGAGGTGGCCGAGGATCACTTTCAGCTTCGGGTGCTTCTGGAACACACCTGAAAGCACCATGCGGATCGCCTGTGTCGCGGTCTCCACCGTGAAGCCCCAGGCCGGTCGGATCACCATCGGGAAATCTTTGACGTAATCCTTGTAGTAGGCCTCGGTCACCGCCGGATGCGGGATGGCGGGATGGAAATAGATCGGCACGTCGAGTGCCTCAGCGCGCTCGTAGATCGGCCAGTATTTCGGCAAGTCGAGAAATTCACCGCCGGTCATGCCGTGCAGCATCGCACCCTTGAAGCCGAGCTTCCTCACCGCACGTTCGAGCTCGTCGGCAGCCGCAGCCGGATTGGCGGTCGCGAGCGCGGCAAAGGCCGCGTAGCGCTTCGGATTGGCGGCGACCTTTTCGGCGAGACGGTCGTTGACGCCGCGAATGATGTCGGGACCGGTGTCGGCCGGCAACCGCTGGCCGGAAGGTGCGCCGTGCGAGATCACCTGGATGTCGACGCCGGCGGCGTCCATTTCCTGCAGCCGGACGCCGGTGAAGTCGTAGAGCCGCTTCTCGAGCTCGGGGTCGGACGCGAAGCCGCCCCCGCCCAGCGCCTTCATCAGCTCGGCATCCCAGTAGTGCTCCTCGATCGCGATGACCGGACACTTCGGCATTTGTGACATGACGCCCACCAGCTTCCATACGGTTGCAGCCGTTGTTCCTATCAATGGCAGGCGGAGCTGTCACCGGCCACCCGGCCCGGACTCGCTATGCGTGTAGCCGATTGCGCGGGATTCATGCCGGTTGGTTCCCGCCGATTCCGCGACTCAGCTATGAGTTGCACATGCTTCCACTGCTTCGGGTGACCCTGCCGGGTTGTGTGCTGATCGCCACACTCGGCCTCGCGGCCGGATTCAATGTCGCGGCCGGGCCGCAGCCGACGCTCGGGCGCGTCGCGCCCCCGGCGCGCGGCGCGCTGATCGTCCAGGAGCAACATCCCGAGTGGAAACAGTTTCTGGTGCTCGCCGCCGTGCGGCGGGCCGAGGAGCTCGAGCGCCTTCGCGGCCTGCACGACCAGCCCGCCGACCCCCCGGATACGACACGTTCAGCCGGCTTGCCGACGACAAACGTCGATACGGCGC
>JBFWZV010000033.1:0-35455 GCA_050184975.1 Pseudolabrys sp. | reverse complement strand
GCCCAATGCAGCGAAAGTTCTTGACGATAAGCCGCTTTATCTTGGCATGACTGAGAGCAACCGTTTGCAGTTGATCCGGCTTGGCGGGCTTCGCCATACTTCACCTATCAAGCCGCTCAAGGCGGCCGATTGGTGAAAGGAGGTCCTTTAACTTCGAGACTGCATCATCGAGTTCGCGGCGCGCCTTCTCCATATCGCCGTTGCGGAGTGCGCGCTCACAATCGTCCAACTCGTTACGCAAAACATCTTCTAGTTTCGACCGAATTCCCATGACAAGGCGCTCCTCCAAAATTCATTCTACGAAGAATGGTGAGATCATACCGAAAGTTGCAGTGACGGAGAACTCGTGGAAATTGGATTTTCTGCGCGCAAGCTATTGAATTTACTAGGTAGCGGCTTCCCTTCACACGGGAGGGGTCACAGGTTCAATCCCTGTCGCGCCCACCATTCTTTCCAAAAAAAAAGTTCAGGCCGACGCGTACGATGTCACCATAGAAACGTGTCGTGGATTGCACGTTGTTGACGAAATAGTAGGGCGTCGGCGGCGACGGGCTGACAATTCGATTGGCGAGTTGACCGGTCGCGGTCACTGAGCCGAGATCATAATGGAGATACTCAACCCTGGCGGTCCAGTGCGACGCGAACATCCATTCAAATCCGCCGCCGAGCACCCAGCCGCCCTGTATCCTGGAAGCGTTCAAAACCGTGCCGTAGCTTGCTGCAAAGTTACCCAGGCCTGCGCCAATGAGGTTCTGGGAGATTGCTAGGTTTGTTTTGACATGGCCGTAGGCGAAGCCGCCGGTGCCAAAGACGAGCAAGCGCGGCACGAGAAGATAGCCCAGCCGGCCACGCACAGTGCCCAGAAAATTGATGCTTTTGCTGACCGACAAATCCGTGCCGACGCTATGATTGGCAAAACCGGAAACGTCGTAGGACGCAGACGCCGCGCTGGAATTGCCGGCGCTGGCGAGACCCTGGACGTCCGCCTCAAAGCCGGCGATCCAGCGACTGGCTATTTTCCAATTATAGCCAAATTGACCACCGCCAATGAAGCCGTCGGTCCTTAAGGGAAACACGCCGGTCGCGCCCTGAATTGACGCATTCGCAAAATCCACTGCGCGGTTGCAGCTGGGTGGAGCACAGAATGCGCTGTTGCTCGCTGTCGTACTGACCGGATCGCTGCCCCAGACGCCGCCGGCATTCAGGCCGACGTACCAGCCGGTCCAGCGGTCAATCTGCGCAGACGGCGGCTGCGCAGACGGCGGCTGCGCAGGCGCCTCTTGAGCAAAGGTGATCAAAGACGCGGCAACAGCTGCTGAAATGAAAAAGCCCCACACAAGGAGCTCCCGTCGTCATGCTGCGAGAAATGGACACTCGGCGAAAAACGCTCACGCATTGTCGTGGCGGCCACGACAACGAACCGATCGAGGACAAATCACTTGAGCAAGGCCGTTCAAAAAACACGATTCGTCGTTGAGTTACAATCGGACACAACCGCTACGTCGCAAGCTCGCTGATTTCATCAAGAAGTCCCTGCCGTCACGCAGGAGAGCTCACAGGTTCAATCCCTGTCGCGCCCGACACTTTTTCGAATGCGGCATATACTTCATCGTCGTGGAGCCGGCCGCCAGGGCGCAAATCCACTGAGAGACAACGAGCTACGAGACAAGCGCAGCCGACGATTGGCTTCGGGTCAGCAAAGGACGAGATGCGACGCGAACGAGCCCAGCCCCTCGATTAATGGCCGCGGAGTGAGCTAAATTACAGTTGGTGCCGAACGGGCCCGCTGGGCTGGCCGGGACAATGCTCACGAGGGGAACGCGATGAACACAGTCAAAGACGCGCTGGCCCAGAAGAGTGGCGCCCTGATCCATGTTCGGTCGGGTGACATGGTCGTCGAGGCCTTGCGCAAGATGCGCGACAACCGGGTCCGGTCGGTGCTGGTCATCGACGACGACGTCCTGGTCGGCATCGTCACCCAGGGTGACTGCGCCATCAAAGTGCTGCTGCCCGGGCTCGATGCGAAGCAGACACCGGTGAGCCAGGTGATGACGGGCAACCCGGTCACGGTCAAGCCGGACGATCAACTGAATGCCTGCATGACAATGATGTCTGCGCGCGGCTTTCGTCATCTGCCCGTACTGGATGCGGGCAAGGTCGTCGGCGTGGTCTCGATCGGAGACGTCGTCAAGGACACGATCCGAAAACTGGAGCACAATGTGGAAGACCTGATGGGCTACATCATGACGGATGGCCCCGGGGGCTGACACGGGGTTCGATCCCTGTCGTGCCCGGCACTCCTGATCTCGCGCCCGCTACTTCACCACGACGGTCGTACCGACGGGAACCCGCGCATAAAGATCGGCCACGTCCGTGTTCCGCATGCGGAAACAGCCGGAGGATTCCGCCTCGCCGACCGAGTCCGCATCGGGCGAGCCGTGAATGCGGTACAGCGTGCTGCCGAGATACATCGCGTGCGTGCCGAGCGGATTGTCCGGATCGCCGCCTTTCATGTGCCGCGGCACATCCGGTTGCCGCGCGATCATTTCCGGCGGCGGCGTCCAGGACGGATTCACTTTTTTCGCGGTGATCTTGTGCGTGCCCTTCCACTGGAAGCCGGACCGGCCAACGCCGATGCCGTATTGCAGTGCCGAACCGTTTCCTTCAATCAGATAGAGTTTGCGCGCCGCGGTATCGACGACGATGGTGCCCGGCGCATATTTGCTTTGATAGCTCACGCTGGTGCGGCCGAGACCGGTGCCGTCGAGGCCGAAGATATTATAGACGCCTTTCTTGCTCGCGCCGCCGCGCAGCATTTCCATCCGCTCATTGTCGTACTGAGCGTTCGCGAGACTAGAAGGGGCCAGCAAGGCTGCGATCACAGCCACGGTCGCAAAACAGCGTATCGACACGAGTTCTATCCATCCAGGTGCAATTGGTATGCGCGAAGGGGTTGAGCCTACGGCCTCTCCCGTCCGCGGGCAATCGCCATGATTGCCGCATCGTCCGCAAAGCCAAAAAGGACAGCCGCAGCGCTACTTCTCGATCGGGTAGCCGACGATGGAGCCCCACTCGGTCCACGAGCCGTCATAGAGCTTGATATTTGAGTGGCCGAGCACATTGGTCAGCGCAACCCACACCATCGTAGCGCGATGGGTCAGCCGGCAATAGCACACCACGTCGTCGTACTTCTCCGGCGCGACGCCCGTTTCGTCGAGGACGCGGCGCAGCTCCGCCGGCGACTTGAACGAGTCGTCGTCGTTGAGCAGTTCCTTGAAATAGAGGTGCTTCGCGCCGGGAATGCGCCCCGTCCGCTCGGCGCCGTGATCGACCGGGAAGGTGTATTCCGACACCCGCTTGCCGGTGTATTCCTCGGCCGAGCGCACGTCGAGGATGAGCCGCCCCGCCTGCCCGAGCTTGTCGCGCACGTCGCGGCGGCCGACCCGCATTGAGGCGTCGCCCTTCGGCGCCGGATAATCGACCGGCGCAAAGCGTGGTACGTTGCGCGACAGTGGCCGCTTTTCCAGCACCCACTTGCGCCGCCCGCCGTCGAGCAGCTTCAGGTTCTTGTGGCCCGCCATCGTGAACGCCCAGTACGCATAACTGCCGTACTGGACCGGGTCGCCGTAGAGAACGACCGTCGACTGCGGGCCGATCCCCATCTTGCCGAACAGCTTCGCCATCCCGTCCGGCGTCACGAATTCGCGGTCGCTGTCCTGCCAGCACGCGGATTTCCAGAACAGCCACATCGCGCCGGGAATATGCCCCTCGTGATAGACCTTGTCGTCGCGCAGCGAGCAGACCTCGATGATGCGCAGGCCGGGATCGCCGAGATGTTCCTCGAGCCAGGCCGTGCTGACGAGCGGGGATGCTGCCGTCATTTCTGTGCTCCACCGTTCATCGTAACGACCACCTTGATCGCGCCGTCGATGCGGTCGCGGCTGTATTCGAAGCCTTTCGGCACCTCGTCCATCCCGAACGTATGGGTGTGGATCAGCTTGGCGTTGATGCGCCCCTCGGCGACCAGCGCCGCCGCGCGATGGGTGGCGCTGCGCCCCTCGCCACGGATGCCGAAGACTGAAATGTGATTGCGCACCAGCTTGCCGACATCGACCGACACCGGCTGATTGGCGAAGCCGACGAGGCAGATCTTGCCGCCGCGCATCACCATGTCCATGCCCTCGTTGAGGCCGTTGGGATTGCCCGAGGCCTCGACGACATAATGCACACCCTTGCCGTCGGTCAGCCGCTTCACCGCGTCGACCGGCTTCTCGGTGTTGATGTTGACGACGTGATCGGCGCCGAGCTGCTTGCCGAGTTCGAGCCGCGAGTCGCGCGTGCCGGTCAGGATCACGGGCTTTGCCCCGAGCGCCTTGGCGACCGCGACCGTCAGCAGACCGATCGCGCCCGGTCCGGTGACGGCGACGCTCTGCCCCGCCACCAGCCCGCCGAGCGTGTCGAGCGCGTACATCGCCGTACCTGCCGTGACGATCAGCGTCGCCTCCTCGTCGCCGACATTGTCCGGCGCGTGGACCAGCGTGTTGACATTATTAACGGCATATTCGGCAAAGCCGCCGTCGGTGGTGAAGCCGTTGGCGCGATGGCCCTTGTTGTGGCCCTGATAATTCATGCCGTAGTTGAGGCAGGAGGTGTACATGCCGGAGCGGCAGCGTTCGCAGCGCCCGCAGCCGTAATGCACCTCGACCACCACGCGGTCGCCGACCGCGAATTCGTCGACGTCCGGCCCGAGCTGAACGACGGTGCCGACATATTCATGGCCCGGCGTGAAGTTCTTGTTGAACGGCAGCCCGCCCTGCACCAGCGCCGGCGGCCCCTTGGTGATGATGCGGATGTCGCCGTCGCAGAACGCGATCGCGCTGATCTTGACCAGCACCTCGGCCGCGCCCGGCTGCGGCACCGGCTTTTCGGTCAGGCGGAGCTGGCCCGGGTCATCGATGACCCAGGCGCGCATCTTCTTTGGTATGTCGAATTTCTGTCCCGGCGTGGCCGACATCGTGTGCTTCCGTTTTCAGCAAATGAAATATCGTTTTTTTCGAATTTGATTACGTCATCGCCAGGCCCTGCCCGTCAACACCGCTTGCCTTTTGCCTGCGCCGCGCATGTTTCTCGGCATCGACGATCGGACGGACGGTTGCGGGTGTAAAAGCGCCATCATTGGCCATGCTCGATTTGCCAGACCGCTGTCGCGAGGATGCCCGCCGCCTCGGCCCACGCACGACTTGCCTGGCCGGTCCAGGTCTTTGAATCGGCAGCAGAACCGAACCACGGCTTGACCGCCGCGACGTGCCTACAACTTCGCGTTATCCCGTTTACACAATTGTTATGTCTATACTAGCATCGCGTGTTCGCACGGCGGCGTGGGGTCGCCGCGCGCCCCTGAGAGAATTCCAGTCCGCCCGTCCGGGCGGATCGAAGCGACGGACGTTTCCGGGTAGCGACCGATACTGCGTTTTCTGTTCGTCGGGGCGAATCTGTCGCGCCGGCACTGTTTGATTGAGAGTTGCGTGCTTGAGACCGCATGATCGAGCTGTTGCAATGGAAGACGCTCGGCCGAGGACAAGGTAGCGACCGACTGCTCGATGTTCGTCGACCGAACTTGGACTCCTGACTCTTTGCCGCAGGCAGAACGATCCAGCGCGCAGCTTCGTTCGTACCGGCATTTGAACGAATTTCGACGGGAGAAGGCCATGCATTACTTTGGTTATTTCCGTGTTCAAGCCTCAGCTATCGCCATTCTGGCGGCCTTGGCCGCGACGCCGTGGAACGATCAGGCCTTCGCGCAGGACAAGTCCGGCACGAAGTCCGAGGAGCGGCCCGGCGCGACCGGTACGAAAGCCGGCACGACCGGCAAGGAATGCGTGGACGAGCATCCGGCCAAGAAGCTGCTGCGGACGGTCGAACGGGAGGCCAAGGAAAAAGGTGCCGAAGCAACGCGCCTCTTCCAAGCCTACGAGACTCTGGTGCTCCAGCAGATCGCTCTGGAGGCCCAGATAAAATTTTTCCGCAGCTATGCCGACGCCTCCGAAGGAGAGAAAGCCGGCTTGGTCGACGGAGCCAAGGAAGATCTCACCAAAGAGCAGGTTCTGCGGCTGGGTGACATCAAGACCGCCGAACTCTCATTCGAAGCCTTGAAGAAGCTGCGCGCGCTCTATGACGCACGGGGCCGCGGCAACAAAATCAACACATTGTCGCTCACCACCGACGACGCCGACGCTCTCAAGAAGCTGATCGACCAGGGCAAGAGCAAGGGCAAGAGCCAGCAGCAGGCGATCCTCGACGCGCTGTCCGAGCTGACAAAGACCAGACTCGACGAAATTGCCGCCCTCTCCGACCTTAGCAAGCTAACCAAGGAACTCGAGGCGAAGCTCGCGGCACTGGAGAAAGTTATCGCTGAGGCCCGGGTTAAACTGTCCGAGGCAATGGGCGCTAACGTGCCGCTCGTGCGCCCGATGACCGAGGAAGAAAAAAAAGAAGAGGCCGAGAAAAAGCGGTCGGTCGAGAAGAAGGAGCCGCGGCGCAAGGCGCAGCGCAAAATCAAGGTCGCTGGCTTCTTCGACAAGTTTGCGATGCAGACCAAGAACCGCTGCCTTGCGCGCGTGGTCATCATCGAAGTGCCGGCGGAGCCGTTCGATCCTTGTGCCCCGAACGCCGAACCGGCGATTTTCACGCTGCCGACGGCCAATATCCCCGTCGAGATCGTTGGCGACGGCCTCCAGATCGACGATGGCTTCCCGATTTGCCCCGAGGAGCCGCCGCTGTTCGCGACGGTGCCCCCCGGCGAAAACAAGGAACCGCCGAAGACGCCGGCCGCAGGCAGTCCTCCGCCGCCACCGGGTGAGAAGCAGATCACGCTGGCGCCGCCGACCGCGGGCCCGCCCCCGACCACTCCGCCTTCGACGCCGCCGGCAGCACCGCCGAGTACGGTCAGTGACGGCACCATCAAGGGGAATCTCGAGGTCGCCCTTGTCGATCCGAACCGACAGCCGATCGAAGGCGCGACATTGAGGGGTATTTTCAATCCGCCGCTTGCCGGCGCGCCGGAGCTTGCGCTCGTGGGCGCAAACCCCAATTCAAATGGCGGCTTCATCAATCTCGCCAATCCTGCCGACCTTAAGCTCGGCCCGCCGGCGACCACCGTCGACGTGCTGCCCGGCGGCATGACCGACGGGTCCGGGCGCACGAGTATCCCGGTCGGACCGGTTTCGCGGATCACGACTCCGGACGGCGTGGTCTATCGGGCTCCGGTCGACCGCGACGGCGACGGCGTGCAAGACAAGGGACCGGACGGTCAGCCGCTGTTCGATATTGCGGTCGATCCGACGAACCGGGCGATCCAGGCGGGGAATTTTCCGCCGGAAGTCGCAAACAGCCCGAATCCGCCCCGCCTGTTGCCGGTCGACCGCGATGGCGACGGCGTGCAGGACAAGGGGCCGGACGGCAAGCCGCTGTTCGAGTGGTGGGCGGATCCCGCGAACCCCAACTTCAAGATCATCGTCCCGCCGGAACCGAAGCGCTCCGTGGTCGGCGTTCGCGCCGAGAGCGCGGCCGCCTTCACCCAGCTGATCGCGACGTTGAACAAGGACGGCGCCAATGTCTGCCAGCGCCGCCGCTTCAAGCTGGGCGGCGACAGTGACGGCGAAACGGTTTTCTATCTCGAATACCCCGAAGGGCAGGAAGGAAAGGTCAAGGCAGCGATCGACGCCGCCAAAGACGTGTCGTTTTCGGAGAACCCCGACTGCTTCGATATGTACGCGCCGAAGCGTTCGAACGCGAAGGCCGAACCCGCCGACGCGAAGAAAAACGAAGCATCGCCGCAAAAAACGTCCGTGAAGCCCAACGATCCCTATTTTTCCGGCAAGGGACTGTGGGGCCAGGACTTCGACGACCAGTGGGCGATCAAGCGCGTCGGCTACACCGACAAGCCGGATTCGGCCTGGGTTGCCGCAGGCGACAAGCTCGAGCCGGTGATCGTCGCGGTGATCGATTCCGGCATCGACTGGACCCACCCCGATCTCGACAAGAGTCAGCTCTGGCGCAACCCGAAGGAAGTTCCGGGTAACGGCATCGACGACGACGGCAACGGCTATGTCGACGACGTGATTGGCTGGAACTTCATCGACAACAACAACACGCCCTGGGACCAGCAAGGCCACGGCACCTTCATCGCCGGCGTGATCGCCGCCAAGAGCGGCAACGGCATCGGTATCGCCGGCATCAACCCGGCGGCGCGCATCATGCCGCTGAAAGTGCTCGACGCTTTCGGCCGCGGCGAGTCGCCGGCGATCGCGGAGGCCATCGTCTACGCCGCCAATCACGGCGCGCGCGTCATCAATCTCAGCCTCGGCTCCCACGGACCCGCCACCGTGGTCGCTCGCGCGATTAAATACGCGCAGTCGCGCGGCGTGCTGGTGGTCATCGCCGCCGGTAACCACGGCAAAGAGGTGGCGAAAGTCACCGCCGGCCGGCTCGATGGCGCCATCACCGTCGGCGCCACCGATCTCAACGACCGCTACGCGGCGTTCTCGAACTGGGGCCCGAAAATCGACATCGCCGCGCCTGGCGTCAGCGTGCTGAGCCTGCGCGCGCTCGGCACCGACGCGCTCGCCCATATCCAGGACGTCAAATACGAGCCCGGCAAATCGATCACCGGCAAGGATAAACGCTACTATCACGCCGGCGGCACCTCTTTCTCCGCCCCCATCGTGACCGGCACGGCCTCGCTCCTGATGGCGGCGAAGCCCAAGCTCGACGCTGCCACCGTCCGCCGCATCATTCTTCATTCCGCCCGCGACATCGAAACCGCCGGCGTCGACAATTACACCGGCTACGGCCTGCTCGACGCCGCCGCGGCCATGAAGGCCGATCCGGCGTTTTTCCTCGAGAGCCGGATCGACGGCGTTGCCGCTGCGCAAACCAGCGGCGGCGTGGCGGTGCGGCTGAGCGGCACCGCCGACGCCGACGCCTTTGGCGATGCCACCGTCCTGCTCGGCAAGGGCAACGCACCGCAACAATGGCAGAAGGTCAGCGCGCTGATCACCAAGCCGGTCAAGCACGGGCCGTTGATCGACCTGCCGGCAAAATTCTTCGCGGGCTCGAAGGACTGGACGATCCGTCTTGTCACCAAGCACAAGAGCGGCAAGACACGGGAAGCCCGTTTTTACCTCAAGCTCGGATGACGCTGCACGCGTGACCGTTGCAAGCGTGTCGGAGTTCGGAAAAGATGGACGGGGCTCGAAGGATCAGAAAGTGGACCGGTCAGTACGCTGCGCGCGCTGAGGTCCGGTCGTCGTTGGGTTAGTTTGTTATTTGGGGGGCGTTTCGATGCGTCGGTTTGTTTGGATCGCGGCTGTCGCCGCGCTGGTGTGGTCGGTGCCCGCCTGGGCGATCATCGGCGAGACGTCGATCAAGGTGACGGACGGCGGCCAGCCGGTCCCGACCGCGACGGTCACCCTCACCTTCAAGGACAAGGACGGCAAGCCGGTCGGCAAGCCCGTGAAGCGCCCGGTGACGCGCACCGGCACGCCGAAGATCAAGATCCCCGACAACACCACCACCGTCGACATCACGGTCAGCACGCCGCGCCAGACGGTGCGGCGCAATTCGATCGACGTGTCGCTGCTGACCGACAAGGACTTCACGATCGACGTGCCCGGCGGCGGACAGCCGCCGTCGCGCACCAACCAGCCGCGCGACGCCTCGACCCCGATGTCGCCACCGCTCGATCCGACCGGGCCGATCATCGGTCTCGGCGCCGGCGTCCAGGACAAATCCTGCCCCTCGACCCAGACGATTCTCGTCGAAACCCTGGGGATCATCGACCCGCTCGGGCCGGATCCATTCGGCTGCTCGACCACCGGTTTCCGCGGCTCGGTGTTCCTGGGCTACAGCCGCCGTGTCGGAACGAACTTCCTGATCGGCGTCGAAGGCGACATCGGCCTCGTCAACAAGACCGGCACGATCAACGGCATCCCGGGCAGCGTCGGCAACGGCGTCACGACCGGCATACCGGGCCTGACCGCAGCCGCGTCCCTCAACGACAGCGTGTCGACCAAGCGAAGCTGGGATGCCAGCCTGCGCGCCCGCTTCGGCTACTTCGTGACGCCGCGCGCGGTGATCTACGCGACCGGCGGCCTCGCGATGCAGCGCGTCACGACGACGGTCACCTGCTCGGTCGCCGGCGCATGCGCGCCCGCCATTGGCCCAACACCATTTACGGCCAGCCACTCCGACACCATGACCGGCTGGACGCTCGGCGGCGGCCTCGAATACGCGCTGACCGAGCGTCTGTCGCTGCGCGGCGAATACCGTTACGCCGACCTCGGCACCTTCAGGGCGGTTTACGGCACCGCCGCCAATGCCGCCTTCACCATCGACACCAAGATGCAAACCCACACCTACATGGTCGGTCTCGGCTTCAAGTTCGGAGATGTGCGATAGTCGGACGTGGGGCTGACGTCCGGAGACTGAATGACGATCGCACCGCCGGCTACGCCCGGCATGATCTTGAACGATGTCGAGACGCCTGCGCTCGTCATCGACCTCGATGCCTTCGAGCGCAATCTCGCGCGCATGGCGGACGCCGCGGCGAAAGCCGGCGTGCGGCTGCGCCCGCATGCCAAGACCCATAAGAGCGGCATCATCGCGCAAAAGCAGATCGCGCTCGGCGCGGTCGGCGTCTGCTGCCAGAAAGTGTCGGAGGCCGAGATTCTCGTTCGCGAAGGGGTCGCCGACGTGCTGGTCTCCAACGAGATCGCCGGCGCCCGCAAGGCCGAGCGGCTGGCCGCGCTTGCGAAGTCGGCACGGATCGCCGTCTGCGTCGACAGCGTCGACGGCGTTCGTGAACTCGCCGCCGCCGCCGAGCGTGCCGACGTCCGGTTGACGGTGCTCGTTGAAATCGACGTCGGCGGCAACCGCTGCGGCGTCGCGCCCGGCGCGCCGGCCGTACAACTTGCGGCCGACATCGCGCGGTCAAATTCACTGCGCTTCGGCGGCTTGCAGGCCTATCACGGCTCGGCCCAGCACCTGCGCACGCATGAGGAACGCCGTGCGGCCATCGCGCGCACCGTCGCGTTGACGAAAGAAACGGTGGCCCTGCTGTCCGATGCCGGCCTTGCCTGCGACATCGTCGGCGGCGCCGGCACCGGCACGTTCGAGCTTGAGGCCGCAAGCGGCGTCTTCAACGAGCTTCAGGCCGGCTCATACGTCTTCATGGACGCCGACTACGGCCGCAACCGCAAGGCCGATGGCGGCGCCTTCGATACGTTCGAGAATGCGCTGTTCGTGCTCGCGACCGTCATGAGCCGGCCGAACGACGAACGCGCCGTGGTCGACGCCGGCCACAAGACGCTTCCCGTCGACAGCGGCATGCCGGAGCCGTTCCGCCGTCCCGGCGTCGTCTATCGCAGGCCGAGCGACGAGCACGGCGTCTTGTTATCGGAAGGCGGCACGCTGCCGCAGCGTGGTGAGAAAATTCTTCTCGTGCCGGGTCACTGCGATCCGACCGTCAACCTGCACGACTGGTATGTCGGCATCCGCGGTTTGCACGGTTCGAATCCAACGGTTGAATCCGTGTGGCCGGTCTCCGCGCGCGGCGCGGTGTTCTAGCGCGACTTGTTCGGTCCTTGGCTTGCGGCCTATAGTGCGCGCCATCGTCGGCCCGCGCCACGCCGCGCGGCAACCAGGGTGTGTCACGCGAATGGAAGGCAGTGTCGGCAAGCTGCGTGCATCGCGCCGGACCGCAAGCCCGGGCCGCGATCCCGAGCGCACCCGCGCCGCAATCCTGCGCGCCGCCACCGCCGAAATTACCGCCAACGGCCTGAAAGGCGCCCGCGTCGACGCCATCGCCAGGCGCGCCGGCGTCAACAAGCGCATGCTCTACCACTATTTCGGCGACAAGCAGGGCCTCTATCTCGCCGTGCTCGAAGACACTTACGCCGCGATCCGCGCCGCCGAACGCGGCCTCAATCTTTCCGAATGCGATCCGGAAACCGGTATCCGGCGGCTGGTCGAGTTCACCTGGCAGTATTTCATCGACCACCCGGAGTTTCTCGCTTTGCTCGCCACCGAGAACTTCAACCGGGCGGCGTACCTGAGAAAATCGAAGAAAATCCGTCACCTGCACACACCCTTGGGCGACATGATCGCGGAAATCCTCAAGCGCGGCGCGGCGCAGGGCGCGTTCCGCCGCGGCGTCGACCCGGTCGAGCTTTACATCAGCATCGCCGCGCTCGGCTTCTTCTACATGTCGAACCGTCACACGCTGTCGACGATTTTCGGCCGTGATCTCAGCACCTCCGAGCGTTTGTCGCAGCGCGGCAAACACATCGTCGATGTCATCCTCGCCTATCTGAAACCGTGACCGACCCGCACGCGGCTCTTGACGGGCGGCGAGGCCTGGGTGGATAGTAACCATCTGGTTACTTAAGCGAGACCGCCGGCAAGGCGGCCGGTGCGGGGGAGTGAAACGGCATGGCGACGAAGCGCCTCGGCATCATCATGAACGGCGTGACCGGGCGCATGGGCACCAACCAGCACCTGGTGCGCTCGATCCTGGCGATCCGCGCGCAGGGCGGCGTGCCGCTCAAAAACGGCGACCGGGTCATGCCGGACCCGATCCTGATCGGCCGCAATGCCGACAAGACCTCTGCCTTGGCAAAACAATACGGCATCGAGCGCTGGTCCACCGACCTCGACAAGGCACTCGCCGACAAAAACGACGCCGTTTTCTTCGATGCCGCGACGACGCAGATGCGCCCCGGTCTGCTCGAAAAGGCGCTGAAGGCCGGCAAGCACATCTATTGCGAAAAGCCGATCGCGACCACGCTCGCGGAAGCGCTCAAGGCGGCCGATCTCGCCGAGAAATCCGGTCTCAAGAATGGCGTCGTCGCCGACAAGCTGTTCCTGCCCGGCCTGATGAAGCTCAAATTCCTCCGCGACTCCGGTTTCTTCGGCCGCATGCTCTCGGTGCGCGGCGAGTTCGGCTACTGGGTGTTCGAAGGCGATCTGCAGCCGATCCAGCGTCCGTCGTGGAACTACAAGCTCGCCGAAGGCGGCGGCATCATTCTCGACATGCTGTGCCACTGGCGCTACGTGCTCGACAACGTGTTCGCGCCGGTCAAGTCCGTCACCTGCCGCGGCGTCACCCATATCCCGACGCGCTGGGACGAGGCCGGCAAGGAATACAAGGCCGACGCCGACGACGCCGCCTACGCAACCTTCGAGCTCGACGGCGGCGTCATCGCCCATATGAACTCGTCATGGTGCGTGCGGCCCTATCGCGACGATCTCGTCACCTTCCAGGTCGACGGCACGCATGGTTCGGCGATTGCCGGCCTCCACGACTGCATGATGCAGCCGCGGCAGGCGACGCCGCGCCCGGTCTGGAATCCGGACGTCAAACAGACGCTCGACCTTTATGCCTCATGGCACCCGGTGCCGGACTTCACGACCTTCGACAACGGCTTCAAGGTGCAGTGGGAAATGTTCATCCGCCATGTGGTGGATAACGAGCCGTACAAATACACGCTGCGCGAGGGCGCCAAGGGCCTCCAGCTCGTCGAAGCGGCGACGCAAAGCTGGAAGGAACGGCGCTGGATCGACATTCCCGAACTCTCGGGTGCCGCATGAACAGGCCGCAGAAACCGCTGAGCGCGCTGTCGATCAAGCTGCCCCGCGCTGGCGGCGGGATCGAGACCTTCCACCTGTCGGAGCCGCGCAATTTCCCCGAACGCGCGCAGGCCAAATTCAACCGCATCGCTTTCGCCGCCGCGCATGTGGTCGCCGACGCCAGGGCCGACTGCGACCCGTGGCTCGACCAGAATGTCGACTGGGACAAGACCATCGCCTTCCGCGAGCACCTGTGGGGCCTCGGCCTTGCCGTCGCCGAGGCGATGGACACCGCCCAGCGCGGCATGGGCGTCGACTGGCCGACCTCGCTGGAACTGATCCGCCGCTCCGTCGCCGCCGCGAAAACCTGCGGCGGCACGGTGTTTTCCGGCTGCGGCACCGACCAGCTCGACCCCGCGCAGGCCCGCAATCTCGACGACGTCATTCGCGCCTACGAAGAGCAGATCGAGGCGATCGAGAAATTCGGCGGACGCCTCGTGCTAATGGCCTCACGCGCGCTGGCGCGCGTCGCCAAGTCGCCCGACGATTATGCGAAGGTCTATGGCCGCATCCTCGGCGGCGTGCGCGAGAAGGTCATCATCCACTGGCTCGGCGACATGTTCGATCCGGCGCTCGCCGGCTACTGGGGCTCGGACAATCTCGACGCCGCGATGGACACCGCGGTCGCCATCATTAACAGCCACGCCGGCAAGGTCGACGGCGTCAAGATTTCGCTGCTCGACAAGGATCGCGAGATCGCCATGCGCCGCCGCCTGAAAGATGGCGTGCTGATGTATACCGGCGACGATTTCAATTATGCCGAATTGATCGAAGGCGACGCGCACGGCCACTCGCACGCCCTGCTCGGCATTTTCGACGCCATCGCGCCGGCGGCCTCTGCCGCGCTGGCCAAGCTCGCCACGAATGACACCGCCGCGTTCCACGACGTTCTGGCGCCGACCGTGCCGCTGTCGCGCCACATCTTCAAGGCGCCGACCCGCTTCTACAAGACCGGCGTCGTCTTCATGGCCTGGCTCAACGGCCATCAGGACAACTTCACGATGATCGGCGGTCAGGAGAGCGCGCGCTCGACCCTGCACTTTGCCGAACTGTTCCGTCTCGCCGACAAGGCCGGGCTCCTGCGCGATCCCGATCTCGCGGCGGCACGGATGACGAAACTGCTCGCGGTTCACGGCGTCGCCTGACCCGCATTCTCAATGCCAGCCGGCCGCAGAAGCCGGCAGCACGAAAAACTTGAAGATCTGGAAGGAAACCGAACGGGAGGACAAAACATGCTTCGCAAAGTCATGCTGCTTGCTGCCGCGGCCGTGATCGGCGTCTCCGGCGCCGCGTCCGCGGAATGGAAACCGAACAAGCCGGTCCGCATCATCGTGCCGTGGGGCGCCGGCGGCTCGACCGACCAGCTCGTGCGCGCGCTGGCGGGCGACCTCGAAGAGGCGCTGAAGGCGACCGTCGTGGTCGTCAATCAGCCCGGCGGCGCCGGCGCGGTCGGCACCAAGGCCGCGCTCGACTCACCCCATGACGGCTACACCTGGACCGCCGGCGCCTCGAAGGACCTCGGCACCTATGTCGTCACCGGCGCGGTCGACACCCAGTTGAAGGACTGGCAGCTCTATCTCGCCACCGTGAACTACACGGTGCTGTCGGTGAACCCGGGCTCGAAGTTCCAGTCGGTCGCCGACATCGTCAAGGCGATGAAGGAGGCTCCCGCCACGGTCACGATTGCGACCGGCGGCATCAACTCGGCCGGTGGCGCCTCCTCCGAAGCGCTGAAGGCCGCGGCCGGCGGCGACTACAAGATGGTCACCTATGACGGCGGCAATCCGGCCGTGCAGGCGACGGTGGCCGGCGAGGCGCAGGTCACCACCCAGCTGATCGCCGAGCAGTATCAGATGCTGCGCGCCAAGAAGCTGAAGCCGCTCGCGGCCTTCACCGACAGCGACGTGACGCTCGACGGCATCGGTACCATCCCGACGATCAAGAAGGCGCTGCCGAAGATCGCGGCGGGGCCGGTCCATTTCGGCATCTGGATCCCGAAGGATGCGCCGAAAGAGGTCATCGAGACGATGAACAAGATCTGGGACACCAAGATCAAGTCGTCGGCGCGGCTGAAGAAATATGCCGACTCGGTGGGTCTGACGGTGCTGGTGCTGCGCGGCGAAGAGGCCCACAAGGCCGCCTTCCCGGTCGTGCAGATCAACGCCTGGGCGATCCACAAGGGCGGCAAGTCGAAGGTCGCCCCCGACAAGGTCGGCATCCCGGCGATGAACTGACGGTGTAGGCTGATCGGGCGGCGCGCCCCCTTCCGGGATCGCGCGCCGCCCGGACTGCCGCGCTACCGTCATCGAGTACCCCATGCCACGAGCCGATTTCATCACCGGCCTGGTGCTGCTGGCTGTCGCCGCCTTTCTGGTCGGCGAAGGCCTGTCGCTGCCCGGCGCCGGCGGCCTCATCATGAAGGGCGGCGAGCCCGGCCGCGTTCCCGTCTTCCTCGGCCTGTGCATCGCCGCGATGGCGGTGGTGCTGGTCGTGCGCGCGATTTCGCAGAACGGCCACAAGCTCGCCGGCAGCTTCCGCCTTGCCGGCCTCGACACCGAGCGCAAACAGGCGATCGTCCGCGCGCTCGCCGTCGCCGCCGGCGGCACGGTCTATGTCGCCCTGCTCGGCCGCAATTTTTCCGGCGCCGATCTCGACTACGCCTTCTTCACCTTCGTCTTCATGTTCGCCTTCATCGTCGTCGCCGACTGGAACCGCGCGGGCGAAATCGCCGGCAAGCGCTGGCAATCGCTTCAGCGCCGCGCGCCGGCCGCCGCGGCCCGGCTTGCCGGCGGCGTGTCGTTCGTTTCCGCCGCGCGCGCGCCTTACGTCTGGCTGATCGTGACCGCGACGGTGCAGTCGGCCTTGCTCGCTTTCGTAATCGCCTATGTCTTCGAGAAACAGTTCTTCGTGACGTTGCCATAGGACACGCGATGCTCACTCTGTTCCGCGATACGGTTCAATATCTGGTCGAAACGACGGGCTATGTGTTCGCCGCGTTTGGCAAATTCTCGAGCTTGAGCGTCGCGCTCTACGTCACCGGCGCGACGCTGCTCGGCATTACCATCGGCGTGCTGCCCGGCCTCACCGCGACCATGGGCCTCGCGCTCTTGACCACGCTCACCTACAAGCTCGAACCGACCATCGCGCTGCTGTGCCTGATGTGCATGTATGTCGGTGCAATCTACGGCGGCAGCCGCACCGCGATCCTGCTCAACATTCCCGGAACGCCGGCCAACGCCGCGACCACGCTCGACGGCTTCCCGCTGGCGCGCATGGGCCGCGCCGGCCCGGCGATGGGCACCGCTACCACCGGCTCATTTCTCGGCACGCTGATCGGCATGTTCTTTCTGGCGCTGATCGCGCCGAAGCTCGCCGACTATGCGCTCGAGTTCCAGACCCACGAATTCCTTTGGCTCGCGATTTTCGGCGTCCTGATTTCCGGCCAGCTCACCGCGATGGACGATCCGCTCAAAGGCTGGATCGCCGGCTTCCTTGGCCTCGGCGTCGCGATGATCGGCCAGGAAGGTCTCTACATGACCGACCGCTTCACCTTCGGCTTCACGGAGATGCAGGGCGGCATCGGCCTTCTCCCCGCGATGGTCGGCGCGTTCGGATTCTCCGAGGTAATCTCGGTGATGTACAACCGCCGCGCCGAGCTGGTGAAGACTTCGGTCAAGCTGCTCGATGTCATCCCCGACCCGCGCGAGATCATCAAATATCGCCGCACCATCGGCCGTTCCGGCGTGATCGGAACCATGATCGGCATCATCCCCGGCGTCGGCGAGGACATCGGCGCCTGGGTCTCCTACGCAGCCGCGCGACGCGCCTCCAGGGAAAAAGAGAAATTCGGCAAGGGCTCGGTCGAAGGCCTGATGGCGGCGGAAACCGGCAACAGCGCCGCGCCGCCCGGCGCCATCATCCCGGTGCTGACCCTCGGCATTCCCGGCTCCGCGCCGGCCGCCGTCGTGCTCGCCGCCATGGTGCTGCACGGCGTCAAGCCGGGGCCGATGATCATGTTCGATTCCCCCGGCTTCGTTTACGAAGTCGTCGTCATGCTGTTCCTTGCGGCGGTCGCGATGCTCATCCTCGGCATCCTGCTGACGCCGCCGCTCCTGAAGGTGCTGGCGATCCCGCGCGAACGGCTGATGCCGGTGGTGTTCGTTTTGTGCGTGATCGGCTCCTACGCGATCCAGCAGCGCATGTTCGACGTCTGGGTCATGGTGGTGTTCGGCATCGTCGGCTTCATCCTGCGCGAGATGAAATATCCGATGGCGCCGCTGGTGCTCGGCATCGTGCTCGGCGACATCTTCGACAAAAGCTTCCGCCGCTCCTGGGTCATCCACGATGGCGACGCACTGTTCTATCTGCAACGGCCGATTTCGCTGGTGCTGATCCTGCTCTGCGTCGGCACCATCGTGATGAGCATCGGCCCGTGCCGCCGCTATCTCGGGCCACGGTTCCAGGCGGCGGTCGGTGGCACCACCGGCTTCGTCACCGGTATCCTGCGCGCCCACTATGTGCTGATCGCCGGCCTGATCGGCTCGCCACGCGCGGGTGAAGGCTACGTCGCGACGATGTGGAGCGCCGTGACGGACTTTATCCGCGGCTGGTACGAATTGTTGCTCGAGCCGTTCGTCTATCTGGTGCGGCTCGTGACCGGCGGCACGCGCCGCGGCTCGGCCGAACGGGGATGATGTCGATGTCGGACGCGCTGATCGGCGGGATTGGTCTCACGGTGCTGGAGGTCTACGACCAGCGCCCCGGTCCCGACGGCGCGCAGGCCGGCTGCGCGCATGTCCATGCCATCACCGACGAAGCCTATTTCGGCCTCACCGGCCGCGGCGCCATCGACCTGCACGACCCGATACATGGTTTCCGGCAGGTCGCCATCGAACCCGGCACCTTCGTCCAGTTTCCCGCCGGCACGCTGCACCGCTCGGTCAGCTTCGACAAGTTGCGCGTGCTGGCCATCATGGGCAATGCCGGCCTGCCCGAACGCGGCGATGCCCGCATCTATTTCGGCGCCGACGTGGACGCCGATCCGGCGCACTACGAAGCCGCCCGCGCGCTTGTCGCCAAGGGCCTCGAGGGCGGGCTCGAGCGGCGCGACCTCTCCGCGAAAGCCTATGCGGGGCTGATGAAACTCTGGGCAACCGACAAAAAAGCCTATGCGCGCGAGCTTGAGCGCTTCGTCGCCGTTCATCGCGCCGGAATTGCGCCGCGCGCGAAGGAAATGGCCGAGGTGATAAAGCACGGCCCGATGCACCAGGCCGCCGCCGCGCTCCAGCGCCTCGCCACCGCGACTGTCAAGCCGGGCGCCGACCAGTGGGCGCTGCCGGACGCCAAAGTCGCCTATGGCATGTGCGGCGTGCTGCGCCAGATCGACCACGTCCGGCCGGGCTGAACCCGCGATGTATGTCTCGCTCTGCAACGAAGTCGTCGCCGAATTGCCGTTCGCGCAGCAATGCGAACTCGCGGCAAAACTCGGCTATGACGGCATCGAGCTTGCCCCCTTCACGCTCGGCGAAGAGCCTCACGTCCTGCCCGCCGCCGAACGCTCGAAGCTGCGCCGCACCGCCGAGAGCGCCGGCGTGCCGATCCGCAGCCTGCATTACCTGATGCGCGCGCCGCAGGGACTGTCGATCACCACGCTCGACGACGCACAGCGCCGGCATACCGTCGCCGTCATGCGCGCGCTGTGCGAACTGGCCGCCGATATCGGCGCCCGCGTGCTCGTCCACGGCTCCCCCGACCAGCGCCGGCTCGATCCCGCCGACGAGGCCGAGAGCCGCAAGCGCGGCGTGCAGAGCTTCGCCGATGTCGCGGCGGCAGCCGCCGGCAGCGGCGTCACCTATTGCATCGAGCCGCTGTCGCGCGACCAGACCGCCTTCGTCAACACCGTTGCCGAGGCGGTCGAGATCGTGCGCGACATCGGCAATCCCGCCGTCGCCACCATGATCGACTGTTCCTCCGCCGCGCGCACCGAGAAACTGAGCGTACCGGACTTGCTGCGTCAATGGCTGCCGACCGGCCACGTCGCGCATGTGCATTTCAACGACCCGAACCGGCGCGGCCCCGGCGACGGCGAACTCGATTTCGCGCCGATCCTCGAGACGCTGCGCGCCTGCCAATACGGCGGCAACGCCGCGATCGAGCCTTTCATTTACGAGCCGGACGGCCCAAGCTGCGCGGCACGCGCCATCAATTACATCCGCGGTCTCGGAGGCAAATGATGGCCGACACCCCGCCCCGCCTGTCTTTGCTCGACGTCACGGCTTGCGAGCGGCCGGTCACGCTGCGGCTGCCGTTTCGTTTCGGCGTCGTCACGCTGCGCGAGGCGCCGCAGCTCTTTGTGCGCGTGCGGATCAAACTTCAGGATGGCCGCGAAGGCGACGGCATTTCCGCCGAACTGCTGGTCCCGAAATGGTTCGACAAGGCGCCAGAACTGACCAACGAAGATAATTTCGATCAGTTGCGGCGGTCGCTGGCGAGCGCGGCCCGGCACATGAAAGCCGCCGGACAGCACACCGCATTCGGACTGACGGCGGCCGCCAACGGCGTTCATCGTGCGGCATGCGAGAATGCCGGCCTCAACGGCCTCGTCGCCTCATTCGGCCAGGCGCTGGTCGAGCGTGCCATCATCGACGCGCTCGGGCGGCTTGAAAACGCCCCGGCGTCGGCGCTGGTGCGCGCCAACCGGCTCGGCATCGACACGCGGCTGACGCCCGATCTCGCCGGTTTCGATCTCGACGGTTTTCTCAGCCTCCGCGAACCCGCCGTCTCGATCAATGTTCGCCACACCGTCGGCCTGCTCGATGCGCTGACCCGCGACGCGACAAAGGGCCAGCGGCTCGACGACGGCCTCCCCGAGAGCCTGGAGGAAGTCATCGCGGCCTACGGCCACCGTTATTTCAAGCTGAAGGTCGCCGGCAAAATCGACGCCGATCTCGAACGCCTCGCCGGCATCGCCGCCGTGCTCGACCGCCAGAGCGCGCCCTATCACGTGACGCTCGACGGCAACGAACAGTACGAAGAAGTCGGTGCCGTCATCGAACTGTGGCGCCGCATCGGCGAAGACAAGAGGCTGGCACGGCTTAAAGCCTCGATCCTGCTGCTCGAACAGCCGATCGCGCGGTCCCGCGCGCTGAGCGAACCGATCCGCCCGCTGGGCGACGAAGTGCCGGTCGAGGTCGACGAGTCGGACGCCGATTTCGACGTGTTTCCGCGCGCCCGCGCGCTCGGCTATCGCGGCATCTCCGCGAAGTCCTGCAAGGGTTTCTACCGCGCGCTGCTGAACGCCGCCCGCGTCGCCAAGTTGAACGACGAAATGGCCAACAGCAGGAACGGCGCCCGCTGCTTCATGTCGGCGGAAGACCTCACCACGCAGGGCGGCATCGCCGTGCAGCAGGATCTGATGCTGGCAACGCTTGTGGGCGCGACCCATGTCGAGCGCAACGGCCACCACTATGTCGACGGCATGGCCGGCGCGCCGACGCCTGAGCAGGATGCCTTCCTCGCCGCGCATGGCGACCTCTACCGCCGCGCACCCAACGGCCGCGCCCGGCTCGACATCCGCGACGGCATGGTCTCGCTCGGCTCGATCGCCAGGGCCGCCGGCCTCGCCAGCGCCGTGATCCCCGACTTCACCGCCATGCGCGAAAGCGCCATCGCGACATGAGCGCAAGCGCGCTTCAGGAGACGCAATGACGACTGCAGGCCTGTCGATCAATCTCGCCACCGTGCGCGAGCAGTGGAACCTGATCGAGGCTGTGGAGGCCTGCGCCCGCCATGGCATCGCGGCGGTCGACCCCTGGCGCGATCAGGTCGCCAAGGTCGGGCTGACCGACGCCGCCAAGGCGATCAAGGATAACGGCCTGCATGTGTCCGGCTATTGCCGTGGCGGCATGTTTCCGGCCGCCGACGCCGCCGGCCGCGCGGCAGCCATCGACGACAACCTGCGCGCCATCGACGAGGCCACGGCACTCGGCGCCGACTGTCTCGTCCTCGTCGTCGGCGGCCTGCCGAAAGGCTCGCGTGACATCGAAGCCGCGCGCGACATGGTCGCCGACGGCATCGCCGCCATCCTGCCTCATGCGCGCGCGTGCAAGATGCCGATTGCCATCGAGCCGCTGCATCCGATGTATGCCGGCGACCGCGCCTGCGTGAACACGCTGAAACAGGCGCTCGACATGTGCGGCGCGCTCGGGCCGGACGTCGGCGTCGCCATCGACACCTATCATGTCTGGTGGGATCCGGAGCTTGAGGCGCAGATCGCGCGTGCCGGCGCGGAAAAGCGCATCTTCGCCTATCACATCTGCGACTGGCTGATCCCGACCCGCGATTTGCTGCTCGACCGCGGCATGATGGGCGATGGCGTCATTGATCTCCCGCGCATCCGGGGCTGGATCGAACAGGCCGGCTACAAGGGCTATACCGAAGTCGAGATATTCTCCTCGCTCGACTGGTGGAAACGGCCCGGCGACGACGTGCTGCGCGCCTGCATCGAGCGCTTCAACACCGTCTCGTGAACGCTGCCGGCGCTACGCCGAAAGCTCGCGCATAGTCCGGTACAGCGCCGCCTGCCCCTCGAAGCCGATGCCGGGCCGGTCCGACAGCGTGATCGCGCCGTTCTCGATCCGCGCATCGTCGGCAAAGCCGCCGAAATCCCCGAACACGCCGGGATAGGATTCCGCGCCGCCAAGCCCGAAGCCGGCGGCGATCGCGAGCGACATCTGGTTGCCGCCATGGGGAAACAGCGAGGCGCGCGACCAGCCCTGCCCGTCCAGCATCGCCACGGTCCTGGCATATTGCCCGATGCCATAGGCCTGCGGCGGGTCGATCTGGATCACGTCGTGGCCTTTCCGCCATCCGGCGAACCGCACGAGATTGGCGACGTCCTGCGTCGAGTAGAGATTTTCGCCGGTCGCAAGCGGCGGCTCGTAAACGCTCGCAAGCTCCGCCATCAGCGCGAAGTCGAGCGGGTCGCACGGCTCCTCGAACCAGCGCAGCTTGAACGGCGCCAGCGCCTTCGCATAGACGAGCGCCTCGTCGCGGCCGAATTTGCAGTTGGCGTCGACCGCGAGATGGTCGCCGGAACCGACCACCTCCATCACCGCCGCAAGCCGCCGCACGTCTTCCTCGACCGGTGCGCCGCCGACCTTCATCTTGACCATGGTGTAGCCGGCGTCGAGATGCCGGCGCATCTCGTCCTGCAAATCCTTGATGGTCTGGCCTGGCCAGTACCAGCCGCCGCCGACATAGCAGAACATCCGCTTCGCCACGCGGCCGCCGTTGAAGCGCTCGGCCAGCAGCACATGCAGCGGCTTGCCGGCGATCTTGGCAATGACGTCCCACAGCGCCACTTCGATGGTGCCGATTGCGATCGAGCGCTCGGAATGGCCGCCCGCCTTCTCGCGCGTCATCATCACGGCAAGCGCCTTGGCGGCGTCGAAGTTTTTGCCGGTCTCGTCGAGCAGGCTATCGGGCGGCGCGGCCAGCAGCCGCGGAATAAAGCGCGCCCGCATCTGGGCGCCGCAGGCATAGCGCCCAGTCGAATTGAACGCGTAGCCCGTGACCGGCCTGCCGTCGCGGATCACGTCGGTGATGACCGCGACCACCGAGGTCGTCATCTCGCTGAAATCGAAGCTCGAATTGCGCAGGCTCGACTTCAGCGGAATCGCCGTCTCACGGATATCGACCAGTCGCATGATGAAAATGCCCCGCCCCGATTGCACGGGCATCGTAACACGCCGGCACGCGCGCAAAACAATCGTGAAGGCAGTCGTCGGGAAGTGTCAGGCCGCGAGCTTGAACAGGCTCACATTGATCGAGCCGAAGCGGAAACCGACCTCGCAATAGGCCAGATAGTATTCCCACATGCGGCGGAACTGCTGGTCGAAGCCGAGCGTCTCGATGTTCGGCCAGGCGCGCAGGAAGCGGCTGCGCCATTCACGCAGCGTTTCGGCGTAGCTGTCGCCGAACGATTCGCAATGCACCAGCTTGAGGCCGGCGCGGCGCACTTCCTGCTCGATATGCGTCAAGGTCGGCAGCATGCCGCCGGGGAAGATATAGCGCTGGATGAAATCCGGCGTCTTTCGGTAGGCGGCGTAACGCTTCTCGTCGATGGTGATGATCTGCAGCACCGCCGCGCCGGTTTCCGTCAGCGACGATTTGATCTTGCCGAAATAGACCGGCCAGTAGCGTTCGCCGACCGCCTCGAACATCTCGATCGAGGCGATACGGTCGAACCGGCCGCGGACATCGCGATAGTCCTGCAGGCGCAGATCGGCGCGCTGCCCCGCCGCGGCAAGCCGCTCGCGCGCGTAAGCGAGCTGCTCGGTCGAGAGCGTCAGGCCGGTCACGCTGCAACCCGGAACTTTCAGCATGTGCTCGGCAAGCGCCCCCCAGCCGCAGCCGATTTCCAGGACACGCTCGCCGCCAGTCAGTTCCATCAGTTCGACGATACGGGCGAGCTTGGCCTCCTGCGCCGCTTCGAGGCTGTTGGCGCGCTCGAAACGCGCCGACGAATAGTTCATGCCGCGGTCGAGCCACTGCTCGTAGAAGGAGTTACCGAGGTCGTAATGCGCGGCGATGTTACGCTTGGCGCCGCGCTTCGTGTTGGCGCGCGCCCAGTGCTGGAGCCGGGTGCGCACGAACGTCAGCCACGACGGTGTGGCGGGCTTCGCAAAGGCCGCCTCGTTCTCCATGAAGAATTCCAGAACCCGCACCAGGTCGGGCGTCGACCAGTCGCCGTCGAGATAGCCGTCGACGAAGCCCGGGTCGCCGTCGCGCAGCATGCGCCACAACCCGCGCCAGCGATGGACCTCGATCATGGCCTCAGGGGTACGGACCGCGCTCGCGCGTTCGATGATGTCGCCGGACGGCAGCACGACGCGCAGGCGCCCGCTTTGCGGCAAAGGAATCAGCCTCCGCGCGAGGCGCGTGAAGATCCGCGCCCGCAATCCCGTCGGTCCTGGTTCGGCCTTCACCATCAGCGGCGACCCGGCTGCCATCCGTCAGCCGGGATTATGAACGACCGTCACAGAATTGTCAGGTGCCGAAGGCCGGGGCCGCAGCCGGTGCCCCTTCAGCCACATCCGCAGCGCATGCCAATGGATCGCACCGATCACCTTGAGCGTCAGCAGTGGATAGCTCAGCAGCGCCGCGAGCAGGCGGGCATCGCCCAACGGAGCCGCCTCGCCGGCCAGCGCCGCGGTGAGCACCGGCCCGGCCCGGTCCGAGGTACGGATGGCGATGCTCACTTTTTCGCCCGGCGGCTGCACCCGGAAGGCGTAGCTCAGATCCATGTCCATGAAGGGGGATACGTAAAACCGCTTGCTGCAGTTGTGCTCCACAGCCGCCCCGCCCTCGGGCGCGACTGGCGCCAGATAGCTGTGCCGTTCGCCGAACGTGTTGTGAACCTCGTAGAGGATCGCGGCGAGCGCACCGTCCCGCCCGTGGCAGAAATAGACGCTGAGCGGGTTGAAGCCGTAGCCGAACACGCGCGGCATGCAGAGCAGCAGGATCTGCCCGCCGGCCGCGATGCCGGCCCGCGTCAGGTGCTCCTCGACCTGCGCGCGCAGCGGGCGGCCGCTGCCGTCGCCGTGGTCGCGGTCGTGGAAGCTCAGTGCGCTGAATCGATTGTGCGCAAACAATCGCAGCCGGCGAGGCAGCGCCGCGATCTCGTCGAGATCGAGCAGCATCCAGAACACCCGGTAGCGCAGCCGGTGCGGATGCGGCCGCAGCCGGCGATGCACCACCGAACCGAAATAGAGCCGCGACGAGAGGCTCATGCCGCAAGCTCCGCTGCTGCGGACGGCTGCGGCGCGGGGCCGGCGACGATCCGCCCGGATTCATTCTCGACGGTCCACGGCCGCCGCACCTGTCCGAGCGCCTCGGCGACGGCCAAGCCCGCCTGCAGGCCATCCTCGTGGAAGCCGGCGCCGAAATAGGAGCCGCAGAACCAGGTGTTGCGCCGGCCCTGCAGCGACCACAGCTCGCGCTGCGCGGCGATGGCCGCCTTGTCGAACAGCGGATGCTCGTAGCGCTCCGTGTGCAGAACGCCGCGCGGCTCGCGCTGCGGATTGAGGGTCACGAACAGCGGCGTCTCCTGCGGAATACCCTGCAACGAGTTCATCCAGTAGGTCACGGTCGGGCAGTCTTTGCGTTCCTCGTCGCAGCCGATGTGGTTCCAGCTCGACCACACCGCGCGCCGCTTCGGCATCAGCGCCGGGTCGTCGTGCAGGATGGCCAGATTGTCGCTGTAGCGGAAGGCGCCGAGTACGCGCCGCTCGTCGGGTGAGGCGTCGTTCAGCATCGCCAACGCCTGATCGGCATGGGCGGCGATCACCACGTCGTCATACATTTCGACACTGCCGCTACGGTCGCGGACCTGGACACCGGCCGGCGTGCGGCGAACCTCCACCGCGCCGGCATTAACGCGAATGCGGTCGGCGAAGGCGTTCGCCAGCCGCCCGACATAATTGCGGCTGCCGCCGCTCACCGTGTACCACTGCGGCCGGTTGCGGAGTTTCAGCAGACCATGATTTTCGTGAAAGCGGATGAACGACGCCGCCGGGTAACCGAGGATTGCCTGCGACGGCGCAGACCAGATTGCGGCCGCCATCGGCAACAGATGATCGTCGCGGAACGCCGCGCCATAGGCGCCGGCCTCGAGATAGTCGCCGAGCGTGGTGCGCAGGTCGGACAGCAGCGTCACGTCGCGCGGCGCTTCCCGATAGAAGCGATGCAGATCGTTCAGCATCGACCAGAACCGCGGCCGCACCAGGTTGCGTTTCTGCGCGAACAAGCCGGCGAGATTGTTGCCGGCATATTCGAGGCCGCCGTCGGCGAGCGACACCGCGAACGTCATGTCGGACGGCTGCGTCGCGACCCCGAGATGGGCGAACAGCGCGGTCAGGTTCGGATAGGTCGCCTCATTGTAGACGATGAACCCGGTATCGACGGCGATCTCGCCGTTCGCGCCGCGCACGGTAACGGTGTTAGAATGCCCACCGATCCGGCCGTCGCGTTCATAGACGGTGACCGCGTGGCGCTGGCTCAACAGCCAGGCCGCCGACAGTCCGGAAATACCGGTGCCAATGACCGCAATGCGCCTGCGCCCGAGCCTGCCCGCCACCCCTGCCCGCATCTTTGCCCTCCGCGCCTCGCCGCGCCGTCGGGGCAAGGGCTTTTCGCACTGTTTTCAGGGAGTTCTACGGGCGGCAGGAGGTTTTGGATCACCGCTGAGTGATCCAGACGGCCGGCTCGGCCGTAATCCTGGTCATGCAAATGGCAGGAGCCATCGACGGATGCGAGCTTGCGGCTCCCGGCCCCGACCTGACGCAGCGGGACACGCTGCCGCGTCGCCGGTTCGTCATGCGTGAGGCGACCGGCGCAGCGCCAGGCGAGCCGGCGCAGATGATTGTGGCGGTCGCCGTCCGGCAGGACCGTACGGCGTTTGCGGCGCTGTTTGCGCATTACGCGCCGCGCATCAAGGCGATGCTGATGCGCATGGGCGTCGATGCCGGCAGCGCCGAGGACATCGCGCAGGACACCATGGTCGCGATCTGGCGCAAGGCCGCCTTGTTCGACGCGAGCCGCGCCAGCGCCTCGGCCTGGATCTTCGCGATCGCGCGCAACCTGCGAATCGACCGGCTGCGGCGCGACAACCGCGCCCGCATGCACGAGATTTACGAACTGGTCGAGCCGGAGGAACCGGAGCGGCCGGACAGCGCGCTCGCGGTCGCCGAGTCCGGCGAGCGCGTTCAGGCGGCGATGAAGCATCTGTCTGCCGAGCAGTTGCATGTCGTCACGCTGTCGTTTTTCGAGGGCCGCAGCCACGGCGACATCGCCGCACGGCTCGGACTTCCCCTCGGCACGGTCAAATCTCGGCTGCGCCTCGCCATGGCGCGGCTGCGCGAACATCTTGGTGATCTATCATGACCATCACGCACCATCCGAGCGAAGAAACGCTGGCGGCCTTTGCCGCCGGACATCTCGACGAGGCGCGCGCCGTCGTCGTCGCATCGCATCTGTCGCGCTGCCCGCATTGCCGTGGCGCGATGCGCAGCTTCGAGGCGGCCGGCGGCGCCCTGCTCGACCGGGCCGAAGATACCGCCATGGCGCCGGACGCGCTCAATCGCGCGCTTGCCCGCATCGATTCCGAACCGGCGGCCAAACCCATGAAGCGGCCACAACAGACCGACGGCGTGCCCGCGCCGTTGTCGCTTTATGCACCGGGCAAATGGCGCTCGATCGGCTCGGGCGTGCAGTTGCGCAGCTTTGCCGTACCCTCGCAGGACAATGTGAAAGTGTTCATGCTGTACGCCGGGCCGGGCACGCGCCTGCCGCATCACAAACACACCGGCACCGAATGGACCTGCATCCTGGAGGGCGCCTATCGCCACGATCTCGGCCGCTACGGCGCCGGCGATTTCGACGAAGCCGACGAACGCGTCGAGCACAAGCCGGTCATCGAGACCGGCGGACCCTGCACTTGCCTGGTCGCGCTCCAGGGCGACATTCTGTTGCAGAGCTGGCTCGGGCGGCTGATCCAGCCGTTCGTCAGGTTCTGACGGGCGGCGGTCATGCCGGTCGCAGCGCGCGGTCCCCGCCTTCGCCCGGCGCGATACGGTTCGCTCGCCGCGCTCGCGGCCCTTGTCACCTCGGGCTGCACCTCGCCGGCCGATATTCTCAACAGTTTCGCCCCGGTCTCCGGCATCGAGGTCGCGACATCGATCCCCTATGCCACCGGCGCACGGCGCACGCTCGACATCTATCGCCCCGCGCAAGCCGCCCGCGCGCCGGTCATCGTTTTCTTCTACGGCGGCAGCTGGCAGGGCGGCGAGAAAGAGACCTATCGCTTTGTCGCATCGGCGCTGGCGCGGCGCGGCTATGTCACCATTGTCCCCGACTATCGGACCTTTCCGGACGTGCGCTACCCGGACTTCCTGCGCGACAGCGCCCGCGCGCTGCGCTGGGCACGCAACAATGCCGCGCGCTTCGGCGGCGACCCGCGCCGGCTCTACGTCATGGGCCATTCCGCCGGCGCCTATAATGCGGCGATGCTGGCGCTCGACGGCCGCTGGCTCGGCGAGGTCGGCCTTAGTCCCCGCAGCAGCGTGGCGGGCCTGATCGGGCTTGCCGGGCCTTACGATTTCCTGCCGCTGCGCGACCCCAAGCTGATCGAGATCTTCGGCGGCGCCAATCGCCGCGACACCCAGCCGGCGTCCTATGTCGCCGGCCGCGAGCCGCCGGCGCTGTTGATGACCGGCACGTTCGACACCACGGTCGATCCCGGCAACGCGACGCGGCTCGCCGACCGGCTGCGCGCCCACGGCAACGACGTCACCGTGCGTCATTATCCTGCTGTCGGCCACGTCACCATTGTCGGCGCGGTTGCCGGGCCGTTGCGTTTTCTCGCGCCGGTGCTCGACGACGTCGATGCCTTCATCGTCCGAACGACGACGGCGCAGCGCGTCGCCCGGCTGATGGAGGCCGCCGAATGACGCTCGCCGAGTTCGTCACCGGCATCCTCGCCGTCTCGCTTGCGCTGGCGGTGGCGATGTCGGTCGCCTGGCTCGTATGGTTTGCGACCCGCAATTCCGGCTGGATCGACACCGGCTGGACCTTCGGCCTCGGCCTCACCGGCATCGCCGCGGCGCTGTGGCCGTTCGACGGCCACGCCGCGCCGCGTCAGGTGCTGGTCGCGGCGCTGATCGCGGCCTGGGCATTGCGTCTTGGTCTCCACATCGCGTTTCGTACCGCCGGCATCGTTGACGATCCGCGCTATGCCAAGCTGGTCGGGCAATGGGGCGGCAACGCGAATTGGCAGATGTTCCTGCTCGCGCAGAAACAGGCGCTGATCTCGATCCCGCTCGCCATCGCGATGCTGCTCGCCGCCGGCAATCCCGCGCCGGACCTGCGCCTGCAGGACTATCTCGCCGCCGCCGTCTTCGTCTTCGGCATCGCCGGCGAGGCGCTCGCCGACGCGCAGCTTCGGCGCTTCCGCGCCGATCCCGCCAATGCCGGCAAGGTCTGCGACCGCGGCCTGTGGGCGTGGTCGCGCCATCCGAACTACTTCTTCGAATGGGTGTGCTGGCTCGCCTTCCCGCTGTTCGCGATCGACCTGACCGGCGGCCATCCGTTCGGCTGGCTGGCGCTCATTGGCCCGGCCTGCATGTATTGGGTGCTCGTCCACGTCACCGGCATCCCCTATCTCGAAGCCCACATGCTGGAGCGCCGCGGCGAAGCGTTCCGCGCCTACCAAGCCCGCACCAGCGCCTTCTTCCCGGTCCCGCCCCGCAGCCCAGAAGCCCACACAGGAGCCCGGCCATGAGTTTCATTCAGCGCGCGATCCATGCCGGCGAAGCCATCGCCTGGCCGGACGGTGTCAGCCACGCCGCCATCAATTTTCTGGTGGCACGCACCCGACGCCGGCTCGCCGCGCTGCCGCCCGACGCCGAGCGTGACTTCGCCGACGCGATGAATGCCTTTCCGGTGGCGCTCAACACCGCCGAAGCCAATGCGCAGCACTACGAGATCCCCGCCGAGTTCTTCGCGCTCGCGCTCGGGCCGCAGCGCAAATATTCGAGCTGCCTTTACCCGCACGGCGACGAGACGCTCGCCGCCGCCGAAGAGCTTGCGCTGGCTGAAACCGCGCAACACGCCGGCCTTGCCGACGGCCAACGCATTCTCGAGCTTGGCTGCGGCTGGGGTTCGCTGTCGCTGTGGATGGCAAGCCATTATCCGAACGCCCGCATCACCGCGGTGTCGAACTCGCATTCGCAGCGCGCCTATATTCTCGAACAGGCGGTGCTGCGGAGCCTCGGCAATCTCGACGTCGTGACCGCCGACATGAACGCCTTTGTCCCGACGGAGACTTACGACCGTGTCGTCTCGGTCGAGATGTTCGAGCACATGGCGAACTGGCGGCCGTTGCTCGCGCGCATCCGCGATGCGCTTGCACCCGACGGCTGCTTCTTCATGCACATCTTCACGCACCGCAAGGCGCCGTACCGCTTCTCGACCGACGACAAGGACGACTGGATCGCGCAGCATTTTTTCACCGGCGGCATCATGCCGAGCCACGACCTGATCCGGCAGTTCGGCGACCTGATGACGGTCGAACAGGACTGGCGCTGGAGCGGCACGCATTACCGGCGCACCGCCGAGCAGTGGCTGGAGAACCTCGACCGCAACGAAGACGCCGCACTCGCCGTCCTGCGGCGCATCTATGGCCGCGACGCGCGGCTCTGGCTGCGCCGCTGGCGGCTGTTCTTCCTCGCCACCGCCGGGCTGTTCGGCCACGCCGACGGCAACGAATGGGGCGTCAGCCACTACCGGCTGACACCCGTCCGCTAGATCACGCCTCGATCCATCGCGTCGCCGTGCGCACCGCCAGCACCGCGACGGTCGCCGCGGCAGCAGACGCCACCGCACCATAGACGATGTCGAGGACGGTGATGGTCAGCGACCAGTTCTTCAACGTTGCGTAATTGGTGAGATCGTAGGTCGCATAGGCGATGGCGCCGAACAGCAGGCCGTGAACCACCGCGTCGGACAGATGACCCGACTTCAGCGCCGGGCTCACCGCGAATACCACGATGCCGATCGGCAGGATCAGATAGAATGCGATCGCCGGCGCGATCCGCAGGCTCGGCGCCAGCATGTCGCCGAGCACCGGCTTGTAGAGCGCCGGCCCCATCTGGCTCAACCAGGCCGCGTCGACCGCGGCGAACACCAGAAAGGTGGCGGCATAGGCAATGGCGAAAGTCGCGATGGCGGACATGAGCGTTCTCCAGGTTCGGTCGTGGCGCTTACGTCCGGCGGCCCGCCCCGGATCACCGGCCCGCACGGATTTTGACGGCGACGCCGGCCTCTCCCTATGATCGGGAAAAGGAACCGACGCATGAACGACATTGTCTGGCGCGGCATGACGCGCGATCAGCTCGGCGCGGCCTACAACAACGGCGCGGCCTTCAAGGACAGCGAGGCGCGGCTGGCCGGCTGGGAGGCCCGCACCGCGAAGCTGCGCGCCGCGAGCGATCCGGCGCTGCTCGACCTCGCCTACGGGCCGAGGCCGCGCAACAGAATCGATCTCTATCGCGCGGGGCCGGCCGGCGCGCCGCTGTTCGTCCACGTCCACGGCGGCTACTGGCAGCGCAACAGCAAAGAGGTGTTCGGCTGCATGGCCGAAGGCCCGCTGGCGCATGGCATCGACGTCGCCATGGTCGGCTATACGCTCGGCCCCGACGCCTCGCTGAGCGAGATCGCCGACGAAATCCGCGCCGCGATGCGCTGGCTGCGGGCCAACGGGCCGCAGCACGGCGTCGCGCAGGGCAAAATCGTCCTGTCCGGCTGGTCGGCCGGTGGCCACCTGATTTCGCTGCTGCTCGCCGAATGCGGCGTCACCGCCGGCCTGTCGATCAGCGGCGTCTACGACATCGCGCCGTGCCGGCTCTGCTACGTCAACGACAAGATGAACATCACCGCCGAAGAGGTCGAGCGCCTCTCGCCGTTGCGCCAGTTGCCGGCGCAGTCGCCGCCGCTGGTCGTCGCCTATGGCACCGGCGAACTGCCCGAGTTCCAGCGTCAGGCCCGCGAATATCACGAGGCACGCCTCGCCGCGAAACTGCCGTCGGAGCTCATGCCGATCGAAGGGCACCATCACTACGCGATCATGGACGAACTCGCGCAGCCGGACGGCAAGCTGACCGCGGCGCTGCGGCGGCTGGTGGCTTGATGACTACTGACGCCGTGCGATCTGTGGCTCGCGCTTGAGGTTCTTCACCGCCAGCTCGTCGAGATAGTCCTGCCAGTAGCGCGCATGGTTGCGGCCAAGCTCAAGCAGGTATTCCCAGTCGAAAATGCCGGTCGAGTGCATATCGTCGAAGCCGAGCCGCACGGCGTAATTGCCGACCGGGATCACTTCGAGGATCATCACGTTGATCTTGCCGGGTACGGTCTTGCGTTCCTCGGCGGAATGGCCCTGCACCTCGGCGCTCGGACT
This sequence comes from Pseudolabrys sp., assembly GCA_050184975.1. GTDB lineage: Bacteria > Pseudomonadota > Alphaproteobacteria > Rhizobiales > Xanthobacteraceae > Pseudolabrys. Next base: position 2,757 of record JBFWZV010000033.1, on the reverse strand, counting down.
TTTGACGCGAAGGTACTCCGCGGCGAGATCGAACTTTTCGCCGTTGTCGAAGGCAACCGTCAGCGTCCGTTTGTCTTTGTGCAGGCGCAGTTCGGTTGGCCACACCTGCGGGTCATTGGTTTTCATTGCATTGCGTCCGATGTTGCGCCGTTCAGTTTACGAAGCGCACCGCGCCGCTGTCGGCGACGTCGTAGCCGCCCATTTCCCTGGCGCGTGCCGTCAAGTCTTTCGAGCGCATGAAGCTCACCAGTGTCTGCATCGGCGCGGTGAAATAGCCGCGCTGGCGCATGACGAGATCGAACCGCTCCCACAACAACGGCACGAAGTCGAGCCCGGCCGCTTCCGCCACCGCGCGGGTGGCGATGCCGCAGTCGGCGCGGCCGGCGCGGATCGCCTGCGCGAGATCGGGCCCGGTCGGTGACGGGGCCGCCGCCGTATTGACCTTCTCGTAAGCGAGGCCCGAACGCCGCAGCAGACCGAGCAACAAGAGCTGCGCGCCGGCGCCTTTCGGCCGCACGCCCACGCATGCGCGCTTTCCCACCGCGTCGTCGATCGATTTCAGTTTCTTCGGATTGCCGGACGCGACCATGAGGCCCTGCTCACGCCGGCAGAACGCGATTAGCACCGCGTCGTGAAACTCGCCCTTGCCGCGCATCGCCGCGACATTGGCGTCGGCCTCGATGTCGTCGAGCGCATGCAGATGGATGCCGGCCGCGAGCGCCGCGCCGGCGGAAAACCGTTCGAGCCCGGCCTCGCTGCCGACCGGCAGCGTCGCCAGCCCGCAGCCGCTCTCGCGGATCGCCCATTCGAGCAGCGGATCATGGCTGCCGCCGACGATCGGCGGCGGGTCGGGCCGCACCATGCCGTCGGGGCGCACCAGACTGGCGGCGAGCCACTGATCGAGTTCGGCCTTCGGGAACAGCCAGCGCCCGGTCACCTTGGTGCAGGGCACGCTGCCCTCAGCGACCATCTCGTAGATCTTGCGTTCCTTAAGGCGGAGATAGTCCGCCGCTTCCGAGGTCGTGAGCAGGTCCATAGCGGGCGCGGTCTGGCTGTTTGCGTCTGCGCCATCTTGCACTCTTTTCCGGGATCGGCAAAACCGGAAGACGTCAACTGTATTGCACGCACTCCCCATGCTCGATGGCCTGACCATTGTCCTGATGCTGCTTGCCGCGCTGCTGCATGCGTCGTGGCATTCGCTGGTCAAATACGGCGGCGACCAGCGGCTGGTGCTCGCCGGCATGGGGTTTGTCGCCACCGCGATCTCCGTCTGCGCGCTGCCCTTCGTGCCGCCGCTGCCAGCGCAAGTGTGGCCGGTGATGGCGGTCTCGGTCGCGCTGCATGTCGGCTACAAGATCGCGCTGGCACGCGCCTACGCCGTCGGCGAACTGGGCCAGGCCTTTCCGCTGGCGCGCGGCTTCGTGCCGCTGTTTGCGACCGTCATCGCTTTCGTCACGCTCGGCCAGTTGCCGGCGGGCGGCCAGATCGCCGGCATCGCCATCGTCTCTGCCGGGCTGCTGTGGCTCGCCGCGCACTCGCTGCGCGGCGGCGCCCATGGAAGTCTGGTCGTTGCCGCGCTCGCCGCCGGCGCCACTGTCGCCGGCTACACAGTGCTCGACGCCTACGGCACCCGGCTTGCCGGCGACTGGCTCGCCTTCACCGCGTGGCTCGTGGTGCTGGACAGCCTCACCTATGGCGGTCTCGTCTATGCGGCGAAAGGCAATGCGCTGTGGCGCGAGCTGTGGCGCCAGCGCGGCCGCATGCTGGTCGCCGGCGTGCTCGGCGTGTTGTCCTTTACCGTCTATCTGTGGGCGCTGAGCCGCAACGCGGTCGGCCCGGTGTCGGCGCTGCGCGAGAGCAGCGTCTTGTTCGCGGCGCTGATCGGCATGGCGCTGCACCGCGAACAGGTCTCGGCCGGCAAGGTCGCGGCCGCCTGCGTGATTACGCTCGGCCTCGTGCTGGTCGGGGCGTTGAGGTAGTGCGGATTGTCATGTCGGGAAACTGGCGCTCCCTACGGGACCTCACGCACCCAAGAAAATCAGCCCTTTGGGGTAAGGTGGGACATTACACCACTCTACTGTTTGTTATGAAATTTTCGCGATTTGCCCCACTCGCCACGACAATCGCAGAGGTCATTCGTCATCGCGATCACCGGCAGAGGGCACCAGACTCGTAGTCTGGTTCTGCGCGTTGAATTTCCTCGAGATTTTTGCAAACCGCGACCATTTCGTAGGTCTATATATCAACATATCAACTGGTTCTAACGAGTTTGCAAACTAAAGCGAGCGTGCAATGGGATCGTTGTTCGCAGTGTCTGTGGTCGAATCTGTGGTCGGCAGAACAAGCAAAAGCCAACCAGTGGTGACAACGTTTTGATTTAGCTGGTGGGCCCGGGGAGGCCTCGAACCTCAATGTTCCTCAAGACGCGTTTATTTGCGGTCTGTACCCGATGGCCGAGCGGAACCAACCATTCGAACCGACGCGACAAGCGCCTCTATGCCGAGGCGCGCTTCGATTTTGATTCCAACCAGGCTTGATGTTGCGCCGAAAAGCGCGGCGAGATGGACTTTAGGCGTGCCGGATTTATCCGTCCGGATCGGGTGATGTAGCTATACGCAAAATCCATCGACTTCATCTTCATGTGCTCGGCGAAATGCTCGTACCAGCCTGCGCTGGTCTTTGCCGCGGCAATCAGCTTTTCGACAATCGGTTTACGCGCGGTCTGATAGCGCTCTAGCGCCGCCGGTACACAAGATT
>JBFWZV010000032.1:0-36581 GCA_050184975.1 Pseudolabrys sp. | reverse complement strand
CGACCTTCCTATTCGGTACGCGGCTGACCAATGTGACGCGGGCGCTGCGCGAGCGCGACCCGGACGAGGCGCTCGCCGCCTGTTCGGCCCATGTCACCGACTGGTCCGGCGGCTCGCGGATTGCGTCGTCGCTGCATGCCTTCAACAAGCACTGGGCGCGGCGGGTGCTGACGCAGGGCGCGGTGGTGCTGCTGATCACCGACGGTCTCGAGCGCGATGGCGACGACACGCTCGAATTCGAAATCGAGCGGCTGCACAAGTCGTGCCGGCGCTTGATTTGGCTCAATCCTCTGCTACGATTCGAAGGGTTCGAGGCGCGCGCCCGCGGGGTGCGCACAATCCTCCCGCATGTTGACGAACTGCGGCCCATTCATAATCTGGAGTTCATGAGCGAGCTCGTGCGCGCGCTGTCCGGCGAGGCGAGCGCCGCGCACGACCCGAAGCTCTGGCTTCGTAAAATAGCCTGACGGAGAAATTGCATGACGACCGTGTCGCGCGATGAAGACATCCTCAAGGCGGCGGAAGACTGGCGCAAGGCCGGCCGCGGCGTGGCACTCGCCACCGTCGTCGAGACCTGGGGCTCGGCGCCGCGCCCCGTGGGATCCAACCTCGTCATCGACGACGAGGGCAATTTCCTGGGTTCGGTGTCCGGCGGCTGCGTCGAAGGCGCGGTCGTCACCGAAGCGATGGACGTGATCGAAAGCGGCAAACCGAAGACGCTCGAATTCGGCGTCGCCGACGAGACGGCGTGGAAGGTGGGGCTGTCCTGTGGCGGCACCATCCGTGTCTATGTCGAGAAGGTGGACTGACCTTGCAGCTCGACCTCATCAAGACGCTCAATGCTGAGCGCGCGGCGCGCCGCGCCGTCATCGTCGTCACCGATACGGCAAGCGGCGAACAGCGGCTGGTGAGGGGCGCCGACGTTGCCAGGGACCCGTTGAAGGAGGTGCTGGAAAAGCACCTGCGCAGCGGCAAGAGCGGCATGGAAGAGACGCCGCAGGGCAAGGTGTTTTTGACCGTCCACGTGCCGTCGCCGCGGCTCGTCGTCACCGGTGCGGTGCATATCAGCCAGACGCTGGCGCCGGTGGCGTCGCTACTCGGCTATGACGTCACCATTGTCGATCCGCGAACGGCGTTTGCGACGCCAGAGCGGTTTCCCGACGTGAAGATCATCGCCGAATGGCCGGATCAGGCGCTGCCGCCGCTTAACATCGACAAATACACCGCCTTCGTCGCGTTGACGCATGACCCGAAGATCGACGATCCGGCGCTGCTGCACGCGCTCGCACGCGACTGCTTCTATATCGGCGCGCTCGGTTCCCGAAAGACGCATGGGCGCCGCGTCGAGCGGCTCAAGGCGCAGGGGCTCAGCGATGAGACCATCGCGCGCATTCACGCGCCGATCGGCCTCGACATCGGCGCGGTGTCGCCGGCGGAGATCGCAGTGTCGATCATGGGCGAGATCACCGCGCGGCTGCGCAAGAGCGAGGCGGAAGGCGGCAAGGGCGGTGGCCGCAGGGCGGAGGCCGCGGAATGAAATTCGGCCCGCTGCCGCCGGATCAGGCCCTTGGCGCGACCGCCGTGCATTCGATCCGCAAGGGCGATCTGGTGCTCAGGAAGGGCACGCTGATCGGTGCTGCCGAAGTCGCCGCGCTGAAAGCGGCGGGCGTCGCCGAGATCGTGGTGGCACGGCTTGAGACGGGTGACGTTGCCGAGGACACCGCGGCCGCCGAGATCGCTAAGGCGGTCGCCGGTGAGGGCGTCCGGCTCGACCGCGCCTTCACGGGCCGCTGCAATCTGTTCGCGGATGCGGCCGGCGTGTTGGTGGTCGACAAGACTGCGATCGACCGGCTCAACCGCATCGATGAAGCCGTGACTTTCGCCACGCTGCCGGCGTTCAAGCCGGTGGTCGAAGGCGAGATGATCGCGACGGTCAAAATCATTCCTTTCGCGGTGGCGGCGGCTGCGCGCAACGCCGCGCTGGCCGAGGCTGCCAAGGCGACGCCCTTGGTGCGCGTTGCGCCCTACAAGATCAAAAAAGTCGGCGTCGTCTCGACCGTGTTGCCCGGTCTTGCGCCAAAGGTGATCGACAAGACGCTGAAGGTGACAGCAGAGCGGCTCGCGCCTGCCGGTGCGACGATCATCGCGGACAAGCGCGTGCCGCACGACCAGAAGGCGCTCGCCGCCGCGATGGACGAACTGCTCAAAGCGGGTGCGGAACTGGTGCTGGTGTTCGGCGCCTCGGCGATTGCCGACCGCCGTGACGTTATCCCGGCGGCGGTGGAGCAGATCGGCGGCAAACTGGAGCATTTCGGGATGCCGGTGGACCCCGGCAATCTGATGCTGGTGGCGTCGGCGCAGGGGCGGCCGGTGCTCGGCGCGCCGGGCTGCGCGCGAAGCCCCAAAGAAAATGGTTTCGACTGGGTGCTGATGCGCCTGCTGGCCGGCTTGCCCGTGGCGCGCGAGGACATCACCGGCCTTGGCGTTGGCGGCCTGCTGATGGAGATTGTGACCCGGCCGCAGCCGCGCGACAAGGAGACCGCCGAAAAGGCCAAGCGCATCGCCGCCATTGTGCTTGCCGCCGGACGGTCCACCCGCATGGGCGCGGTCAACAAGCTGATCGCCGATATCGGCGGCAAGCCGCTGGTGCGCATCGCCACCGAACAGGCGCTTGCCTCGCGGGCGCGGCCGGTCATCGTCGTCACGGGGCATCAGCGCGACAAGGTCGAAGCCGCGCTCAAAGGCCTCGACGTGACCTTCGTGCATAATCCGGATTATGCGGAAGGTCTCGGCACGTCGCTGCGCGCGGGCATCGCGGCAGTGCCGGAGAGCGCCGACGGCGCGATCGTTTGTCTCGGCGACATGCCGCAGGTCGATGCCGGACTGATCGACAAATTGCTTGCGGCGTTCGATCCCGAGCGCGGCGCGCTCGTCGTGGTGCCAACCATCGACGGTAAGCGGGGCAATCCGGTCGTGTGGTCGCGGCGGTTTTTCGGCGATCTGATGAATGTGCAGGGCGACATCGGCGCGCGGCACCTGATCGGCAGCTACGCCGAGGCGGTCGCCGAGGTGCCGGTCGATTCGCATGCCGCGTTGACCGACGTCGATACCCCCGAGTCGCTTTCCGCGGTCAAGGCCGAAATAGAACGCGCCTGAGATTCGAATCATTGATCGCTCCTGCGACTCACCGCTTATTCGCGGTGCGGCAGGAGAGGCCAAAGACCGATGAGCGACGTTGCCACCCCGGCACTGCGCGCCCTTGTTGTGGGGGCGCTGCTTGCAGCGACCACGACCGTCATGGTGGTGACGCTGGCGACGGCGCGCGCGGCCGGCGCGCTTGCGGTCGGCAGTTGCGGCGCCTACGGGCAGGCCTACGACTTCCCGAACCTCGCGGCCGCGCGGCAGAGCGCGCTGTCGCAGTGTCAGGGCGGGGGCTGCAAGATCGTCGCCGAGGTGACGCGCGGCTGTTCGGCCTTTGCGGTTGACGGCACCAATCCTTGCGGCGCGCGAGGCTGGGCCTCCGGGCCGCGGCTCGGCCGGGCGCAGAACCAGGCGCTCCAGGCCTGCTACAGCCAGGGCGGCAAGGACTGCGTGATCCGCACTTTCCTGTGCGACGCCAAGGGCTGAGTCCGCGCCAGATCCCTCATCCTTTCGTCATCTCATTGATCTTTAAAGCTGATTTTTAGCGGCTGGCGGGCTTGCCAGCGGCTACCGCGTCGATTAATAATGACTGACCAGTCAGTCAATCTCGAGCGCTCGCGAGCCGTGGTAATGGCGAAGTCCCGCAAGACAGCGATGGCCAGAAAGCCCCGGCAAGGGGCGGCGTCCGCGCCGGTGCAGGGGCCCGGCAAGCGCGAAGCGATCCTCGCCGCCGCGCTCGAGGAGTTTTCGGCAAGCGGCTTTGCGGCCACCCGGCTCGACGACGTCGCGAAACGCGCCGGCGTCGCCAAGGGCACCATCTATCTCTACTTCCGCGACAAGGACGACCTGTTCCAGGAGCTGGTGCGCGGCATGCTGACGCCGATCATTGGCAATATCGCTGCGCTCGGCGCCGCCGACATCCCCGCGCATGTCCTCGGCGATCGCATCGCGGAACTGTTCGCGCGCGAAATCTACGAGACCCGGCGCAAGGACGTGATCCGCCTGATGATCGCGGAGGGGCCGCGCTTTCCGAAACTCGCCGAATTCTATTACCGCGAGGTGCTGTCGCCGGTGATGCAAGCGATGCGCGGCCTGCTGGAGCGCGCCGCCGCGCGCGGCGAGGTGTCGGGCGAGCTTGCGAAGTTTCCGCAGCTCGTCGCCGCCGGCGGCCTTGTCGCCGTGGTCTGGAGCGGGCTGTTCGAGAAGTTCGCGCCGCTCGATGTGCGCGCAATGATCAAGACACACTTGAACCTCATATTTCCGCCGGGAGGGCGGCATGCGTAAAGCGATCGGAATTTTCGTAATCGTCGGCGCGCTTGTGCTCGGCGCCTGTTCCAAAGGCGGCGACGATACGCTGCAGGGCTGGGTCGAGGCCGACTTCATTTATGTCAGTTCCGACGAGGCGGGGCGGGTCGAGACGCTCAGCGTCCGCGAGGGTGACCGTGTCGCCAAAGGCGACGCATTGTTCTCGCTCGACGATGACCTGCAAAGGTCCGACGTCACCGTGCGGCAGGCGACCGTCACCAATGCGAAGCAGGCGTTCGAGCGGGCGGAGAACCTGCTCAAGACCGCCGCCGGAACTCAAAAGAATTTCGACGACACTCAGGCGGGACTGCGCCAGGCCGAAGCCAATCTGGCCTGGGCGGAAACGCGGCTGAAGCGGCGCAGCCTGAACAGCCCGGTCGAAGGCACGGTGCATCAGGTCTACTACCGTATCGGCGAAACCGTGCAGGCGACCCGCGCGGTGGTCGCCATTCTTCCGCCGGCCAACCTTAAAATCCGTTTCTTTGCGCCACAGGCCGAACTGCAGAAGATCACGATCGGCGATACGGTGGCGGTGAGTTGCGACGGTTGCGAAAGCGGATTGACCGCGACCGTGAGCTTCATCGCGCGCAACGCCGAGTATACGCCGCCCGTCATTTACAGCATGGAGGAGCGGGCCAAGCTCGTCTTTCTGATCGAGGCAAAGCCGGCGAAGCCCGTCGCATTCCGGGTCGGTCAGCCGGTGAGCGTCACCCTGCGGCGGAACGGGGCAGTCAAGTGAATGCACCGGTAAGCAAGGCGGGCAGCGCCGCCGCAAGCAATTCCGACATCGTCATCGACGTTCACGGCCTGACCAAAACGTTCGACGGCCGCGCTGTGGTGCGCAATCTGTCGATGCAGGTTCGGCGCGGCATGATTTATGGCTTCCTCGGCCCCAACGGCTCCGGCAAGACGACGACAATCCGCATGCTGTGCGGACTGCTCACACCGGACGAGGGCACCGGCACCTGCCTCGGCTACGACATCCTTGCCGATACGGACAAGATCAAGCGCCAGGTCGGCTACATGACCCAGCGCTTCAGTCTCTACCAGGACCTGTCGGTGCGCGAGAATCTCGAATTCGTCGCCCGCGTCTACGGACTTCCGGCGCCGGTTGCCGCTGCGCGCGGTGCGATCGAACGACTGGGTTTGACCGGGCGCGAGGAGCAACTGGCTGGCGAACTCTCCGGCGGATGGAAACAACGGCTCGCGCTTGGCGCCTGCACTTTGCCGAACCCGCAACTGCTATTGCTCGACGAGCCTACCGCCGGCGTCGACCCCAAGGCGCGGCGCGAATTCTGGAACGAGATCCACGCACTCGCCGCCGAAGGTCTGACGGTGCTGGTCTCGACCCACTATATGGACGAGGCCGAGCGCTGCCACGAGATTGCCTACATCGCCTATGGCGAACTGCTGACGCGCGGTACGGTCGACGAGGTGATCGCTGGCGCGAACCTCACGACGTACACGGTAACGGCGGCGAGCGGAGAGGGCCTGGCGCAACTCGGCGAAGAGCTCGAGAAACTCCCCGGCGTCGACATGGTGGCGCCGTTTGGCGCGAGCCTGCATGTATCCGGCCGCGACGGGGCGGCGCTCGACAAGGCGATCGCACCCTACCGCCGCCGCAACGGACTGACGTTCACGCGGTCGGACGCCTCGCTTGAGGATGTCTTCATCGACCTCATGGGCAAGGCGCGGGACAACTTCAAATGAGCCGGATGCTGCCACAGGCGACGCAGGAGCGGGGCCGCAACGCCGGCTTCTGGCTACGCACCCGCGCCATGCTGATCAAGGAGTTCATCCAGCTCCGGCGCGACCGGGTTTCGTTCGGCATGATCGTGATGGTGCCGCTGATGCAGCTCCTGCTGTTCGGCTACGCCATCAACACGACCCCGCGTGATCTTCCGACCGCGGTCTTGATCCAGGAACATACCGAAATCAGCCGCGCGATTGTCGCGGCGCTGCGCAATACCAAGTATTTCAAGATCACCGAACTGCCGGACAGCGAGGCGCAGGTCGACCGGCTGCTGGCGTCGGGCACGGTGCTGTTTGCGGTAGAAATCCCGGCAGGCTTCGAGCGCGCGCTGCGGCGTGGCGAGAAGCCGCCAATGCTGATCATTGCCGATGCCACCGACCCGGTTGCTTCCGGCTCGGCCCTGTCGGCGCTCGGGCGGGTGGTCGAGACGGCGCTTGCCCACGAACGCGCAATTCCGGAGGGCGGCACGCCCGCTTTCGAGATGCGCGCGCATGCCCGCTACAATCCGGCCGGCAAGACCGAGCTGAATATCGTGCCGGGTCTCGTCGGCACCATCCTGACCATGACCATGCTGATCTTCACGGCGCTGTCGGTGACGCGCGAGATCGAGCGCGGCACCATGGAAAGCCTGTTGTCGATGCCGATCACGCCGGTCGAGATCATGCTCGGCAAGATCGTGCCTTATATTCTGGTGGGGTTTCTGCAGGCGACTCTGATTATTGCATTCGGCGTGTTGTTGTTCGGCGTGCCGATCCTCGGCAGCCTGCTGGCACTTGCGGCGCTCAGCACGCTGTTCATCGCGACTAACCTGTCGATCGGCTACACTTTCTCGACCATCGCGCAGAACCAGCTGCAGGCGATGCAGATGACGATCATGTTTTTTCTGCCGAACATCCTGCTGTCCGGTTTCATGTTTCCGTTCGCAGGAATGCCGCGCTGGGCGCAATGGCTCGGCGAGGCGCTGCCGCTCACCCACTATCTGCGCATCGTGCGCTCGATCATGCTGAAGGGCTCGACGGTCGCAGACTTGCATATGGAAGCCGCCGCGATGTTCGGCCTGATGCTGGTGGCGATGACGATCGCGGTGCGCCGCTTCCGCCGCACGCTCGACTGACCGCTAGAGTTTTGTCAGCACGCCGATGCGCGTGTAAAAGCTCTCACGTTCGTCGTTGTCGGTTGCCCAACCGGCAGCGAGCGACCATTCCTCGGTCTTGATGACGACGCGGGTGAGGTGGACGCCGAAACGGTACTGACGGTAGCGTTCGTCCGACCAGATCTGGACCTCCGGACCGGCAAAGAAATTTTCCAGCACCTGCCAGCCCGCCGCGATCCGCACAGCGTAATTGTTATCGGTTGCCGTCGAGGCGGTGACGTCGGCGGAGATCATGGTGTCCGGGGTCGGCTGCTGCCAGAATTCGAGCGCGATACGCGCCGCGCCGCGGGTTCCATTCAGCGAACTGCCGGGGTCGTCCGGTCGGGTCCGATGAGACTGTAATTCCGGTCCGGCAAAGACCTTGATCTCCGTGCTGCCGAACCTGAAACGCCAGCCGGGCATGATGGTGGCCCTGAACTCGCGGCCGAGCACGGAGGTGTTGTTCAAGGCGCCGGAGTCGTAGCGATAGGCGCCGCCCGCGATCGCCATCTTGAAGGTGAAACCTTCGCGGGTCAGTCCGTTCGGCGACCACAGAATGCCGCCGTGGGCGAACAAGCCGTGGCGCCAAAGATCGGTGCCGGCAAACAGCAGAAATGTGCCGCCGGCCCGTCCGCTTCGACTGGAAGCGGCCGCCGTGTCGACGCACACAACTGAAAACGCCGCGGCGGCCACGGTCGCCACGCCGGCCCAACGCACACGCAACATCGAAGTCCCCAGCCCAACGCAACAGGGATCGCCGATTACGCAGACCGAAAGAGAAGCGGTTTTTTCACGATGTGTAAACCGCTGCCCGCTGCGTCAGGCAGGTACTCGGGTGAGGCGGCGCGGCGGGGCGCCCAGCGTGCGATGGATCATCGCCGAGAAGGCGCTCGGGCTCGCATAGCCGACCGCAGCGGCGGTCTCCGCGACCGAGGCTCCGTCCGACAGCCGCGCAAGGCCGTCGATAGCCCGCAGCCGCGCACGCCACTCGGCAAAACCGAGGCCCGTCTCGGCCCGGAACAGTCGCGCCAGCGTGCGACGGCTGGCGCCAGCGTCGTCGGCCCAGCGGTCGAGGTCGTGGTCGATGCGGCAGTCGTCGAGCAGCGCCCGTGCGACACGAAGCGCGCGCGGATCACGCGGCATCGGGACGTCGAGCGGCCGCTCGTTGAGCCGCGTCAGTTCGTCAAGGATAAGCCGCGCGACCGCACCGCCGCGGCCGGCTTCGTCGTAGTCAGGTGGCTCCTTCTGAAGCGCCAGGATCAGTTCGCGCAACAGACCGGAAATTTCGGCGAGCACCGGCTGTTTCGGCAGCGTCTCGCAGATCGCTAAGTCCAGATAGATCGTGCGCATCTCGACGCGGCTGCGCATGGCGACGCTGTGCGGCCAGCCCGGCGGCAGCCACAGCGCGCGCGCCGGCGGCAGGATCCAGGCCGCGCGCTCGGTCTCGACCCGCATGATCCCGCTGACCGCGTAGAGCAACTGGCCGCGGCGATGATGATGGGGCGGAATGGCGTGGCCGGCGGGCAGTGCCTGCGCCAGCACCGCGACCGCGCGGGGGGCGTCATCGAGGTTGCGGCGATAGACCGGCTGCCGGCTGGCCATGGCGGCCTCCAAGCGGGTTGGCACGAATACGACGAAAATCGACCGAACATCGTCAAAAGGCAAGGGGTATATCGAGGCCAGAAAGTTCGATTCCGGGCCATTTTTCATGACCGACGCCACCATTGCCGACGAAACCGCGCGGGCGCGCTCCATCGCCTTCCTGAACTGGGCGCATGCGCTCGATCATTTCGTGCTGCTGATCTTCCCGACCGTCGTGATCGGCCTCGAGGCGATTTACCGGCGCTCCTACGACGAGCTGATTGCTCTCTCGACCGCCGCTTTCGTCGCCTTCGGCGTGTTCTCGCTGCCGGCCGGCTGGCTCGCCGACCGTTGGAGTCGCCGCAATATGATGGCGGCGTTCTATGTCGGCTGCGGCCTGTCGCTGATCGCCACCGGCTTTGCGCCGAACCTCTTCGTGATGGCGGCGGCGATGTTCATGCTCGGCGTATTCGCCGCGATCTATCACCCGGTCGGCATGCCGATGCTGCTCGAGGCCTCGAAGGCGCAGGGGCGTACCGTCGCCTTCAACGGCGTCTGCGGCAATCTCGGCGCGGCGCTTGCCGCGGGCATCGCCGCAGCGATCGCATCGTGGCTCGGCTGGCGCTGGGCGTTCCTCGTGCCCGGCGTCGTCTGCATCGCGACCGGCATCGCCTACGTGATGCTGGTGCCGGACGACCGCCACCGCACCGCGACACGCACGAAGGTTGCCGACGTGCCGCTGACGCAGCGCGCCGCGCTCATCATGTTCGCGCTCTATATCGTGATCTCGCTGACCGGCGGGCTCACCTTCAACACCATTTCGATCGCGCTGCCGAAAATCGTCGACGAGCGCGTGGCGGCAGAGATGCCGTTGTTCCTCGTCGGCGGGCTTGCGACCGCGGTGTTCATGTGCGGAGCCATCGCGCAATTTTCGATGGGGCGGCTGGTCGAGCGCGTCGCGCCCTATCAGTTGTTCGGAATCGTCGTCGCGTTCCAGTTCGCCGCGCTGCTGTGGGCATCCTATGCGAGCGGGTTGACGCTGCTCGCCGCGCTCGCCGTCGCGATGGCGGCGATCTATGCGCAGGTGACGGTCGGCGATCTCGTCGTCGCGCGCTACACGGCGGACGCCTGGCGGGGCCGCGTCTATGCCGTACGCTATTTTCTCACCTTCGTGTCGGCCGGCGCCGCGGTGTCGATCATCGCGTTCCTCTACGGCCGGGGCGGCTTCGATCTGGTGCTGCTGTCGATTGCCGGTATTGCCGGAATTCTGCTCGTCGGCGTGATCGGCTTCGTCATCCTGGTGTCGGGCGTCGAGCGCGAGCGGCGCGTCGCCCAGCCGGCTGAGTAGTCACAGCAGCGGTGGGATCAGGTCCACGATCTTGATGCCGCGGATACGCTTTTTCACCAGCGCGACGATGCGGCTGCGGTGGCAGGATTTCGGATCGCGGCAGTAGCACAACAGCGCGATCTTCTTCTTCGACTTGATGAGAGCGATCAACTCGTCGAGGGCCTCCTGCGCATCGGGCGTCCTGGTGTGCTTGTCGTAAATTTTCCAGAGTTTCTCCAGATCGCCGGCGCGCGCGGCCTGCCGGCCCTCGGCCGGCGTACCGAGCTTTTGCAGATGAACATAGGCGATGCCGGCGTCGTCGAGACCGGCAGCAAGTTGCTTTTTCGAAAAGCCGGGCCGGCGCGAGGCCGCGACCGCCCGGGTGTCGACCAGAATATCGACCTTGGCGGCCTTGAGTTCCTTGACGACGGCAGCCGGTTTCGACAGCTCGTAGCCGATGGTGAAGAGTGTGGTCATGCGGTTATCGGAATGCGTCTCGCCGAGGTCCAGACCTGTCGATCGCGAGGTTACGCCACCTTGCGATAGATCAGGAGCGTCTTGAACTCGCCGACACGCTCGACGCGTTTCTCCTTTTCCCAGGCATAAATGACAGGCCGCGCTTTCTCGAACGCCATCGATTTTGTGTAGAACAAAATGTGACCGCCCTTGCGGGTCCGGTCGGTGAACAGATTCAGCACGCCGAGGTCGTCAAGTCCGCCATATTCGTCGCTGGTCGTGTTCGGAAACAGAAACTCGCAGAGGTGAAACATCGTCACGATGTCGAACTCCGGCAGCAGAACTGGATTCGACAGATAGATGTCGCCGAAATAGGCGAGGTAGTGCTTCGAGATCCCCGATTTTTCCGCCACCAGCTTGATATAGGCCTCGTACTCGCCGATCGATGCCGTGATGCTGAAGACCGTGTTGCCGCGACCGTTCTCCGCTTGCGCGGCGCCGATGACGTGATGGGTGCCGGTGCCGAAGTGATAGATCACCTTGTCACAGATGTTTTCCGTCTCGATCCAGTCATTAAAATGCACGTCGCAGGGACAAATATCGACGTGCAAATCCCATTTGTCGGTCCAGTAGTTCATCTTGAGCGCTTCAGTCATTCGCGGCGATCCCCCGTTACGCCCGGTTGAGCCGGGCTGTTTGCGAATTGTGGCATGTGCTCATGCCGATTTGAGTGATGGCATAGCATGTTCGGACATGCGCGCAGCCGTTACGGCGCCGTCGGCGCCATGAAGTTCGACGATGCGGTCGTGAAAGCGCGCAAGTTCGGCAGGACGTCCGGTTGAAACGACGATCGTGCTTGGCAAACGCTCGCGAAGGAGCGCAAACAGCGCGGCGGTATCGGCATCTTCGAGCGCGGAGACCGGGTCGTCGAGCAGCAATATGTCCGGATGAGCGAGCAGGGCGCGGACAAAGACGATCCGCTGCTGTTCGCCGCCCGACAGCGCGTTGGCCCATTCGTTTTCCTCGTCAAGACGCGCCGCAAGATCGCCGCGTCCGGCGTCGCCGAGCGCTGCGGCAATGTCCCCGTCGCGGACGGTCTGCGCCGCGATGGGATAGCAGATCGCGTTGCGCAACGTACCAAGCGGAAAGTACGGTCGCTGCGGCATGGCGAGCACGGTTGCGCGCGCGGGTCGTGCCACCATGCCTTCCCCGAGCCGCCACCGCCCGGCGAGCGCGCGGATGATGGCCGATTTGCCGGAGCCGGAGGGGCCGGCAACGAGCAACCGCTCGCCCGGCGCCAGCGAAACGTCCGGGATCCGCGTGATCGGATCGCCCGAGGGCGAGCGCAGCAGCAGACCCTGCAGGATGAGGCGCCCGGAGCCCGGTTCGGAATCGACGAATGAAATATCCTCTCGCGGCAGCCGCGCGCGGTCGGCAAGAACCACGGCGTCATCGACCTGCGCAATACGATCCATGACCGCCTTCCACTCGGCGATCTTGCTGTATGCACCGATGCAGTAGGCGAAGGCGCCTTCCATCTGCTGGAACGCGAGGCCGGCCTGGATCAGTGTCCCGAGCGTGATGAGGCCCGACATATAGGCGGGTGCCGCCATCAGCGTCGGAACGATGATGGCGAGCCGCGAATAGCCGGCAATAAAGCCGACAAGATAGCTTTCGAGCCTGACCAGCGCGATCCAGTTGCGAACCAGCCTGCGAAAACGCTGTCCCAGATCATGACGCTCGACCGCTTCGCCGCGCATCAGCGCGACCGGT
The DNA here is from genome assembly GCA_050184975.1 of Pseudolabrys sp. Classification (GTDB taxonomy): domain Bacteria; phylum Pseudomonadota; class Alphaproteobacteria; order Rhizobiales; family Xanthobacteraceae; genus Pseudolabrys. The sequence continues at coordinate 24,113 of JBFWZV010000032.1, read as the reverse complement.
TCGGACTGGTCGGTGACGCGGGCGATGGCGAAGCGGAAGTCCGACTCGAAACGCTGCTGGCGAAAGTTCAGCGGGATCAGTGGACGACCGATCAGATGCGTGATCAGCGTTCCGAACGCGGCCATCGCGATGGCCGACCAGATCAAGTAACCCGGAAACGACAGATCGGCGCCGAACAACGGCATCGCAATCTGCGATGAGAGAATCCAGAGGATCACCGTGAACGACAGGATGGTCACGAGGCTGCCAATCAGACCCGTGAACAGCTCGTGAGTCCGGGTGAGGAAGATCAGGATGTCATTCGCGATCCGCAGGTGAATGTTGTCGACCTCGGGCGCGACATAGCGAATGCGGTAGTGACGGCCCTCCGCCATCCATCGCCCGACATAACGTTCGGTCAGCCAGTGACGCCAGCGGATCAGCAGGCGTTGCCCAAGAAAGAATTGCGCCATGCCGGCGACGATGGCGGCGACCGCAATCAGCGCGAAGATCAGAAGCTCGGCCTGCGCCGCGTACCAGGCCTTGGCCTCGAGTGCGTTGAAGAAGCGCTTGTTCCAGTCGTTGATGGCGACGAGAACGGCGACGAGCCCGAGTTCGGCGGCGACCATGCCGCCGAGTAACGCCAGTGCGACGAACCGATCTTCGGATCGGAAGTAGGGCAGGGCGAGACGAAAGAACGTTTGAAGTGCAGCCGCGACGGCGGTCATACAGGATGGGCCGGCCTAGAGCCGACAGGCGCCCGGCGGCGCCGGAACTCCGCATGTCGGAGGAGTGAGATGGTCCGAGCTTGACAAATCTTTTATCCAAAAGCACCGGAAATATTCGGCGCGGCTATGTCCTTGCTGCAATGCAACGGCAATGCCCGCCGCCCGTGAACAGAGTGTTCACCGTTGCAGGCTAGCCTGAGTAAGCCCGCGGGACGGGCATGGTAAACAAAGTCTGAAGCGTAACCGGGCGCAGCGTTGAGTAACGTCTATCTGTTCGCGATGTCGGGGCTGAATTCGGCCGGGCGTGGCTATCTGCACGCCGCGCGCACGATCTCAATCGACTATCAGAAGCCGGCAGCGCCCGCTCCGCAGGGCTACGGGCCGGCGCCACAGGACCGCGTCGAGATCGGCGGCGGAGCGACGCAGCCGCAGCCCGCGGCCTATGCGCCGCCAGCGCAGGCAAGCGGCGCTTCCGGCGACGCCGGTGGTCTCGAAGGCGCTGTCGTGCAGCTGCTGATCGCGCATCAGACTTTCGCGGCGAACGCCAAGATGCTCGAAGCCTACGCCAGGACGCAGCAAACGCTGCTCGACGTCACGGCCTAGGCAGGTATCGGTCTGCCGGCACGCTCGATCAAGGCCATCGCCGTCGTCGCCGTTCATCCTCTCAGCATCGAGGCCGATACCTGATCCGTCAGTTTTTCGCGCCTTTCGCGCCGCGAGGCTCCGTGCGCTTGCAGAGCCTCGACGATGGCCCGCGGTGAGGTAAACGGCGTGCCGCCGGGAAATGGCGGGGCGGGATCATATTCCATTGCAAGCTGGATTTTCTGCGCAGTCTCGACGCCGGCAAGGTCGGCGACCACTTTCAATGCCATGTCGATGCCGGAAGTAACGCCGCCGCTGGTGTAAAACTTGCCGTCCTGCACCATGCGGTCGTCGCAAGGTGTCGCGCCGAACTTTGACAGCAGATCGCGAGCCTGCCAGTGCGCGCCTGCCCGGCGTCCGATCAACAGTCCGGCGGCGGCCAAGAGAAACGCGCCGGTGCAGATTCCAAACACGTGATCCGCAGCTTCCGCCTGATCACGCGTGAATCGGACCCATTCGGGGTCGGCCATGGCATCGTCGATGCCGGCGCCGCCGGGCAGCACGAAGAGATTTGGCTTTGCGGCCAAGTCACGCGTGACCGTCGGCACGATCGTCAGGCCGCGATCGGTGCGCACCGGATTGCGCGAGACTGCCACCAACTCGACTGTCCAACCCGGCACCCGCGCCAGCACCTCATAGGGGCCGGTCAAATCGAGCTGCACCATGTTCTCGATCAGAACCATGTTTACCAGGTAACCGCCGTTCATCTGCATCTCCTCGACTCCGGAATGGACCGATGATAGGCCGGTCCCCGATGGCGCGAATGACGAAAAACAGCCAAATTCTGCCAACCCTCCCAGTGGCAATCCTTGCTTTTGAAGGCGTGCAGATACTCGACATCGCGGGACCGCTGCAGGCGCTGACCGTGGCCAATGATGAACTCGACCGGCCTCGCTATGCCGTCGATGTCGTGAGTCTCAAGGGCGGTGCGGTGACAACCGCCTCGGGTGTGTCGCTGCTGACGAAGAAACTGGGGCGTAATCCGAGGATCGATACGCTGATCGTGCCCGGCGGGCCCGGCGTCTATGCGGCGCGGCGTTCGCCCGCGCTGATCGCCACGTTGCGCCGGCTTGCCGCGCGCGCGCGCCGTGAATGCGTTGTATGCACCGGAGCGTTTCTGATGGCCGAGACCGGCAGGCTGGACGGTTGCCGTGTCGTCACCCATTGGCGCTCCTGTGCTCGCCTCGCGCGCGAGTATCCGGCGTTGAGAGTCGAGGAAGATCCGATCTTCATTCGCGACGGAACACTATGGACAACCGCGGGTGTCACGGCCGGAATCGATATGACGCTCGCCTTGATCGAAGAGGACAACGGATCAGATCTCGCGCTCAAGGTTGCGCGGCGGCTCGTCGTCTATCTGCGCCGGCCCGGCGGTCAACGCCAGTTCAGTGAGCCGCTCGAATTGCAGGGTGGTGGCGCTGACGCCTACGCTGCGCTGATGCAGGCGGTCGTCGAGGCGCCGGCACGGGCATGGCGGGTCGAGGACATGGCGGACCATGCGGGGCAGAGCATGCGCACATTCTTCCGCCGCTTCTATTCTGCAACCGGCAGCACGCCCGCCAGTGCGGTCGAACGCATTCGCTGCGAGCAGGCACGGACGCTATTGCAGACGACCGACCTCTCCATTGCCGCGATTGCGCGCCGGCTTGGCTTTGCGACAGAGAGTCGGATGCGACGCGCGACGAAACGGTTGTTTGGTATGGCGCCGGCCGAGTTGCGCCGGACGGGTGTGGTTGGATGAAAGCAGCCGCTACTGTTGAAGACGCTCGATCAAAGCCATCGCCGCCGCCGGCATGCGCACCTTCGCTTCGTGGATGAAGTAGATGAAGACGTCGCGTGGCGCCTTGTCGGCCTTCCGTTTCTCGACCTTCGACAGGTCCGCCGGCTCGCCGCCCTTGGCCCAGGTTTCGGCGCGTTTGGCCCAGGCATCCAGCGCCTTCGGCGCGTAGCCGGTCTTGAGCTTCTCGTCGCCCTTCTGCAGCCGTGCATAGACGAAGTCGCCAGTGATGTCGGCGATGGCTGGGTAGCTCGCGTGCTCGGAAAACACGATCGGCATGTTGAACGAACGCGCGAGCGCGATGAAGTCCGGCGTCTTGAAGCTGTCGTGGCGCACTTCGAGGACGTGACGGAGCTTCTGCTTTCCGGCGGTCACCGGCAATAGTTCGAGGAACTTGCCGAAATCGACGGGATCGAACTTCTTGGTCGGCGCGAACTGCCAGAGCAGGGGACCGAGCTTGACGCCGAGTTCATCGACGCCGGAGCCGATGAAGCGCTTGATCGAGTCGCCCGCGCCTGAAAGTTCGCGGCGGTTGACCGCGTAACGCGGCCCCTTGAGCGAGAACACGAAGCGATCCGGGACTTCGCTGGCCCATTTACGGAACGTCGCCGGTTTCATCGTCGAGTAGAACGTGCCGTTCACCTCGATGGAGGTCAGGCGCTGGCCGGCATATTCAAGTTCGCGGGAATGCGGCAGGCCCTTGGGGTAGAACACGCCGCGCCACGGCTCGTAGGTCCAGCCGCCGATGCCGGCGTAGATGTTTCCGGATGCTGTTTTTGCCATGGCCGGACTGTAGGGTGGGGTGACGCAGAAGGCGACCCGATTTCACGGGTCCTGGCCGGCGGACGGTGGTTAACCGTCCATCACCGCGTGGCGTCAAATTCGAACGGTTTCCTGCACCGGCCGTTTCGCCGCGCCGCGCTAATTTGGACTGATGAGCAATGTGTCTTCAGCGTCGCTGGCCGGCCTCAACGCCGCTGTGCAGCAGTTCGAGGCCGCCGCGGCCCGGATTGCCAACGCACCCACGCTTTCGCCGGGAGCGCCGCTCGACAGCGTCGAGGTGGTCGGCTCGCGTGCGCCCGGCGGCGCGATTTCCGCGATCGCCGATCTGACGGCCGCCCGTTACAGTTTTGCCGCCAGCGCCAAAACGCTGGCGGTCATTCATCAGACCCAGAAGGCGCTGCTCGATATCAAGGTCTAGCGCCTGAAACGAGCGCAAACGTGAAAAGGCCCGGGATTTCTCCCGGGCCTTTCATTTTGCTCAACCAGTGGAGGGCTGGACTTAGAAGTCCATGCCACCCATGCCGCCGCCCGGCATCGCCGGCGCAGCATCTTTCTTCTTCGGCACTTCGGCAACCATGGCCTCGGTGGTGATCAGGAGACCCGCGACCGACGCCGCGTTCTGGATCGCCGCACGCACGACCTTGGTCGGGTCGATGATGCCCTTGGTCATCATGTTCCCGTATTCGCTGTTCTGAGCGTCGAAGCCATACGAGTACTGATCCTTCTCCATGACCTTGCCGACGATGACCGAGCCGTCCTCGCCCGCATTGTGGGCGATCTGGCGGGCCGGAGCCTGGACCGCCTTGCGGACGATCTCGACGCCATGCTTCTGGTCCTCGTTCTGGGTGCGGACGCGCTTGAGCGCCTCGACCGAACGCAGCAGGGCGATGCCGCCGCCCGGCAGGATGCCTTCTTCGACCGCGGCGCGGGTTGCATGCATCGCGTCATCGACGCGATCCTTCCGTTCCTTCACTTCGACTTCGGTGGCGCCGCCGACGCGGATCACCGCAACACCGCCGGCGAGCTTGGCCAGACGCTCCTGCAGCTTCTCCTTGTCGTAGTCCGAGGTGGTTTCCTCGATCTGCGCCTTGATCTGGGCGACACGCGCCTCGATGTCGGCCTTCTTGCCGGCGCCGTTGACGATCGTGGTGTTTTCCTTGTCGATCATCACCTTCTTGGCGCGGCCGAGCATCGCGAGCGTGACATTCTCGAGCTTGATGCCGAGGTCTTCCGAGATCGCCTGGCCGCCGGTCAGGATCGCGATGTCCTGCAGCATGGCCTTGCGGCGGTCGCCGAAGCCCGGAGCCTTCACGGCCGCGACCTTCAGGCCGCCACGCAGCTTGTTGACGACGAGGGTGGCGAGCGCTTCGCCTTCGACGTCTTCGGCCACGATCAGCAGCGGCTTGCCGGTCTGCACCACGGCTTCGAGCAGCGGCAGGAGTTCCTGCAGGCCCGACAGCTTCTTCTCGTAGATCAGCAGATAGGGGTCTTCCATCTCAACGCGCATCTTGTCGGCGTTGGTGATGAAGTAGGGCGAGATATAGCCGCGGTCGAACTGCATGCCTTCGACGACATCGAGTTCGGTTTCCAGCGACTTGGCTTCCTCGACGGTGATGACGCCCTCGTTGCCGACCTTCTGCATGGCCTTGGCGAGGTAGTCGCCGATTTCCTTGTCGCCGTTGGCGGAGATGGTGCCGACCTGGGCGATCTCTTCGTTCGAGGTGACCTTCTTGGAGTTCTTCTTCAGGTCTTCGACGATCGCCTCGACGGCGATGTCGATGCCGCGCTTGAGATCCATCGGGTTCATGCCGGCGGCAACCGCCTTGGAACCTTCCTTCACGATCGCCTGCGCGAGCACGGTTGCGGTGGTGGTGCCGTCACCGGCGAAGTCGGACGACTTCGAAGCGACTTCGCGCACCATCTGCGCGCCCATGTTCTCGAACTTGTCTTCGAGCTCGATTTCCTTGGCGACCGTCACACCGTCCTTGGTGATGCGCGGGGCGCCGAACGACTTGTCGAGCACGACGTTGCGGCCCTTGGGGCCGAGCGTGACCTTCACCGCGTTGGCGAGGATGTCGACGCCGCGCAGCATGCGGTCGCGCGCGTCGACGGAGAATTTGACGTCTTTGGCAGCCATTGTTCGATGTCCTTTGTCTGATTGGCGGCGCGCTTAGGCGGCCTTTTTCTTGCTGGCAGTCTGCTCGATCACGCCCATGATGTCGGACTCCTTCATGATCAGGAGATCCTGGCCGTCGATCTTGACCTCAGTGCCCGACCACTTGCCGAACAGCACGGTGTCGCCGACCTTCAGGTCGATCGGGATCAGCTTGCCGGTCTCGTCGCGGCCACCCGGGCCGACGGCGACGATCTCGCCCTGGCTCGGCTTTTCCTGCGCGGTGTCCGGGATGATGATGCCGCCGGCGGTTTTTTCCTCGGCGGTGAGGCGCTTGACGACGACGCGGTCGTGAAGCGGACGAAACTTCATGGGAATCCTCCAGAAATTTTGAAAGTGATGCAGGTTGCGGTGGCCCGCCAAAATCCCCCGGCGAGCCGCCTTGACCCGCAGGTGGTGGCGGCTTTTTTGGCCCGCAAGGGGCCTCGGAAAATTTTTTAGCACTCCTCTTCGGAGACTGCCAACAATTACGAAAGATGGTTAATTCGCAAAGGCTTAGCGCAAAAAAACAGGCATGCCCACGCTGTTAGCAAGTGTCACGTGTGGCTGCTAACGCATTGATTTTAAACAATTTGTTCAACGTTTCGGCTTGAAAATTGGTCTCGCGAGACTCGACAATCGTGGCCGGGATTCTCTGGAGGTGACGATGGTCTCGAAGGACTTCGCGAAGCAGGTGGCCGGTTACGGGCTGACCACGGCCCACATCCTCTACCGGCGGCCGGATCACCAATGGCTGCTGCAAACCTACGTCTGGCAAAACTACGACCTGTTTCCGGAGTTCCCCGAACTCTCGAAGTTCCTCACCTTCTGGCAAGACAAGCTCGAAGGTCCGCTGCATTCGGTGCAGGTGGCGCATGCGCGCCTCATCAAGCCGGCCGAGTTGCGCACCGTGAATGGCGAGTTCCGATTGCACTGAGCGGCGTCGGCGAACGATCAACGCCGGTCATTGAGGCGATCAAATCTTTCAACGCTGCATTGCGCGGCGTCGCGCTGGCCTTGCGTGCCGCGGCGGACTACCTGAACGGGTTCACGCGACCCGCGTGAGCCATGTCAGGATCTTTCTCCTTGTCCCGCCACTTGCCACGCGTGGCCCTGCTGCTGGGCAACGTTGCCATCGGCCTGTCGGTACTCGCGCCGGCCGGAATGCTGGCCGAACTTGCCGTGGGGCTCAACGTCGGCATTCACGATGCCGGTCTGCTGGTGACATATGGCGCGGTAGTGCTCTGCATCAGTTCGCCGCTCGGAGCATGGCTCACCTCGCGGGTCGACCGCCGCAAGCTCTTGATCGCGACCATCGCCATTCTCGCGCTCGGCGAGGCGGCGACGGCCTTCGCACCGGACTACTGGACCGTGCTTGTGCTACGGCTGGTGCTGCTTGCCGCGGCGGCGCTCTACACGCCGCAGGCGGCGGCGACCGTCGCGATGATCGTGCCGGAAAAGGAACGGCCCGGCGCGATCGCATTCGTCTTTCTCGGCTGGTCGCTTGCGATCGCCGCGGGCCTGCCACTCATTACGTTTCTCACCGTCAATTTCGGCTGGCGCGCGGCCTACGCAATTCTCGCGACGCTCGGCTTTGTCATCTGCGTGCTGCTGCGCTTCGCGCTGCCCGCCGGCCTTCAGGGCCAGCCCTTGTCGCTCGCGAGTTTCGGAATCATTGCGCGCAATACGACGATCGGCCTGATTCTGTTGATCACGTTGCTTGCGACGTCCGGCCAGTTCACGGTCACGATCTATCTCGCTCCGCTGATCGAGAAGCTGACCGGCGCAGGCCCGGCGATTGCCGGCACGTTCTTCGCGATCTTTGGCGTCGCCGGTCTCGTCGGCAATATCGCGGCGACGGCGGTCGTGCCTCGTCTTGGCGCGCAGAAAACATTCGCATTCTGTCTGGCGCTGACATTTGCCGGCCTCGCGCTCTGGACGCTCGGTGCGGGTTCGCTGTTTGTGATGGGCGCCGGCATTGCGATCTGGGGCCTTGGATTCCTTGCGTCGAATTCGATGCAGCAGGCGCGGCTCGCCGCTGCCGCGCCGGAGCTTGCCGGCGCCTCAATCGCGCTCAACACCTCGCTGCTTTATGTCGGCCAGGCGGTCGGCTCCGGCACCGGCGGCCTGTTGTTCGTGCACGGCGCCTATGGCGCGACCGGCTATGTCGCATTGGCCTTCGTCGTTGCGTCGGCTGTCGTGCTGGCGCTGATCTGGGAGCGAAGAAGGATCGCCTAGCTGAGTACCCCCACAATTGCGCCCATCAGGCAGGTCGCGAGCGTTCCCGACACGATCGTCTTGCCGGCAAGCGACAGCACCTCGGCGCGGCGCTCCGGCACCATCACGGTAAAGCCCGCCACCATGATGCCGAGCGAGCCGAGATTGGCAAAACCGCACATCGCATAGAGCATGATGAGGCGCGAGCGTTCGTCGAGCGCGCCGGGCGGCAGCTTCGCCAGCTCCAGATAAGCGAGGAACTCGTTGAGCACCGTCTTGATGCCCATCAGCGCGCCGGCGGTGACTGCCTGATCCCATGGGACGCCCATCAGCCAGCAGACCGGCGCCATCGCGAGGCCGAGCAGGCGTTGCAGGGTGATCGGCGCGCCGGCGATGCCGGGCAGGAACGACAGCATCGCGTTGACGAGATGCACCAGCGCGACCAGAACGATGATGAGCGCGATGATGTTGAGGAGCAGTTCGAGCCCGGCGGCCGCGCCCTTGCAGATCGCATCCATGGTGCTGCTCGCGACCGGCGGCACCTCCACCTCGCGGAAGCCGTCGGCATCGCCCGGCGTATCGGGGACCATCAGCCGGCTGATGACCAGCGCCGCTGGCGCGCTGACGATCGAGGCGATCAGAATGTGACCGGCGACATCTGGGATCACGTCGCGCAGAATCGTCGCATAGAGCACGAAGACGGTGCCGGCGATGCCGGCCATGCCGCCCGTCATCACCATGAACAGTTCCGCGCGCGACAATCGCGCCAGATAAGGTTTGATGAACAGCGGCGCTTCCACCATGCCGAGGAAAATATTGGCGGCGGCTGAAAGTCCGACCGCACCGCTGACGTTCATCGTTCGCCGCAGGCCCCAGGAAAAGCCACGCACGATCGGCGGCAGGATGCGCCAGTGGAACAGCAGTGTGGTGATGACGCTCATCACCAGCACGATCGGCAGTGCCTGGAACCCCAGAATGAAAGTCGCGCCGGGGTCCTTGATCTCGAACGGTATGGGGCCGCCGCCCACATAGCCGAACACCAGCGAGGTGCCGGCCCGCGTCGCCGCCGACACCGCATCGACGACGCCGGTCACCGACGCGAAGGCCGCCTTGATCGGCGGCACCTTGATGAGAAGCACGGCGGTGGCGAGGGTCACCGCAAGTCCGATCGCGGCGGCCCGCCATGACACCGCGCGGCGGTTCTCGCTGATCGTATATGCGAGTGCGATCAGCACGGCGATCCCGAGCGCCGACTGCAACTGGCTCATGACGGCTTGCCCCTCAAAGCCCATGCGGCGGCCTCTCTCGAATTGGCCGCGCCGGCAAAACGTGCGAAAAAAGTGGCAGGAATGCAATGGGACGCGCGAGGCGGTGGAAGGACTATGGCTCGTATTCGCATCAGCCTCGGCGGCGTCACCCTCGATGCCGAACTGCTCGACACGCCGACCGCCCGGGCGATCGCGGCGGCGTTGCCGCTGACGGCTTCGGCGCTGACCTGGGGCGAGGAGGTCTATTTCGAGATTCCGGTGACGGCCGCGCGCGAGAAGGGTGCCCGTGCCGTGGTCACGCCGGGCGAAATCGCCTACTGGCCGGAAGGGCCGGCGATCGCCATCGGATTCGGCCGCACGCCGATTTCGAAAGACGACGAATGCCGGCTGGCAAGCCCGTGTAATATTTTCGCGACGGCACTCGGTGACGTGAAGACACTTGCGGGAGTGCGCGCCGGAACGGCGATCAGGGTCGAAGTACTGCCATGAAACTCTATACCTATTGGCGCTCGCAAGCCGCGTTCCGCGTCCGCATCGCGTTGCGGCTGAAAGGGCAAACGCCGGAAAAAATCACGCTCGATCTTCTGAAAGGCGATCAGTTCGACGCCGCTTATCGTGCGCTCAACGCGGAAGCCGTGGTGCCGACGCTGATCGACGGCGGCGGGCCGCCGCTCGTGCAGTCGCTGGCGATCCTCGAATATCTCGATGAGACCATCCCGGAGCCGTCGCTGCTGCCGCGCGACCCGCGTAATCGCGCTCACGTCCGCGCACTGGCGCAGATGACCGCAATGGACGCGCATCCCTTCATTGTGCCGCGGGTGCGAAAGTATCTGTCCGAGCGATTTGAATTCGGCGACGACGAGGTCGACGAATGGGTGCGCCACTGGCTCGACGCCGGCAGTCACGCGGTCGAGGCGTTGCTGGCGCGCGATCCGCGCACGGGCAGGTTCTGCGCCGGCGACACCCCGACGATTGCCGATATCTGCCTCGTCGCGCATCTGACGAGTTGCAAGTTGTTCGGCGCACGTGAAGCGTCGGCCTACAAGACCGCGGGCCGCATCTTCGCCGAGTGTATGACGCTCGACGCCTTTGCCGCCGAACATCCGCTCAGGCAACCGGACGCGCCGAAGAGTTAGCCGCGACCGACGAACGGCATGGTGTTCGCCATCACCGTCATGAACAACACGTTGGTGTCGAGCGGCAGGCCGGCCATGTAGACGACCGCGTTGCCGACATGCTGGGCCTCCATACGCGGTTCGATCCGCTTGCTGCCATCGGACTGCAGCACACCGTCGCCTTGCACCATACGGTCGGTCAAAGGCGATACCGCATTGCCGATGTCGACCTGGCCGCAACAGATGTCGTATTGGCGGCAGTCGAGCGAGGTCGACTTGGTGAGGCCGGTCACCGCATGCTTGGTGGCGGTATAGGCGACCGAGAATGGCCGCGGCGCGTGCGCCGAGATCGAACCGTTGTTGATGATGCGGCCGCCGCGTGGAGACTGCGCCTTCATGATCTTGATGGCTTCCTGGGTACACAGGAACATGCCGGTGAGGTTGGTGGCGACGACGTTCTGCCAGGTCTCATAGGGCAGGTCTTCGAGCGGGACCGGCGGGGCGCCGATGCCGGCGTTGTTGAACAGCACGTCGAGACGGCCGAAGCTCGATTTCACGGTCGCGAACAAAGCGAGGATCGAGTCGCGGCTGGTGACGTCCGTGGGGACCGCCAGCGCCTGCGAGCCGGCGGCGTTCACTTCGCCGGCCACCTTGTCGAGCATTTCCTTGCGCCGGCCGGCAAGCGCGACGCTGTAGCCCGCTTTGGCGAGCGCGACAGCGACGGCCCGCCCGACGCCGGTGCCGGCGCCTGTGACGAGTGCGATTTTTGCGGATGAGTTCATCGGTAGCCTCCCCCAAATTCAGGATTTGTTGAGGAGGCCATATCACAAAAGCCGGCTTGCGCCATCCGGGCGCCGTCGCCGCTGATGCGCGCTAGCCGGCGAGGGCGGCCTTCTTGATGGCGAGCGGTGCGGCGTCGAGCCGATCGGTGATGACCGCGGCGCTGTCCGGGCGGCCGAAGCGGTAGCCCTGCATGAAATGCACGCCGGCGGCGCGCAGGAACAGGTGCTGGTCCGCGGTTTCGACGCCTTCGGCGGTGACCTTCATGCCGAGACCACGGCCGAGACTGACGACCGCATGGACGATCGCGGCGGCGTCGGAGGTCTTTTCGATGCTGCGCACGAAACTCTGATCGATCTTGAGCTTGTCGAACGGAAAGCGCCGCAGATACTGCAGGCTCGAATAGCCGGTACCAAAATCGTCGAGGGCAAGCCGCACGCCGATCGCCTTGAGGCGGCGCATGGCGGCGTCGGCGCTGTCGATATTGCCGATCAGCGTGCTCTCGGTGATCTCGAGTTCGAGCCGGGCGGCGTCGAAGCCGGTGTCGGACAGAATGCGCTCGACGGTATCGCTGAAATCGGCGCGGCGGAACTGCAGCGGCGAGACGTTGACCGCAACGGTCAGTCCGGGCCAGGCGAGGCCATCGAGGCAGGCGCGGCGCAGCACCCATTCGCCGAGCGGAATAATGAGGCCGCTGTGTTCGGCGACCGGAATGAACTCGGCCGGCGACACCTCGCCCCGGGTGGGATGCGTCCAGCGGCACAGCGCTTCGACGCCCAGGACGGTGGCGCCGCTGTTGTTGACGATCGGCTGATAGACCAGCCGCAACTGATCGTTGTCGATCGCGTAGCGCAGATCGTTCTCGAGGATCTTGCGCTTGGTCAGGTCGGCATCCATCACCATGTCGTAGATGCAGGCGCGGTTTCGACCTTCGTTTTTGGCACGGTAGAGCGCCATGTCGGCGAACCGCATGATGTCGGCGGCACCGGCGCAGTGCCGGTCGATCATGGCAATGCCGATCGAGGCGCCGATCACGATGGTCTGATTGTCGATCGAGTAGGGCGCGCAGATTTTCGCGATCAGGCGCTGCGCCAGCGCCGCGGCGGCGCTCGAGTCTTCGCCGACCGAGGAGACGATGGCGAATTCGTCGCCGCCAAGCCGGGCGACGACGTCGTCCTCGCGCAATTCCCGCATGATGCGTGCGGTGACGTTGCGGATCAGCTCGTCGCCGACATGATGGCCGAGCGTATCATTGACTTCCTTGAAGTGGTCGAGGTCGACATAGAGGACCGCGGCGGGAGTGCTGCCGTTCTTGATGGCTTCGATGGCGGCGTCGAGACGGTCGCTGAAATACATGCGGTTCGGCAGACCGGACAGCGGATCGTGCATGGCCAGATGGCGCATGCGCTTCTCGCCGGCCGCAATCGCCGCCGCGGTGCGCCGCATGTAACGCAGCACGAAAGCAGCGAGCAGGGCGAAGCCCGCCATCGCCACCGTGATGTAGGGAACCACGCTATCGACGATCTGCGCCCCCGGGCGGCGCGGCGTCCATGCGTAATGGCTGATCGTCTCTCCTGACGTTCCGCGCAGGGCGATTGTGCGATCGTCAGGCGGGACAGTGCCGTTTGCGGTTTCACGAAGATTGGCGAGGCCCGCCTGCGCGGACACCGCGGCGAGCAGCCTGCTGTCGATCAGTTTGATCGAGATGATGATCGGTGGCTTTTCGACCCATTTGGCCGCTGAATTGTCGCCCGATCCGACAGAGATCGCCGCGACCAAAGCCGGGCTCCCGGCAAACTTCTGAATGACGACGGCCCTTCGCTCGACATTGCCTGAACTGCTGAGCACGGCCGGAGCGTGATTGACAAAGAAAGTCGCCTGACTGTCCTGGCGCAGATAGGCAACGACCGGCGCAAGATCCGCACGCGCGTCATCGAACCAGGCGCTGCCGGCATTGAAGCGCCCGAACTGGGCGAAGCTCAGCGTATCCTTCGCGGTGTAGACGAAGACATGGTCGTGCTCGAAAGAGCCGGTCAGCCAGTGGCCAAGACGGCGTTGAATCCAGCTCCGATCGTTCTCGACACGCAGTTTCTGGATCGCGCTTTCGGACGCCGCGACGCTCTCGATCTCCCGCAGAATGCGCTGGCCCTTGCCCACGAGCGCGCTCGTGAACAGCCGCTCCTCGTGCTCGCCCGCGACCTCGTCCGCTCGCTGCGCCGAAGACAGCACGGCCACGACGATGCAGACGATCGCGACGGCAACGATGACGCCGATCGGGACGACGATGCTGAAGCGAGCGCGATCCCAGTGGGAAACCGGGAGTTCGCCTGTGGCGCGCTGGCGCGTGGCGTTTCGCAAAATGTTGGCCCTAAGTCGTGTGACGTCCCGGGATCAGGCGAACGCAAGTTAAAAGCGAATGTTTGATTTTGACTTGCTTTAAGCTGAGCCGGGTGGGCGGCTTGCCCCGTAATCGGGCAAATCGGTTCGTTCTGTTAATCGGGAATGAAAAAAGACGGTAAACGCGAGGTTATCGTTTGCCGCCCGCCGAACCATAAGGCGGTTTCGGTATCGCGATATGCGCCTCGCGGAGCGCCGAAGACCACCGCTCCCGCAAGTCCTGAAAGTAAGGTTCGCCCGGCTCGATGCGGTAATTGACTTCTGCGCTGTAGGAATCGCGGCGGGCGACCAGAATATCGATCGGCAATCCGACGCCGAGATTCGACCGCATGGTCGAGTCCATCGAGATCAGGCCGATCTTGAGCGAGTCGTATAAATCCGATTCGAAGCTGATGGCGCGGTCGAGCACAGGCTTGCCGTATTTGTGCTCGCCGATCTGCAGGTAGGGCGTGTCGGTGGTGCATTCGATGAAGTTGCCAGCCGAGTAGACCATGAACAGGCGCAGGCGGCCGCCTTTGACCTGACCGCCGAACAGGAACGAAACTTCGTAGCTGACCTGATCGGCCTGCAGCGCCTCGGATTCCATATCGCGGACGCTGCGTACCGCTTTTCCGACACGCTGCGCGGCCTTGAACATGGTCGGTGCGTTCAGCAGAGTTTCGATTTCGCCGGTCTCCGGATTCTGCATGCCCTCGGTCAGCGTGGTGACGACGGTCTGCGACAGCGAGAGATTGCCGGCGGAGGCGAGCGCCATGATCCGTTCGCCGGGCTCGGAGAAAATGTGCAGTTTGCGGAACGTGGAAATGTTGTCGAGCCCGGCATTGGTGCGGGTATCCGCGATCATGACGAGACCGTCGCGAACCAGAATTCCGCAGCAATAGGTCATGGGCGTTTGGTGACGTTTGATCTTCGCGAGCCGTGCGGGGCGAACTATAGCGGGTCGGCAATGGCCGGCAATGTTCAATTCTGGAATTGCCGACGGGATTGTTCGACCGCAACCGCGACGTCCATCGTCTCGCCGTTGCCGCCGTAGCGCGTCCCGCGGATCGGGGCGGCGCCGAGGTAATCGAGGCCGATCGCGACCCGGATGTGGGCGTCCGTGGCGCAGATTCCGTTGGTCGGGTCGAACGCCACCCAGCCAAGTTCCCCGACATGGACCTCGGTCCAGGCGTGGCCGGCTTCCTGGTCGGTGATGCCGTCAGCACGGTGGAAGTAGCCGCTGACATAGCGGGCCGGGACGTCGATCTGCCGGGCGGCGGCGATAAAAATATGGGCGATGTCCTGGCAGACGCCGCGGCGCAGCCCGTAAGCCTCCGCGGCCGTCGTCGCAACATGGGTCGGGTCGGTGTCGAATGTCATCTCATCGTAAAGATCGCTCATCAACCGGTGCAGGACCGCCAGCGTGCCATCGCCGCCGGCGGCGTCGCGGCAACGTTGGGCCAAAGCCGTGATCTCGTCGTCGGGTTCGGTGAGGGTCGTGGGCCGCAGGAACAAGCTCGGCGGAAACCGCTCGATGGTGCCGGCGACGACGCCGTGGCTGTCTTGCGTGTCGACGACACCCTCGACGCTGACCCGCAATTCGTTGAACGGTCCCGCCGCGGTAAAGGTATGCGTCAGGTTGCCGAAAGCATCTTCGTAGGCGTTGAGCTGACAGTCCTCCGACAGTTCGATGCGCCAGTCGACGACATACTGGCTGTCGGAGTTGCGTGGCGTCAGCCGTAGCGTCTGGGTGACGCTGCCGGGTGCGACGTCGTAGCGATAGGTGGTGGCGTGGGCGATCCGAATCCGCATGGGCTAACGCTCGCCTATCGGCGCAGTTCGTTCAAGGCGGTCGTGATGATGCCGTCGCTCACAGCAGATATTGCTTGGTGATATCGCCGCCGAGGCTGTTGTTTTCAGCGATGAAGTCGACGATGAATTCGTGCAGGCCGGTGCCGAAAATCTCCTCCATCCGGCTGTTCTGGAGCCGCGTGCGAGTGGCGCGGGCGCGCCGCTGCGACGGTCCGGCCCGTCCATAGTCCATTGAAATATGGTCGAGGTTCTGCACCAGGTTGGCGTAGCAGGCCGCCATCGAGCGCGGCATCTGCTCGTTGAGGATCAGAAGATCGGCGACCAGCCATGGCTTGACGCTCTCGCGGTAGACCCAGTGATAGGAGGTCAATGCGTTGACGCTGCGCAGGATCGCCGACCACTGAAAATAATCGAGTGCGCCGCCGACGCGCTCCTGCGCCGGCAGCAGCAGGTGATACTTCACGTCGAGAATACGCGCGGTGTTGTCGGCGCGTTCGATGTGAACGCCGAGCCGCGAAAACCAGTAGGAGTCGTTGCGCAGCATGGTGCGGTAGGCGGCGCCGTCGAACAGGCTTGACGTCTCCTGGACCCAGCGCAGAAAGCGGGAGAAATCTTCGCGCGAGGTCGGGCCGTTGCCGTAGCGGCGCAGTTCAAGCCAGGCGCCGTTGATCGCGTCCCACATCGCTGTCGTCAGCGCGGTACGAACCGCGCGTGCGTTGGTGCGCGCCGTCTCGAAACAGTTGCGGATCGACGAGGAATTTTCGAGCGAGAAGGCCAGGAAGTCCGTGACGTTCTGCTCGTTCGCCTCGTCATAGGATTCGTAGAAAGCGTGGGTGCAGCCCGCCGTGGCGACTGCCGACTCCCATTCGTTGCTGGCGCCGACATAGGCGCTCGGCATCGCACTCAAACGCTGCGCGGTTTGCAGAACCCGCGCGAGATAATCGGCGCGCTCCATGTAACGGGCGAGCCAGTAGAGATTATCGGCGGTCCGCGACAGCATCGCCCCTCACGAATCCAGAACCCAGGTGTCTTTGGTGCCGCCGCCCTGGCTCGAATTGACGACCAGCGAACCTTTCTGCAGCGCGACCCGTGTCAGACCGCCGGGCACGATACGTACGGCGTCGCGGCCGGTCAGTACGAAGGGGCGCAGATCGACATGGCGCGGCGCGACGCCCTCGGCCACAGCCGTCGGACATGTCGAGAGCGATAAGGTGGGTTGCGCGATAAAGTTTCTCGGCTGCGCCCGCAGTTTGGCGCGGAACGCCGCGACGGTGGCGCGGTCGGCCTTCGGTCCGATCAGCATGCCATAGCCGCCGGAGCCATGGACCTCTTTCACGACAAGCTGCTCGATATTGTCGAGTACATAAGCGAGGTGTTCTGCTTCCCGGCAGCGCCAGGTCGGCACGTTTTTTAGGATCGGCTCTTCGCCGAGATAGAATTTCACGATGCCCGGCATGTAGCTGTAGACCGCTTTGTCGTCGGCGACGCCGGTACCGACCGCATTGGCAAGCGTGACGTTGCCGGCGTGATAGGCCGACATCAATCCCGGTACGCCAAGCGCGCTGTCAGGGCGGAAAGCGAGCGGATCGAGGAAATCGTCGTCGATGCGCCGGTAGATCACGTCGACGCGCTTGGGCCCCTCGGTGGTTCGCATGAAGACGATACCGTCGCGCACGAACAGGTCGCGGCCTTCGACGAGTTCGATTCCGAGCTTGTCGGCGAGGAACGAGTGCTCAAAATAGGCGGAATTGTAGATACCGGGTGTCAGCAGGACGACGTTCGGGTCCTGGCTTGCCGAGTTGGGCGCCACCGATGTAAGCGTGGCGAGCAGCTCGTCGGGATAGTTCTCGACCGGCGCGACGCGGTGGCGCGAGAACAGTTCGCCAAACAATCTCATCATGATCTCGCGGTTCTCCAGCATGTAGGAGACGCCGGACGGTGTGCGGGTATTGTCTTCGAGCACGTAGAATGTCTCGGCGTCGACGCGCACGATGTCGATGCCGCCGATATGGACGTAGATGTCGTGCGGTACTCGCTGGCCGTTCATTTCCGGACGGAACACCGGATTCTGGAAGACAAGATCCTCGGGCACGACGCCCGCGCGCAGGATTTCGCGCTTGCCGTAGATATCCTTGATGTAGGCGTTCAGCGCGCGAATGCGCTGCTCGAGACCGCGCTGGATCAGCTTCCATTCCGTGCTGGTGATGATGCGGGGCAAAACGTCGAACGGGATGAGGCGTTCGGTTGATTCCGCTTCGCCATAGACCGCAAAGGTGATGCCGGAGCGGCGGAACAGGAATTCGGCTTCCGCGCGCCGGCGCTCAAGCTCGTTGGCCGGAAGGTCCGCGAGCCATTTCTCCAATTCGGTGTAGGCGGGGCGGACGACCCCGTCCTGTGCCATCATCTCGTCGAACGCCGGCATCGGACCTCACGGCTGACGGGAAAAATTTCTGATCCCGCCCCTCTAGGAGCGGTGCAAAGGCCGGGCCAATGCGTTTTGTTGCGTACAAAATCAATATATGTTCGTTTAGTGCCGATTTTAAGCCTAGAATACCGTGTTTGCCGCTTTTTTGAGCGCAGAGTGCCGAGAGAAACGTCGACCGACCCGGGCGGTCTGCCACCGTGCCGGTCCGCGGGATAACTTTTTCCGGCGCCGCCTGTTCGCGAGAGTGCCTGTCCATGAGTGACATCGCCGACAACATCGTTTCCGCCGCCATTCTGGTGATCGGCGACGAGATTCTGTCGGGACGCACCAAGGACAAGAACATTGGTTACATCGCCGAATACCTCACCACCGTCGGCATCGACGTCCGTGAAGTTCGTGTCGTTCCCGACGTCGAAGCCGAGATCGTGACGGCGCTCAATGCGCTGCGATCGCGCTACACGTATGTCTTCACCACCGGCGGCATTGGCCCGACCCACGATGACATCACCGCGGCCTGTATCGCCAAGGCGTTCGGTGTCGCGCTCGATCTCAACGAGACGGCGCGCAAGATCATCGCCGACCGCGCTGCCGCGATGGGAACCGAGATGAACGAAGCACGGTTGCGCATGGCGATGATCCCGCGCGGTGCCGATCTCATCGCCAACAAGGTATCGGGCGCGCCCGGATTCCGGATCGGCAACGTCATCACCATGGCCGGCGTACCGGCGATCATGCAGGCGATGCTCGACGAGGTCGCGCCGTCGCTCAACACCGGCGCCAAGATGCTGTCGGAGACGATCCGCGCCGACGCGCGCGAGGGCGACGTCGGCACCGAACTCGGCGAGATCGCCAAGGCCAATCCCGGCGTCAGCATCGGCAGCTACCCGTTCTTCGACGAGAAGATGGGTCCGAACACCAACATCGTCGTGCGCGCCCGCGATCCGGAAAAGCTCGCCGCGGTCCGTGCGCAGGTCGAGGCCATGTTGCGCGTCGTGAAGGCGCAAATGGCGACGGCAGCGCGATAAGAGAATGCAAGACATGTCAGCCAGCGAACCCAGAATGCCGACTTCGGCAACCGTTTCCCGGCCACAGCCTGAGAAGATTTTTCCGGTGTCGTGGGACCAGTTTCATCGCGACAGCCGTGCGCTCGCCTGGCGGCTCGCCAGCGCCGGGCCGTTTTCGGCAATCGTCTGCATCACCCGCGGCGGGCTGGTGCCGGCGGCGATTATCGCACGCGAGCTGAACGTGCGGGTCATCGAGACGGTCTGCGTCGCGAGCTATCACGACTACAAGAACCAGGGCGACTTGAAGGTTCTTAAAGGCATTGCCGCCGAAGTCACGGCGCAGCAGGCGGGTGGCAAGGGCGTTCTTATTGTCGACGATCTCGTCGACACCGGAAAAACCGCCAAGGTGGTACGCGATCTGCTGCCGCAGGCGCATTTCGCGACGGTTTATGCAAAGCCCATGGGCCGCCCGCAGGTCGACACCTTCATCACCGAAGTGTCGCAGGACACCTGGATCTACTTCCCGTGGGATACGGGCCTCGCGTTCCAGCCGCCGATCCACGGCGGCAGCGATTGAGCCGGAAGCCAAGCCGGGGCACAATGGCGCCAACAACGATTACGGAGGAAACAACATGAGCACCGCTGCCGTTGCAAAAAGCCATTCCGAATGGAGTTCCGGCGTCGTACGTCCTCAGCAGATGCCGTGGGACAAGACCCGCTTTCCCGGATGCCACATCAAGACGCTGCTGTTCGAGCCGAAGAGCGGCGTCGCCACCGTCATCATGAAGATGGACCCGGGCGCGGTACTGCCCGACCATGAACATGTGCTGATCGAGCAGACCTACGTTCTGTCCGGCTCGCTGGTCGACAAGGAAGGCCCCGACGCCGGCCTCGAGATCAAGGCTGGCGAGTATGTCTGGCGGCCGGCCGGCAGCCGCCATACGGCGTGGTCGCCGAACGGCGGCGAATTCCTTGCGATGTTCCAGGTTCCCAACAAGTTCTTCGAGAAGGACGGCAGCGTCACCGACGCGAGCGGCAAGAATTGGGAAGCGAGCTGGAACCACGTGTTAGGCAAATAGCGCGCTAAACGTCCGCGCGAGGCCCGCCGCCCGCGCGCGGGCGGCTCAGGCTTCCTTAGCGGACGTGGCGGAATGGTAGACGCAAGGGACTTAAAATCCCTTGGGGGTAACCCCGTCTGGGTTCGAGTCCCAGCGTCCGCACCAGTGTCTCTCTCTCGAGTTTCCGGATGACCCTCCAGCAGAACAAGAGCCGTATCCAGACCACCCATATCGGCAGCCTGCCGCGGCCGCATGCCGTGCTCGACATCATGAAAGAGAAATATTCGGGGCGTCCCTTCGAGCAGAAGGCACTCGACGCCGCGATTGCCAACGGCGTGCGCGACAACGTGCGGCGGCAAGCCGAGTGCGGCATCGACATCGTCACCGACGGCGAGGTGTCAAAGACCGGCTTCTTTACGTACGTGCGCGACCGCTTCGCGGGCTTCGAGGCGCGGCCCGGCATGAAGCCGAATTTGTTCCTTAAGGAGATCGCGGCCTTTCCGGACTACTACGAGGAATACTTCAAAGGCGCGATGATGGGCGGCATGGTGATCCCGATGGCGCCGGTGGTGTGCGTCGGTCCGGTCAAATATCGCGGCCATGAGGGCGTGCAGGCCGATATCCACAATCTCAAGGCTGCGGCGAAAGCGGCGGGCGTCGCCGAGGATCGGTTGTTCCTGCCGGCGACGGCGCCGGCGGGTGTCGGCGTCAACGAGTACTACAAGACCGAAGAGGAGTTTCTTTACGCGGTGGCCGCCGCACTCAACGAAGAATATCGCGCCATCGTCGATGCCGGGCTGCTGCTGCAGGTCGACGACCCGTTCATGAGCGACATCTTCGTCGAGCCGGATCTCGACCGGGCGCAGATGGAACGCCGCGCCGAACTGTTCGTCGACGTACTCAACACCGCGCTCAAGGGCATTCCATGGGAACGGGTGCGCTATCATACCTGTTACGGCATCAATCACGGCCCGCGCGTCTATGAGTCAGCGCTGGCCGATGTCATGCCGCATGTCCTCAAGATTTCGGCCGGCTCCTACAGCTTCGAGGCCGCCAATCCGCGCCACGAGCACGAATATCATCTGTTCGAGACGGTGAAGGTGCCGGAGGGCAGGGTGCTGTGCCCCGGCGTCATCACCCATGCGAGCAACATCGTCGAGCATCCCGAACTGATCGCCGAGCGCATCATCCGTTTTGCCCGGCTCGTCGGCCGCGAGAACGTGATGGCCGGCGCCGACTGCGGCTTTTCCTCCCAGGCGCTCTACAAGACCGAGGTTCACCCAACCGTGATCTGGGAGAAGTTCAAGGCGCTGCGGCAGGGGGCGGATCTCGCCACAGCCAAACTCTGGTGAGCGGCCGGCGCGGCCGCCTTGTCTCGCTGCCGCGGTTTCGCCAGATTGCAGGTGGCAGGTGATTCCCATGCACGGTCGACGACATCCGCAAATCCGGGTCGCGGGACTTCTGGGGCTGGCGGCGATCGCCGTCGGCGCCTGCACGACGTCGCAGTCGTCGGATACCACCGGGCGCGTTTTGGTCGGGCAGGGGCAGTTTCGATTTTACAGTTGCGATCAGCTTGCCGCGCTGGCCACGACATACGAGAAACGTCAGCGCGAGTTGTTGGCGCTGATTGCCAAAGCCAATCAGGGTCCGGGTGGCAGCCTTGTCAGTACGTTATCCTACGAACCGGATCTTGCCGTGGCGCGCGGACAGTTGGCCGAGGTGCGCCGCGAGCAGGCTGAGAAAAAATGTCCGCCGGCCACGCCCACCCGACCGACGTTACCGGTCCGGCGGTCGTGAGGCGATTCAAAGCCGCGTCGCACGCAGCCGCAGCGCGTTGCCGACGACGCTGACCGAGGACAGCGCCATCGCTGCCGCGGCGACCATCGGCGACAACAGCAAGCCGAACACCGGATAAAGCGCACCGGCCGCAATCGGCACGCCCGCTGCGTTGTAGACGAAGGCGAAAAACAAATTCTGCCGGATGTTGCGCATCGCGGCCTGTGACAGACGCCGGGCGCGGACGATGCCGGTCAAATCGCCTTTGAGTAGCGTGACGCCGGCGCTTTCGATGGCAACGTCGGAGCCGGTGCCCATCGCGATGCCGACGTCCGCGGCCGCTAGCGCCGGCGCGTCGTTGACGCCGTCGCCCGCCATCGCGACGATTCGGCCCTCGCGGCGCAGTTTCTCGACCACGGCGCTTTTCTGATCGGGCAGCACCTCCGCTTCGACTTCCGTGATGCCGAGCCGGTCCGCGACCGCCTTCGCGGTGGTGCGGTTGTCGCCGGTCAGCATGACGACGCGAAGCCCTTCCTCCGATAGCGCCTTGAGCGCAGCCGGCGTCGTTTCCTTGACGGGATCGGCAATCGCGATCGCTGCGGCGATCTGGCCGTTGACGGCGAGGAAGACGACAGTCGCGCCGTCGCCGCGCCGCCGCTCGGCGTCGTCCGCGAGCAGCGCGGTATCAATGCCGAGTTCCTTGAGGAACGCCGCGTTGCCGAGCGCAAGCCGCTTGCCGTCGACCATGCCGACAACGCCCTTGCCGGCGGGGGAGTCGAAGCCCCTGACATTCGCCAACGGCAATTTGCGCTCCGCGGCGGCAGCGACGATAGCGGTGGCGAGGGGATGTTCGCTGCCGCGTTCGAGGCTGGCGGCGAGACGAAGCAGCTCATTTTCATCGCCGTTATCCACGACCATGATTCCGACCACTGCCGGCTTGCCCTCGGTCAACGTGCCGGTTTTGTCGACCACCAGGGTGTCGACTTTCTCCATGCGCTCCAGCGCCTCGGCGTTGCGGATCAGCACGCCGACTTGCGCGCCGCGGCCGACGCCGACCATGATCGACATCGGCGTTGCAAGCCCGAGCGCGCAAGGGCAGGCGATGATGAGAACGCTCACAGCCGCGACGAGGCCGAAGGCGAAGCGGGGCTCGGGGCCAAACGTCGCCCAGGCGGCAAAGGCGACCAGCGCAACCGCAATCACCGCGGGGACGAACCAGCCGGAAACCTGGTCGGCGAGGCGCTGGATCGGCGCGCGGCTGCGCTGCGCATTGGCAACCATCTGCACGATCTGCGACAGCAGGGTGTCGCGGCCGATCTTGTCGGCGCGCATGACGAAACCGCCGCTCTTGTTCAGCGTGCCGCCGATCACCCGATCGTTTTCGCTCTTGGTGACCGGCATCGATTCGCCCGTCACCATCGATTCATCGAGTGCCGAACGCCCTTCGATCAGGGTGCCGTCGACCGGCACCTTATCGCCGGGACGCACGCGCAGTCTGTCGCCGACGCCGACCTGGTCGAGTGCGATGTCCTCGTCGCTGCCGTCATCTTTGACCCGTCGCGCAGTCGCGGGCGCAAGGTCGAGCAGCGCCTTGATGGCGCCGGAGGTCGCCTCGCGGGCGCGCAATTCCAGCACCTGACCCATCAGGACGAGTACGGTGATGACCGCCGCCGCCTCGAAATAGACGCCGACCGCGCCGCCATGTCCGCGAAATGCAGCCGGGAATACCTGTGGCGCGAAGGTCGCGACGACGCTGTAGACGTAAGCGACGCCGGTGCCCATCGCGATCAGCGTGAACATGTTGAGGTTGCGCGTCTGAAGCGATTGCCAGCCGCGCACGAAGAACGGCCAGCCCGCCCACAAGGTCGCCGGCGTCGCCAGCGCGAACTGGATCAGGTTCGAGGTCGATGGCGCAAACCAGTGAAAGCCGAGATGGCCGCTCATCTCGATGACGAAGACCGGTAGCGCAAGGGCAAGGCCGATCCAGAACCGTCGCGTCATGTCCGCGAGTTCCGGATTGGGGCCGGTATCGGCGCTGGCGATCTCGGGCTCAAGCGCCATGCCGCAGATCGGGCAGGCGCCGGGGCCGACCTGGCGGATTTCGGGATGCATCGGGCACGTGTAGATCGCACCCTCGATCACCGGTTCCGGCTCGCGCGCGCCCAGATATTTATCCGGGTCGGCTGCGAACGTGGTGCGGCAGCCAGCCGAGCAGAAATAA
>JBFWZV010000031.1:0-37158 GCA_050184975.1 Pseudolabrys sp. | reverse complement strand
CCTCCGCCGCGGCGATCTTCTCGACCCAGTTGCGATAACGCTTCGCGTAACGCTTGCCCTGATAAGCGGTGAGAAAATCGACGCGCCGCGACACCAGTTCGTCGAAGGTCTCGGAAAGCCTCAGCGAGTCGCGCTCGATCTCGGGCGCGGGCTTCACCAGCGCCTCGACTGCCTGCGGGTCCACCACGGCGCGGCGGCCGTAGCGGAACGCCGCAATGTTCATCGCGACGGCCTCGCCGTTCAGCTCGATCGCCTTCTCGATCGCCTCGCCCGAAACGGGGAGCGCGCCGAGCTGATAAGCATAGCCGAGCATGAACATATTGGCGCCGATGGATTGGCCCAAGAGCGCCGTGGCAAGCCGGCCGGCGTCGACGAAATGGCTCTGCTCCTGGCCGGCGGCGTTGACGATGGCGCGCTTCAGGCGCTCGACCGGCAAAGAGAAGTCAGGATTGCGGGTGAAGTCGCCCGGCGCGAACTCCGCGGTATTGACGACCATGCGGGTGCCACCATGCTTGATCGCGGTCAGCACCTTCTTGTTGCCGACGACGACGATGTCGCCGCCGAGCACCAGATCCGCCCCGCCGGCGGCGACGCGGATGGCGTGGATGTCATCCGGATTGTTGGCGATGCGGATGTGGCTGTAGACCGCACCGCCCTTCTGCGCGAGCCCGGCCATGTCGATGACGCCGACGCCCTTGCCTTCGAGATGTGCCGCCATGCCAAGAATGGCGCCGATGGTCACGATACCGGTGCCGCCGACGCCGGTGACGATGACGCTATAGGGATGATTGGCGAGCGGCAGTTGCGGCACCGGGAGCGGCGCCCAGTCGGCGGGCTCGGCGACGCTCTCGCCCTTCTTCAGTTGCGCGCCATGCACAGTGACGAAGGACGGGCAAAAGCCGTTGAGGCAGGAGTAGTCCTTGTTGCAACTCGACTGATCGATGGTGCGCTTGCGGCCCCATTCGGTCGTCAGCGGCTGCACCGAGACGCAATTCGATTTGATGCCGCAGTCGCCGCAGCCCTCGCAGACGAGGTCGTTGATGACGACCCGCTTGAGCGGGTCCGGGAAGGCGCCGCGCTTGCGGCGGCGGCGCTTCTCGGCGGCGCAGGTCTGGTCGTAGATCAGAACGCTCACGCCCGGCACTTCGGTCAGTGCCTTCTGCACGGCGTCGAGATCGTCGCGGTGGAAAATCTTGAGACCGCGCGGCCAATCGGTGTTCGACGGGTATTTCCACGGCTCGTCGGTGACGACGACAACCTTGCTCGCGCCTTCTGCGGCGACCTGGCGGGCGACCTGGTCGACGGTCAGACTGCCATCGTGGTGCTGACCGCCGGTCATCGCGACCGCGTCGTTATAAAGAATTTTGTAGGTCATCTTCACGCCGCTGGCGATCGCGGCGCGAATGGCGAGATAGCCGGAGTGGTTGTAGGTGCCGTCGCCGATGTTCTGGAATACATGATCGCGTTTCGAGAACGGTGCCTCGCCGATCCAGTTGGCGCCCTCGCCGCCCATCTGGGTGAATCCGAGCGTCTTGCGATCCATCCATTGCGCCATGTAGTGGCAGCCGATGCCGGCATAGGCGCGGCTGCCCTCCGGTACGCGGGTCGACGAGTTGTGCGGGCAGCCGGAGCAGAAATAGGGAATGCGCGCTGCGACATCCGCCGTCTCGGCGAGCGATTTCTGTGCGGACTTCAGGCGCGAGACGTTGGCGGCAAGCTCGTCGTTCTGCCCGTATTTCAGCAGCCGGTCGCCGATGCAGATGGCGACATCGTTGGGGTCGAGCGCGCCCTTGACCGGGAACAGCCAGTTGCCCTGCTCGTCCTTCTTGCCGATGCAGACCGGCTGATTGGCCGAGCCGTAAAGCTCTTCGCGGACCTGCACTTCGATCAGCGAGCGTTTTTCTTCGACGACGATGATGAGATCGAGCCCCTGCGCGAAATCGACCAGTTCCTGGCGCGGGATCGGCCACGGGCAGCCGATCTTGAACAGGCGGATGCCGAGGTCGTTGCATTTGACTTCATCGATGCCGAGTTCGTCGAAGGCCTGCCGGACATCGAGATAGGCCTTGCCGGTGGTGATAATGCCGATTTTCGGATTGCGGCCGCCGGAGGTGACGATGCGGTTCAGCCGATTGGCGCGCACGAAGGCGAGCATGGCGTCGCGCTTGTAGTCGTGCAGCCGGGCCTCCTGGCCGAGGATCGTGTCGACGAGGCGGATATTGAGGCCGCCCTCGGGCGCAATGAAATCGGTCGGCGTGACGATCTTGACCCGGTCGAGGGAGCCGTCGACCACGGCGGTCGACTCCACGGTGTCGTGCATGCATTTGAGCGCGGTCCAGGCGCCGGTAAAGCGCGACATCGCCCAGCCGTAGAGCGCGTAGTCGATGATCTCCTGGACGCCGGCCGGGTTGAGGATCGGCACCATGACGTCGACGAAATGGAATTCGGACTGGTGCGCGGTGGTCGAGGATTCCGCGGTGTGGTCGTCGCCCATCAGCGCCAGGATGCCGCCCCTGGCTGACGTCCCGGCGAGGTTGGCGTGACGGAACACGTCGCCGGAGCGGTCGACGCCCGGCCCCTTGCCGTACCACATGCCGAACACGCCATCGAACTTGCCCTCGCCGCGCAGTTCGGCCTGCTGCGAGCCCCACAACGCGGTGGCGGCGAGTTCCTCGTTGATGCCGGGCTGGAACTTGATATCGGCGGCGACGAGCTGCCGGCCCGCCCGCGCGAATTGCTGGTCGAGGCCGCCGAGCGGCGAGCCGCGATAGCCGGTGACATAGCCGGCGGTATTGCAACCCTCGCGGCGGTCGCGCTCCTTCTGCATCAGGCAGGCGCGGATCAGCGCCTGGTAGCCGGTCACAAACACATGGGACTGGCCGAGGTCGTATTTGTCGTCGAGGGAGACCGGGTGAAGCGACGTCATGGCTGGCTTACGCTCGCTGTTTCCTGGATCGCCTTGATGGGCCACGCCCCGGCCTGTAGCTCACCAAGAATGCCGGCATTTGTCAGTATATAGGGCAGCCGCGGCCGACTCGAAACGCCGCAGCGCGTGAAAAAACTGTCACCGACGGCGCGGCCGGTCAATTTCGTTGTGGCCGCACGTTCCGGAACGAAATTTCAAGCTCGCGAAATTCCGCGCATTTTGGCGCAACGCAACATGCGGAGCTGCCATCTCCAGGGCGATCTTGGTCCGGCTCGGCCCGCCCGCTACAAGGTGCGCTCGCCGGGTCACATCACGTGCAGATATCGCCGCCGCCTTCCATCGAGACCAGACAATCCTGGATCGTCGCCACCGCCGCGCTGGTGACGCTGCTGATGTCGTTCGGCAGCGCCTGGATCATCGCCGTGGCGCTGAAGGATGTAGCGGCCGAGGTCGGCGGCACCCGTTCAGTGCCATCGCTCGCAGCCGCGCTGGTGTGGCTGTGTTCAGGCTTCGGCGGCATCCTGATGGGCCGGCTCGCCAACCGCATCGGCACCCGCTGGACGGTACTGATCGGGTCGCTCTCGATCGGCGTCGGCCTCGCCATTTCGACACTCGGCCCATCCTGGCCACTGTGGATCGGCCACGGCCTGTTCATGGGCCTGTTCGGCATCGGCGCGATCAACGCACCGCTCTACGTTTATATCAGCCACTGGTTCGACCGCCGGCGCGGCTCGGCGCTCGCCTTGATTTCGAGCGGCACCTATCTCGCCGGCGCGCTGTGGCCGCCGCTGTTCGAGCGCATGATCGCCTATGTCGGCTGGCGGCAGACCATGCTGATCTGGGTGGCGGTCGAGATTATCGTCATCGTGCCGCTGGCGCTGATCGTGTTCAAGACGCCGCCGGAGACGACGGCCGCGCCGGTCGCCGCCGGAAACGGCAAGCCGACCGTGCTCGGCATGCGGCCGAACACGGTCTATGTCCTGCTCTGCATCGCCTCGATCATGTGCTGCGTTCCGATGGCGATGCCGCAGCAGCACCTCGTTGCGTTTTGCAGCGACCTCGGGCTGACCCGGAGTTTCGGCGCCATCACGCTGTCGGTGCTGCTCGGCACGGCGTTCCTGAGCCGTCAGATGTGGGGGCTGATTTCCGATCGCATCGGCGGCCTGCTGACGATCTTTATCGGATCGGTCTGGCAGGCGACCGCAATGTCCGGTCTGCTGCTGACGCAGTCGGAAATCGGCCTGCTCACGGTCGCCGCCGCCTTCGGCCTCGGCTTCTCCGGCATCATTCCCGCCTATGTCCTCGCCGTGCGCGAGCTGTTTCCGGTCAGCGAAGCCTATTGGCGTATCCCGGTCGTGCTGTTGTTCACCGCGGTCGGCATGGCGCTCGGCGGCTGGCTCGCCGGCGTGCTCTATGACCGTTTCGGCTATTACGCGCCGGCCTTCGCGACCGGCATCGCGGCGAATGCGATCAATTTCGCGATCATCGGCTTTCTTGTCTTTCGCCAGACACGCTGGCGCGGCAAACTCGCCGCCGCCTGACCGCCGCCACACACCCGGCCCGAGCGCCGACGATACTTTCGGAAGTCACCATGCAGAAGACCTATCAAGGACGCTGCCATTGCGGCACGGTCACGTTCGAGGCCGACCTCGACCTGACCCAGCCGACGTTCCGCTGCAACTGCTCGATCTGCCGACGCACGCGGTTCTGGGTCGCGGTCGCCAAACCCGAAGGCTTTCGCGTACTGACCGGCGAGGCCGAGCAGACGAAATACGTCTTCAACACCAAGAAGAATTTTCACTTCTTCTGCAGGCACTGCGGCGTGCGCAGCTACGGCGTCGGCAACGAGACGCCGATCGGCAAGATGTACGGCGTCAATATCGGCTGCCTGACCGGCATCAGCGAGGAGGAATTGTCGAAGATTCCGATCGTCTATGTCGACGGCATGCACGACAGCTTTGGCGCGCCGCCGGAATTCACCAGTCACATCTGACGGTCACGCTTTCGGCATCAGCCGGAACATTTCCTCGCCATACATTTTGCGCGCATCGGCCAAGAGCGGCTGCACCGCCGCGACGAACTGGTCGTGCTCGGCTTGCGTCAGTTCGTTGAACGCGCAGCCCTCGGCCTCGATCGCCCTGCGCGAGGCCTCGTGCTCCTCGACCGCGAGGCCACGCTGCCAGGCAACCGCATCTTTCACCGCGCGGCGCATCGCCTCCTGCAAGTCCTTCGGCCAGGACTCGAAGGCATCGCGGTGGAAGAAGATCGGCCGCGAGATGTAAAAGTGGTTCGACAGCGTGTGATATTTGTGAAACTTGTGAACGCCGTAAGTGACGGTGTTGGCGAGCGGGTTTTCCTGCGCGTCGAGCGTGCCGGCCTTCACCATCGCGATCGCTTCGGTCAGGTCCATGCGCATCGGCGCAGCCCCGATCAGCTCGAACGTGCGGCGGTGGATTTCGCTCGGCAGCACGCGGATCTTCATGCCCTTCATGTCCGCGGGCGTGTGGATCGGTTTTCTCAGATTGGAGATGTGACGGAAACCGTTCTCGAACCAGCCGAGGATACGGTAATTCACCCTCTCCTCGATCTTCTTGACGAGATAGTCGCCGAGCGCGCCGTCCATCGCCGCGCGCGCCTGCGCGTTCGACGAGAACAGAAACGGCAGATCGACGAAGCCGAGTTCCGGAACGCGGTCGGTCAGATAGCTCGACGACTGATAGCCGAGCGTCAGCAGGCCGTGCTCGACCAGCCACAGGATGTCCTCGGCCTTGTAGCCGAGGTCCATGATGTTGAAGACGTATTTGATGTCGACGCGCGGGCCGAATTCCTTCTCGAGCCGGTCGCCGATGAACTTCAGCGACTTCGAGAAGCCGGTGGTCGGCGGACCATAGCCGCCCATGCGAATCTGAATCGGCGCGCTCATATTTCACGTCCTGAAAGCTGCACTCGCGAAAGGTAGCGCAGCATAATGAGCGGCGCGGCGAATGCCAGAGCGTGAACCGGCGGCTGGAATGGGCTATGATCTGCCCAACATTCGACGAAGGAGACGCCAGCCATGAACAAGCCGACGAAAACGGCCGACACGGTTGCGGCCGGGAAAGTGCCCGCGGGCATGTCACCCGAGGAGTGGCAGGCGCGCATCGAACTCGCCGCGGTCTACCGCCTGCTCGCCCACTTCGGCTGGGACGACGTGATCTACAATCACTCCTCGATGCGGGTGCCCGGCGAGCCGCGCATGTTCCTGATGAAGCGGCACGAGCTGCTCTACACCGAGGTGACCGCGTCGAACCTCGCCAAGGTGTCGATGGATCACGACCTCGACGAGCGCTCCGGCGTCAATCGTCCCGGCTTCACGCTGCATGGCGGGGTGCTGTCGGCGCGCGACGACGTCAACTGCGCGGTGCATGTGCATACCCAGATCGGCATGGCCTTCGCGGGCCTCAAGAGCGGCTTGCGCATGCTGTCGCAGCCGGCGGTGCGCTTCTACAAGCGGATCGGCTATCATCCCTACGAAGGCATCACCGAGGACTTCGGCGAACGCGAGCGCATCAACCGCGACCTCGGCAAGAACCGCGCGATGGTGATGAACAATCACGGCTTCCTCACCGTCGGCAAGACGGCGCGCGAGGGTTTCATCCTGATGCAGCACCTGCTCGAAGCCGCCGAGATCCAGTTGATGATGGAAGCCACCGGCAGCGAACTGATCGAGATACCGCCCGACATCTGCGAAAAGACCGCCGCACAATACGAGAAGCACGACAGCGGCCGCGGCGCCGCCGACTGGCCGGCGCTGCTGCGGATGCTCGACAGGATCGATCCGAGCTACAAGACCTGACGCTTCGCGCAGTTCGGAACACGACGTCATGACGACGCCCGGCCCGGTGCGCAACCGCATCAAGGAGCGCATGGCGGCGGGCGAAGTGGCCCTCTGCATGGCGAGCCGCTTCGCGCGCACCGCCGATCTCGGCATGATCGCGGACGCCGCCGGCTTCGACGGCTTCTATATCGACATGGAGCACTCGCCGGTGTCGCTCGACACGGCGGCGGCGATGTGCGTTGCCGCGCTGCCGCTCGGCGTAACGCCGATGGCGCGTATTCCCGGCCATGATTTTGATACTGCGGCGCGGCTCCTGGACGCCGGCGCGCTCGGCATCATCTGCCCGCAGGTGGAGACGGCGGAACAGGCGAAAGCCTTTGTCGCCGCAGCCAAGTTTCCGCCGCTCGGGCACCGTTCGGTGGCCGGCGCCGGTCCGCTGCAATACTACCGCACGACGCCGCTGGCCGACGTCAACAAGCAAGGCAATGAATTGACGCTCTGCATTCCGATGCTGGAGACCGCGAAGGGCGTCGAGAACGCGGACGCCATCGCCGCCGTGCCGGGTATCGACATTCTGCTGATCGGCTCGAATGACCTGTCGGCCGCGCTCGGCATTCCCGGCGACTTGAAGCACGCGAAGATCCGCGCGGCCTACGAAACCACGGCGGCGGCCTGCAAAAAACACGGCAAGGCGCTCGGCGTCGGCGGCGTGCGCGGCGACTACGAGCTCACCAGGAGCCTCGTCGCGCTCGGCGCCAAATTCGTCATCGCGGGACAGGATACCGGCTATCTGACGGCGGCGGCGAAAGCGGACGCGGCAGCGATGCGAAGGGCGATCAGCTCTTAAGTCCGGCGAGCCAACCGATCACCAGATCGACCAATACCGCGTCGCTCTCGCCATTGTCCTTGAGCGATTGCCATGTCGCGAACTGCACCGCATGCGCGAGCGTGAGCGCGACGGCATCACGCCGCCGGCCGCTCGCCTTTATCGATGCGGCGAGATCGGCGGCAATGCCATCGAGATAGCCGCGCACTTCGCGCATCGGCCGACGCAGCGCCTCGACCTCCTTCTCGTCGCGATAGGATACGACCCACATGCGCTCGGTGCGCCGGTAATAACCGTAGAGCGCCGCAAGCGCCGCCCGCACGCGCGCCTCGCTGGCGAGCGCGGTCCATGCGGCGGGGTCGGGCGGTGGATGGTCGGCGAGCCACTGCGAGGTGCAGGCCTTGAACAACGCCGTCTCATCCGGGAAGTGGCGATAGACAGTGAGCCGCTGCACGCCGGCGCGCTCGGCCACCGCGCTGATGGTTGTGCCGCTCGCGCCCAGTTCCTCGTGCAGCTTCATGGTGGCTGCGACAATTCGCGCGCGCGTCTCCTCGCGCGATTCCGCCCGTCTTTTCAGGGTGTAGGAGCGTTTCTTCATTTCAGTGAACATAACTGTTCATTTATTGATTGACAAGGGCCGGCGGTAGCGCCTACGCAGTCGCCCCAAGTGAACAATACTGTTCACTGAAATAAATCAGAGCAAAGGATGCTTCCGATGACGACCATTGCACAACGCAACCGCGACACCGTCGCGCGCTTTCTCGAGGCCACCCATTCGGGCGATTTCGACGCCATCGATACCACTGTCGATGCCGGCATCCGCACGCATGGATTTCCCTGCCACAGCCCGCAGAGCCGCGAGGAATACAAGCAGTTCTTCCGCGATTTCGGCGCGGCCTTCAGCAACATGAAATACCAGACGCTGGCGCTGGTCGCCGACGACAGCCACGTCGCCGCGCGCTTCCTGGTCGAGGTCAATCACACCGGCGAATACCTCGGCATCGCACCGACGGGCAAGCGCGTGTCATTCACCGGCCAAGCGATCTACCGGCTCAAGGACGGACTGATTGCGGAGACCTGGCTCCAGCTCGACGGACTGGCCTTCCTCGGCCAGATCGGGGCGATCAAGCAGGTTGCGTAACGCAGTGGGCGCCGCAGCGCCTAGCGGTCGTTGCGGCGTCCCTCGCCCGGCCCCCACTGCCAGAAGTCGCGGCCTTCCTCGCGCAGGAACTTCGCCAGCACCATCATGTGGACCTCGCTGGCGCCGTCGACGAGACGTGCGGCGCGGGCCGCACGATAGACCCACTCGACCGTGGTGTCCTTGGAAAAGCCGCGCGCGCCCTGCAGCTGGATCGCAACGTCGGCCGCCTTGTGCAGCGTATCGGCGACGTGAACCTTGGCCATCGACACTTCCTTGCGGGCGCGGGCGCCCTGATCGAGCATCCAGGCTGCATGCATGGTCAAGAGCCGGCCGATCTCGATCTCCTTCGCGACCTCGCCGAGCTTGATCTGCACGCTCTCGCGATCCGCCAGACGGACGCCGAAACCCTCGCGGTGACTGACATACTCCTGCGCGATCTCGAGGCAGCGCTTCGACCAGCCGAGCCAGCGCATGCAATGGGTGAGCCGCGCCGGCCCCAGTCTGATCTGGCAGAGCTTGAGGCCGTCGCCCTCGGTCATCAGCAGGTTCTCTTCCGGAATCTCGAGGCCGTCGAATTCAAGCTCGCAATGACCGCCGTGTTCTTCCGGGCCGAGGATCGGGATGCGGCGCACGATGCGCCAGCCGGGCTGGTTCTTGTGATAGAGAAACGCGGAGAGGCCGCGCCGCTTGTCGTCCGACGTGCGCGCGATCAGGATAAAGTGTTCCGCGCCGTCGGCGCCGGTGATGAACCATTTGCGGCCGGTGACGATATATTTGCCGCCCTTCTTCTCGGCCTTGGTGCGGATCATCGACGGGTCGGAGCCACCGCCCGGCGCGGGCTCGGTCATCGCGAAGGCCGAGCGCACCTTGCCCTCGACGATGGGGCGCAGCCATTTGTCTTTCTGCGCCTGCGTGCCGACGAGCCGCAGCACGTTCATGTTGCCGTCGTCGGGCGCCATGCAGTTGAAGGCGAGCGGGCCGAACAGGCTCCGCGCAGCTTCCTCGTACATCGCCGCCCAGGCGACGATCGGAAGCGCCATGCCGCCATATTCCTTCGGCGACTGCGGCGCCCACAGGCCGGCCTTCTTCGCCTTCTCGCGCACCGGAGCGAGCCGCTCGTCCGGAATGTTCTCGTGCTCGGAGAAATTCACCGGGTCTTTCTCGAGCGGCAGCACATGCTCGTCGACAAAGGCGCGCACGCGGAGCCGGATGTCTTCGTGTTCGGGCGAGAGATTGAAGTCCATGGTTTCCGTCTCCTACCCGTTCAGCGCCGCGATCTGCCCGCCGTCGACGACGACGGTGGTGCCGGTCATGTAGGCGCCGGCGTCCGAAGCGAGCAGCAGCAGCGCGCCCGACAAATCGCCCTCGTTGCCAAAGCGGCCCATCGGGATCGACCGCTTGATCGCCTGACCTTTCTCGGTCTCGAGGAACTTGTCGTTGATCTCGGTCACGAACCAGCCGGGCGCGATGGCGTTGACACGAACGCCCTTGAAAGCGAGTTCAAGCGCAAGCGCGCGGGTGATCTGCACCACGCCGGCCTTGGCGGTGGCATAGGCGGCGACGCCCTTGTGGGCGCCGAACCCGAGCACCGAGGCGATGTTGATGATCGCGCCCTTGGTGCCGGCGGCGAGCATGCGCCGCGCGCCTTCCTGCGACCAGTAGAACACCGCGTCGAGATCGACCGACAGCACGCGCCGCCATTCCTCTTCGGTCACGTCGGTCGCGCGGATCGAGGCCTGCGCGACGCCGGCATTGTTGACGAGCGTGGTGACCGGCCCGAGCGCTTTCTCGGCGGCGTCGAAGGCGCGGACCATGTCGTCGCGTTTCGTCACGTCGGCGGCAATCGCCACGGCTTTCGCGCCACCCTTTTCGAGTTCGGCCTTGAAGGCTTCCAGCCGGTCGGCGCGCCGCGCAACCAGCGCCACCGCCGCGCCGTTGGCGGCGAGCGCGCGGGCGAACTGCTGGCCGAGACCGGACGACGCGCCGGTCACGAGCGCCACTTTTCCTTTGAGACTGAACAGGTCGGCGGCTTTCATGGACGGTCTCCCCCTACCGCCCATAAAGCGCATGCGGCAGCGCGGTCGCAAGCCCCGGCGCGAACCACAGCACAACCAGCGCCAAAAGCTGGATCAGCACGAACGGCACAATGCCCCAGTAAATATGCCGGGTGGTGATGGCCCTGGGCGCCACGCCGCGCAGGTAAAACAGTGTCGGCCCGAGCGGCGGGTGCATGTAGGAGGTCTGCAGGTTGACGGCGATCATGATGCCGAACCAGACCGGGTCGATGCCGGGCATTTTCAGGAGCGCGGGCGCGACGATCGGGATCACCACGAAGATGATCTCGAAGGCGTCCATCACGAAGCCGAGCAGGAACACCGCGAGCATGACGGCGAGCATCGCGCCCGCCGACCCGCCCGGCAGGCCGGTCAGCGCGCGATGCACCATGTCGTCGCCGCCGAGCGCGCGGAACACCAGGCTGAACAGCGTCGCGCCGATCAGGATGACGAAGATCATCGCCGTGATCTGCGCGGTTTTCTCGACGGCGGGCGGCAGCAATTCCCGTGACGGCATCTTGCGCAGGGCGAGCAGCAGCGCACCGACCGCGCCGACCGACGCCGCTTCCGTCGGTGTCGCGACGCCGTAGAGGATCGAACCGAGCACCGCGACGATCAGCAGGATGGGTGCAACAAGGATCGCAACGAGCGAACCCTGCGGCTTCGCACGCGCGTCGGTCATCGCCGGCGAGGCCTCGGGTCTGAAAACCGCAACCGCGATCAGGAATGCGACATAGAGCGCGACCAGTAGCAGGCCGGGCAGCAGCGCGCCGGCAAACAGGTCCGCGACCGTGATCGCGTCGGGCGCGAACTTGCCGGCCGCGAGTTGGGCCGCTTGATAGGAGATATTGAGCTGGTCGCCGAGCAGCACCAGCACGGTCGAGGGTGGCACGATCTGCGCAAGCGTCGCCGAGGCCGCGACCGTTCCCGCCGCGAGACGGGGATCGTATCTGTGCCGCAGCATCGCCGGCAGCACGATCAGGCCCATCGTCACCGCGGTCGCGCCGACAATGCCGGTCGACGCTGCCAGCAACGCACCAACCAGCACCGTCGAAATACCGAGCCCGCCGCGCAACCGGCCGAACAGGCGGCCCATCGCTTCAATCAGTTGCTCGGCAATGCGCGATTGCTCGAGCAACACGCCCATCAGGATAAACAGCGGCACCGCGAGCAGCACGTCGCTGGTGACGACGCCGAAGATGCGTTGCGGCAGCGCGACCAGAATGCCGAAGTCCATCGCGCCGGCTAGATGGCCGAACACGGCAAAGCCGAGCGACACGCCGCCGAGCGTCAGCGCCACCGGATAGCCGGCGAACAGCGCGGCGCAAACCGCAACCACCATCAGGACCGCAAGCGTTTCGGCAAAGGGCATCAGCACCGCCCGGAGAGAATGGCCGCGGCGCGGATCGCCTGCGATGCGCCCTGCAGCGCCATCAGTACGGCAAAGACCGGGATCAGAGTCTTGACCAGAAATACCAACGGCAAGCCGCTCGCCTCGCGCGAGCGCTCAAGGATCGCCCACGAGCGCGCGGCATAGGGCCAGGACAGCCAGACCAGCACCAGCATGAACGGCATCAGCAGGAGCAGCGCGCCCGCGAGATCGACCCACGCGCGGGTGCGCGGACCCGCACGCTCGTAGAAGACGTCGACCCGGACGTGACCGCCGGCCTGAAGCGTCCAGGCCGCGGCCAGCGTGATCAGCGCGGCATGACCGTAGATGACGGCTTCGGTCAGCCAGATCGACCCTTGCGCGAACACATAGCGCGCGACCACCAGCGCGAATTGCAGCAGCGCGACAGCAAGACACAGCCACGCCGCGCCGCGACCGACGGCGCGGTTGAGGCCGTCGATGCGGTCAGCAAGACGAATGAGCGATTGAGAAATGGCCGCCTCCCGTGCGCGCGGATGATGGCACAGGCGGAACCCGGTTGCTAAGTTGCCGAAATGCCGACACGCCCCGACGACGAAATCCATCTCCGCCGCGCATTTGGCGCCGCGCGACGGGCCCGCGACAACGGCAATCATCCCTTCGGGGCGATTCTGGTCGGGCCGGACGGCGCGGTCCTGATCGAGACCGGCAACGCAGTGCTGCCGGACGGCGACGCGACCGCCCATGCCGAGCGCCTGCTGGCGAGCGCGGCGTCGCGACAATATTCGGCGGAGTTTCTGGCGACCTGCACGATGTATTCCTCGGCCGAGCCCTGCGCGATGTGCGCAGGTGCCCTGTTCTGGGCGGGGGTCAGACGGATCGTGTTCGGCCTGTCGGGCGAGCGGCTCCGGCGCATGGCCGGCGAACAGCCCGGGAACCCCATGCTTTTCCTCGCGAGCCGGACGGTTTTCGCCGCCGGACAGCGGCCCACCGAAATCATCGGCCCGCTGCTCGAAGATGAGGCCGCGGCGCTCCACGATGGCATCTGGAATTGACGCCGGTATCGGCTAGAGTTCCGCCATGAGCCACGACCATCACGACCACGATCACGACCATTCCGAACTCTCGGACGTGCAGCTTCGCGTCCGCGCGCTGGAAACCATCCTGACCGAGAAAGGCTATGTCGATCCCGCCTCGCTCGATCTGCTGATCGAGACCTACGAGAAGAAGGTCGGCCCGCGCAACGGCGCCCGCGTGGTAGCCCGCGCCTGGAGCGACCCCGACTATCGCGCACGGCTGCTGAAGGAGGCGACGGGCGCGATCAACGAACTCGGCTATGCCGGACGTCAGGGCGAGCACATCATCGCGCTGGAGAATACGCCGAAGCAGCACAACATGGTCGTCTGCACGCTGTGCTCCTGCTATCCGTGGCCGGTGCTCGGCCTGCCGCCGGTCTGGTACAAATCGGCGCCCTACCGCTCCCGCGCGGTCAGCGATCCGCGCGGCGTGCTGAAAGACTTCGGCGTCGAACTGCCGAAGGACACCGACATTCGCGTCTGGGATTCGACCGCCGAGTTGCGTTACCTCGTTCTGCCGCAGCGCCCCGCCGGAACCGAAGGCTGGAGCGAAGAGAAACTCGCCGAGCTTGTCACCCGCGACAGCATGATCGGCACCGGCCTGCCGAAGCGGCCGCAGGATCTTTCCAAATGAACGGCGCGCAGGATCTCGGCGGCATGCACGGCTTCGGCCCCGTCGAACCGGAGAAGAACGAACCGGTCTTTCACGACGAATGGGAAAAGCGCGCCTTCGCGTTGACGCTCGCGATGGGCATGCCGGGCGGCTGGAACATCGACATGTCGCGCTCCGCGCGCGAGAGCATTCCGCCGCCGGACTACCTGCGCAAGACCTATTACGACATCTGGTTCACCGCGCTCGAAAAGCTGATGCTGGAGCGCGGCCTGATCACCAGGGACGACATCGCCGCCGGCCACAAGGTCACAGCACCGCTGCCGGACCGCAAGGTGCTCAAGCCCGGGGACGTCGCCCAGGTGCTCTATCGCGGCGGGCCGACCGAGCGCGACACCAACACGAAAGCGCAGTTCAAGCCCGGCGACCGCGTTCGCGCCAGGAACATCAACCCGACCACGCATACGCGGCTGCCGCGCTATGTGCGCGGCCATGTCGGCGTCATCGAGCGCGTGCTCGGCTGTCACGTTTTCCCCGACAGCAACGCGACCGGCGCCGGCGAGAACCCGCAGTGGCTCTACACGGTGACGTTCGACGCGCGCGAACTCTGGGGCCCGCAGGGCGACCCGACCGTCAAGGTCTCGGTCGACGCCTGGGAGCCCTATCTGGAGACGGCGTGATGGCGATGGACCCGCGTGCCGCGCTGCGCGCGGCGATCAGCGTGCCGGGCATGCCGCGCGACCATGACGGGCCGGTGTTCCGCGAGCCATGGGAGGCGGAAGCCTTCGCGATGACGCTGGCGCTCTACGAGCGCGGGCTGTTCACCTGGGGCGAATGGGCGGAGGCGCTCGCCGCCGAAATCAAGCGCGCGCAGGCCGCGGGCGATCCCGACACCGGCGAGACCTATTACACGCACTGGCTGAACACGCTGGAAGGCATGATCGCGCGCAAGGGCATCGCCGATAAAGACATGCAGCACGAGTATCGCGACGCCTGGGAACACGCCTGCGAGCGCACCCCGCACGGTCAGCCGATCGAACTGAACTCGGACGATTTCAGATAGCGCGCGGGCCTAGAAGCCCATCAAACGTTCGTTCGCCAGATAGCCGGTCAACAGCAGCGCGCCGAACAGGAAAACCATGGCGGCGGCGGCGGTCTCAAGCCCGCGCAGCGCGATCATGCCGACGCCGGGCCTGGCCTGCGCGAATTTTCCGGCAAGGCCGCGCGCCATCACCGCGACAACGGCGATCGCCGCGACCGTGATCGCGGTGCCGATACCCATGACGAAGGTGGCGCCGACGCCGATCCAGAAAATCCCCTGCGCCAGCGCGAACACCAGCACCAGGATCGCGCCGGAACAGGGCCGCAGGCCGACCGCGACGATGGCCGACAGGCCGTGCTTCCACCAGTCGCGGCCCGTCAACTCGTCGGGCTCCGGCCCATGGGCGTGGCCCCAGGCCGAAGCATCGTCGTCGTGATCGTGATGATGGCCGTGGTGGTGGTGCGCGTGGTCGTGCCCATGGTGATGGCCATGGTCGTGATGATGCGCATGATGATGGTCGCCGTGCGCATGCGCGGAGCCTTGCGGCCACAGCAGCTTCAGGAACGCCCTGCCTTTCACCCACATCAGCCGCAGGCCGATCAGCGCGATCAGCGAATAGCTAACGATCTCGATGATGCGCACCGCCTGCCCCATCATCTTCGCGGTCGCGCCGAGCAGCACCGCGGCGATGCCGACGATCAGCACCGCCGTCAGCGCCTGCAGCAGCGCGGAGGCGAACGACAGGATGACGCCGCGTTTCCAGGTCTCGTTGTTGGCGACGACGTAGGACGAGATTACCGCCTTGCCGTGGCCGGGCCCGGCGGCGTGGAACACACCGTAAGCAAACGAGATCGTCATCAGGGTGACAGCGGCGCTGCCGTCGGCTTTCGCCGCGCGGATCGCGCCGGACAGCATGCGGTAGAACTCGGCCTGCTTGGCGAGAACCCAGCCGGTGAAACCGGTCGCAGCCGGACCGCCGCCACGTTGAATTCCGAACGGCTGCGCCAGCGCCGGATCGAGCCAAATGAATAAAGCAACGCCTGCGAGCGCAAAGAGCGCCAGCGCAACCAGCCCACGTCTCACGGACAGGTCACCGCGATTTTGTTGGCGAACAACATGCCGTAATTGGTGCCGTCGCTCGGCGCGTCACGCGGCAGCTCGGCGAGCCGCTTGGCCTGCGCCGCGGCGTTTTCGTCCTGCGGCTTGGCGGCGGAGAATTTGCATCCGGCCGGCGCGCCGGCGAGTTTGACCGGGTCTTTTTCCTCGAAGGTGAAGTCGATGAAATAGGCCGGATCGTAGACTTCGAGATTGAGCGCCTTGGCCTTTACCGGTGTTTTCAGCTTCAGCGTGAAATTCAGGGTCAGCCGCGCATCGTTGTAGTCGAGCCAGTATTCGCTCGCGGCGGGATCGAGAAACTGCAGCTTGTTGCCGTCGGCTTTGACGTAACTGAAGTAATCGAACTCCTTGAGCGAGGTGACATTGACCTCGGCGAGCGGCGCCAGTTCCTCGCGGGTCGGATCGCCCTTGGTCTTGCGCTCAAGCCCCTGCACCGCGAAGGCCGAAAACATGTCGTCGAAGGTCCAGGCATGGCGCACGCCCGTCACCGTGCCGTCCGGCGCGTAAACGAGTTCGCTTTTGATGGTGACCCAGACATGCGGATGTGCCTGCGCGGCGGCGGCGGCGGCGACGAGCGCGGCCGCTGCAAGGCAGAAGGCGCGAAGGAGACGGATTGCCATAAGACCCCCGAGGCCGGGCCCGTGGCGCGGCAGCGACACAATATCACGAACTGGGGCGGAACGGTGGCGGCCCGCGTTAATCCGCGCAGGCCGCCGTCAGACGCCGGCCGCGCCGCCGTCGGCGCGCGGATCGTGGCCGCCTTCGAGGCTGCGGTCGGCATGGAGGACGACCGCGCCGGCATGACCCATGGTGTCGGAATAGTCCTCGTCGAGCACCGTGATGTCATGGCCGGCGGACATCAGCCGGTCGATCACGTTCTCGTCGAGGCGGCGCTCTATGCGCAGATTGGTGACGGTCGAGCCCCAGGTGCGGCCGAGCAGCCAGCGCGGCGCGTCGAGCGCGCGGTCGAGCGGCATGCCGTGCAGCACATGGCGCGCGAACAGCATTCCTTGCGTCTGCGGCTGGCCATCGCCGCCCATGGTGCCATAAGCCATGACGCGGCCATCCTTGAGCACGGCGAGCGCGGGATTGAGCGTGTGGAACGGCTTGCGGCCGGGCGCGAGCGCGTTGAGCGCGCCGGGCTCCAGCGAGAAGCTCGCGCCACGGTTCTGCATCAGCACGCCGGTCTTCGGCAGCACGCAGCCGGAGCCGAACTCCCAGTAAAGCGACTGGATGTAGGACACGACGAGGCCGGACGCATCGGCCGCGCCCATCCAGATGGTGTCGCCCTCGCCCGGCGGCGCCGGCCATTTCGCCGCTTTTCTCATATCGATCCTGGCGGTTTCCGAATTGAGAAATGAGGCCGCCAGAAAATCGCCGAGCTTCGCGGTCACGCGCGCGGGGTCGGTGACGACGCGATCGCGGACGCGAAAGGCGCGCTTGGTCGCTTCGACCAGCGCATGGACGAATTCGAAGGTCTCAGGTCTCTCGATGCGCAGCCGGTCGTACAGCGCGAGGATGATGAGCGAGGCCAACCCTTGAGTCGGCGGCGGCGCGTTGTAGAGCGTGCCGGCGCCGACGGGTACGGAGAGCGGCTCGTCGACGACGGCGCGATAGTTCTCGATGTCGCCGCGCGTGACCGGGCTGCCGATGCGCTCGAGGTCGGCGGCGAGCTCGCGGCCGACATCGCCGCGGTAGAAATCCTCAAGGCCGGCATGGGCGAGCTGGTCGAGCGTCGCGGCAAAGGCCGGTTGCTTCAACGTCGCCCCGGCGTCGGGCACCTTGCCGTCGGCGAGAAAGGTCTGACGGAAACCGGGCGCGGTTTCGAGCTCGGCATATTTCTCGCGGGTCAGCCGCGACTGGCTTTTGGCGACGACATAGCCGTCGCGGGCGCGGCGGATCGCAGCCCCGAGCAGCGCATCGAGCGGGAGCTTGCCGCCCTGTGCTTTCGCGGCGTCGGCCGCCAGCATCCAGGCGCCGATCGCGCCGGGCACCGTGAGCGCGGCAAGCGGTCCGCGCGACGGCATCTGATCATGGCCATGGTCGCGGTAGAAACGAGCGGTGGCCTTGGCGCCCGCCGGCCCCGCTCCCATCAGTGCGCGCACTCTTCCACTGGGTTCATGCACCAGCCAGAAGCCGTCGCCGCCGATGTGGTTCATGTGCGGGTAGACGGCAGCGATCGACGCCGCCATGGCGATCATCGCTTCGAGCGCATTGCCGCCTTCGGCCAAAACCGCCCGGCCATCCTCGACGGCGGCCGAATGCGGCGCGCAGACGACGCCGCGGCGATGGCCGGAGGTGTGGAGGTCCATGGCTGCCTCGCTACGCCGCCGCATCGGCGAGCCCGCGCTTCTTCAGGAGCGCGTCGACCGCCGGCAGCCGGCCGCGGAACGCCTTGTAGGCCTCGGCGGGATCGCGCAGGTTGCCGGCGGCGTAAATGTAGTCGCGCAGGCGCTTCGCCGTCACCGGGTCGAACACGTCGCCGGTCTCCTTGAAGGCCTCGAAGGCGTCGGCGTCGAGCACCTCCGACCACATGTAGGAGTAGTAGCCGGCTGCATAGCCGCCGCCGGAGAACAAGTGCTGGAAATGCGGGGTGCGGTGGCGCATCGCGATTTCGGCCGGCATCTGGATCGCTGCGAGACTGTCCTTCTCGAACTGGATGGGGTCGAGATCGCCCGGCTCGCGCAAGCCATGGAAGTCGAGGTCGACCAGCGCGCAGGCGGTGTATTCGACGGTGGCGAAACCCTGATTGAAGGTGCGGCTTTTCAGCACCTTGTCGAGCAGCGCCTGCGGCATCGGCTCAGCCGTCCGGCAGTGCCGGGCATGTTTTTTCAAGATCGCGGGGGCCTCCAGCCAGTGCTCGTAGAGCTGCGAGGGCAGCTCGACGAAGTCGCTCGGGACGGCCGTTCCGGCCAGCGTCGGATAGGTGACGTCGGACAGAAGCCCGTGGAGGCCGTGGCCGAACTCGTGAAAGAGTGTCCGGGCATCGTCGAACGACAGCAGCGCCGGCTCGCCGGGCGCGGGCTTGGAGAAGTTGCAGACGTTCAGAATCACCGGGCGGACGTTACCCGAGAGCTTCTCCTGGTCGCGCAACGCCGTCATCCAGGCGCCCGAGTGCTTGGAGGCACGGGCGAAGTAGTCGCCGATGAAGAGACCGACGTGGCGGCCGGCGGCGTCCTTGACTTCCCAGGCCCGCGCGTCGGGGTGATAGAGCGGAACGTTAGCCGGTGTGAAGGAGAGCCCGAACAACCGGGTCGCCGTCTCGAAGGCGGCGGCGATCATGTTGTCGAGGACGAGGTAGGGCTTCAACTCCGCCTCATCGAGGTCGTAGCGGGCCTTACGCAGCTTCTCGGCGTAATAGCGCCAGTCCCAGGGGGCGAGCGCGAAGTTGCCGCCCTCGGCGGCGATCAGTTTCTGCAGCTCGTCGCGCTCGGTGCCAGCGCGGCTGCGCGCCCGGGTCCAGACCTCCATCAGGAGATCACGGGCGGCCTTCGGGGTCTTGGCCATCTGGTCGTCAAGCCGATAGTCGGCGAAGGTGTCGTAGCCCATCAGCTTCGCCCGCTCGGCCCGTAGCCGGACGATCTCGGCGACCACGGCGCGGTTGTCGGTCGCCCCGCCCGACTCGCCGCGGCCGATC
The DNA here is from genome assembly GCA_050184975.1 of Pseudolabrys sp. Taxonomy (GTDB): domain Bacteria; phylum Pseudomonadota; class Alphaproteobacteria; order Rhizobiales; family Xanthobacteraceae; genus Pseudolabrys. Next base: position 17,544 of record JBFWZV010000031.1, on the reverse strand, counting down.
CAGGCGGCGAACGCCTTCTCGCGCAGATCCCGCCGGGCGGAGAACTGGAGGAAGCTGTCGATGGAGGAGCGCGCCAGCGTGACGGCGTATTTGCCGGGATGGCCGCGCTCCTCAGCGGCGGCCTTGGCGGCGGCACGCGCGAAGTCGGGCAGGCCCGAAAGGTCGCCCTCTTCAAGGATCAGCGCGTAGGCCTTCTCGTCGGCCAGTACGTTCTGCCCGAACGTGGTGCCGAGGCTCGCCAGCCGCTCATTGATGGCCGCCAGCCGGTCCTGCGCCGGCTTCTCCAGCCCGGCGCCGGCGCGGACGAACCGGGTGCGGTAGCGCTCCAGGAGCCGCGCCTGCTCGGCATCAAGGCCAAGCCCGTCGCGGCGGCGCCAGAGGTCGTCGATGCGGGCGAACAGTGTCCCGTTCAGGTACAGCGCGTTGGAGTGCCGGGCGAGCAGCGGCGAGACGTCGCGCTCGATCGCCTCGATGGCGTCCGACGTGTGGGCGCCGGCCAGCACCCAGAACAGCGCCGAGACCCGGTCGAGCGGACGGCCGGAGCGCTCGAGCGACGCGATGGTGTTGTCGAAGCTCGGCGGCTCGGCGTTACCCGCGATGGCTGCGATCTCGGCGCGGTGCGCTTCCAGCGCCTCCTCGAAGGCCGGGCGGAACCGCTCCGGCGTCGCCGCGGCGAAGTCCGGGAGGCCAAAAGTGCCCGTCCAATCGGCAGTAATCGGGTTCGCGGGGTGCTCGCTCGACGCCATCGGGGACCGCCTTTACGCCTTGATTAGGGCAGAAGTTTCGGGGACATTGCCGCCGCCGAGGCGTAGCCTCCGGCCGCAAGGACCGCAAGCAAGGACCGCACGATGGACGCCGCCGCCAAGAAGCCCCGCCGGATCGTCTGGCTCAACGTGCTCACCGTGGTGAGCGCGGCCATTCTGATCGGCGCCGAGGTGTTCGGCGCCGCCTTCGCCGGCTCCTGGGCGATCGCAACGCTGTTCGAACTCGGCAGCACGGTGGCGCGCATCCTCGACGTCGTCTTCATGCTCTGCGGCGTCGCCATCATGGTGCAGTTCGTCCGCAACGCGAAGCGCATCGAGCCGTTCACCGAGTGACCGCGGCGCGCGTTGCAGTCTTCCGCCGCACTCAAGAAAGCCCCGTAAATCCGGCATAAACGACGTTCGGCGAATGGCCGGCGTGTTGCTGACTTGCCGGCGCGCGTGCCTCGCCGGCAAGAGCGCGCGGCCTGCTCGCTGCCCCCTCATCGCCACATCGTCGCCACCGCGGCGCACGTCTCGCTCGCGTGCGATCGCGTCGCGAGCGACGCGCGGTGCGCAAAAAGTTAAGAATGATTTTGCGAATCCAAAAAATTTTTCTTGCATCCGTGTGCAAAGAGACTATTTGTCGGCTTGCCCAAATTCGCACGTGCCTGTGGACGTGTGTCGGTCGGTAGGTAGCGGGACAAGAGGCCCGCCAGCCGCCTGGAGAGAGAAGCCAAAACTCTCTCCAAGAGATCTGACCGGCAGCCGGAGGCGAAACCGGCAAACCTCGCTCTCAGCGGGGGACGCGTCTTAAAGCAACGACGATCGGGCTTCTTGGTCTCTGCCGGCCTCCACCACCGGCGCGGGTTACCGTAGAGGCTTGTTCATCCTTGCCGGCCGTGCGGAACGGGGTTTCCCCATTCCAATCCAAGGCAGCACAGCGGGTCCACGAGTTGTACCCCGCATGCGCGTTCCCAAACCGCGCTGTGGCGAACTCGGAAGCCGCAACATACGGGACCTAAATCGTCCCGGCAGATTGGGGAATTGCGCCAATGACCGAGCGCATCCGTGAATTCCTGCGTCAGCGCCGCGAGGACGGTCCGTGCCTCGTTGTCGACCTCGACGTCGTCCGCGACAACTACACCACCTTTGCGAAGGCGTTGCCCGACACCCGCGTGTTCTACGCGGTGAAGGCAAACCCGGCGCCGGAGGTATTGTCCCTGCTGGCCGGTCTCGGCTCGTGCTTCGACACCGCTTCGGTGGCGGAGATCGAGATGGCTTTGGCCGCCGGCGCGACGCCCGACCGCATCTCCTACGGCAACACGATCAAGAAGGAGCGTGATGTCGCCCGCGCCTATGCGCTCGGCATCCGCCTCTTTGCGGTCGACTGCAAGGAAGAGGTCGACAAGATCGCCCGTTCCGCCCCCGGCAGCCGCGTATTCTGCCGCATCCTGTCCGACTGCGTCGGCGCCGAATGGCCGCTGTCGCGAAAGTTCGGCTGCGAGCCGGCGATGGCCGTCGACGTGCTGGAACATGCCCTGAAGCAGGGTCTGGAGCCCCATGGCGTGTCGTTCCATGTCGGCTCCCAGCAGCGCAACCAGCATGCCTGGGACCGGGCGCTCGCCTCCGCGGCGGCCGTGTTCAAGGAGTGTGGCGAGCGCGGCATGAACCTCGCAATGGTCAACCTCGGCGGCGGTTTCCCGACCAAGTACCTGAAGAACGTTCCGTCGGTGAAGACCTACGGCAACGCCATCTTCAAGGCGCTGCGCAAGCACTTCGGCAACCGCATCCCGGAGACCATCATCGAGCCGGGCCGCGGCATGGTCGGTAATGCCGGCTTGATCGAGGCTGAAGTTGTCCTCGTCTCCCGCAAGAGCGAGGAAGACGACGTGCGCTGGGTCTATCTCGACATCGGCAAATTCGGCGGCCTCGCCGAGACGATGGACGAGTCGATCCGCTATCCGATCCGCACGCCGCGGGACGGCGACGCGATGGCGCCCTGCGTCCTCGCCGGTCCGACCTGCGACTCGGCCGACGTGCTGTACGAGAAGCAGCCCTACCCGCTCCCGGTCAGCCTGGAGATCGGCGACAAGCTGCTGATCGAAGGCACGGGCGCCTACACGGCGACTTACTCGGCTGTGGCCTTCAACGGCTTCGCGCCTTTGAAGACGTATCATATCTGATCGCTCCGCGATCGGGTCACATCTGACCAAAGGGCGGCGGTCAGCCGCCGCCCCTCCTGTCATCACCCAATCGGACTGACAACGCCCGTTGAGCCGGGCGGGGAAAGCACTGCCATGGTCACCATTCGCGCCGAACGGCCGGTCGACGAAAGCGCGCGCGAAGCGCTGCTCGACGTCGCCTACGGCGATATCCGTCACACCAAGCCCTCCGCCAGGCTGCGCAAGGGCCGGCTGCCGGCCGAAGGGCTGGCGCTGGTGGCCATCGAACGCGGCAAGATGCTGGGCACGGTGCGGCTGTGGAACGTCTCGGCCGGCGGCCGCGACGCGTTGCTGCTCGGCCCGCTTGCGGTCCACCCCGAGGCGCGCAACCGCGGCATCGGCTCGGCGCTGATGCAGCGTGCGCTCAGCGAAGCGGCGCAGCGCGGTCATGGCGCCGTCATCCTGGTCGGCGACGAGTCCTACTACGGCCGCTTCGGTTTCTCGGCGACCAAGACAGGTGCGCTGCGGCTCACCGCCGCCTGCGATCCGGCGCGCCTGCTCGCCCATGAGCTCGTGCCCGGCGCGTTCGACGGCGCGGCCGGACGCTTCCGCGCCACTGGACGACGGGCTCCCAACGCGGCACTCGCCGGCCTCACCGCGCTCGCCGCAAAGGCCGGTCTCAAGACCGCCGTCAAGGGCCGCACCCGGCTCTTGCCCCGCGCGGCATAAACCTCACGACATCTTTGTGAAACCTCGCGCGTTTCGTGCGCGCGGGGTTTATTCCGTCACGGCTTTCCGGCAGAACATCTCTTTCCTTCTGGAGTAATCGACGATGACCACCTGGCCCAATTACGGCACCATTACCGGCCCCATCGTGATGATCGGCTTTGGCTCGATCGGCAAGGGAACGCTGCCGCTGATCGAACGGCATTTCACTTACGACAAGTCGCGCTTCACGGTCATCGACCCGGAGGACAAGGACCGCGGCATGCTCGATGAGCGCGGCATCACGTTCGTCCATCAGGCGGTCACCAAGGCCAACTACCGGCATTTGCTTGGGCCGTTGCTGTCCGCCGGCGGCGGCCAGGGCTTCTGCGTCAACCTCTCGGTCGACACTTCCTCGGTCGAGATCATGGAGCTGTGCAACGAACTGGGCGCCTTCTACATCGACACGGTCAACGAGCCGTGGAAGGGCTTTTATTTCGACAAGAAGCTCGGACCGGAGGCGCGCACCAACTACGCGCTGCGCGAGACGACGCTGGCCGCAAAACGCAAGCGCAAGCCCGGCTCGACGACGGCCGTGTCCTGCTGCGGCGCCAATCCCGGCATGGTGTCGTGGTTCGTCAAACAGGCGCTGGTCAATGTCGCCAACGATACCAGAACAAAATTCAAGGAGCCGGTGACGCGCGAGGACTGGGCGAAGCTCGCCAAGAAGCTCGGCGTCAAGGGCGTTCACATCGCCGAGCGCGATACCCAGCGCGCCAAAAAGCCGAAGCCGATCGAGGTGTTCGTCAACACATGGTCGGTCGAGGGCTTCGTGTCGGAAGGCATGCAGCCGGCGGAACTCGGCTGGGGCACCCATGAGAAGTGGATGCCGGCGAACGGCCGCAAGCACAAGGCGGGCTGCCAGGCGGCGATCTACATGCTGCAACCGGGCGCGAACACGCGCGTGCGCTCGTGGACGCCGACGGCCAAGGCACAATACGGCTTTCTCGTCACCCACAACGAGTCGATCTCGATCTCGGACTATCTGACGGTGAAGAGCGGCCGCAAGGTGACTTACCGGCCGACCTGTCACTACGCCTATCACCCGTGCAACGACGCGGTGCTGTCGCTGCATGAGATGTTCGGACAGGCCGGCGAGATGCAGCCCGATTATCACATCCTCGACGAGAACGAGATCGTCGACGGCATCGACGAACTCGGCGTGCTGCTCTATGGCCACAAGAAGAACGCGTACTGGTACGGTTCGCAGCTCTCGATCGAGGAGACCCGGCGGATCGCGCCCTATCAAAACGCGACCGGCCTCCAGGTCACCTCGGCGGTGCTCGCCGGCATGGTGTGGGCGCTTGAGAACCCGACCGCCGGCATCGTCGAGGCCGACGAGATGGACTACAAGCGCTGCCTCGAAGTGCAGATGCCCTATCTCGGCCCCGTGATCGGCGAGTATACCGACTGGACGCCGCTGACGGGCAGGCCGGGCTTCTTTCCCGAAGAGATCGACAAGCGCGACCCCTGGCAGTTCAAGAACGTGCTGGTGCGCTAGACATTCGCAAGGACATAATCATCTTTTCCGAAAACCGGTTCCCACTTTTCGGGATCATGTCCTAGCGCGTCGCCAGTTCGACTGTGCCGGCCTTGCCGTTTTCGTCACCGATGGCGAGCAGGCTGCCGGCCTTGTTCCAGCCGAGCGCGGTGACGGGCGCGCCGGCCGGATGCCGCGCGATAATCTCGCGGCCATCGCCGGCATGCACCAGCAGCACCAGACCGTCGGCGTATCCCACGGCGACCACCGGCTCGCGCGGATGGCAGGCCACCATCGCGACACGCTGCGGATAGGGCGCGAACATCTTCGGCCGCGAGCCCATCGGGCCGTCCTTGGTCTCGAACGGCCACAGGATCAGCTGCTCGGAGCCGGAGGTCGCCAGCGCCTTGCCGTCGGCGGTCCATTCGAATGCGCGTACCCGTGCCGAATAGCCGGACATCCGCATGTGCTTGCCGTCGGCGAGCCGCCAGCCATGCAGCATCGGCTCTTGCATCGCGGTGAGGAGAAACTTGCCATCGGGGCTGAAGGCAACGCCGAGGTGCGAACCCTTCCACTCGAGCTTTTCCGGCGCGCCCTGCACGTTCGGGAACCACAGCGTCACGCCGTTGTAATGGGCGATGGCAAGGCGGAAGCCCTTCGGCGCGAAGGCAAGCCCGGCCACGGTCGAGGGCGCATCGAGCGTCTTGTCGTCGCCCTTCCTGGGCCGCACGAAGGCGGTCTTCCCGGCCGACCACGCCACCGCGCCGTCCGATCCCAGCGCCACGTGATCGATCCAGCGATGCCTGGCGTCGACATGAATCGTTTGCGGTGTGCCGTCGGCCTCCGTTGCGACGACCTTGCCGTCGTCGCCACCGGTAACGATGCGGCTGCCGTCGCAGGCAACGCAGAGAATGCCGCCGTCATGGACGGTCACGCGTTTCTCGTCGCCCTCGCCCGCAAACAGCAACTCCTGCTCGCCAAGCACGAAGACCGGGGTATCGCCGAGAAAATGCACTCCGACAACACTGCCGCCAGCCTCGACCGGGCGCAGCGTGTCGGCAATCGACGGGGTATCGGGGCCGGGACCTGCCACGTCAGGCAATGCAGGCTTCGAAGCCTTGCCGGATCTTCTCTTCCGGCAGATTGCGGCCGATGAAGACGATGCGGCTCTCTCGCTTCTCGTCCTCTTTCCACGGCCGCTGATGGTCGCCATCGAGGATCATGTGGACGCCCTGGAACACGAAGCGCTCCTTGTCGTCCTTGAACGACAGGATGCCCTTGGAGCGCAGGATGTTCGGGCCTTCGGTCTGGGCGAGATTCTGGATCCACGGAAAGAACTTGTCGGGTGCGAGCGGCTTGTCGGTGCGCAGCGCCACCGACTGCATGTCCTCGTCGTGATAGTGCTTCAGCCCGCCGTGGTGGTGATGGCCGTGATCATGTCCATGGTCGTGGCCGTGATCATGTCCATGGTCGTGGCCATGATGATGGTCATGGTCGTGATCGTGGCCGTGATGATGGTGATGATCGTGGTCGTCGGCGTGCAGGAATTCCGGCTCGATCTCCAGAATGCGGTCGAGGTCGAAAGCGTTGCGGCCGAGCACCTGATCGATCGCAATTTGCGAGCGCTCCGTGCGGTGCAGCCTGGCGTAAGGATTGATGCCGCGGATACGCGCCTCGACGTCTTCGAGCTCGTCCTTCGAGACGAGATCCGTCTTGTTGACGAGGATCACATCGGCGAAGGCGATCTGGTTCTTCGCTTCCGGCGCGTCCTTGAGGCGGTCGCGCAGCCATTTGGCGTCGGCGACCGTCACGACCGCGTCGAGCTTGGTCCGCTCGCCGACCTGCTCGTCCATGAAGAAGGTCTGGGCGACCGGCGCAGGGTCCGCGAGGCCGGTGGTCTCGACGATAATGCCGTCGAACTTGCCCTTGCGCCGCATCAGGCCCTGGATGATGCGCACGAGGTCGCCGCGCACCGTGCAGCAGACGCAGCCGTTGTTCATCTCGAACACTTCCTCATCGGCGCCGACGATGATGTCGTTGTCGATACCGATTTCGCCGAACTCATTGACGATGACGGCGTATTTCTTGCCGTGCGGCTCAGAGAGGATACGATTCAGGAGCGTGGTCTTGCCGGCGCCGAGATAGCCGGTGAGCACGGTAACGGGAATTTTGTCGGGCGTTGACGAGGACATTGGGGACTGGAGCCTGATTGCGCTGGAGCGGCCCCAGATATATTCACCGGCCCCGCAAAACGGAACCCCTGCCGTCAGGCCGAGACGACCGTGACCGTCGCGCCCACCGGGACGCGGTCATAGAGGTCGATAATGTCCTGATTGAACAGGCGGATGCAGCCCGAGGAGACTGCCTGCCCAATGGTCTCCGGCTCGATCGTACCATGCAGGCGGAAATAGGTGTCGCGGCCGCCACGGTAGAGATAGAGCGCACGGGGACCGAGCGGGTTCTCCTCGCCGCCCTTCATACCGCTGGCGAAGGCGCGATATTGCGGGATTGCCGCCATCATGTTCTCGGTCGGCGTCCAGTACGGCCACTTTTCCTTGCGGCCGATCACAGCGGTGCCGCGGAAGTTGGCGCCCTGCGAGCGGCCGACGCCCACCGCATAGCGCAGCGCCCGGCCGCCATCCTGCACGAGGTAGAGCCGGCGCTGCTTGATGTTCACGACGATGCTGCCGGGCTTTTCCTTGCCCTTCCACGCAACCTCGGTGCGCTGGAGCGCGGTATCCAACACCATGAAATCGACGGCGCGGACGAAATGGCCGCCATCGCTGCGCGCGCCATAGTCCGTCGTCATGCAGCCGCCGACAAAGAGCGGCAGGCCGAGAAGGACGGCACGTCGGCTCAGGTTATGGGTGGAGGTAATGAGGTCCGCAGACTGCTTGAACTTGCTCATGCCACGTCCAGTGATTTGCTCCGCCTTTATGCGCAAGACAGCGACGCAATGCAACATGGCGATGACGCAACTCACACGCGCGTCACCGCGTGTGTCGCTTTTGAGTAACTTTGGAGAGCGTTGGACGTGTCTTGCCGTCAGCCGGTCAGCGCGGTTGCGAACTGACGAATATTGTTCCGCATCATGTCGAGATAGGTTGCGGCCGGGCCGTCCTTGTCCGACAGCGCGTCCGAGTAGAGCGTGCCGCCAATGCGCGCACCGGTTTCGCGGGCGATCTGCTGGATCAGCCGCGGGTCGGAAACATTCTCCAGAAACACCGCGGGGATTTTCTCGCGCCGGATCTGCGAGATGATCTTTGCAACATCCCTGGCCGAAACCTCCGCCTCGGTCGACACCCCCGCCGGCGAAATGAATCTGATGCCATAGGCCTTGGCGAAGTAGCCGAAGGCGTCGTGCGTGGTAATGATCTTGCGCCGGTCGGCGGGAATTTTGGCGACAGCGTCCGTGATCTCGCGCTCAAGCGCGTCGAGCTTCGCAAGGTAGCCGGTCGCATTGGCGTCGTAGGTGGACTTGCCGGCGGGATCAGCCTTGGCGAGCGCATCGCGGATATTGCCAACATAGATTTTGACATTGGCAACTGACTGCCAGGCGTGCGGATCGGTGTCAGCGTGACCGTGACCGTGCGCGCCTTCCTCCTTGAGTGGCCGCACGCCCTTGCTGACGACGACGGTGGTCCGCTTGCCGGCTCCGGCGAGCCGGGGCAGCCAGCCCTCAAGCCCGAGCCCGTTGACGAAGACGAGCTTCGCCTGCCCGACTGTCCGGGCGTCAGCCGGCGTCGGCGAATAGACATGCGCGTCGCCATTGGCGCCGACCAGAGTGGTCAGACTGATACGGTCGCCGCCGACCTCGCGCACCAGATCGCCCAGAATGGAAAATGTCGCGACGACCTTGAGCTTGTCGTCTCGCGGTTTGTCCTGCGCAAGGCTTGGCGTCATGATCGCGACGGCGACCAGCGAGAGAATGACGGCAACAAGGCTGCGACGACGCATGACGAGGATCCTTATGCTTCCAGATGGCGGCGCGGCATGGCCTGCCAGACAAGACCGCCGACCGGGCCGACAATGACGGAGACGGCGTAAAGCCCGCCGGCGAACAGGATGATCGCCGGGCCCGACGGCAGGCTGGCGTAGTAGGAAATCAGCAGGCCGGCATAGCCGGACACCGCCGCGCAAATGACCGCGATGACGATCATCGCAGTGATGTCTCGGGCCCAGAATCGCGCCGCGACCGCCGGCAGCATCATGATGCCGACCGCAAGCAACGTGCCGAGCGCCTGGAACCCGGCGACAAGGTTCATGACGACCAGCGCCAGAAAAGCGAGATGCGCAACGCCACCGGTGCCGCTGACCGAGCGCAGGAAGCCCGGATCGACGCATTCGAGCACCAGTGGCCGCCAGATCAACGCCAGCACGACGAGCGAGCCGGAGGCGACCGAGGCGATCAGCAGGAGGGTCGCATTGTCGATCGCCAGCACCGAGCCAAACAGGAAGTGCAGGAGGTCGATATTGCTGCCGCGCAGCGACACGATGGTGACGCCGAGCGCGAGCGAAATCAGGTAGAACGCCGCGAGCGAGGCGTCTTCCTTGAGACCCGTGCCGCGCGCGATCAGGCCGGCGCCGACCGCAGTCAACCCGCCGGCGACGACGCCGCCGCCCGTCATCGCGAACAAATTGAGCCCCGACAGCAGAAAGCCGACCGCCGCGCCGGGCAGGATCGCATGCGCCATGGCGTCGCCGATCAGGCTCATCCGGCGCAGCATCAGGAATACGCCGATCGGTGCGGCGCCGAACGCGAGCGCCGTCGTGCCGGCAAGCGCCCGGCGCATGAATTCGAACTCGATGAAGGGGGCGAACAAAAGATCGATCATGACGCCACCTGGCACGCCTCGGCGTGATCGTCGAACGCCTCGCACATCTGCCGCGCGCGCAGAAGATTGGCGCCGGTCAGCACTTGCGATGTTTCACCCCAGGCCACCGGCTCGCGTGCGAGCAGAAGCGTCTGCGGGAAATTCGCCCGGACCAGCTCGATATCGTGGATCGCGGCAATGACGGTGCGCTCCTCCTGATGCCAGCGCCGCACCACGTCGAGCAGATCGCCGACAGTCCTGGCATCGATGGCGTTGAAGGGCTCGTCGAGCACGATGACGCGGGCGTCCTGCAACAAAAGCCGCGCAAACAGCATGCGTTGCATCTGCCCGCCCGACAACGTGCCAATGGCGCGCTGCTCGAAGCCGGTCAGGCCCACGGCCGACAGCGCACGCGCGATCGCCTCCCGCTCCGAGCGGTCGACACCGCCGAACAGGCCAGCTTTCTTCCACAGACCCATCGCGACCATGTCGTAGACAGTGATCGGGAACGTCCGGTCGATCTCGGCGACCTGCGGCAGGTAGGCGATGTCGCGCGCACGCAGGCCGGCGAGATCGATGGCGCCGGCCAGCGGCTTGATCGTGCCGACGATGCCCTTGAACAGCGTCGACTTGCCGGCGCCGTTCGGCCCGACCACGGCGAGCAGCGAGCCCGCCGCGACCACGCCGTCGAGATGATGCACGGCCGGATGCCGGTCGTAGCCAAGCGTCAAATCGCGGAAGACGAGCTGCGCCACGGTTGGACTTGTCACGACAGCGCCGCCCAGGTGACACCGATCCATAGCAGCGCGATCAGCGCCGCGGCGATGCCAAGCCGCTGCGTGACCGACATCCGAAGCAAGGACATCGCCACCGGCGCCGGCGGGTGCGCATGCCCGGGATGGTGATGATGATGGTCGGTATGGCGGTGGTGCGAATGGTCGGTCATGACGTCGGCAATTTGGCGGCGATGCTTGGATTGTTGTTATATTATAACATCTCAGTCCGGGCTGCAAATGCCCGAAATCCGCCCCTGAAACAGCCGGCCGGCGCGTTGACCCTTCGTGAGTCGCTCGTCTAGCGTCCGCCCGTCATTGGGGCCGGTCATGAGCTATCTGGTGGTCTTTCTCGGCGGCGGGATCGGGGCGGCGCTGCGCCACGGCGTCAATCTCGGCGCGGCGCGCCTCCTCGGCACGAACTTTCCGTGGGGCACGCTGACGGTGAACGTCGTCGGCTCGCTGGCGATGGGACTGATCGCCGCTTACTTCGCCTTCAAGGGCGACGCCAGCCAGCACTGGCGGCTTCTGCTCGCGACCGGCGTTCTCGGCGGCTTCACGACTTTCTCGGCGTTCTCGCTCGACGTCGCGCTGCTCTACGAGCGCGGCGCACTCGGCCTTGCCGCGCTCTATGTGCTCGCGTCGGTCGCGCTGTCGATCGCCGGGCTATTCGCGGGACTGGCGCTGATGCGGCACTTCACTTGAAAATCAAGTGCTGGGCCGCAGTCCCAGCTTGTCGAGCAACGCCATGTCGCGGTCGCGGCCAGGGTTCGGCGTGGTCAAGAGCTTCGGCCCGTAGAAGATCGAATTGGCGCCGGCAAGGAAGCACAGCGCCTGTGTCTCCTCGCTCATGTCCTCGCGGCCGGCGGAGAGCCGCACCACCGAGCCCGGCATGACGATACGCGCGACGGCGATCGTGCGCACGAAATCGAGCGGGTCGAGCGGCGCGGCATTTTCAAGCGGCGTACCCTCGACCTTGACCAGCATATTGATCGGCACGCTTTCCGGATGCACCGGCAGGTTGGCGAGCGCCACGATCATACCGGCGCGGTCGTCCGCCCCCTCGCCCATGCCGATGATGCCGCCGCAGCAGACATGGATGCCGGCCTCGCGCACGGCGTCGAGCGTGTCGAGCCGCTCGCGATAGGTGCGCGTGGTGATGATCTCGCCGTAGAATTCCGGCGAGGTGTCGAGATTGTGATTGTAGTAGTCGAGACCGGACTCTTTCAGCCGCCGTGCCTGCGCGCCCGTGAGCATGCCGAGCGTGACGCAGGTCTCCATGCCCAATGCCCGCACGCCCTCGACCATGGCGCAGACCTTGTCGAGGTCACGATCCTTCGGCTCGCGCCAGGCCGCGCCCATGCAGAAGCGCGAGGCGCCGCCGGCCTTGGCGGCACGCGCTTCGGCGAGCACCGCCTCAAGTTCCATCAGCTTCTCGGCCTTGACGCCGGCGTCGTATTTCGCGCTCTGCGGACAATAGGCGCAATCTTCCGGGCAACCGCCGGTCTTGATCGACAGCAGCGTCGAGATTTGCACTTCGGAGGGATCGAAATACTGCCGGTGCGTCTGCGCCGCGCGGAAAACAAGTTCGGTGAACGGCAGCGCGTACAACGCCCGCACTTCCTCGCGCGTCCAGTCGTGGCGGATCGCGGCGGGGTGAAATGAACCTGTGGCCGGCAGCTCGGACAGCGACATTCAGAGACCTCGTTCCATGGCGCTCTAGCACAGCCGCCCGGCGGCGACGAGCCTAACGTAAGGCCGCGGCGATATTGCCGCCGTCGACCGTGAAAATACTGCCCGTTGTCTTGCGCGCCAAGGCCAGCGCGACGAAAGCGTCGGCGACGTCCGTGGCGCGCACCTCGCGGCCGAGCAGATTGCCCGACATGTAATCGCGCTCGCTGACGCCGCGGGCTTTCGACCTTTTGCGCACCATCTCGTCGGTCAACAGGCCGGAGCGGATACGGTCGGCGTTGACGCCGTTTGACGTGATGCCCTCCCCGCCATAATCGACCGCATATTGCCGCATCAGCGCCAGCGTCGCCGCCTTGGGCAGACCATAGGGGCCGAAATCCGGGCCCGGATTGACCGCCTGCTTCGAGACATTGAACAACAGCGTGCCGCCGGTGCCCTGCGCGCGCATGATCTGCACGCCGGCCTGCGCGACATTCTGATGGGCGAAGAAATTCAGCTCGAAACTTTTGCGCAGGACGGCGTCGTCGACCTCTCCGATCCGGCCCTGCCACGCCGCACCTGCATTCGATACCAGAATGTCGACACCGCCGAAGCGGGCGACAATCTTGTCGAACGCCGCCTGCACGGATTTTGCTTTGGTGACATCGCAGGCAAGGCCCAGGCCGCCGAGCGGCTTCGCCGCCTGCGCGGCCTTCGCCGCATCGAGATCGAGCATGGCAACCTCGGCGCCCTGAGCGCGGAACGCGGCCGCGGTCGCCGCGCCGATGGTACCGGCCGCGCCGGTCACGACCACGACCTGGCCATGCAGCGGCTTTCTCACCTGCCCGGCGAGCTTGGCCTGTTCCAGCGACCAGTATTCGATATCGAACTGCTCGCGCTCGCTGATGCTTTCGAAACGTCCGCTGCGCTCGACGGCGAGAATGACCGACAGCGACGTCTCGGCGATGTCGGCGGCAATGGCCGCATCCTTCGCGGTGGCGCCGACGCCGAACAGGCCGACGCCCGGCACCAAGACGACACGCGGCACCGCGTCGAGCGGTGTCTTGGTTCCGCCGAAGCGCCGGTTGTTGCGCTCGAAATAGCGGCGGTAGTCCGCCTGATAACGCTCGGCAAAGCTGCGCGCGGCGCGCGCAAAGGCGGCGGGCGCAACAGCATCCGGCGCCGGCAGGGCCAGCGGCTTCGGTTTGGTGCGGATGACATGGTCGGGCGTCACCGGCCCGATCTGGCTGTAGGTCGTAAGGTCTCGGCCATTGACGAAAGCGAGCACCGTGTCGTTGACGCGGTGGTCGAGCACGAAGCGCTGAAATCGGCCGTCGTCGCCGACCGGAATGGCGAACAGCCCACGCAGGAACGGCGCGATCTCGTTCGCCGTCGCGAGCTTCCGCGGCAGTTTTGCGCGCGGCACGCGCCTCGTGGCAGACCGCGCGAGCCAGCGCTCGGCGCGGCTCACCATGTCGATCATGCGGTCGTAAGCCTCGCGCGCGGTGGCGCCGAAGGTGAAGATGCCGTGCTTGTGCAGGATCAGGCCTTCGACATCCGGATGGGCGTCGAACACCTGCTTGGCCTTCAGCGCGAGATCAAAGCCCGGCATCACATAGGGCACGACCGCAATGCGTTTGCCGTAGAGCTTCTCGCACACCGCGACGCCGTCCGGCCGATCGACCAGACCGAGCACGGCGTTGGCATGGGTGTGGTCGATGAACTTGTGCGGGATGAAGGCATGCAGCAGCGTCTCGACCGACGGCGTCGGCGCCTTGCTGTCGATCAGATTGCCGCGCTGGATCGCAACCATGTCCTCGTCGCTGAGCGCCTTGAGCGACGCGAGCTTCAGAAGTGGCTCAAGCCGCACCGCCGGCAGGCCCGGCGGCTCGATCGTGCCCATGTCCCAGCCGGAGCCCTTGACGCAAAGCACATCGACCTTGTCGCCGGCAGCATCGCGCAACGTCGTCTTGACCGAGGTGTTGCCGCCGCCGTGCTGGACGAGCCGCGGCTCGCCGCCTAACAGTCGCGTCGTATAGGTACGCAGCGCAAGGTCTTCGTTGGCACCCTGCTTTGCGTAAAGTTTGATAGCCGCAGCGGCATCGCGATCGGACCACAGATTGCGCATCAGTTTTTCCCCTGCGGGGCGAATTCCGGGAAGCTCCGGCGCAGGCCCTCCGCCGAGGCGGGCGCAACGCCGCGCTCGGTGATGAGCCCGTCAACGAGATGGGCCGGCGTCACGTCGAAAGCGTAGTTCGCCATGGCACTGCCGTCCGGCGCGATGTCGACCTGCGCGATGCTGCCGTCCGGCAGCCGGCCGCTGATATGCGACAGTTCCTTGCCATCACGTTGTTCGATCGGGATGTCCTTGACGCCATCCTCAATCGTCCAGTCGATGGTCGAGGACGGCAGCGCGACGTAGAACGGCACGCCGTTGTCCTTTGCCGCGAGCGCTTTGAGATAAGTCCCGATTTTGTTGCAGACATCGCCGCGTGCCGTGGTGCGGTCCGAGCCGACGATGACGAGATCGACCTCGCCGTGCTGCATCAGATGGCCGCCGGCATTGTCGGCAATGACGGTGTGGTCGACGCCGTGCTGGCCGAGCTCCCAGGCGGTGAGGCTCATACCCTGATTGCGCGGCCGCGTCTCGTCGACCCAGACATGCAACGGCAGACCGGCATTGTAGGCTTTGTAGATCGGCGCCAGCGCGGTGCCCCAATCGACGGTGGCGAGCCAGCCGGCATTGCAATGGGTCAACACGTTGAGCGGCCCACCATTGGATTTCCTCCCCGCCGCATCGCGCATCACCGCGAGCCCGTGTTCGCCGATCGCCTCGCACATCGCCACATCGGCGTCGGCAATCTCGGCAGCGCGGCGCCAGGCGGCGGCGAAGCGCTCGGCGTGCGGCAGGTTACGCAGATGGGCCCGCATGGCATCGAGCGCCCAGCGCAGGTTCACCGCGGTCGGCCTCGTCGCGAACAGCGTGTCGTAGGCGCGGTCGATCGCGTCGTCAGACGGGTCATCCTTCAGCGCGAGGCAGACGCCGTAGGCCGCGGCAGCGCCGATCAGCGGCGCGCCACGCACCTGCATGGATTTGATGGCGTGGGCGGCGTCGGCAAGGTTTTCAAGCCGCACGACAGCAAACCGATGCGGCAGCAACGTCTGGTCGATGATCTCGACCGAGCGGCCATCGGCCCCGGCCCAGATCGTGCGGTACGGCTTGCCATTAACGCGCATGGGCGCGGTTATACGCGACCGCGCGGCGCTTACCAGCCCCGGCTGAAGTGCCAGCGCGAGCCCCAATAGGGCCGGCCCCAGTACCGACGATAGCGATAAGGATAGTAATACGGCGGCGGCGGCGGCGGCGCGACGTAGACCGGCGGCGGACCGTAGAATCCCGGCGGGTCGACCGGCACCCAGTCACCGCGATAATAGCGCCGCGTGGCGGTGCGGCGCGGCGGCACGCGGCCCGACAGGTCGATGCCGGACTGGATCGAGAAGCCTTTCTTGTCCTGCCAGGTGACCGCGCACCAGTTGCCGGAGCAATCGCCGACATCGACGAGGCTGCCGCCCGGAATCTTGGCGACGATCTCGTTCGTGGTGCCGGGCGCGGCACGCAGGTTGAGCGTCGACGGCACATAGGCCGGCTTCGCCTGAACGACGCCCGCCGAAAGCATCGCGACCGAAAGGCCGGCGATTAACGAAGCGATACGCATGACACCCACTCCGCCGATAGGCCCCCGTCGACTAGCCTAGCAAACCGCCGGCGGCATGAAAATCGAAGGCGGAAGAAGCATGGCGCAAAAGCGGGTGCGGAAGCCGCTTTTTTGAGGCAAATAGGCCGGCGGAAAACCCTGCGAGGTCCGATGTCCGTCACGCTCCCCGACCGCCTTTGCGTCGATCCCGACAGCCCGCACTACAACGAAGAGCTGCTCCAGCGCGATATCGGCATCCGCTTCAACGGCAAGGAGCGCTCGGACGTCGAGGAATACTGCGTCAGCGAAGGCTGGATTCGCGTGCCCGCCGGCAAGGCAACCGACCGCTTCGGCAAGCCGCTGACGCTGAAGCTCAAGGGTGCGGTCGAGCCGTTCTTCCGCGATGGGCCGGACGACAGTTCCGCGCAATGACCGGGACGCATGACGAAATCGCCGAAGTCGAGGCGCTGATCGAGCATGTCGCCGAAGTGATCGAGCGCTGCCGCAAGATTTCATTCGGCGCGCGGGCGCTCACCGCCGCCGGCGGCCTGGCGATCCTGCTCGCGGTGTTCGCGACGGTAACGGTCAATCCGACGCTGCTGTTCGGCGGCATCGCCGCGGCGATCGGCGGCTTCGTGCTGACGGGCTCGAACCGCACCACGCGCGAGCAGCACGAAAATCTGCTGCACGAACTGGAAGACAAGCGGCGCGCGATGATCGACGGCCTCGCGCTGCGACGCGTCGAGGAGCGCCCGACGCTGCATTAAAGACGAGGCGCGCGACCTACTCCGCCGCTTCGCGCGGGACCTCGCGAACCGCCTCGACTTTTGCCGCGCAGAACTTGAACTCCGGAATCTTGCCGAACGGATCGAGCTTCGGATTGGTCAGCAGGTTCGCCGCCGCCTCGACATAGGCGAACGGGATGAACACGACGCCGTCCGGCACCGCGTCATCCTGCCGCGAATGCAATTCGACAGTGCCGCGCCGCGTCGTCACCCGCACCCTGTCGCCGGGCTCGATGCCGAGCTTCTCAATGGTACCGCGTGAGAGCTGCGCGATCGCCGAGGGCTCCAGCGCATCGAGCACTTTGGCGCGGCGCGTCATCGAGCCGGTATGCCAGTGCTCGAGCTGGCGGCCGGTCGACAAGATGAACGGGTATTCGGCGTCCGGCACTTCGTCTGGCGGCTGGAGCTTCGTTGCGACGAGCTTGGCGAAGCCGCCCGGCCGCGGGAAGCCGTCTTCGAACACGACGTCGCGGCCCGGCACGTCCGGCCCGTCGACCGGATAGGTGACGGCGTGTTCGCGCTCGACGCGCTCCCAGGAGATGTTGGCGAGCGCCGGCATCAGCGAGGCCATCTCGGTGAAAACTTCGCCGACATGCTTGTAGTTCCAGTTGCAGCCGAGGCGATTAGCGATGTCCTGGATGATCCAGAGATCGTGC
>JBFWZV010000030.1:0-40989 GCA_050184975.1 Pseudolabrys sp. | reverse complement strand
GCGGCGCCGTCTCAGGGTTAGCGGGATTTGCCTTCGGCCTGGTCGTTTCGGGCATTTGGCTCCATGTCGTGACTCCGGTCGAGTTTGCCGTCCTGATCGTGCTCAGCGGGCTCATCACGCAGGGTTACGGCATCTGGAAAGTCCGGCATTCGCTCGAGTGGCGGAAGGTCGCGCCGTTCGTGATCGGCGGCGCGGTCGGCGTGCCTGCCGGAACGGCGCTGCTGGCCTATTCCGACCCTGCAGCGCTGCGGATCGGCATCGGCGTCCTGCTCATTCTCTACAGCCTCTACAACCTGACACGGCCGGCGGTCGCCCCTGTTCGCGCGGGACTGCCCGCCGACCTTGGCATTGGCGTGGCGAATGGAATGCTCGGCGGGCTCACCGGGCTCGGCGGCGTCATCGTCACCGTGTGGTGCCAGGTGCGCGGCGGCCCGAAGGACGCGCAGCGCGCGATCTACCAACCAGTTCTCTTTGCAACTTTCGTTATGACGACGATTTCGCTCAGCTTCGCCGGCGCCGTCACGATGGCGACGATGAAGCTGTTTCTATTCAGCTTGCCCGCGCTGATCGCCGGGCTTTGGATCGGCGTCCGGCTTTACGGCAAGCTCGACGACGCAGCGTTCCGAAAGGTCGTCCTCACCCTGCTGCTCGTGTCGGGCGCGATCCTCGTGATCCCGTATTAGGCGGGCTGCCGGCGCTTGCCGAACCTTGGGCGATACGGTAGATAGCTCCACGCTGGGGCTTGCGACGGTCGCCCCGCATCTTCAAAGGCATCTTGCCCAAGCACCGTCTCCTTCGTCACCGGAGGGGACCTATGCTTGGTTCTGCCTTTTTCATCACACCCCAGGATCTGTGGCATGCGATCGGCTCGGCGGACGCGCCGGTCATTCTCGACGTGCGCCGGCGCGAGGTCTACGACCGCTCGCCCGGAATTATCCCGACTGCGCGCTGGCGGGCCACCAACGGCGCCGCCTACTGGACCGGCGCACTCGGCAAACCGGACAGGATCGTCGTCGCCTGCAAGGCCGGCCACGAATTGAGCCAGTCGGTCGCCGCGCACCTGCGTGGGCTCGGTTTTCACGCGACTGTCTTGCAGAACGGCTATGCGGGCTGGGCGGATGCCGGCCTGCCGCTTGTCGCCAAGGCACCGCTCGATCGGCTCGCGCCGCAGCGGCCGAGCACCTGGGTGACGCGGCGGCGGCCGAAGATCGACCGCATCGCCTGCCCCTGGCTGATCCGGCGCTTTCTCGACAGCGAGGCCCGCATTCTGTTCGTTGACCCGCCGGAGGTTCCAGCCGTCGCCCGCGAGACTGGCGCGGTGCCGTTCGACATCGAAGGCATCGAATTAAGTCATGAAGGCGAGCGCTGCAGCTTCGACACCATGCTCAAGCTGTTCGGCCTCGAATCCGAGCCGTCGCTGGCACAGCTTGCGCTGATCGTGCGCGGCGCCGACACCGCGCGGCCGGACCTTGCCGGGGAAGCCGCCGGCCTGCACGCGATTTCGCTCGGCCTCTCGGCGCTCGCCGGCGACGACGATCACGGCCTCCTGCAACGCGGCTTTATGGTCTACGATGCCTTGTTCGCCTGGCTGCGCTTCGCGGCGGAAGAGCGACACAACTGGCCGGCAAAGGCCGCATAACCGATGCTCGTCAAGACTGACGAAACCACGGCCCCGGCCGGGCCGACTTTCGGCGAGGCGCTGCGCGTCTGGTTCAAAATCGGCTGCCTGTCGTTCGGCGGTCCGGCAGGTCAGATTGCGTTGATGCATCGCGTGCTGGTCGACGAAAAGAAATGGATCGACGAGCCGCGTTTCCTGCACGCGCTCAACTTCTGCATGTTGCTGCCGGGGCCGGAAGCGCAGCAGCTCGCAACTTACGTCGGCTGGCTGTTGCATGGCGTGCGCGGCGGGCTTGCCGCCGGCATTCTGTTCGTGCTGCCCGGCGCTTTCGTCATGCTGGGCCTGAGCCTCCTTTATGCGCTCGGGCGCGGTATCCCGCTGATCGACGGGGCTCTCTTTGGGATCAAAGCCGCGGTGCTGGTGATCGTTCTCGAAGCACTGATCCGCATCGGCAAGCGCGCGCTAAAGTCATCGCTGCTGGTGGCTTTCGCCGGTATCGCCTTCATCGGCATCTTCATGCTGGCGCTGCCGTTCCCGCTGATCGTGATCACCGCGGCGCTCGCGGGCTTTGCAGTGGCGCGCTCGCGTCCCGACTTGCTCGCGCTGAAGGATGCATCGCAAGTCGCGCCGGCCCCGCCGGGACGGCTCAAGCGCACCGCCGCGACGGTCGCGATCTGGCTCGCAATCTGGTGGGCGCCGGTCGCGCTCGTGGTGCTGACGCTCGGGCCCAGCCACGTCCTCGTCTCGATCGGCACATTCTTTTCCAAACTCGCGGTCGTGAGTTTCGGCGGCGCTTATGCGCTGCTCGCCTACATGGCGCAGCAAGCGGTTGAGGTCCACGGCTGGATGGCCGCATCGGAAATGATCGACGGTCTCGGCCTCGCCGAAACGACGCCGGGGCCGCTCATTCTGGTCACGCAATTCGTCGGCTTCCTTGCAGCGTTCCGCAATGCCACGCCGTTCGATCCGGTCACCGCCGGCATTATCGGCTCGGCGCTGACGGTGTGGGTGGTGTTCGTGCCGTCCATGCTGTGGATCTTCGCCGGCGCCCCGTTCATGGAGCAACTGCGCGGCAACCGGCAGCTCGCCGGCGCGCTCGCCGCGATCACCGCCGCGGTGGTCGGCGTCGTGCTCAATCTCTCGGTCTGGTTCGCACTACACGTCCTGTTTGGCGACGTGCGCGAGATCCATCTCGGGCCGCTGCGGCTCTATGCGTTCGACCCGCTGGCGCTTGATCTCAAAGCCGCGGTGCTGGCGATCATCGCCGGCGTGCTGACCTTCGGCCTGCACCGCGGGCTGATCGAGGTTGTGGTTGCGATCGCGGCGCTCGGCGCCATGCTTAAATTCGCGATCGGCTAGGTCAGATGTCGCGGGCAAGAGCGCTTTCGTGCCAGCGACGCAGCGCGAGATGCGAGAACCAGCTCAGCGCTGCGAAAATCACGATACCAGCGATCGACAGCAGCAACAGCGCCGCGAACATGCGCGGAATGTTGAGACGATAACCGGACTCGGCAATCCGGAATGCAAGCCCGGAGCCCGCCCCGGCCGAACCCGCCGCGATCTCGGCCACCACTGCGCCGATCAGCGACAGCCCGCCGGCGATACGCAAGCCGGCAAGAACCTGCGGCATCGCCGACGGCAGCTTGAGAACCCGTAGCGTCTGCCAGCGCGACGCACCGTAAAGCTCGAACAGCGCAATCAGATTGCGATCGGCCGAGTTGAGGCCAAGCGTTGTGTTCGCCAATACCGGAAAAAATGCGACGATCCAGGCGCAGGCCAGCACCGCCGCCTGCTGTGGCAGATAGATCAGCAACAGCGGCGCGATCGCAACCACCGGCGTGACCTGGAGAATGACGGCATAGGGGTACAGCGAGTATTCGACCAGCCGCGACTGGTTGAACAGAACCGCGAGCGCGATCCCGCCGACAGCGGCGAGCATGAACCCCTGAAAGGTTGTCATCAGCGTCGTCCACAGCGACGGACCGAGCACCGTCCAGTCGGACACCAGCGTCGAAGCGACCAACCCGGGCCCCGGCAGCACGAAGTGCGGAATGTCGTTGACGGCGACCACCGCGTGCCAGAGCGCAACGAGCAGCACCATCATCAGCACCGGCAACCCAAAACGGAATGCGCTGCCGGTCATGCCGCCGCCCCCGGCGCATCCCCCGCCGCCATTGCTTCCGCCAGCGCTTCCGAAACGAGCCGGCAATAGCCGGCGTAATCCGCGGACGTCCGAAAGCGCTCGTCGCGCGGATAAGGAGCGTCGATAACGAGTTCGCTGAAGACCCGGCCAGGCCGCGGCGTCATCACCACGATGCGCTGCGACAGATAGACCGATTCGAACACCGAGTGCGTGACGAAGACAACAGTGCGGCGGAGTATTTGCCACAGCGCCAGCAGATCGTTGTTGAGCTTAAACCGGGTAATCTCGTCGAGCGCGGCGAACGGCTCGTCCATCAGCAAGAGGCGCGGCTCGGTCACGAGCGCCCGCGCGATGGACGCCCGCATTTTCATGCCGCCGGACAGTTCGCGCGGATAGGCCTCGGCAAAACCGGAAAGCCCGACCTGTTCGAGTGCCTGCGCGACCTTGCTGTCGATGTCCGTGCCGCTCTCGCCCTGCAGCCGGAACGGCAGCCGGACATTGGCGGCGACGGTCGCCCACGGCATCAAGGTGGGTTCCTGAAAGACGAAGCCGATCTTGCCAACCGCTGCGCCGTCGTCGAGGACGCGCACGTCGCCCGCGCTTGGCGCGGTCAATCCGGCAACGATGCGCAACGCGGTCGACTTGCCGCAGCCCGAGGGACCGAGCAACGAGACGAACTCGCCGTCGCGCACGTCAAAGGAAAAATTGTCGAGCGCGGTGACCCCGTTGGCAAAGGTCTTGGCGATCCCGCGCAGCGAGACGGCGGTGGCCGGTTGCGGTTGAGCGCCCATCTCCTGCCGGACCGGCTATTTCGGCCGCAAGTTCAGGCCGACCTTCTTGTTGACGAAGCGCGTGGTGTAGGCCTTGCGGTAGTCGAGGCCCGCCTTGACGACGCCGGCGCGCTGCATGGAGTCGAAGAACGCCTTCATGCGCGCATCGGTCATGGCGCCGATGCCGAGCGTCAGCGAGTCGCCGGAATCGACGATGCCGAAGTCCTTCATCTTGGCGATCGAGTAGACGATCAACGCGTCCGTCATTTCCGGATTGTGCTTCTTGATAAGATCGTTGGCAGCCTTGTTGTCGCCGTAGAGATAATTGTACCAGCCGATCATCGAGGCATCGACGAAGCGCTGCACGAGATCGGGATTCATCTCGACCAGATCGCGGCGCGTTTCGATCAGCGTCGAATAGGGCCCGAAGCCCTGATCGGCGAGCAGAAAGATCTTCGGCTTGAACTTGCCGATCTGCTCGACGGCGAAGGGTTCCGACGTCACATAGCCTTGCATCGCGCTCTGCTTGTCGGCGAGGAACGGCTGCGGATTGAAGGTGTAGGGCTTCACTTTGGTCTCGTCGAAACCGAAGTCACGCTTGAGCCACTGGAAATAGCCCGCCATGCCTTCCTTGGAGACGAACAGCGTCCGGCTTTTAAGGTCGGCGAAATTCTGCACGTCCGGGTGCGCCAGCAGCACCTGCGGATCCTTCTGGAAGCTCGCGGCGACTACGATGGTCGGGATGTTGTTCTCGACCGCGTCGAACGCCTGAAGCGTGTTGGCGCTCATGTAGAAATCGATCTTGCCCGCCGGTAACAGGATGCGGTGGTTGGCATTGGGCCCGCCGGGCATGATCGTCACGTCCAGCCCGTATTTCCGGTAAGTGCCGTCGGCGAGTGCCTGATAGAAGCCGCCATGTTCGGCCTCAGCCACCCAGTTGGTGGCGAAAGTCACCTTGTCGAGCGCGTGCGCCGGGACCGCGAGCCCGAAGGCCGCAGCCAGGGTGAGAACCGCGCTTCTGATCGTCCGGGGGGCGCTCATTGGCGCCAATTAACCCACGCGGAAGGGCCGGACAAGCCCATAAAACCTGCACAATTTCGCATACGAATTTTCTTTGAACCTTTTTCCGGGGGCAGGCGACCCATAGCCAAGCAGCCAATACCGGCCGCGCCCAGTTTCAACCGGATGGAGAAGACCCATGACCACCTCGTTCAAGACCAAGACCCTCGCCGCCGCCCTCGCCGCCGTCACCCTCGGCACCGCGATGATCGCCTCTTCGGGCGACGCCCAGGCCCGCCCGCGCTTCGGCGCCGGCCTCGGAGTTGGCCTCGCCGTTGGCGCCCTGGTCGGCGCGGCCGCAGCCTCGCACGCTTATGCCGGCCCGAGCTACGTCGCCCCCGCCTACGGCTACGATGTCCGGTGCCGCTGGGAAGAGCGGGTAAACCGCTGGGGCTACGTCCGCACCGTCAAGGTTTGCTACCGCTACTGATCGCCCCGCTTTCAGAATCGGCGCTCCCCCACCGTCCATCCAGCGCCGAACCTCCCCCGCCCGGCCCGTCCCCTGCCGGGCGGGCCCCATTTCGGCTCCGGCAAAATCCACACCGGCCTACCGCAACGCGGCAAATTCGTCCTCGCGGCGGCGGTCTGTTCGCCTTGCCTTGGCGTTCCGATTTTGCATTGATCCGCTGACAAGAAACGACGCCGCGCGCAGGACCAGTCGCGACCGGCGATCATAAGAATTTTGGGAGGATCATGATGTCGATTTCCAAGGCATTGCTATCGCTTGCCGGCGCCATCCTGCTGTCGGCAGGAAGCGCTTCGGCACAAACCGAAATCAAGTTCGGCCATGTCGGTGCCCCCGGGTCGCTGTTCGCGCAGTCCGCCGACCTGTTCGCCCAGCGCGCCAATGCGAAGCTCGGCAGCAAGGCGAAGGTTGTCGTGTTCGGGTCGAGCCAGCTCGGCAGCGACGGCGAACTCTTGAAGAAACTCAAGCTCGGCACCGCCGATCTGGCGCTGCCCTCGACCGTAATGACCTCGGTCGCGCCGGAGTTCGGCGTGTTCGAGATGCCCTATCTGGTGCAGGATCGCGGCCATGCCGCCCGCATCGCCGACAAGGTGATCCGCCCGACGCTCGGTCCAATCGCCGAAAAGGCGGGCTACCGCATTCTCGGCGTCTGGGAAAACGGCTACCGCAACATCACCAATAACAAGCGGCCGATCGTGAAGCCGGCCGACCTCGATGGCGTCAAGCTGCGGGTGCCCGGCGGCGTCTGGCGCGTCAAGATGTTCAAGGCCTACGGCGCCAACCCCTCGCCGATGGAACTGAAGGAAGTCTTCGTCGCGCTGCAGACCGGCGTGATGGACGGCCAGGAAAATCCGCTGACTCAGATTTACTCGCAGAAGTTCCAGGAAGTTCAGAAGTATCTGTCGATGACCGGCCACGTCTACACGCCTGCCTATCTGACTGCGGGCGCGAGCTGGTCGCGGCTGCCGGCTGACGTGCAGAAAATTCTCAGCGACACCGCCAAGGAAGTCGAGCCGGACATTCTCAAGCTCGCCGCCAAGCTCGACGACGAACTCGTCGGCAAGATGAAGGCTTCCGGCATTCAGGTGAACGAACCCGACAAGGCCGCCTTCGTCGCCGCCAGCAAGGCTGTCTATGAGGAGTTCGCCAAGGAAGTGCCGGGCGGCAAGCAACTGATCGACACGTCGCTCGGGCTCGCCAAGGGCTCCTGAGCGAACAACGAAAGCGATCAACACGACAACGACGCGCCGGGCCGCAAGCCCGGCGCGTTCATGACGAACCCAAGACCGATCCTGCAATGAAAGCCTTTCGGCACTTCTACAACCGGCTGCTCGAAGCCATCGCCGTTGTCATGATTGTCGCGGTGACGCTCATCGTCACCGCAGGCTTCGTGTTCCGCTGGATCGGCGAGTCGCTGGTCTGGTACGACGAGGTGGCCGCGATCGCGCTGGCATGGCTCACTTATTACGCCGGCGCGCTGGCCACGATGCGCGGCGCCCATATCGGCTTCGCCGGCTTCGTCAACGCACTACCGGCGAACTGGCGCGTCGCCGCGACGCTGTTTTCGTCCGGCGTCACCATCTTCTTCTTCGGCCTGCTAACCTGGACCGGCTTTGAGGTCGTCAAGATCCTCAAGGGCGATACGCTGGTATCGATCCCCTCCGTCTCGCTCCAGGTCACCCAGTCGGTCATTCCCATCGCCTGCGCGATGTTCGTCATCGCCGAATTGCTGCGGCTGCCGGAACTTCTGCAGGAGGCCCGCCGTGGGCCGCTGATCGACCACGAGCTTCAGGACGCGCTCGAACACGGCAAGACCGCGGCTCGGGAGCACAAGCGATGAACGCCGCCATCGGAGCGATGCTTGTCGGCATGGCCGCGCTGGTCATGGTCAACGTCCCGATCGCAGTCGCGCTCGGCATCGTCGCCGTCGGCGCGATCTGGATCATGCAGGGCGCGCACATGCTGCCGAACGTCGCGCTGGTGATGTTCGAAGGGGCAACCAACTTCCCGCTGCTGGCGGTGCCACTCTTTATTTTTGCCGGCGGCATCATGAATGCCTCCTCGATCGCCCGCCGGCTCATCAACCTCGCGAGCGCCATCCTCGGCTTCATTCGCGGCGGCCTGTCGATGGTGACGGTCGGCGCCTCGATGTTCTTTGCCGAGATTTCCGGCTCCGCGGTCGCTGACGTCGCCGCGCTCGGGACGCTGCTCATTCCGGCGATGAAGTCTCGCGGCTACCCGAAGGAATTTGCCGCGGCGGTGACTTCCTCGGCGGCGAGCCTCGCCATCATCATTCCGCCGTCGATCCCGATGATCCTCTATGCGGCGATGGCGCAGGAGTCCGCGGTGAAGCTGTTCATCGCCGGCATCATCCCGGGTGTGATCGGCGGGCTCGGCCTGATGGGGCTGTGTTACTATTACGCTTGGAAGAACAATTTCCCGGTCGAGCAGAAATTCCAGTTGAAACGGCTCGGCACCGCGCTGCGCGAAGGCCTTTGGGCGCTGCTGATGCCCGTGGTTATCCTCGGCGGCATCTTCGGCGGCTTCGTCACCGCGACCGAAGGTGCCGCGCTCGCCGTGCTCGCCGCGCTGTTCATCGCGGTGTTCGTCTATCGCGATATCGACCTGAAATCGCTCTATCAGGCCTGCATCGACTCCGCGATCCAGACCGCGGTGGTGATGCTGCTGGTCGCAGCCTCGGCGCTGGTCGGCGTGTTCCTGACCGAGAGCCAGCTGCCGCAGAAACTCGCAACCGGAATGGTCAGCCTCACCAGCAACCCCTACATGGTGCTGCTGCTGCTCAATATCTTCTTCCTGATCCTCGGCATGTTCCTGCACTCGGCGGCGGCAATCATCCTGACCGTGCCGATCGTGCTGCCGCTGGTGCATCAGGTCGGAATCGATCCGATCCATTTCGGTCTCGTGCTGACCCTCAACCTCGCGATCGGCCAGCAAACTCCGCCGGTCGCTTCGGTGCTGATCGCGGCCTGCTCGATCGCCAAGTCCGACATCTGGGCAACGACCCGCGCAAATCTTGGCTTTATCGGCGTACTCTTGCTGGTGCTGATGCTCTGCACCTATGTGCCGTGGACGTCGCTGGTGCTGATCCGCATGTTCTACGGCGGCTAGCCGGCCCGCCCGCCCGCGTCCGCATCAAGGCTCATCGCCAGCACGCGGGCGACGTGAAGCGCCTCGCGGCCAGCGCCATCGTGGATCTGCTGCCGGCATGAGGTTCCGTCAGCGACGATCAGCGTGTCGTCCGCCGCCTTGCGTACGGCCGGCAACAACGACAGTTCACCCATCGCCAGCGAAGCATCGATGGTCGCGGCCTTGTAACCGAACGACCCGGCCATGCCGCAGCAACTCGATTCGACAGTTTCGACGGCAAGGCCCGGGATCATTCCAAGCACGGCCTCGACACTGCTCATGACGTCGAAGGACTTCTGGTGACAGTGGCCGTGAAGGAGCGCGCGTTTGTTCAGCGTCGCGAGTGGCAGTTCGAGCCGGCCTTGTGCGTTTTCGCTGGCGAGGAACTCCTCGAATAACACGGCCTGACCGGCGAGCCCCTTCGCTTCAGAGGTTTTAATCAATGCCGGCATCTCGTCGCGGAACGTAAACAGACAACTCGGCTCAAGGCCGACGATGGGAACGCCGCGTGCGGCGAATGGCGCCAGCGCCTTCAAGGTACGCTCCATTTCCGCGCGCGCCTGCGCAATCTCGCCGACCGCAAGAAACGTGCGGCCGCAGCACAAGGGCCGCGCACCGCCATCGACCGCTTTGGGACCGTGGACGCGGTAGCCAGCGGCCAACAGTACCTTGCGAGCGTCGTCCAGATTTTCACGCTCGAAATAACGATTGAAAGTGTCGCCGAACAGCACGACCTCGCGCGCCGGTTGATCGGGCGTTGCCGGGCAGAAGGTCCAGTCGGTGCGGTCTTCATAGATATCTTCACGCCAGTCCGGCAGATCGCGCCGCGCCGTGAAGCCGGCCAGTGTCTCGGACCAGCGTCGCAGGAAGGGGCTGGTATTGCGCCGGTTCATCAGCGCGGCGTGGCGCGATGCCAGCGGCGCATAACGCGGAAGATACCCGACCAGCCGGTCATGCAGCGACAGGCCTTTCTTTGCGGCGCGCGCGGCGAGTACTTCGATCTTCATGCGCGCCATGTCGACGCCGGTCGGGCATTCGCGGCGGCACGCCTTGCAGGAGACGCAGAGGTCGAGTGTCTGCGCCATTTCGTCGGAGGCGAGCGCGTCGGGACCGAGCTGGCCGGTCACCGCAAGCCGCAGCGTGTTGGCGCGGCCGCGCGTCACATCGCGCTCGTCGCGCGTGACGCGATAGCTCGGGCACATCACGCCGCCCGCCATCTTGCGGCAGGCGCCGTTGTTGTTGCACATCTCGACGGCGCCCTGGAACCCGCCGCCGGCGCCCGCATAATCCGACCAGTCGAGCTGCGTCGCGATCGGCTCGCCGCGATAGTCCGGGCCGTAGCGAAAATTGCGTCGGTCGTCGAACCTCGGGGCGCGCACCACCTTGCCGGGATTGAACAGCCCCGTGGGGTCGAAGCGGTCCTTCACCTCCTCAAAGGCGCGCGCCAGCCGCGATCCGAACATCGGTTCGTTGAACTCCGAACGCACCAGGCCGTCGCCGTGCTCGCCGGAATGCGAACCCTTGTATTCGCGCACCATCGCGAAAGCTTCTTCGGCGATCTCGCGCATGGCATGGACGTCTTTCTCAAGCCGCAGGTTGAGCACCGGCCGCACGTGCAGGCAGCCGGAGCCGGCATGGGCGTACCAGGTGCCGCGGGTTCCATGTTTCTCGAAAATCTGCGTCAGCCGGCTCGTATAGTCCGCGAGATGCTCGAGCGGCACCGCGCAGTCCTCGACGAAGGAGACCGGTTTGCCCTCCGACTTCATCGACATCATGATGTTGAGACCGGAGGTGCGAACCTCAGTGATCGCGGCCTGCAATTCGGGGCCAAGCACGTCGACGACGCCGCCCCATTTGGCGCCGGCCTTGTCCCAGCCGAAACCAAGATCGCCGATGAGATCGTGAAGCTGGCGCAGCCGGCGAAAATTTTCTTCCGGATCGGCTTCGCCAAACTCGACCAGCAGAACCGCGTCCGGTTCGCCGCGCACGAACTTCTCCAGCGTCGGCCGGAACATCGCGATCTCGCGGGCAAGCTCGATCATGGTCCGATCGATCAGCTCCACACCGATCGGCGCAAGCCGCACAATATGCTGCGCGGAGTTCATCGCCTCGTAGAAACTGCCGAAATGCACGGCACCGACGGCACGGCGGCCCAGGAGCGGCGACAGCTTCAATTCGATACGCGTCGAGAACGCGAGTGTGCCTTCGCCGCCAACGAGAATGTGCGCGAGATTGATGTCGTTGCGCCCGAGATACGCGCCCTGCACCAGTGCGTCGAGATTGTAACCGCCGACCCGACGCTGAACCTTGGGAAAGCGTGCGGCGATTTCGTCGCGCTCGCGCGCTCCGATGGCGATCAAGTCCTCGGCGAGCGGGCGCATCGGCGAGGATTTTGCGATCTGCGCGAGATCGGCGCCGACCGGGCCGAAATGCGCGAGCGCGCCGTCGGCCAGCACCGCGTCGATCGACAGCACATTGTCGCGCATGGTGCCGTAGCGCATCGAGCGCGCGCCGCAGGAATTGTTGCCGGCCATGCCGCCGATGGTGGCGCGCGAGGCGGTCGAGATGTCGACCGGGAACCAAAGTCCGTGCGGCTTCAGCGCGCGGTTCAGGTCGTCGAGCACGATGCCGGGCTCGACCACGCAGCGGGCCCCCTTCACATCGAGATCGACGATGCGGTTCAGGTATTTCGAGCAGTCGATGACGAGCGACTCCGCCACCGTCTGGCCGGATTGCGACGTGCCGCCGCCGCGCGCCAACACGCTGACGCCTTCTGCCCGGCCAAGTCCTATCGCCCGTTCGGCTTCCTCTATCGTGCGCGGGGCGACGACGCCGAGGGGCACGATCTGGTAGTGCGAGGCGTCGGTGGCATAACGGCCTCGGGTGAAGCGGTCGAACCAGACATCCCCGCTGATTTCGGCCTTCAGCCGCCGCGCCAAACCGGGCCTTTCAACCGCCACGTCCGTCTCCCCGTCCCGGCCCGCCCTGCATTCCCCGAAGGGCTTGTTTGCAATACCGAAAACCGCTTGACCGGAATGTTGCATTCATAGTTCAACGCCACAAGCACCGCCCCGCAGCCGGGGCCGGGCCGTGGTTTCCCCACGCATCAAGACTCAGTGCTATTCGGCGGCGAACGCCGCCTTTGGAGCAGTCAGCTATGGCTCAGAATTCCTCGCGTCCGGTCGGGCGTCATCATCTGCACATTCCGGGCCCGACCCCGGTTCCCGACCGCATCCTGCGGGCCATGGACACGCCGATCATCGATCATCGCGGTCCGGAATTTTCCAAGCTCGCCAAGCGCTGCCTCGACGGCATCAAGACGATCTTCAAGACCACCAATCCGGTGATCATCTACACCGCGACCGGCACCGGCGCTTGGGAAGCCGCCCTCATCAACACGCTGTCGCCCGGCGACAAGGTGCTGATGGTGGAAACCGGACAGTTCGCCAATCTCTGGAAGGCGATGGCCGAGAAGCTCGGCCTCAAGCCGGAACTGATCCCGACCGATTGGCGTACCGGCGCCGACCCGGCGGTGATCGAGGCGCGGCTCGCCGAAGACAAGAACAAAGAGATCAAGGCGGTCTGCATCCTGCACAACGAAACCTCGACCGGCTGCCTCTCGCCGATCGCCGAGATTCGCAAGGCGATCGACAAGGCCAATCACCCGGCGCTGCTGCTCGTCGACACCATCTCCTCGCTCGCCTCGACCGACTACCGCCATGACGAATGGGGCGTCGACGTCACCGTCGGCGGCGCGCAGAAGGGCCTGATGCTGCCGCCCGGCATGTCGTTCAACGCGGTGAGCGACAAGGCGCTGAAGGCGTCGGAGAAATCGAAGCTGCCGAAGTCGTTCTGGTCCTGGGAAGACATGCTCAAGATGAACAAGGTCGGCTTCTTTCCCTACACGCCCGGCACGCAGATGCTGCAGGGCCTCGCGGTGGCGATCGAGATGCTGCACGAGGAAGGTCTCGATAACGTGTTCGCGCGTCATGACCGGCTCGCCGTGGCGACACGCCGCTGCGTCTAGGCATGGGGCCTCGACATCATCTGCAAGGACTCCTTGTTTTACTCGCCGACCATCACCGCGGTGCTGACGCCCGCCGGCGTCGACGCCGATGCGTTCCGTGCGCTCGCGCTCGACAGCTTCAATATCTCGTATGGCGCGAGCTTCGGCCGCTTCGCCGGCAAGATGTTCCGCATCGGCCATCTCGGCGACGTCAATGACGGCGACATGCTGGGCGGCCTTGCCGTCACCGAAATGGCGCTGGCGCTCGCCAACGTGCCGCACAAGAAGGGCGGCGTGCAGGCGGCGATGGACTATCTCACAAGCGTCCACACCAAGCCGTCGCGCGCGGCAGCCGAGTAGACGACACGCACCTGCGCGAATGAAAATGCCCCGCTCCGGCGGGGCATTTTTTGTTCGGCGTCGTTGTCGCGCTACGCCGCGCTCTCTTCCGCGCGCAGCTTGAAACGCTGGATCTTGCCGGTCGCCGTCTTCGGCAGGTCGCTGCGGAACTCGATCCAGCGCGGATATTTGAACGGCGCGAGCTTCGCCTTGACGTGCTCCTGCAACGACTTCGCCATCACGTCTCCGGCTTTCTCCTGCGTCTTCAGCACGACAAAAGCCTTGGGCTTGACCAGTTTCTGCTCGTCGTTCCAGCCGACCACCGCGGCTTCCAGCACGTCCGGGTGCGACAAGAGCGCGGCCTCAACCTCGAACGGCGAGACGTAGAGTCCCGATACCTTGAGCATGTCGTCGGCGCGGCCGCAGCAGATGTAATAGCCGTCCTCGTCCTCGATGTATTTGTCGCCGGAACGCGTCCAATCGCCCTGAAAAGTGGAGCGGGTCTTTTCGCGGTTGTTCCAGTACATGATCGCGCTGGTCGGTCCGCGCACGTAAAGCTCGCCCATCTCGCCTCTTGGGACGGTCTGGCCATCCTCGCCGACCAGCTTGATCTCGTAACCCGGCACGGCACGGCCGGTGGTGCCGTATTTGGTCGCGCCGGGACTGTTGGTGAGGTAGATGTGCAGCATCTCGGTGGTGCCGAGACCGTCGGAAACTTCGACACCGTAGCGGTCCTTGAAGCGCCTGGCTATTTCTTCCGGCAATGCTTCGCCGGCCGACAGCGCGCGCCGTAATTTCACTTCGGATTTCTGCGGCGCCGCGGGACTCGCAAGAAAGGCGCCGTAGAAGGTGGGCACGCCCCACAGCACCGTGATCGGATATTTCTTCAGCAGCGCGGCAACGCCGTCCGGCGTCGGCCGGTCGGCGAGCAGAACCGTGGTGGCACCGACGGCCATCGGGAAGGTCATGGCGTTGCCGAGGCCGTAGGCGAAGAACAGCTTGGCGACCGAATAGACGAGATCGTCTTCCTTCAGCCCGGCAACCGGCGTGCCATAGAGGTCGGCGGTCAGCTTCAGGCTGCCATGCACGTGCACGGCACCCTTCGGATTGCCGGTCGAACCCGAGGTGTAGAGCCAGAACGCCATGTCGTCGCAGGTGGTCGGCGCCGTATAAGGCTCGCCTTTCGCACCTTCGATCAGGTCCTCGAAACGCAGATGGCCCTGCGCGTTATCGCCGGACACAATGACCTTGTCGAGCTCCGGCGCGCCGCCGATCAGCCCGGCGAATTTCGGATAGAGCGCCTCCGAGACGATCAGCACGCGGGCGCGGCTGTCGGCCAGCATGAACTTGTAGTCGGCCTCGGTGAGCAGCGTATTGACCGGAATCGGGACGATGCCGGCCTTGAGACAGCCGAGGAACGTCGTCGGCCAGTCGATGGTATCGAGCATGCACATCAGCACGCGCTCTTCGCGGCGGATGCCGAGCGCGCGCATCGCCATGCCGAAGCGCTCGACGCGGTCGGCGAGCTGGCCATAGGTCCAGGTACCGCGATGGTCGATGTAGGCCGGCTTGCCCGCCCGGCCTGCATTCAAATTCATGGCGAGAATGTCGGCGGCGAAATTGTAATCGCGTGGGAGCGCTCCCACTGCCGCCCCGGCCGCATCCGTCTCCGACGCGGACGTTGTCGCTGTCGTCATTGGCATTTTCCCCCACGGCTCGGATCCGCCTGCGATACGGTCCAGTCCGCTTCTTGATTGGCTTTTCTTGCGGCGAAATACTATGCGGGCGCGGACATGGCCCGCAACGGATATATAATTCGCGAGGCTTCTTATGCGCGGCAGTTATCGCCGCCATTGCCTGCTACGGGCTGCATCGCGCGGTAATTGCCGCTAAGGTGCGCGCCGTTTATGCCCTCCGGGGTTGAATTTTTGGTCATTCGTGGAGACGTGCGATGCAGATGAGCCGGGATCGTATCCTCACTACCCATGTCGGCAGCCTGCCGCGCAACGACGTGCTGACTGAATTGCTGATCCGGGAAGAAGCCGGCGAGAAAGTCGACGCAAAGCAAATGGCCGCCGAAAAGGACAAGGCGGTGGCCGAGATCGTCGCCCGTCAGGTGGAGTGCGGCGTCGATGTTGGAAACGATGGCGAGCAGCAACGCGTCGGATTTCAGACCTACATCCCGCAGCGCATGAGCGGCTTCGGCGGCGAATCGAACCGGCCGCAACCCCGCGACCTCAAGGAGTTCCCGGAACTCCTTGAAGTGCAGAAGCGCCGCTTTCCCCGCCGCGGCAAGGGCCATACCAATCCGCAAGCGATCGCCGAACTGAAATACCTCGATACCGCCCCGCTCAAGGACGAGATCGCACGCTTCCAGAAAGCGGCAAAGGGCAAGTTCGCCGAGATGTTCGTGACCGCGCCCTCGCCCGGAATCATCGCGACCACGATGATCAACGGCTTCTACGACTCCTACGATTCGTATCTGAAAGCGATCGCCCGCGAGATGGCGCATGAATACAAGACGATCGCCGACGCCGGCTTGACGCTGCAGATCGACGCGCCGGACCTCGCGATGGCGCGCGTCATCAACTTCCAGGACAAGTCGGACGCCGAATTCCTGAAAATCTGCGAGGCGCAGCTCGACGCCATCAATCAAGGCATCGCCGGCATTCCGCGCGAACAGGTGCGGCTGCATGTGTGCTGGGGCAATTTCGAAGCGCCGCATATGTTCGATATCGAGTTGAAGCAGGTGCTTTCGATCTTCCTCAAGGCGAAGGTCGGCGCGCTGTCGATCGAGTTCGCCAATCCCCGCCACGCTCACGAGTACCCGGTGCTCAAGCAGATCGGGTTCCCGAAGGACATGGTGCTGATTCCGGGCGTGATCGAGACCACCTCGAACTTCGTCGAGCATCCGGAACTGGTCGCCCGTCGCATCGAGGAAGCGGTCGCGGTCGTTGGCGACCGCGAGCGCGTGATCGCCTCGACCGACTGCGGTTTCGGGACCTTCGCCGGCCGGGAATGGGTGATCGCGCCGGTGGTCTGGAAGAAGCTCGAATCACTGCGGCAGGGCGCCGCGCTTGCCTCGCAGCGGTTGTGGGGCAAGAAATCCGCGGCCTGACGGGCACCCATGCGGGCCGGAAAGTGGCGTGCCGCCGCCGCGGCGCGTATACTTTGTCCCATGCCCGCCGGACCGGTCCGGCCACAATCTAAAGCGCTATAAGAACTCCAAGGAGGAGTGCGTCATGGACGACCTCACGCGCGATCTGCACAAGATCACCGCCGACGACATCAATCCACGCTACAAGTGGGATCGCCCGCTGCCGGCGCTCGGCACCATGGGAGTCGATTTCGAGGAGCGCGTCGATTACCGGCGCATGCACCGCTACCGCCTCGGCCGCGCCAAGCAGGCGCTCGGCAAGTCGGAATGCGGCGCGCTGCTGGTATTTGACGTCAACAACATCCGCTACATCACCTCGACCAAGATCGGCGAGTGGGAGCGCGACAAGATCTCGCGCTGGGCGCTGCTGACCAAGTCGAGCGACGATCCGATCATCTGGGACTTCGGCTCGGCCGCCGTCCACCACCGGCTCTATTCGCCATGGCTGAAGCCGGAGAACTGCAAGGCCGGCGTGCTCGGCCTGCGCGGTACGATTGCGCCGTCATTCGGCCTGATGGAGAAGCACGCCAAGGAAATCTTCGGGCTCCTGAAGGAAGCCGGCGTCGAGAAGATGCCGATCGGCGTCGACATCATCGAACCGGCGATGCTGCATGAATTGCAGAAGACCGGGCTGAAGATCGTCGACGGCCAGCAGATCATGCTGGAGGCGCGCGAGATCAAATGCGCCGACGAAATTCACCTCTTGAACCGCGCCGCCGCGATGGTCGACGGCGCCTATGATCTCGTCAACGAGAAGCTGCGCCCCGGCGTGCGCGAGAACGACATCGTCGCGATGGTCAACGAGTTCCTCTATCGCCACGGCTCCGACGACGTCGAGGCCGTGAACGCGATCTCCGGCGAGCGCTGCAACCCGCACCCGCACAACTTCACCGACCGCATGATCCGGCCCGGCGACCAGGCCTTCTTCGACATTCTCCAGTCGTTCATGGGCTACCGGACCTGCTACTACCGCACCTTCAACGTCGGCCGCGCCACGCCGGCGCAGCACGACGCCTACAAGAAGGCGCGCGAGTGGATCGACCGCGCCATCGAGCGCATCAAGCCGGGCGCGACCACCGCGCATATCTGCGAGGTGTTCCCGAAGGCGCCGGAGTTCGGCTTCCCGGACGAAATCTCGGCCTTCGGCCTGCAGTTCGCGCACGGCCTAGGCCTCGCGCTGCACGAGCGGCCGATCATCTCGCGGGTGATCTCGATGGACCACCCGACCGAGATCAAGGAAGGCATGGTGTTCGCGATCGAGACCTACTGCCCGGCGACCGACGGTGCTTCCGCCGCCCGCATCGAGGAAGAGGTGGTCGTCACCGACAAGGGCTGCCGGCTGATCTCGCTGTTCCCGGCCGAGGAACTGCCGATCGCCAACCGCTATTGATTGCGAATATTGCCTGTTCGCCGAGGCCGGGGCCGCAAGCCCCGGCCTTTCGCGCTTCATGACAGCGTTGCATTCCGGCACTGGCGGACGCGCGCCCGAAACGCTATCTGACCGCCATCCGACCAGGGACTACCTGCCGATGACGACCGGGAATTACCGCATCACCACGCCCGCTGCGGCGGCCGACGACGCCGGAAACGGCATGACGAGCGGACAGGCGCTATGGAGCGGATTGCGCGGCCGTTGTCCGGCCTGCGGCCACGGCCGCATGTTCCGCAAGTTCCTGAAAGTGAACGACGCCTGCCCGGACTGTGGTGAAGAGTTGCATCACCACCGCGCCGACGACTTCCCGGCCTATCTCGATATCGTCATCGTCGGCCACATCCTGGTGCCGATCCTGCTCGCAGTCGAGACCACGGTCACGCTGCCGTTCTGGTTTTCGATGACGCTATGGCCGCTGATCGCGCTCGTCATGACCGTCGCTCTGATTCAACCGATCAAGGGCGTCGTGGTCGCCATGCAATGGGCGCTCGGGATGCACGGCTTCGAAGAGTCAAAGGCCGCGCGGGCAGCCGCTAGGCAGCCGCACTAAAGCAAAAGGGCCGCTCGCGCGGCCCCTTCACAGGCAATCGAACGTGGCTCGGCGGGCGTCAAAGCCCCATGCCGACGTTCTTGTTTTCCGAAGTCAGTTTCATCCCGGAGAGTTCCGCCATGGTCTCGGCCATCTTGGCGAAGTCCTGACCGAGAATCTCCTTGCTGTTCGGCTGCGACAAGGCCTTGCCGATGTGTTGCTGGATCACCTCGCGGGTCGCCGCCGTGACCGGCATCGGCACATCCCATTCACGGCCGAGTTCGAGACCGAGATCGAGATCCTTGCGCAGCAGTTCCGGTGTGAAAGTCGCGGTCCAGTCGAGATTGACCAGCGCCGGCGTCTTGTAGGCGGTGAACATCGAGCCCATCACGCCGTTGTTCATGAAGGCGAGGAAGGCGTGACGCGGAACGCCCATCTTGTTGGCCAGGAGCGTGATCTCGATCAGGTTCTCGATCACGACGCCGAGCATGACATTATGCGCGATCTTGCAGATGCGCGCGAGCTCGCCCTCGCCCACGTAGGACACGCCGCGCGGCGCGAACACCTCGATGACCGGCATCGCGAGCTTGGCCGCGGCTTCCGGGCCGGACACGACCGACGACAGCTTGCCGGCCTTGATGACATGCCCGTTGCCCGAAACCGGGGCACACACGAATTCGATACCATGCTCTTTCAGGCGGGCGCGGATGCGCTCGGAGTCCTCGACCGAAATCGACGAGCAATCGACGAAGATTTTCGGCAGCTTGCCCTTGGCGTTGGTGACGATGCCGTTCGCGCCGAAATAGACCTCCTCGAGATCCTTGCCTTCCGACACGATGGCAAACAGCATGTCGACGCCGGCAAGATCGGCGGGTTTGTCGACCACCTTCGCGCCGAGCTTGGCGAGCGGCTCCGCCTTGGATTTCGTGCGATTCCAGATCGAGATGTCGTGGTTCGCCTTCGCGAGACGCTCGGCCATCTGGTAGCCCATGCGTCCGACACCGATCCAGCCGATCGACGGCCCTTTATTCGTCATCATCAAACTCCCTGCCTTCGGAGCGCGGCGAATGCCCGCATCGTCGCATCGTATCGCCGCGCCGCAACACGTCTTCGTTCGCCTGTTCTCCTAGCACAGGGCGCCCGCCCTGCAATGCCCGGCCAGCGCCGGTCGAAAATGCGCAAACCCGAGAGCTGGGCGCTCCCATTTGCCCATTCTGTTTCCTGATGGCGAAAGCCGCTGAAATCAGGCGCTTTCACAACGGATCAAGGCTCGCTATCCTCTCCCGAAGCGTCCGACGAGACGCACGCGGCAAGAAAAAATAACGGGAGGTTATTTCGGCTATGCAGGACGCAGCCGCTATCTCTGCCGTTTCCGGAGCAGCGGGCCGCGGATGGAGCCGCGGCGCCGAGCGTCTGCGTATTGTCGCTCGCAACGTGTTTCCGTTTCTCGTCGTCGGCGCGATCTGGGAGGCCGTTGCCTGGGCGGGTGTGTTTCCCGAACGGCTGTTTCCGCCGCTCGAAGATGTCGCGAAGACGTTCGTCGAGCTGACGCTCAACGGCATCCTGCCGCTGCACGCGATCGAAACCGTGTTGCGGCTGCTGACCGGTTTTGCGATTGCCGGCGTCGCCGGTGTCTCGATCGGCATCGCGATGGCGCGCTCGAAGCGCGCCGAGGACATCTTCCTGCCGCTCGTCAGCGTCTTCGCGCCGATCCCCGGCCTCGCTTATGCGCCGCTATTCCTGCTGTGGTTCGGCCTCGGCAATGTTTCCGCCGTGCTGCTGGTCGGCTTCGTCGCGACTTTCCCGGTGATCTTCAACACCTGGACCGGCGTGAAGGCAGTCAAGCAGATCTGGCTGCGCTCGGCGCAGGCGATGGGTGCCGACAATAAAAACCTGTTCCGCCACGTCATTCTGCCGGGTGCGCTGCCTTACATCCTGACCGGTCTGCGCCTCGGCCTCGCGCAGGCCTGGCGTATCCTCGTTGCGGTGGAAATGCTCGCCGCCGTGCCGCAGGGCCTCGGCTGGATGATCTTCGGCGCCCGCGAATTCCTCAACACCGACGTCATGCTGTCCGGCATCGCGGTGATCGCCATCATCGGTCTGCTGCTGGAGAAGCTCGTGTTCCAGAAGCTCGAAGACTACACCGTGGTTCGCTGGGGGATGATGACGATATGACCGTCGAAGCCATCAACGCTCCCGAAACCGCCACTCCGCCGCGCTCGACCGCGCGCCGCGACTCGATCATCCGCGCCACGATCACGCTGGTGGCCGCCGCCGCGCTTTACGAACTGGTGGCCCGCAGCGGGCAGTTCGCTCCGGCGCTGCTGCCGAAACTCGAGACCATCGGCCGGGCGCTGTGGATCTCGCTCGCCGACGGCACCATGATCCGGCATGCGATCTACACGCTCTATCGCGTGATGTTCGGCTTCTGCCTCGCGGTCGTCATCAGTTTACCGCTCGGGATCCTGATGGCGCGTTATCGGCCGGTCGAAAACTTTTTTATGCCGCTGGTCTCGGCGCTGATGCCGATACCCTCTTTCGCGCTGGTGCCGCTTTTCATGCTGTGGTTCGGCATCGGCAACACCACCACGATCCTGATCGTGCTCTATGCCGCGACCTTCCCGATGCTGTTCAACACCTGGTCGGGCGTGCGCTCGGTCAATCCGCTGTGGCTGCGCGCCGCCGGCGCGATGGGCGCCGACGAGAAGAACATGTTCTGGAAGGTCATTATCCCCGGCGCCTCGCCCTTCATTATCACCGGAATGCGGCAGGCGTTCCTGCGATCCTGGATCGCGGTGGTCGGCGCCGAAATGATCGCGGCCTCCGACTGGGGCCTCGGCTGGGTGATCTTCGACGCCAAGGAATTCCTCAATACCGACGTGATGATGGCGTCCCTCATCGTCATCGGCGCGATCGGTTTCGTGTTCGAACGGCTGGTGTTCGGCACGCTGGAACGCGCCACCGTGCTGCGGTGGGGCATGATGCATGCGGCAAAGGGTTGACAGGTAAAGGGTTCAGGGAATGGTGCCGATCGAGGTCAGCGACGTTTCGCTCGTT
Source organism: Pseudolabrys sp. (assembly GCA_050184975.1). Lineage (GTDB taxonomy): Bacteria > Pseudomonadota > Alphaproteobacteria > Rhizobiales > Xanthobacteraceae > Pseudolabrys. Next base: position 19,266 of record JBFWZV010000030.1, on the reverse strand, counting down.
TACGAGACCCCCGCCGGCCGCGTGCCGGGCGTCAAGGATGTCTCCTTCCATATCGACGCTTCGCAGTTCATCTGCATCGTCGGCCCTTCGGGCTGCGGAAAGTCGACCCTGCTCAACTGCATCGCCGGCTTTTTGTTTCCGGCTGCAGGCGAAATCCGAATCGACGGCAAGAAGGTCGATGGCCACGGCATGGACCGCGGCGTGGTGTTTCAGGACTTCGCGCAACTGTTTCCGTGGCGCACCGCGCTCGGCAATGTCTCGTTCGGCCTTGAAATGAAAGGCGTCGAGAAAACCGAACGCGAGAAGATCGCACGCGAGCAGCTGCGGCTCGTGAAGCTCGAGAAATTCGTCGATTCCTACCCGCACCACCTGTCGGGCGGCATGCAACAGCGCGTCGCTATCGCCCGCGCGCTCGCCTATAACCCTTCCGTTCTGCTGATGGACGAACCGTTCGCCGCGCTCGACGCACTCACCCGTGACGAGATGCAGCAGTTGCTAGCCGACGTCTGGCGTGAGACGCGCAAGACGGTCGTTTATGTCACCCATAACGTCGCGGAGGCCGTCTTCCTCGCCGACCGCGTGATCGTGATGACGCCGCATCCGGGGACGCTGAAGCTCGATCTGCCGATCAAGCTGCCGCGGCCGCGCGATCCGCTCAGTGTCGAATTTCTCGAATACCAAAAAGAGCTGCTCGGCCACCTCGGCCATAACGCGGCCGGCCACAAGACAAACGGTGCAAAGGTTTCATAAGGGAGGTTAAGCGATGAGCACAACTCGAAGCGGACTGACCCGCCGGCACTACCTGGCGGCAAGCGGCGCCGGCATTCTCGCGGCCGGCCTCGGTATCCGGCCGTCCTTCGCAGCCACGACAGTGCGGCAGGGCTACCAGACCAACATGTGGGGCATGCCGACCTACTACCTGATGCGCTCCGGCCTGCTCGAAAAGCACGGCCTCAAGGTCGAGGAATTCGCGGTGCCGTCCGGCAATCTGACCATGCAGCAGATGGTGGCGCGGCAGGTCGATCTCGGCACCTATGCCGGCCCATCATTCCTGATCGGCCACAACAAGGGCGGCCTGGTCGCCATTGCAGTGATCGAAACGGTCGGCAAGACCGCGGCGCTGGTCGTGCGCAAGGATCTCGGCATCACCAAAGCGTCCGATCTCAAGGGCAAGAAGATCGCCAACCAGACCGGCTCGTCGATCGGCAATATTTTCGTCGATCAGTTCGGGCCGAAGAACGGGCTCGCCAAGGGCGACTACCAGGAAGTTCGCATGAACGTGAACGACATGGTGGCGGCGCTTGCGGCGAAGACCGTCGACGCCATGGTCAACATCGAACCCTACAACGCGATCGCCGAAGCCGACGGTCTCGGCGTCACGGTCGGCAGCCTTGCCGAATCCGATCCGGTGCCGGTGTTCATGGCCGCAACGCCCGACTTCGTGAAGGACAATCCGGACGCCATCGTCGCCTACCTGAAGGCGTGGGTCGAGGTCACGAAAGATTTCAAGGAAAAGCCGAAGAAGGTCGCCGACACGATCTACTCCTTCTTCAAGACCAAGGGTTACAAGATGTCGCAAGACACCTTCGAGCAGGCACTCTCGAAGATCGACGTCAATCCCGGGTTCCCCGCCAATCTCGAGCCCTATCTCAAGCAGCACGCCGAAGTCCTGCTCGCCGCCAAGAAAATTTCGGCGATGCCGGACTTCAAGGTCGCGCTGCGGCCCGAGTTCATGAAGAAGGCGCAGGCTGGCGCCTGACGTTAGCTCCCAAGCGGGCCCTGCAAGAGCCCGTCGAACGACAAGAGGCCGGCGTCGTCGCCGGCCTCGCCTGTCCTGACCTGATGGAAACCCGAGTGGAGACCCGCATGAACGCCGTCGATACCAACCCCGTCGCCTGGAATTTCAAGCTGCTGGCTCAGCACGATCTCGGCGGCTTCGGCGGCATGGGCGAAGGCATGGCGGTGCAGATCGCCAAGGACGGCCGCCGTATTCTCTGGCTCGCGCATGAGAGCGCGCCGAAAAACTTCACCGGCGTCGATGTGTCCGACCCGCGCAATCCGAAAGTCGTCGTGCAGACCGAACTGCCGCAGAGCTTCATGCGCTCGAACTCGCTCGAAATGACCGGCGACATTCTGGCGGTCGCCTACCAGACCCAGAAGGTCGGTCAGCAGCCGGCCGGCATGGAACTGTTCGACTGCTCGGTGCCGGAAAAACCAAAGTCGATCTCGTTCTTCGACTGCTCGGGACCGCATTCGCGCGGCGTGCATCAGTTGTGGTATTGCGACGGCGAGTATGTCCACATGGCCTCGGGCTCGCCCGATTTCAAGCCGTCGCACCCGCTCGACGACCAGTTCTACCGCTGCATCGACGTCCGCAATCCCTCGAAACCCGTCGAGGTCGGCCGCTGGTGGATGCCGGGCACAAGCGCGACCGACAACGTCAAGCCGCCGCCGCGCCACCCGCTCGACAAGGGCTATCGCGCCCACAACACCAACGTCTACCCGCAGAAGCCTGACCGGCTCTATCTCTGCTACATCGACGGCGGCCTGTTCGACATGGATATCAAGGACAAGGCGAACCCCAAGGTCATTTCGCACTGGACCAATTCGCCACCCTACACCGGCTTCATGCACACCGCGGTGCCGTTGTTCGACCGCGGCCTGATGCTGGTGACGGACGAGTCAACCGAGGACGGCGCGATCGACTGGCCCAAGCTCATCTGGGTGCTGGACGCCCGCGACGAGAACCACCTCGTCCCGATCTCGACCTGCCCACTGCCGCCGGTCGATGCTTTCAAGAATCGCGGCGGCCGGTTCGGCGCCCACAACATTCACGAGAATGCCGCGGTGCCGACCGCCTGGCAGTCCGACCAGATCGTGATCGGCACGTTCTTCAACGGCGGCCTGCGCGCCTACGACATTTCCAACCCGTATCAGCCGAAGGAAGTCGGCACCTTCGTGCCCCCGCCGCCGAAAGGTACGCCTGCGGGCGCGGTGCAGCTTAACGACGTCTTCGTCGACGAGCGCGAGATCGTCTACACGGTCGACCGCCACACCGGCGGCGTCTACATCCTCGAAAAGGATTTCTAGTCGCGGCCCTCTCCTCGCCGGCCGAGAGAGGCTAGACTTGCCGGCATGAACCAGCCGTTCCCCTCGGCGCAGGCGGGGCCGTTTGGCCGCCGGCACAAGCATGCGCGCGGCGCGCGCGTGCCGGTCACCGTGCTGACCGGCTTTCTCGGCGCGGGAAAGACGACGCTGCTGAAGCGGTTCCTGACGACCCCGGAAGGCGCCGGCACTGCCGTCGTCGTCAATGAATTCGGCGAAGCGGGTATCGACGACGCGCTGCTGCGCGAGAGTGCCGACGAGACGGTCCTGCTCGGCAACGGCTGCCTGTGCTGCGTGACGCGAAGCGATCTTCAACTCACCTTGCGCCGGCTGGTCGCCGACCGTTCACGTGGCGCGATCCCCGACTTCCGCCGCATCGTCATCGAGACTTCGGGCCTCGCCGATCCGGGGCCGATCCTCCAGACCTTCGCCACCGACAAGGCGCTGGGCGAGGAGTTCCATGTCGAGGTATTGGCCGCCGTTGCCGACGCCGCGACCGGCGCGAAGACGCTCGACTGGTCGGCGGAGGCCCGTAAGCAGGCGATCCTCGCCGACACGCTGATCGTCACCAAGGGCGACATCGCCGGCGAAACAGCCGTTGCGGCGCTGACCAAAAGACTGCGGGCGCTGAACCCGCGCGCGACCATCGTCACCGCCGTGTCGGGCGCGCTCGACCCGAATGTGCTGCTCACCGCATCGGAGGCCGGGCGCACGGGCTTTGTCGCCGAGCAGGAACACAGCGACGGCATCACGAGCTTCGTGCTGTCGGACGAAGCGCCAATGCCATGGCCCGTCTTCTCGCGCGCGATGGAGACGCTCACCGCCCTGCGCGGCCCCGATCTGTTGCGCGTCAAAGGCTTCCTGAACGTCGAGGGCTGTCAGGGCCCGGTGCTGGTGCAGTTCGTCCAGCACCTCGCCCATCCGCCGGTCGAACTCGACCGCTGGCCGGACGGCATGGCGGGCACCCGCGTGGTGTTCATCACCCGCAATATTCCGGAACAACAGGTGCGCGACCTGTTCGCCGCGGTGCGGGCGCTCGCCGGAAATTAGGCCGCGACCAGCTTCACCCGCTCACGAGCCCCCTTGAGCACGTCCGGCACGGCAGAGTCGTTGCCGGGCGCCATGATGTGCGCGCCGGAAACGCCGGGAATTTTCGACAATTCCTCGATCAGTTCGAGACAGGCGAGCTTGCCTTCGGCGATCGGATCGCCCGCATTTTCCATGCGGTCGACCAGCGCATCCGGCACGATGGCGCCGAACAGCTTCTCCTTGATCCAGCGCGCCGACTTCGCCGAGCGCAACGGGATCACGCCGATGATGAGATAGAGCTCCTTGTCGACGCCGAATTTGGCGAGCCGCTCGCAGTAGCGGCGCACGACGCCCGGATCGAGACAGAACTGCGTCTGCACGAATTGCGCGCCGGCGGCGATCTTGGCCTTCAGCCCCTTCGGCTCCCAGTCGGCTGGCGGGTCGATCGGATTGTCCGCTCCGCCGAGGAAGAACTGCGCCTTGCCGGAAACCTTCTTGCCGGTCGGCAGTTCGCCGGCATCGCGCAGCCGTCGCGCGGTATCGAGCAGTTGCCGTGGATCGAGATCGAACACCGGCTTGGCGTCCGGCTGGTCGCCGGCGCTCGGATCGTCGCCGCGCAGGATCAGCATATTGCGCACGCCGACGGCCGCGGCGCTCATCAGATCGCCCTGAAGCCCGATGCGGTTGCGATCGCGGCAGGTGAACTGGAGGATCGGTTCGATGCCCTTGGTCGTCAGCAGCGTCGCCGCGGTCAGCGCCCCGATCGCAGCGCGTGCGCCTGCAGCATCGGTGACGTTGACGCCGTCGGCCAGACCCTTGAGCGGCAGCGCCTTGTCGAACAATTCGTCGGCGGAACAGGACACCGGGGGCGTCACTTCCGCGGTCAGCACGAACTGCCCGGCCTTCAGTTTGTCTTCAAGCGTCATAAAAACCTCATCCCTCTGCCGTGCCGGCCGCAAAATTCATTGGACCACGCAAGCCCGATAATGGGACAAATGGACCGAACCGGGCGCTATGGCGCGAATGCCGCGCCGTCATGCAAGGCCGCTATCAAGACCACTATGCCGGAGATCGCCAGCACAATCGAGGACGCGCTCGCTTCGATCGGCAACGGCTGCCTGCTGGTGGTGCCGCGGGAGGTGTCCGGCGTGCCGATGGCGGCGACGCGGGCGCTCATTCGCCGCCATGTGAAAAACCTGCACCTCGTCGCCCTGCCCACCTCGAGCCTGCAGGCCGATCTGCTGATCGGAGCGGGCTGCGTCGAGACGTTGGAAACCTCCGCTGTCAGCCTCGGCGAGTTCGGCCCGGCGCCACGCTTCTGCGCCGCCGTCACCGCCGGCACGATCCGCATGATGGACGCGACCTGCCCGGCGCTGCATGCCGCGCTGCAGGCCGCCGAAAAGGGCGTGCCGTTCATGCCGCTGCGTGGGCTGATCGGCTCGGACATTGTCAGGCATCGGCCGGACTGGAAGGTGATCGACAGCCCATTCGGCAACGACGATCCGATCGTGCTGCTGCCCGCAATCCGACCGGACGTCGCGCTCATCCACGCGCCGATGGCCGACCGCGACGGCAACGTCTGGATCGGCCGTCAGCGCGAACTGGCGACGATGGCGCATGCGGCACAGAAAACGGTCGTAACCGTCGAAGAGATCACCGACAAAAATCTGCTCGGCGATCCGTTGACGGCCGCAGGAACGCTGCCGGGTTTCTATGTCGACACCATTGCGATAGCGCCGAACGGCGCGTGGCCGTTGCCGCTGCCCGACCGCTACGCCGCCGACGGCGCGCATCTCGCGGAATATGCGAAGCTCGCGGCGACCGAGCAAGGCTTCGCCGATTATCTCGACCGGTATGTGTATGAGCGACGCGCCGCCTGACCGCTCATTCCGCGACGAGGAATTGCTCGCCGACGTCATCGCGCGGCTGATCGGCGATGTACGCCATGTCGCGGTCGGCAATGCCTCGCCGATCCCCGCGACCGCAGCGCTGCTCGCGCGCGAGCGCGGCAAAGGAAAGCCCTATGTGTCGCTGCTGCAAAGCCGCAAGCACAATTTCTTCACCGACGGCGCACGCGAACTGTTCGATTGCGCAGGACAGGGCCGCATCGACGTGTTCTTCCTCTCCGGCGGACAGATCGACGGCGCCGGCAACGTCAATCTGGTGAGTACCGGCGACTACGAACATCCCAAGGTGCGCTTCCCCGGCTCGTTCGGCTCCGGCTATCTCTATTATGTCGTGCCGAAAGTGATCCTGTTCCGCGTCGAGCACTCCAAACGCACGCTGGTGCCGAAGGTCGACTTCATCAGCGCGCCCGGCGTGAACGCGGACAACGTGTTTCGTCCCGGAGGACCGATTGCGCTGATCACCAACCGTTGTTTGTTCGATTTCGTCGATGGCCGGTTTCGGCTCGCCAGCGTGCATCCCGGCCACACTGTTGAAGAGGTGATCGAGAACACGGGCTTCGACTTCGACCGGCCCGACAACGTGCCGGAGACGCCGCCGCCCTCGCCCGAGACACTCACGTTAATGCGCGGTCCGGTGGCGCGCGAACTGGCCGAGGTCTATCCGCAATTCGCCGCGCAGGTTTTCGGCATCGGCGAGCGCGCCAGCGCCTGATTTTTCCCCGCAAAACGGCCGGTTGACAGCGCCGCCCGCATGCCCATATACTAAACTAAATGGTTAAGTATTCAGACGAGCGGCTCGACCGCATTTTTTCGGCGCTGTCCGACCGGACCCGACGCGGGATGCTGGCGCGGCTGAGCGCCAAGCCATCGCTGTCCGTCAGCGAGCTTGCCGCGCCGCTCGACATGTCGCTGCCGGCGGCGATGAAGCACCTCGCGGTGCTGTCCGATGCCGGCCTCGTCAAACGCCACAAGAACGGGCGCATCGTGTCCTGCGCCCTCGACGCCACGCCGATGCAGCAGGCCAACGAATGGTTGGAGCGCTATCAGCGGTTCTGGACCGACAGCTTTGATCGTCTCGCCGCCCATCTGGAGAGTGAACCATGGCCACCAAAACCGCCGCCAAGCCCAGCCTCACCATCAAGCGGCGCTTCAACGCCCCGCCGGACACCGTCTACGCGGCGTGGACGCGGCCGGAACACCTAGCCAGGTGGTTCGGCCCGGCCGGCTGCGAGCGCATCGAGGCGGAAATCGATCCGCGTGTCGGCGGCCGCTACAAGATCGGGATGATCATGCCGGACGACCGGCATGACGTGAGTGGCATCTATCGGGAGATCGTACCGAACCAGAAGCTCGTCTTCACCTGGGCCTGGAAATCGACGCCGGAGCGCGAGTCGCTCGTCACCGTGACCTTCAAGGAAGATGAGGGCGGCGGCACCATCATGACACTGCTGCATGAGAAGTTCTTCGACGAGGCCGCGCGCGACCGCCACAACAACGGCTGGCTCGGCACCATGGACAAGCTCGAAAAGTATCTCGCTGCGTAAACAGGAGTCTCCGATGCCCGACAATCCGCACGGCAAGTTCATCTGGAACGAACTCAACACCCACGATGTCGAGGCCTCCAAGGCTTTTCTCGGCAAGACGCTCGGCTGGACCTTCGAAGCCATGCCGATGCCGGATTTCACCTATTGGATCGTCAAGAACGGCGACGAGCGCATCGGCGGCATGTTCGAGTTCCACGACATCGCCTGCAAGGACGTGCCGGAGCACTGGCTGACCTATGTCGCGGTCGACGACGTCGATGCCCGTTGCCACAAGGCGACCGCGTCCGGAGCGACCATGCTGCGCGAGCCATTCGACGTGCCCGGCGTCGGCCGCATCGCCATTCTCCAGCAACCCGGCGGCGCCGCGGTCGCCTGGATGACGCCGAAACAGATGCAGTAGTCGAAAGGTGAGTTCATGAGCAAAACAATCGACGTGGCTGTCGACTTCAAACAGGCCAAGGCGCGGCAGCTCTACGATGACTATCTGAACGCGAAGGCGCATTCCGACATCATCGGCGCGCCGGTGACCGTCGCACCGAAAATCGGCGCGGCGTTCAGCGCCTTCGGCGGCGGGCTCAGCGGCCGCATCCTCGAGCTCGTTCCGGGCCGCATGATCGTACAGTCCTGGCGCGGGCAACCCTGGCGCACCGACGATCTGGATTCAACACTGGTCCTGACCTTCGAGGACACCGCAAAAGGCGCACGCATTCGCCTCGTCCACGCCAATATTCCCGAGCAGGCCGCGGAGATGGTGAACGAGCAAAAATGGGACGAACGCTACTGGACGCCCTGGAAGACCTACCTGCGCCGAGCCGACGGCTGAACGACGCAGCACTGACCGGAGCACAATCATGCCCCCGCACAAGACCGGAACCCGCGAAGAGTGGCTGGAGGCGCGCCGCATCCTGCTGGCGCGCGAGAAGGCGTTGACCCGCGAACGCGACGCGGTCGCGGCCGCAAGACGCGAATTGCCCTGGGTCAAGGTCGACAAGGCTTATACGTTCGACAGCAAGGACGGCAAAAAGACCCTTGCCGACCTGTTCGAGCACCGCAGCCAGCTCATGATCTATCACTTCATGTACGGACCGGACTGGAAGGAAGGCTGCCCCGGCTGCTCGTTCATCGCCGATCACGTTGACGCCGCGCGGCAGCACTTCGAGCACAACGACCTGTCCTTCGCCGCGGTGTCGCGCACCAGCGTTGAGAATATCGAGGCCTACAAGAAGCGGATGGGCTGGGCGTTCCGCTGGGTATCGTCGCTAGAGAGCGACTTCAATTACGATTTCAACGTGTCGTTCACCCGCGGCCAGATGGCGGCCGGCAACGCCGAATACAACTTCACGAAGAAGACCGGCGACATGGAGGAACTCCACGGCGAGAGCCTGTTCTACAAGGACAAGGATGGTGCGATCTATCACACCTATTCGTCCTATGGCCGTGCCGGCGAAGAGCTACTCGGCGCCTACAGGTTCCTCGATCTCGCACCGCTCGGCCGCAACGAGGGCGACAAGGGCATGATGGCCTGGATGCGCCGGCACGATCAGTACGGTAACTGAGCTGCAGGTTTTTTCATGGCGTTGAAATGCAGGCCCTGCCGCGATTGCGGCGGGGCTTCTGACTTCCCGCGAGTTATTCTAGGGTGCGCAGCGGAACAACACGACGAGGAAATGCCCCGTGAAGACCGTTGAAGCTGCCTGCATTGGCGTCGGCTGGATTGGCGGATTGCGCGCCGAGACGCTGTCGCGCACCGCGCTGGTCGATAAGCTGCATCTCTGCGACATCAAGCCGGACCGGCTCGCCGAAGTGAAGGCGCTCTACAAGCCGGCGACGGCGACGCTGCAATACCAGGACATCATCGACAATCCGAACATTTCGGTCGTCTACATTTCAACGACGCCAGAAGCGAACCACTACCCCATCGCACGCGACTGCCTCAAAGGCGGCAAGCATGTGATGCTGGAGAAACCGATCGCGCTCGAATTGTGGGAAGCCGACGAGCTGATCCAGCTGTCGAAGCGGAACAATCTAAAGTTCACGATCGGCTATTCGCAGCGCTTCAACCCGAAGATCGCCTACGCCAAGAAGAAGATCACCGACGGCACGCTGGGGAACGTGGTCTCGGTGCTGGTGTCGCGGCACCTGTCACGGGAGCTTGGTAAGAAAATCGCGAGCCGCGTACGGCTGTCGCCGGTCGTGATGGAATCGACCCACGACCTGGATTTCGTCCTCTGGCTGCTGGAGCCCGCCAAGCCCGTGAAGGTCTACAGCCAGGGCGCCTATGGCTACATGAAACCGGTCAACGGATCGCACGACATCATGTTCACAACGGTGACGATGGACAACGGCGTCGTGGTGATGATCGGCGGCGGCTGGAACCTGCCGGGAAGCTATCCCAACTACTGCGCGACCTGGATCGAGATCACCGGTACCGACGGTTCGCTGTTTCTCGACGATACCCAGCGCGACAACTGGCTCAACACCGAGAAACGCCATCAGGAATTCCCGATGTCGACCATGCCGGGCGAATGGGTCGATCATGTCTTTGCCGGCGGCATCGGGCCGGAGACGATCCATTTCCTCGAGGCCTGCATCAAGAACGGCCCGGTGATGGTGACGGCCGAAAGCGCGCGCCGGGTCATGGAAACCTACAGCGCGGCGGACCTGTCCGCCGACCGCGGCGAGCCGGTCGACCTACCGCTCTCGAACGAGACGATTTCGGCGATTGCCGAGTTCAAGGAAAAAATCCGCGCCGGCACGCAGCCGTAGGCCGCAGTTCGGCCTGATCTGGATCAATCCGGCTCTGACTGCGTCGTGCGATGCTTCAACATGCTTCGCATTGTTCTTGCATTGCTCTTGACTGCGACGGTCAGTGTCATGACCCACGCACAGCATCCGCCGATCGCATCGCTGGATCGCGGAGCAGCATTGCGTGCTGTCATTCTCGATGCATTACGACCGACAGTCGAGGCGGAGACTGGCGGGCCGGTGCGTTTCGTCGTTGGCACCATCAACGTCATGGGCGAATGGGCCTATGTCGATGCCAAGCCGCAACGGCCTGACGGCGCGGCGATCGACTGGCGCGCTACAAAATTCCGTCAGGCATTCGAAGCCGATGCGTTCTCCGGCATCGTGCTCGCATTGTTGAAGCGAAACGAGAACCGCTGGGAGGTCGCCGGCTACTTCATCGGTCCTACGGACGTCGCCTGGTACGAATGGATCGAGAAGTTCAAACTGCCGGAAGCTTTTTTTCTCGCGTCAAAGTCGCACTGAAATCGCCATCCTGTCGTTTGCGCCAGATCAATGCTGCGTCGGCGCATTATTTCGATATTTATTCATATATTCATATCTGAGATGGAGGGTTCTTAGCCGTGACCTTGAAGAAGTTTGCAATGCTGACTGGAGTGGCACTATTCGCCACAACGCCAATTCTGTTTGCCGATGCCGCGCAGGCACAGAGCCGCTGCCGGCCGGGCGAGAATTACTGCCGGCCCGGACCTTGGGGCCCGGGCGGCTGCTATAGCGTGCTTCGGATCAATACTTGTAAAAATGGAATGATCTGCACCGACAGCATGATCCACTGCCCACCCGGATCCAAAGGACCCGGCGGCTGTTATCGGGTCGGCATTCGCCACTGCGACAAAGGCCAAATCCGTCCATAACAAAGTTCGGATCAACGATCCGCTAGCCGCCCGATCGCCAATTCCCCAGCAAGCTTGTCGAGCTGAACGATCAGTTCCGGCGGCAATGCGAGGCCGTCGCGCAGCCGCTCCGCGCGGCGCTGCGCGCGCTGGTCGCCCGGCAGACGGACTGTTGCACCGCCCGGCAAGGGCCTCGATGCGCGCAGCTCGCGCATGTGACGGTCCACTTCCGCCTTGAACTCGTCGAGCGGGCGGAACCGGGCCGGGTCGAGCGCCACCACGAACTGCCCGGTATTGGTGACCTTTTCAGGCGTGGCGTTGAAATCGATGCAGTCGCGCCCGAACAGCGCGCCATTGAGCACGCCGCCCAGCATGCCGATCATCAAGGCAAGCCCCGCGCCCTTGTAACCGGCCATCGGCAACAACAGCGCCTCCACACTCTTCTGCGGATCGAGCACAGCCTCGCCGGTCTTCGGATCGATCATCCAGTCGTCTTTGAGCGGGATGTTCTGCAGCCGGTGGTTCTTGATAGTGCCGTAGGACACGATTGACGTGGCAATGTCGAGCACCAGCGGCGGCTCTTTGGCGGTCGGGACCGCGATCGCCAGCGGATTGGTCCCGAGCAGCGGCTCGGCCGCGCCGGGCAGCGGCATATGATTGGCGTTGGCGACGGCGGAATAGATGCCAATCATGTCGGACTTCAGCGGCAGCGCCGCATAGACGCCGGCGGCGCCGGCATGGCCGGACATGCGGCAACCGACCCAGGCGACGCCGGCCTCGCGCGCCATTTCGATGGCGGCTTCCGCCGCCCGCGCCACCACGAGATGGCCCATACCGTTGTCGCCATCGACCAGCGCGGTCGCCGCCGCGGTGCGTTTCACGGTGATGTTCGGCGTCGCATTGGTCGAGCCGAGCTTCAGGCGGTTCACGTATTGCGGCAGGCGGAACACGCCGTGGGCATCGGCACCGATCAGATCGGCTTCCACCATCAGTTCGGCCACCTTGGCCGCGTCGCCCGCGGGCACGCCGCATTTGACCATCGCATCCTTGATGAGACCGGTGACGGCGGCAGCCGGGATGCGGGCGGACTTGACGGGTGCGCTCACGTCGCCACCCCCGCCAGAACCTTTTCGAAGTTTCCGGTCAGGATCGCGGTCTTGTCGGCGTCGGAGATGTTCAAGCCGCGCACGTGTGCAACGCAATCGCGCATCTCCATGTCGTACGGATAGTCGCTGCCAAGCATCACCTTATCGACGCCGACGAGGCCGATCATCGCTTCCAGCGTCTTACTGGAATGCAAGATGGTGTCGTAAATGAAGCGGCCGGCGATGTCCTTCGGCTGCGTCTTGATATTTTTCTTCGGCTCCGGCCGTACTTTCCAGCCGTGCTCCCAGCGCGGCGCCTGATAGGGCGTGAAGCCGCCGCCATGCGCCAGCATCACTTTGAGTTTCGGGAAGCGATCCATGAAGCCGCCGAAAAACAGGCTGGCAGCGGCGATGGTGGTGTCGAGCGGATTGCCGATCAGGTTGCGCAGATAATAAGGCCCGAGGCGGTCCTCGCCGGCGACATTGTTCGGGTGGACGAACATGAAAGCACCGAGCCGCTCGGCGCACGCCCAGAGCGGTTCGAACTCCGGCTCGCCGAGATAGCGGCCGCCGACATTGGAGGCGATCATCGCGCCCTTGAAGCCGTGTTTGGTGATGACACGCGTGAGTTCGTCGGCCGCCGCTTTCGGCTGCGCGATCGGCAGCGTGGCGATGGCCATGAAGCGGTCCGGATGTGCCGCGACGTGCTTCGCCATCTGATCGTTCTGGATCGCTGCGACGATCGGGCTCAACTCGTCGCCAAGATTGTAGAGATAGGCCTGCGGCGCCGCGGACAGCACATGCACGTCGACGCCTGCGGCATCCATGTCCTTCAGGCGCTGCGGAATATCGTAACCGCCGAGCGGGAACGGCCGGTACGGAATGCTGCCCACTTTGAGTTCGGCGTACTGCGCATCGAACGGCGTAATCGTCACCGGCGAGTTTGGCGCCGCTTTGGTAATGAGGGCGGCTGTTTCCAACGTCAGAATGTGGGTGTGGGTATCGATGGTGCGCTGGCCGCTCATTTCGCCCTCAGAAATAGGTTTTTGCCGGTGTTGTAGGTCGCGATTGAGTGCCGCAGCGGATCGTTGTGCGCAAGCCCTGTTGGCGACGGCGGATCGCGCGATAAACTGGCGCCCCGTTCATTGTGCCCGGACCACCTCATGACTTTTACCGTCAAGCCCCGCCCCAAGACCGATCCCCGCATCGAGGACGACGCGCTGGTGCGCGGCGCCGGTCAGTTCGTCAACGACCCGCGCCTGCCCGAACAGGCCTTTGCGGCCTTTACGCGCTCACCGCATGCGAGCGCCCGCGTCACCTCGATTGACACCTCGGCGGCGAAATCGGCGAAGGGCGTCATCGCGGTCCTGACTGCCGCCGACATGGCGGGGCTCAACAGTTGCGGTAAGCATCCGCCACTGCCCGGCGGCAAGAACGGCATGGAGCTGATCCAGCCGTTCCGGCCAGTGCTCGCCGGCGAGCGCGTCACTTACGTCGGCGAGGCGGTCGCCATGGTGGTCGCCGAGACCGCACTGCAGGCGCAGGACGCCGCCGACATGGTGACGGTTGACTACGAGGAAACGCCAGCGGTGGTCGATATCCTTGAGGCGCAGAAGTCGGGTGCGCCGCAGGTTCACAAGGACGCGCCGGGCAATCTCGCCTTTGACTGGGCCGGCATGGTGCCGACCGACGACAACGAACGAGAGATCGACGCCATCATCAAGAGCGCGGCGCATGTCGCCAAAGTCAGCGTCATCAACCAGCGCATGGTAGTTGCCTCGATGGAGACGCGCGGCGCGACCGGCGTCTATGACGCCAAGGCCGACAGCTACACCCTCTATTGCTGCTCGCAGAGCGCCGGCATGGTGCGTAATCAGACAGCGCCGGTCTTCAACGTGCCGCCGGAAAAGATGCGCGTCGTCACCAACGATGTCGGCGGCGCCTTCGGCATGAAGACTCCGGTTTATCCGGAATACGCGGCATGCCTGGTCGCGGCCAAGAAGACCGGCCGGCCGGTCCACTGGATGTCGAGCCGCACGGAAGCCTTCCTCACCGACAACCAGGCCCGCGACACCGTTACTGACGTCGAGCTTGCGCTCGACGACAAGGGCAAGTTCCTCGCCGTGCGGATGCGTCACACCGCAGCGCAGGGCGCCTACATCACGCCCGCCGGCGTCGGCATCAATACCAACAATGTCGCGCGCTGCCTGCCCGGCATGTATCGCATCCCGAAGATCGTCTTCACCGCGAAATGCATTTTCACCAACACCGCGCCGATCGGCCCCTATCGCGGCGCCGGCCGCCCGGAGGCGAACTACGCGCTCGAGCGCGCCGTCGAGGAGGCCGCCCGCATCACCGGCATCGACAAGGTGCGGCTGCGCCGGCAAAACCTCATTCCACCCTCATCGATGCCGTACAAAACCGCGGTCACCACCACCTATGACAGCGGCGATTTTCCGGCGATCCTCAAAAAGGCGCTCGAGCTGCACGATCACGCCGGCTTCAACAAGCGCAAGCGTGACGCGGCGCGGCGCAAGAAGTGGCTCGGCTTCGGCGTCTCCTGCATGCTGGAACATGCCGGCGCACTGCCAACCGAAAGCGGCTCGCTCGCCTTCGACGGCGACACGCTCATCATGGGCTGCAACGTGCAGTCGACCGGGCAGAGCCACGCCACCGTGTTCGGCCGCATGGTGGCGCAGAAGCTCGGCATCGACCAGAAGCACATCACGCATCGCCACGGCGACTCGGCGATGAACCTGCCGGGCTTCGCCTCAGTCGGCTCGCGCTCGGCGATGGCCGCGGGCAGCGCGCTGTTCCAGGCGGCCGACACCGTGATCGCCAAGGGCAAGAAGGCCGCCGCGGCGCTGCTCGAAGCCTCCGAGGCCGACATCCAGTACGGCAACGGGTATTTTTCCGTGGTCGGCACCGACCGCAGGATTTCGCTGTTCGAGACGGCCAAGCGCGCCAAGGAACTGGTCGCACGCGGCGAGATCAAGGAAGGCCTCGACACCATGGAGAAGCGCGACACGCCGCTCACCTTCCCGAACGGCGTGCATCTGGCCGAAGTCGAGATCGATCCCGACACCGGCAAGCTCGCCATCGCCCGTTACACCGCGGTCGACGACTGCGGCAACATGCTCGATCCCATCGTCGTCGAGGGCCAGGTTCACGGCAGCCTGGTGCAGGGCTTCGGTCAGGCGCTGATGGAAAACGCGGTCTATGACCCGCAGGGCGGACAGATGCTCACCGCCTCGTTCATGGACTATGCGATGCCGAAGGCACACGACCTGCCGCT
The DNA here is from genome assembly GCA_050184975.1 of Pseudolabrys sp. Classification (GTDB taxonomy): domain Bacteria; phylum Pseudomonadota; class Alphaproteobacteria; order Rhizobiales; family Xanthobacteraceae; genus Pseudolabrys. The sequence continues at coordinate 3,663 of JBFWZV010000030.1, read as the reverse complement.
CGACTTCCGCGAGGCGGTCCATCCGGTGCCGGCGACCACCAACCCGCTCGGCGTCAAGGGCACCGGCGAGGCCGGCACCACCGCTTCGATCGCCGCGCTGATGAACGCGGTGTCGGACGCGATCCCGAACGGCGCCGCCGATTACATGGACATGCCGGCAACGCCGGCGAAGATCTGGGAGGCGTGCCAGCGCGCCCAGAAATAGTTTCGTGGGCAAACGACGAAATAAAAATGGCCGGGGAAACCCGGCCATTTCATTGCCTTGCTTACGGGAAACTCAGGCTTGCGAGATGAGCTTGGTGTTCATGTAGGCCTGAAGCCCTTCGATACCGCCCTCGGAGCCGTAGCCGGACTCCTTGATGCCGCCGAACGGCGTTTCCGGCGTCGAAATCGCGACGCTGTTGACGCCGACCATGCCGGACTGAATCGCGTCACCGATCGCCTGCGCCTGCGCGCTGGAATTGGTGAAGGCGTAGGCCGCGAGACCGAATTCGAGCGAATTGGCGCGTTCGACCACCTCGTCGAAGGTCTTGAACGGCACGACAGGCGCAACCGGACCAAACGGCTCCTGCGTCATCAGCTTCGAGTCGTCCGGCAGATCGGTGATCACCGTCGGCTGGAAGAAGAAGCCCTGATTGCCATGGCGCGAACCGCCGGCCACGATCTTGCCGCCGCGATCCTTGGAGTCCTGGACGATCGCTTCCATCGCATCGAGCCGGCGTGGATTGGCGAGCGGACCCATCTTGGTGTCCTTCTCAAGGCCGTCGCCGAGCTTGATGCCCTTGGCATATTCGGTGAAGCGGGCAAGGAATTTGCCGTAGGATTTCTCCTGCACGTAGAAGCGGGTCGGCGAAATGCAGACTTGGCCCGCGTTGCGGTACTTGAACGCCGCGATGGTGTCGGCCGCCTTTTCCGGGTCGGCATCGTCGAACACCACGACCGGCGAATGACCGCCGAGTTCCATGGTCGCTTTCTTCATGCCCTTGGCGGCGAGTGCCGCAAGATGCTTGCCGACCGGAATCGAGCCGGTGAACGAGATCTTCTTGACGATGTCGGACGCGAGCAGATGCTCGGAGACCTCCGCCGGCACGCCGAACACGAGGTTCAGTACGCCCGCCGGCACGCCGGCATCGGCGAAACATTTCACCAGTTCGACGCAGCCGCCCGGCGTCTCTTCCGAGGCCTTGATGATGATCGAGCAGCCGGCTGCGAGCGCGCCGGCGATCTTGCGCACCGGAGTCAGGGTCGGGAAGTTCCACGGCGTAAAGGCCGCGACGACACCGACCGGCTCCTGCGTTACAATCTGACGGACGCCCTTCGTCCGGCCCGGCACGATGCGGCCATAGGCGCGGCGTCCCTCCTCGGCATACCAGTCGATTATGTCGGCAGAGGTCAGGACTTCGGCGCGCGACTCGGCGAAAATCTTGCCCTGCTCCTGCGTCTGCACACGGGCGACATGGTCGGCGCGCTCGCGCAGCAGATTTGCCGCCTTGCGCAGGACGTTGCCGCGGTCATAGGCCGAGGTGGCGCGCCAGACCTTGAAGCCCTTGTCAGCCGCAGCGAGCGAGGCATCGAGGTCGGCCTTGCTCGCATGCGGCAGCGGGGCAAGCACCTTGCCGGTCGCCGGATTGATGACGTCTTCGCTCTTACGGCCTGCGCCGTTGAGCCATTGGCCGTCGATGTAAAGCTGGAGATCGGTGTACATGGGCGTCCTCACCACAACAGATACGATTGATGCAATGTTCGCGAGGGAGGTAGCATTTCCGGCCGCGCGCGGCCACTCCCTGTCTGGTCGCGTTTTCGGCGCGTGAAAGCTACGAGCCGGTGAACTGCGGCTTGCGCTTTTCCATGAAGGCCTTGCGCCCTTCCGTGTAATCCTTGCTGGCAAAACAGGCCTGCACCATCGCCTCGCACTTCTTCAGATCGCGGTCGGCAGGGTCTTTCAGTGCCTGCGCGACGATGAACTTGACCGAGTCGACGGTCAGCGGCGCGTTGCCGGCGATGGTGTCGGCATAGTCTTTCACATAGGCCTCGAGTTCGCCGTCCGGCACCACGCGATTGACGAAGCCCATCATCTGCGCCTCCTGCGCGGTGAACTGCCGCGCGGTGAAGAAAACCTCTTTCGCAAACGAGGGTCCGATAAGATCGACCAGCTTCTTCAGGCCGTCGTAACGATAGCCGAGCGCGAGCTTGGCCGCCGGCACGCCGAATTTCGAGCCTTCGGTGCAGATGCGCATGTCGCAGCACAGTGCAAGGCCGAAGCCGCCGCCGATACAGTAGCCGCGGATCATCGCGATGGTCGGCTTCGGAAAATTGAAAAACGCATTATTGGCCTGATCGACCGCGGCATTGTAGCGGTCGATGCCCTCCTGGCTCGAACGCTCCTTCTCGAACTTGGAAATGTCAGCACCCGACACGAAGGCCTTGCCGCCCGCGCCGGTGACGACGACGACGCGAATATTCTTGTCGTTCTTGAACTCTTCGAGATAGCCGGAGGCCGCTTCCCACATTTCGAGCGACACCGCGTTGTGGCGCTCCGGGTTGTTGAAAGTCAGATAGCCGACGGCGCCTTCCTTGCGGGACAGCATCTTGTCGGTCTTTGCTGGCGCGTTCATTTCAATCTTCCTTCTGGCATCGTTACACGGCCTTGGTTACACAGCCTTGGCCGCGCGCAGCGCCGCGATGTCTTCGCTGCTGAACCCGAATTCCTTGAGCAACTCGTCGGTATGTTCGCCGAGATCGGGCGGACGCGTCGCAATCTCGCTGCCGGTGCGCGACAGCGCGACCGGCTGGCCGACGAGGCCGAGCCGGCTGCCGTCGGAGCGCGCCGATGTCCTGGCGATGCCGAGGTGCTTCACCTGCGGATCGGCGAACATCTGGTCTATCGCATAAATCGGCCCGCACGGCACGCCGGCCTTGTTGAAGATCTCGACCCAGTCCGCGCTCGACTTCTGCTCAGTGACCTTGCCGATCCCGGCATTGAGCTTGTCGCGGTTCTGCGAGCGCAGCTTGCCGGTCTTGTAATCGGGCTCGTCGAGCCATTCCGGATGACCGACCGCGGCGCAGAAGCGCTCCCAGATCGCCTGTCCGGTGACGGCGATGTTGAGGTGGCCATCCGAGGTCTTGAACACGCCGGTCGGAATCGAGGTCGGGTGATTGTTGCCGGCCTGCCTGGCCACCTCGCCTTCGGTGAGGTAGCGCGCGGCCTGAAAGTCCAGCATGAAAATCTGCGCTTGCAGCAGCGACGTCGTCACCCACTGGCCCTCGCCGGACGCCTCGCGCTCCAAGAGCGCGGTCAGAATGCCGAGCGCGCAAAACAGCCCAGCAGTGAGGTCGGCGATCGGAAGGCCGACGCGTACCGGGCCCTGCCCCGGCAACCCTGTGATCGACATCAGCCCGCCCATGCCCTGCGCGATCTGGTCGAATCCCGGACGCTTGGCGTAAGGCCCGTCCTGGCCGAAGCCGGAGATGCTGGCGAGCACGATGCGCTTGTTCACCTTGCGCAGCGACTCGTAATCGATGCCGAGCCGGCCCTTCACGTCGGGCCGGAAATTCTCGACGACGACATCGGCCTTCTCGACCATGCGCAGGAACGCCGCCTTGCCCTGCGTCGATTTGAGATCGAGCGTCATGCCGCGCGTGTTGCGCTGGAGATTCTGGAAG
>JBFWZV010000029.1:0-42737 GCA_050184975.1 Pseudolabrys sp. | reverse complement strand
CGACCGGATCGTCAAGACCGGCCGACTCCCTGCCGGCGATGCGGTTGCGCTATTTTCCCTGAACGCCGTATCCGGCAATGAGAACACGCATCGGTCGCCAACGGCCGCTAGGCGTAATTCACGAAGCGTTCGTAACGCTCCAGCTTGTCGAGCACGTCCTTCGGACGGACCGGCACGTTCCCTTCGTGCTCGCATTCGACCGCGGCCGACAGCGAGCCGAGCACCGCGGCGATGACGCTGTTCTTCGTCTTGAACAGCGCGAGCGTTGCATAGGCGAGGAGAGCGTCGCCCGAACCGACGGCATCGACAATGCGGTCGGCAAACGTATCCAGCGCGAAGAAGGCGCGGACGTCCTGCTCCTGCGTCGGGATCGCGCGGAAGGTCATCAGGCCGCGCTCGCCGAGCTTGAGGATCAGTGTTTTGCACTTCGCCTGACGATAGAGTTCGAGCCCCAGCGGGCGCACGACCGAGTCCTGGTCGCCGAGCGCGAAGCGCGCCTCGCGCTCGTTCGGCGTAATCAGGTCGAAATCCTGGAACTCGAGAATGTTGCCCCAGCGGCTTGCGACCTGGCTGTCGGCGACGCGGAACACGCCGTCCGGGATCGAGGCGGTCAAGCCGGGAATTGTCTCGCGATTGAAGATGCCGTGCCGGAAGTCGGAAAACACCACAATGTCGGCCGGCGTCTCACGGATTTGCGATTTCAGAATTTCGGCGACACGTTCGGAGATCGAGCGGTTGTCGAGCGTATCGATCTTCAAGAGATTGTAGCCGCCCGCGATGATCGCATTTTTATGCGTGGTCGGACGTGTGCGGTCGATGACCGGCACGCAGTTGACGCCTGCAGCCTTCAGATCGTCCAGTACGAATTCGCCGAGCTTGTCGTTGCCAAGCACGGTCGAGTAGGTCACGTCGGCGCCCGCGGCGCGCAGATGCTTGGCGACGATGCCGGCGCCGCCCACGAAGTCGCTGCGGTTCTCGAACCGCACGCTCATCGTCGGCGTCTTGGTCATGCCGCCGATCAGCACCGTATGCGTATAGCTGTCGACGATGGTATCGCCGATCACGTGAACGCGAATGTTGCTGAGCTTGCTGACGGTATCGCGCAGACTGTCGAAATCGAGTTTCTCCGCCTGCAGCAATGAGAGCAGCTTTTCGGTGGCGATCGCCGGCGGCTCGGTCTCAATGATGTTGGACGACGAATAGACAATGTCGCCGGGCGTGAAGATGATTTCGCCGCCATACGACTCAACCGCCGTCTTTTCTTCCATCGTCCGCGGCGGCAGCCCGCCCTTGGTGTATTCGTAGCCCTTGGCGAAATAGTCCGGCTTGATGATCTTGAGATTTTCGATCGGCGTCGGATTGAGGTCGATCACGACGTGATCGACGACTTCCAGCGCTGCCAGATTGAAGGCGCGCAGTTCCTGCGGAACGAAGGGACGAAAATTCGCCTTCGCGATATGGGCGTCGGCGGTCAGACTGGCGATAAGAATGTCGCCCTTGCTCTTGGCGTAGAGGAGGTGGCGCACATGGCCTGGATGGACGATGTCGAACGTCCCGTGGCACATGATGACTTTCTTGTCGCGCGGGCGGGGACCAATGGCCGCGGCGAGCTGTTCCGCGGTCTTGATCTTGTGGCTGACCAAGCTCTTGCTGGCCTCGTCCATCACGGCTTCCCCTCATGGGACAGGGCTTTGAACCACCCTGCGGTGGCTTTTGCAATGCTGTCGGGGTCCCACAACGGGGCCTCTTTCCAGTAATCGATATTGGCGACGATCTTGGCAACGCCGTCCTCGAAGCTGACGGTCGGCCGCCACTTCAGTTCGCGCTGGATCTTGCCGATATCGGCGAAGGTGCAGTCGGGTTCGCCGGGGCGCTTCGGGATGTAGACGACCGGGCCGCCAAGCAGTTCGACCAGCTTGTTCACGGGCTGGGGATTGCCGGCGCCGAGGTTCCAGGTTTCGCCGGTCAGACCGGTGTCGGCCGCGCAATAGAAGGCCTCGGCAATGTCGGTCACATAGAGGAAGTCGCGGCTCTGCGTGCCGTCGCCGACCACGGTGAAGGGTTTTTGCGCCAGCTTCTGGCGCAGGAACACGCCGAACACCGCGCCGTAGGCGCCGGACGTGCGCGAGCGCGTGCCATAGGCGTTGAAGATACGGATCGAATTGACCGGCAGCTTGTAGACCCTGTGCCAGTGAAATGCCGCCTGCTCGCCCTGATACTTGCTGAGCGCGTAGGGGTATTGCGGCACGATCGGGTGGTCTTCGCGGGTCGGCGTCTTGGCAAGGCCATAGCAGGACGAGGAGGCCGCATAGACGAACTTGCGCACGCCGACGGCGCGCGCGCATTCCAGCATATGCACAGTGCCCTGCACATTGGCCGACATGTACTCCATCGGCTTTTCGATCGAGGGCACGATGTCTCCGATGCCGGCGAAATGAAAAACGAACTCGACCCCGTCGAACAGCGCGTCACCCGGCTGATAGTCGCGGATGTCGCGGTTCTCGAACTTCAGCTGGCCATTGCTTTTGTGATGGGCGAGGTTCGCCTCGCGCCCGCCGACCAGGTTGTCGATGACGCGGACTTCGAAATCGCGGTCGACCAGAAGATCGACCATGTGGCTGCCGATGAAGCCGGCGCCGCCGGTGACGACTGCGATCCGGCGTTTGCTCATTTTGCGCCGAGCTTCTTCATGGTGCGGACGTTGTAATACCAGTCGTCCTCGAAGCTCGACGGCAACATCTTGTTGCGGAAGGCGCGCGTCAGATCGCGAACCGCGTCTTCAATCGAATGCTTCGGCTTGAAGCCGAGCACGCGATTCACTTTGTCGGAATTGACGTGATAGGAGCGATAGTCGTTCGACGGCGTGACCTCGATCTTGATCTCGCCAAGCTCCGGCATTTCTTCCTCGACGACGCTCTTCACCATGCGGGCGATTTCGGCGATCGAATAGTTCTGGAAGCCGATGTTGAAGACCTCGCCGTTGATCTTCTCCTTCGGCGCGTCGAGCATCAGAAGATAGGCGTCGACCATATCCTCGATGTGGAGGTTCGGCCGCATCTGGTTGCCGCCGAACACCGTAATGACGCCTTTGTTGATGGCGTGATTGGTCAGGATGTTGACGGAGAGATCGAGCCGGGTGCGCGGGCTGTAGCCGCAAATCGTGGCCGGGCGGACGGTGACGCAGGTGAAGTCGTCGGACTTGTGCTTCCAGAGCAGCGGCTCGCACATGCCCTTGAACTTGTTATAGAGCGTCAGCGGAACCAGCGGATGATCCTCAGTGACGTTCGGCGAGTCGCTGACGCCGTAGACCGAGCTCGACGAGCAGTAGACGAAGCGCTTGACCCCGGCATCCTTCGCCGCGACCACCAGCGGCTCGAAGCAATCGTAGTTGATGGTCTCGGACAGCTTCTCGTCCAACTCGAAGCTGGCATCGTTGGAAATGCAGGCAAGGTGCAATACGGCGTCCTGACCCTGAAAGGCTTCGGCGAGCTTGGCGGTGTCGCGGATATCGCCTTCGACAACGCGCAGCTTCGGATCGTTCGGCAGGCGGCAGCCGAAGAACAGCTTGTCGAAAACAGTGACGTTGTAACCTTCCGCCAGCAGGCGGGGGGTCAGGACATGGCCGACATAGCCGGCGCCGCCGGTCACCAGCACGTTCTTCAGATCGGAATTCATGACGAGGCCTGCCAAAAAGATGAGCCGGACGGGGCGCCTACCCGTTCCAGGCAACAGATATTGTTGAATAGGCGCCGCGTTTTATGAGGCGGCGCGCTGCGATGCAAGGGCTATGGTGTAGCCGGCCGATTGGGCGTCCTTGTAGAACATATTGACGGTTTCGCGCGAATACTCGTCGAGATTCTTGCCGACCAGCGCCAGTTTCTTGAGGTGATCGGGTGTCACCGTAATGATGTGGCAGCCCAAGGCGTCGCCCTGAAAGATATTAAGAACTTCACGGGGGCTCGCCCAGAGCAGTTCGGCCTTGGGCCGCTTCTTCATAATCTTGAGCGATTCCGTCATGATCGGAATCGGGTCGCGGCCGGTGTCGGCGATGCGCCCGGCGAACACCGAAATGACGGCAGGAACGTTGTCGGCCAGGGCATCGGTGATCTTGGCGACCTGGTCGAGCGTCATCACCGCGGTGACGTTGAGCTTGATGCCGGCACGCGACAGGCTCGCCAGCAGCGGCCCCGCGAACTCGCCTTTGGAATTGGTGACCGGGATTTTCACATAGACATTGTCGCCCCAGGTGCCGATCTCGCGGCCCTGCGCTTCCATGGTCGGGAAGTCGTCGGCGAAAACCTCGAAGGAGACCGGGCGGTCCGGTACGACCTTCAGCACGTCCAGCGCGAAGGCCTTGTAGTCGTTGACGCCGGCCTGCCGCATCAGGGTCGGGTTGGTGGTGAAGCCCTTGATGATCGGGTTCTTGGCCGACTCGCGGATGTTCTTGAGATCGGCGCCGTCGGCGAAAATCTTGATCTTGAGCTGGTCGACGCTCGGGGTCATGCGGGCGATCCTTGTCTGTCCCTGGCCAGGATAATGTCTGCCGCTTCCGACAGTGAGCCAACTGTCACATCGGGATTGTTGGGACCATCCTGTTCATACCCATAATCCACGAAAATCGTCAAACAACCGGCTTTTCGGCCCGCTTCGATGTCGCGCCAGCGGTCACCGACGATGAAACTCGATTTCAGGTCGATTCCATGGGCCTGCGCCGCCTCCAGCAGGAGGCCGGGTTTGGGCTTGCGGCAGACGCAGCCGTCGGCATCGACATGCGGGCAGATCCTGATGTCGTCGAGGGGGAGCGCAGTCCGCAGGCGCTCATGCATGGCCTCGATCACTGCCGGGCTGTTTCGCCCGGTCGCGAGGTCCGGCTGGTTGGTCACCACGACCAGCAGGAAGCCGGCCGCCTTGAGGCGCCGCGCCGCCTCGGGCACGCCGGGCAGGATCTTGAAGTCTTCGAGCGTGGTTGGTGCGACCGGCTTGCCGCCGCGGTCGATATTGGCGTTGAGGACACCGTCCCGGTCGAGAAAAACCGCCCTTACCACTTGGTCGCGTTCTTTTGCAGCTTCGGGTGCGACACCAGATAGTGCCAGATCACCGCCTGGAACGCTTCGGCGTGCGGCGTCACGCGCGACTCCGCGACCGTCGGCACCACGACCACCACATCGCCCGCCTTCTTCGTGTAGCCGCCGTCGCGGCCGACGATGCCGAACACCTTCATGCCACGCGTCTTGGCTTCTTGAATCGCGGCGACAAGGTTCGGGCTGACATTCTTTTCGAGATTGCCGCCGCCGACCGAAAGGATGAACAAAGCGTCCTTGTTGTTACCGCGGCTGACCTTGATCCATTCGGCAAAGATCGTGTGCCAGCCTTCGTCATTGGTCCGTGCGGTCAGTTCCGAGACATTGTCGGTCGGCGCGTAGGTTTCGATGCCGCACAGTTTGCGGAAGTCGTTGACTGCATGGCCGCAATTGCCGGCGCTGCCGCCGACACCGAGGAAGAACAGCCGGCCCTCGCGTGCGCGCAGGCTCACCAGTTCGTCGCAGAGTTTCTCCATCTCCGCCGTGGACAGGCCGCGGGCGATCTGGCCGACTTCATCGAGAAACACTTCGGCATGCGTCATGGCGATCAGGGTCCATTGTCACTGGATTGACATCGGGGCATCCCCGCTTCGGTACGCCTGAAAGTGGCCCGCGGCCAGTGTCCCGCGCGGCGGATGTATCGTGATTGACCGGGGCGGGCAATAGCCGGGCCGCTCGGAGGTCCGTGAGGGGCCTTAATTTTGGGCTTTCGGCGGCGATCCGGCGGTGCCGGCTGCGGCCGTCAATCCGTCGGCAGCGTCCCATGGCGATGCAGCGCATCGAAGGCTGCGACCGTCCGATCGAGCGAGAAATGGTCTTTGATTCTGGTCCGACACGTTTCTGCGCGCCGCCGGCGCTGTTCGGACGATTCGTCGAGGATAGCTCGTAGCGCTGCCGTAAAAGCCGAGACGTCGCGCGGCGGGGTGATCGTTCCGGTGGAGCTGACGATCCGGCCCGCATCGCCACAGTCGGTGGCGACGACCGGCGTGCCGCAGGCCATCGCTTCGGCGATGACATTCGGAAAGCCCTCGCCGTAGATCGACGTCAGCACCGCAGCGTCGGCGGCGGCAAACAGCGCCGGCATGTCGCGCCTCGTTCCGAGCGAAATGACGTTGCCAGGGCCGTGCAGTTTCTCGGTATCGACCCCGGCCAGCACGAATGTCGCGTGAGGAAGTTGCGCGGCAACGGCGAATAACGTGTCGTGATCCTTCATCGGATCGTTGCGCGCGGCATGGATGACCGTCGGCCGGCTTTCGGCAATGCCGAGTTCGGCGCGGATGCGGGCACGCGCGTCGGCGTCGGGTCGAAAACGGTCGATATCGATTCCGTTTGGAATGACGCCAAAGGCGCGCGGCCGGTAACCCATCCGCAAATGGTCGTCGCGGCCGGCAAACGAATTGGCGATCACGGCGTCCGGCGCGCGGGACTGCCAGTTGCAGAGCTTCATGACCATGCGCAGATTGAAGTTGTAATCTGAAAGATTCAGATACGAGCCGCGCACGCCCCAATAAAGACGGGTGGAGGAGCGCCGCCTGGCAAGGTGCAGCGCCCACAGCGCGGTCAGGTCACCGAGATAAAGCCAGCTCTGAATCGCCGCCGGGCGATAGCGGCGGATCAGTCCGGTGAGTTCGTAGAGGATGCGGCCGCCCATCGCGGGATTTGTCAGGCCGAGATTGTGGAGCGGGACGCCGGCTGTGCGGATGCGCCCGGCGTTGACGCCCTCCGGCACCAGATTGACGACGACCTGCGACAACGGCTCGGTCCGTTTGGCCGTCACGAGCGCGGCCAGCATGCCCTCGGCGCCGCCGGAGCCCAGGCCGGGGATGACATGCATTACCGTCGGTGTCGGTGCGCCGGTCGCCATCTCAGCCCCAGCGCTCGCGCCAGGCTTCGAGCATCAGCACGTCCCACAGCAGATATTGCCAGTTGCGCCGGCCTTCGAGATGCTCGCGCCAGTGCTGCCGCACGACCGTCGCGTCGACGAGGCCGCCGTCGCGCAGCCGCTGCTCGCCGAGCAGCGTCTCCGCCCAGTCGCGCAACGGGCCGCGCAGCCATTCGCCGAGCGGAATGCCGAATCCCATCTTGGGCCGTTCGATCAGGTCGCGCGGGACATGATCGTAGAGAATCTGGCGCAGCAGCCATTTGGTGGTGCCGTTGCGCAGCTTGACGTTCTGCGGGAGCCGCCACGCCAGCTCGACGACGCGATGGTCGATCAGCGGCACGCGCGCTTCGAGCGCAACCGCCATGCTGGCGCGGTCCACTTTGGTCAGAATGTCGTCGGGCAGATAAGTGACGAGATCGAGCATCTGCATGCGGTCGAGAAAGTCCGGGAACTCCTTGCTGACCGTAGTGTCCCACAGCGCGCCTTGGTGCTCGGCCGGGCCGGGCGCGATCTGCGCCGGCTCCCAGTGCGACACCAGCCGGCGGTAGACGGCATCGCCGTCGCGCAGCGCGAGGATGCTCGCCGCCTTGTGCAGCTTGTCGCCGGGTTGCGACGGCAAGCCAGGCACCCTTCCGAGCAGGCGGTTCCAGCAGGCGGGCGATACCGCGGTCAGAGGGGCGGCCATCGCCGAGCGGACCGCGCGCGGCAAGAGCGACAGGCCGCGCCAGGCGCGCCGCGCCAGATGATAGCGGTTATAGCCGGCGAACAACTCGTCGCCGCCATCGCCCGACAGCGCGACGGTGACGTGCTTTCGCGTCATCGCCGAGACGAGATAGGTCGGAATTTGCGAGGAGTCCGCGAATGGCTCGTCGTACCACTCCGGCAGTTTCGGAATGACGTCCATCGCCTCGCGGGCGGTCACCGTCAGTTCCGTGTGATGAGTGCCGAGGTGCCTGGCGATCGCGGCGGCGTGCGGGGCTTCGTTGTAGCCCGCGATGTCGAAGCCGATCGTGAAGGTGCGCACCGGCTCCGAATGTACCGCCTGCATCAGCGCAACCACGGTCGATGAATCGACGCCGCCGGACAGGAACGCGCCGAGCGGCACGTCGGCGATCATCCGCAGCTTCACGGCGTCGGTGAGGGCGGCGTTGAGACGCTCCTTCAATTCTGCGTCGCTTGCCTCGATCCGCGCCGCGATGCCGCCGCGCGCGATCTGCCGCGCGTTCCAGTAACGCGTCACCTCCGGCTCGCCGCGCCACGGCACGGTGAGAATGCAACCGGGCTCCAGTTTGTGAACGCCTTCGTAGATCGTATGCGGCGCCGGGATGTAATTGTGCCGCATGAACGACGCGACGGCCCGGCGGTCGATCCGCGGGGTCCAGCCCGGATGGGCGCGCAGCGCCTTCAGTTCCGAGCCGAACAGGAACAGGTTGCCGAACTTCGCCCAGTAGAGCGGTTTGATGCCAAGCCGGTCGCGGATCAGCGTAAGGCAACGCTCCTTGCGGTCCCACAGGCCGATCGTGAACATGCCGACCATGCGCGCGACCGTCGCTTCGATCCCAAAGACCGAAAATGCCTCGAGCATCACCTCGGTGTCGGAATGGCCGCGGAAACTGATCTGGCGCGCCTCAAGCTCGGCACGAAGTTCCTGAAAATTATAGAACTCGCCGTTGTAGGTGATGACGTAGCGTCCGTCGGACGATGTCATCGGCTGGTGGCCGGCGGGCGACAGGTCGACGATCGACAGGCGCCGATGCGCGAGCGCAATGCCGGCGTCCGTATCGCTCCAGACGCCGTGGTCGTCCGGTCCGCGATGCGCGAGCGCGTCGCCCATCGCCTGGGCGAGCCGCTCGTTGATCGACGCCGTGGCGCCGGCCGCCGTGCCCAGGATGCCCGCTATTCCGCACATCGAAGCTGCTGTCCCGCTTGAAACTGCACCATAGCCGATGCCGGCCGGCTAGCGCCGATAAAACTCGCGATACCAGGCGACAAAGCGCTTCACGCCGTCCTCGATCGGCGTTTTCGGCTCGAAACCGATGTCGGCCTTGAGATCGGAGACGTCGGCGTAGGTCGCCGGCACGTCGCCGGGCTGCAACGGCAGGAAGTTCTTCTTCGCCGTCTTGCCGACCGCCTTTTCGATGCAGGCAATGTAGTCCATCAGCCGCACCGGCGAGTGGTTGCCGATGTTGTAGAGCCGGTAGGGCGCCGACGAGGTGCCCGGGTCCGGTTCCTCGCTCGACCAGTCGGGGTTGGGAGTGGCGATGCGGTCGACGCTGCGCACCACGCCTTCGACGATGTCGTCGATATAAGTGAAATCGCGTTGGTGCTTGCCTTCATTAAAGACGTCGATCGGCTCGCCCTTGATGATCTTGTCGGTGAACAGGAACATCGACATGTCCGGCCGGCCCCACGGCCCATAGACCGTGAAGAAGCGCAGGCCGGTCACCGGCAGACGATAGAGGTGGGCGTAGGTATGCGCCATCAGCTCGTTCGCCTTCTTGGTGGCGGCATAGAGACTGAGCGGATGGTCGACGTTCTGGTGGACGCTGAACGGCATCGCCGTGTTGGCGCCGTAGACCGAACTCGATGACGCATAGACCAGGTGCTGGACGCCGTTGTGGCGGCAGCATTCCAGCATGTTGACGAAGCCGACGATGTTGGCGTCGACATAAGCGTGCGGATTGGTCAGCGAGTAGCGTACTCCGGCCTGGGCGGCGAGGTGGATCACGCGCTCCGGCTTGTGCTCGGCGAACAGCGCCTCCAACGCGGCGCGGTCTTCCAGCGAGCCTTTGACGAAGGCGAAGCCGTTGCGTGGCGTAAGTTGCGCGAGGCGGGCTTCCTTCAGCTTCGGATCGTAATAATCGTTGAGATTGTCGAAGCCGATTACGGTATCGCCGCGGTCGAGCAGCGCTTTCGAAGTGTGATACCCGATGAAGCCGGCGGCGCCGGTAACGAGGATTTTCATGCGCGGCTCCCGGTCATTCAGAGCCGCCCATGGCTGGCGGCGGCCGGCAGCACGCCTTTGATATCATAGATGATGCCGTTCGCTGTGAGCAGCGAGCGGATTTTCGTATCACCCAGTTGTGCGATCTGCGTGTGCTTGACGGCGAGCACCACGGCGTCGAACGGTCCCTCCGGCAGCGTCGTTTCAAGCGCGATGCCGTATTCGTGGCGCGCGCCTTCCGGATCGGCGACCGGGTCATAGATGACAACCTCTCCCACCAGTCCCTTCAACTCGTTGACGAGATCGATCACCTTGGTGTTTCGGGTGTCCGGGCAGTTCTCCTTGAAGGTGAAACCCATCACCAGCACGCGGGCGGCGTCGACGCGCTGCTTGCGGCGCACCATGGTCTTGACGATCTCGCCGGCGACGTAGCCCGGCATGCCGTCATTGATGCGCCGGCCGGCGAGGATCATCTGTGGATGGAAGCCGACCGACTCGGCCTTGTGGGTCAGATAATAAGGATCGACGCCGATGCAGTGGCCGCCGACGAGCCCCGGCCGGAACGGCTGGAAGTTCCATTTGGTGCCGGCGGCTTCGAGCACCTCTGTGGTGTCGAGGCCGAGCTGATTGAACAGCATGGCGAGTTCGTTGACGAGCGCGATGTTGACGTCGCGCTGGATATTCTCGATCACCTTGGCGGCTTCGCCGACACGGATCGACGAGGCCCTGTGCGTGCCGGCGGTGACGATGCGGCTGTAGACATGATCGACGAGGTCGGCGGCTTCCGGCGTCGAGCCGGCGGTCACCTTCACGATGTCGGGCAGGCGGTGCTTGGGATCGCCGGGATTGATGCGCTCGGGCGAATAGCCGAGAAAGAAATCGGTGTTGTAGGTGAGGCCCGACTCCTGATGCAGGATCGGCACGCAGATTTCCTCGGTCAGGCCGGGATAGACCGTCGATTCATAGACGACCACGTTGCCCTTCGACAACGCGCCGCCGACCGTCTTGCTGGCGCCAATCAGCGCTGTGAGATCGGGACGTTTGGCGTCGTCGATCGGCGTCGGCACCGTGACGATGTAGAAGTTGCGATCGTTGAGCGATGACGGATCGGTGCTGAACGCGATGCGTTTGCTGTCGGCGAGTTCTTCCGCGTTGAGTTCGCGCGTGCGGTCGATGCCGCGCTTCAACTCATCGATGCGCCCTGCATTGATGTCGAAGCCGACGACCGCAAAGTGCCGGGCAAGATAGACGGCGAGCGGCAGGCCGACATAGCCGAGGCCGATCACGGCGATCTTCAGGTCGTTGCGCGCGGGAAGCGCCATTCGCGGACCCCATAACGGCCGACATGGCCCGTCCTTGCGGTCCGCAGGTATAAAGGGATGGGAGGAAGGCGCAAGAAGCGGCCAGAAGTGGCCTTAATGCGCCGTCTGAGCGTCCGAAAGCTGCCGGTAAATCGCGACGATCTTCTCGGCGACCCGCTCGCTCGCGTAGTCCTGTTCGACCAGCCGGCGGCCGGCCTTGCCCAGACGCTGGCGCAACGCGGCGTCGTGGGAGAGCCGCGCAATGGCGGCCGCAAGCGCCGCGGCATCATCGGGGGACACGAGCAGCGCATTGAGATTGTCGCGCGCGATCTCCCGGCAACCGGAGACGTCGGTGGCAATCAGCGGGCGTTCGCAGGCGGCGGCCTCGGCGAGACTCATCGGCATGCCTTCGCCGCGCGACGCAAGCACCGCGACGTGTGCGCGCGCCCAGACCGTACGCACGTCCTCGACATTGCCAAGCCATTCGATGCCGGGCTGCCGCGACCAGGCTTCAAGCTCACTCTGCGGAATCGAATTCGGGTTGGAAGGATCGGGCAGGCCGGCAAGCAGCAGGCGGATGTCGTGGCCGTCGCGTGCAAGGCGCTCGCATGCCTCGACCAGCACGCGCACGCCCTTGTCTTCCAGCATGCGTCCGGCATAGCCGAGCGTGACTGCCCCTTGAGGCTCCGGCAGCGGCCCGTATTTTGTCAGATCGACGCCGGAGCCGGGAATGACGGCGATCTTGCCGGCATCGACGCCGAGCGAGACCAGCATGTCGCGATGATCGGGATTGACCACCATCGTCATCGATCGTTTCGCGTTGAACAAGAGCGGGATCAGCGGCCGCAGCAGGAGACGCGCGAACCGCGACTTGAGGCCGTGCGCGGTGAACACCGAGCCGAAGCCGAAGATCGAATTGAGCACGGCGTAGGGCGCGCCTCGTGCCGCGAGGGCGCCGATGATGCTCGGCTGGAGCGCGATATGATGGACGACATCCGGTGCGATGGCGCGGCAGAGCGTGCGCACGGCGCTGACCGCTCTGGCGAAGCTCAACGGGTTCACGCTGCCGCGGTAAAGATCGATCTCGTGCAGTGTGAAGCCTTCAGCGGCGATACGGTCCGCGAACTTGCTCACGCGTGTCGCGACGTGAACGTCGTAACCGGCATCGCGCGCCGCCCGCGCCATCGGCAGGCGGTGGGTCATGAAGTACCAGTCCTCGGTCACCAGATAGAGCAGGCGCGGGCGCTTCATGGCGACAATCCGGACGGTTCGACGTCCCGTTATTTTTCGAGGTAGCCGCAGATCGCGTGTGCGGCGGTGATGTGTAGCTGCTGGACCAGCGCTGTCTCAGGCGACGGCACCGACAGCAGCACGTCGCACAACGGCCCGAACTCTTTCTTGTTTTCGCCGGCAAACCCGATGGTTGAAAGGCCGAGTTCGCGCGCCGTCTTTAATGCGGCGACGACGTTCGGCGAGCGCCCCGACGTGGAGATGCCAAGAAAGACATCGCCCTTGCGGCCGAGCCCCTGCAACTGCCGCGCAAAAATATGATCGAAGCCGTAGTCGTTGCCGATTGCGGTGAGCGCAGAGGTGTCGGTGGTGAGCGCGATGGCCGCCATCGAGGCACGGTCCCGCTTGTAGCGGCCGATGAGTTCCGCGGCGATGTGCTGGGCGTCGGAAGCGCTGCCGCCATTGCCGGCGATCAGCAGCTTGCCGCCGGCGGCGAGCGACTTCTCGATCAGCAGCGCGCTGGCTTCGATCGCGGCGATGAACACGTTGTCCGACGCCGCGCGCGCCAGCGCGTCTTGCGACTGCCTGAGATGATCGCGGATCGCCGCTTCGCACGGGGTCGCCATCGCGCGCTCCTGAGGGCCTCTGGCGCGGATTGGTAGCCAGTGCCCCGCCGGTTAGCAAGGCAGCCGAATTGCGGCCGGGATCGATGGTGAACGCGCCAATGCTCAGCAGCGGGTAGCGAATTGGTTACGAATCAAGGCGTTTGGTATAGGGAGCCGATTCGGACGAGGGGCCTTCGCGGCATGGCATCGACCAAGGGACTGCGGGCATTTCAAAACGCGCGGGCCCGCAAGAAGTCGGCCGCACTCGGTGCCAATCCCGATGCGATCTTCGCCCAGGCCATCGCGCTCCATCAGGCCGGACGGGTCGGCCAGGCCAAGATTCTCTACCAGCAGATTCTGGCGGTGCGCCCCGATCATTTTCCCGCGCTGCAATTCCTCGCAGTGTCGGAATATCAGGCCCGCAATCTCGTCGCGGCCGAGGCGCTGTTTGGCAAGGCAATCCAGATCAACCCGCGCTCGGCGGAGATTTATTCCAACTTCAGTCTCGTGTTCTACGAAGGCGGCCAGTTCGAGAAGGCCGTCGAGCAATGCGACAAGGCGCTCGCCCTCAAGCCCGATTATGCCGAGGCGCACTGCAATCGCGGTAACGCGCTGAACTCGCTGGAGCGCTACGAAGAAGCCGCCGCTGCGGGCCGCCGCGCCATCGAACTGAAGCCGGATTTCGCGCAGGCCTACGACGTGCTGGGATCGGCGCTGTTCAAGCTCAAGCAATACGACGAAGCGCTTGAATGCTACGCCAGGGCGCTCAAGCTCCGACCAAACTACCCGGAAGTCTACTTCAATCGGGCGACCCTGCTCGCCGAGATCAAGAAGAACGACCAGGCGCTGCAGGACTATCAGAAGTCGCTCGCGCTCAACCCCGAAGCGATCGATGCGCGGCTTGGCTATGCGAAATCCTTGCTGACGGCGAAGCGGACCTGGGACGCGATCGCGGAATGCGAACGTGCGATTGCGAAGGATCCGAAGTCGCACGAGGCTTATACGTTGATGGGGCAATGCCGCGAAGCAACTGCGGAAGTCGACAAGGCGATCGCCTGTTACGATCGGGCGCTGCAGCTCAAGCCGGATTTTAGCGGCGCCATTCACAATCGCATCTTTGTGATGGATTTCGTGCCGGGCGTGACGATCGCGCAGCATCAGGAGGCGCGGCGTTACTGGTGGGAACAGATCGGCGCAAAGCTGGCGAGGCCGCGTCACTATTCCAACAGCCGCGACCCTAAACGTCGCATCGTGCTCGGCTATGTCTCGGCGGATTTTCGCACCCACTCCGCGGCTTTTGTGTTCGGGCCGGTGCTGCGCCACCACGATCACTCGCAGTTCGAGGTTGTCTGCTATTCGAATTCGCTCGACGAAGATCCGATGACGCGCGAATTCAAGCGTCATGCGGACCGTTGGCGCGACGTAAAAGGCTGGACCGACGACCGACTCGATAGCGCCATCGCCGAAGACGGTGTCGATGTTCTGGTCGACTTGTCGGGACACTCTGCCGGTCATCGGCTCGAAGTCTTCGCCCGCAAACCGGCGCCGGTTCAGGTGACGGCCTGGGGCAATGCCACTGGTTCCGGCATTCCGACCATCGACTACCTGTTTTCGGACGAAGTCCTGATACCGGAGTCGATCCGGTCGCAATTTGCCGAGACGGTGTGGAACCTGCCGTGTTCGCTGACGCTCGATCCGCCAGAGCGTCCGCCGGTGCAGGAGCCGCCGCTTCTGACCAAAGGCTATGTGACGTACGGCGTCTTCAACCGCATCGTAAAGATCTCCGATGCCGCGCTCGATGTCTGGTGCGCGCTGCTGCAAGAAGACCGCACGGCACGGATCGTCGTCAAACACCATGCTCTCGGTGACGAGATCGTCCGCAAGATCATGTTCGACAAGTTTGCACGTCGCGGCATTGCCGCCGAGCGCATCGACCTGGTCGATCGCAGCGAGCGCCAGCATCACCTTGCCGCGCTTGCCAATATCGATATCAGTCTCGATCCGTTCCCGCAGAATGGCGGCGTGAGCACCTGGGAGTCCCTGCATCTGGGCGTGCCGGTGGTGGCCCATTGCGGCGAGACCATCGCAAACCGGATGTCGGCGGCGATCCTGACGGCGATCGGTTACGAAGAATGGATTGCCAAGAGCAACGACGACTATATTCGTATCGCGCTTGATCTTGCCCGCCAGCCGGAACGGTTGAAGGCGCTGCGCAGCGAATTGCCAGCGCGGATCGCCGCGTCCGAGGCCGGCAACCCGGTTGCCTATACGCGGGCCGTCGAGGCGGCGTACCGGACGTTCTGGGCGCGATACTGCGCGAAGGCGTAGGCCGTCGGCCGGATTCCGTGCGCCGTAAAGGCCCGTCGATGGGGTCTTTCGGCGCCTGCGATCGAGCGGGGCTCCTCCGTTAGGCACGCGCTCACGTCACTGGACAAAAAGGCCGCAAGTTCTGCTAGGAACCAGCGCCGCGGCGTGTGCCGCCGTGGATTTACGGTTCGCCGAAACCAGGGGATGACCTTGCAAGCGCAGGCCGCAGGCCAGCAGGACAAGCAACGCGAAATCGCGTTCTTCGACGGCTATGAGTCGGCGAACGGCTACGACGTCTTCACGCCTGAGACCAATGCGCGCATTATTGACGCCGTGGTGCGGCTTGGCCGTTTCAGGCCGGGAGCGCGCGTGGTCGATCTCGGCTGCGGCTCCGGCGTATTTACCGATGTGCTCCACAAGCGCGGCTTCGACAGCACCGGCGTCGACCTAAGTCCGAGGCTTGTCTCGGTAGCACGACGGAGCCATCCGGACATCGAATTCATCGAAGGCGATGTCGAACGGCTGCCGTTTCCCGACGCGAGCTTCGATGGCGTGCTGCTCTCCGGCCTCGTCCATCATCTGCCTGACCGGTCGCGTTGCGCGGCCGAGGTGTTTCGCATTCTCAAGCCGGGCGGGCACTTTGTCGCGTTCGATCCGAACCGCCGCAATCCCTTCATGTACCTCTATCGCGATCGCACCTCGCCGTTTTACAGCTCTGTCGGGGTGACTCCGAACGAGCGGCCGGTGCTGGCGGAGGAGTTGGCCGCGGCGTTTCGGAAGGCCGGCTTCGCGACTGGGACCGATTATCTTGCCGATCTTCGCTATCGCTATGTCGCTTCAGGGCGTGTGCGATGGCTGCTGCCGCTCTATAATGCAATCGACCGTCTGCTCTTTACGCCTTCTTTCATGGCGCGCTGGCGGCCGTTCGTGCTGACCTACGGAGAAAAGCGTTGAACATCGCCGAACCCCGCCCGTTGCGTACCGTCACCGCGAAGGAGGCCGACCTGACCGTGGTCGGCGGCGCCGGTCATGTCGGCATTCCGCTCGTGCTGTCCTTCGCCGCGAAGGGCATGACGGTCAATGTCAACGACATCAACGAAGAGATGCTGGATGTGCTCAAGTCCGGCCGCGTGCCCTTCATCGAGGAGGGGGCCGAGCCGCTCTTGAAGAAGGCGCTGGCCGACGGGCGGCTGTTTTTCACCAGCAAGGCGTCCGACATTTCCACCAAGGGTCCGGTGATCGTCACCATCGGCACGCCGGTCGACGAATTTCTCAATCCGGTCCGGCGCGTCGTGCAGGATTGCATCGATGCGTTGCTGCCGCACCTGGTCGACGGCCAGCTTCTGGTGCTGCGCTCGACGCTTTATCCTGGCACCACCGACTGGATCGACTCGCACGTCAAGGAGAAGGGGCGTTCGCTCAAGATATCGTTCTGTCCGGAGCGTATCGTGCAGGGTCACGGCATTCGCGAACTCCAGCAGATGCCGCAGCTCATCAGCGGCACCACGCCGGAGGCGGAAGCGGAGGCGGTGAAACTGTTTCAGACGATCGCGCCGGAACTGACCACGATGAAGCCGATCGAAGCGGAATTCGCCAAGCTGTTCAACAACGCCTACCGCTACATCGAGTTTGCCGTCACCAACCAGTTCTTCCTGATCGCGAAGTCCGCGGGTCTCGACTACGGCAACATCCTTCAGGCGATGAAGCATAATTATCCGCGCGCGCAGGGAATCCCCGGTCCGGGCTTCGCCGCCGGCCCGTGCCTCGTCAAGGACACCATGCAGTTGCTGGCATTCGCGCGGAACGAATTTGCGCTCGGCAACGCCGCGATCATGGTCAATGAAGGCCTGCCGCTGCACATCATCAACGACCTGCGCCGTCAGTACGATCTTGGCAGCATGACGGTCGGTCTGCTCGGCATGGCGTTCAAGGCGGAGAATGACGATCCGCGCGCCTCGCTGTCTTACAAGTTCAAGAAGGCGCTGGCCGGAATCGCGCGCTCGGTGCTGACCACCGATCCTTATGTCACGACTGATCCGGACCTGACGCCGCTCGAAGAGGTGATTGAGAAGAGCGATCTCCTGATCGTCTGCACGCCGCACAAGCGTTATCGGACTGTGGATCTGAAGGGCAAGCCGGTGGTGGACGTCTGGGGTATCGCGACGGGCGCCAACGTCGTTTACTGATGGCCATGGCCGCGGCGCCCACGCTCGACATTGTCATTCCGGTCTACAATGAGGGCGACAATATCGTCGGGGTGCTGCGCGCGCTCCAGCGCGACGTGAAGACTCCGGCGCGCGTGCTCATCTGTTACGACCGCCCGGACGACAACACATTGCCGGCGATCCGCGACAACCCGGATTGCCATGCGAGGCTGCCGGTCGAATTCGTGAAGAACCCCGGCCGCGGCGCGCATGCGGCGGTGATGGCCGGATTCGCCGCCTCGACCGCGCCGCTCGTCGTGATGCTGCCGGCGGACGATGATTTCAATGCGCCGATCCTCGACGACATGGTGGCGCTTGCCGCGCCGGCGCGGCCCGACGCCTGCGACATCGTGTGCGCGAGCCGTTTTATGCCGGGCGGCACGATGGAGGGGTGTCCCTGGCTCAAGGCGGTGCTGGTGCGCACCGCCGCTTTCACGCTGCATCGGCTGGCGATGTTGCCGACCCACGACCCGACCAGCGGGTTCCGGCTGTTTTCCCGCCGGGTCGTCGACCGCATCACGGTCGAGTCGGACGAAGGTTTTACCTACAGCATCGAACTCCTGGTCAAGGCGCACCGGCTCGGCTGGCGCATCGGCGAGGTGCCGGCGCGCTGGTACGAGCGCAAGCATGGCCAGAGCCGGTTCCGCGTGCTGAAATGGCTCCCGGCTTACCTGCGATGGTACGGCTACGCCTTCGCGACCACTTATTTGCGCCGCCCGGCTGGCACGGTTGCGCTCAAGGGCTGAATTGCGCGGATCCCGGTATGGCTGACGAATTTCCGAAGGTGACGCGGCGGTCGGTGACGAAGGTGTCGCCGTGGGTCGACATCGTCGCGCGCGATGTCGTGTTCGCTGCGGGCGAGGCGCCGCAGACCTATCACGCGCTCGGCCAGCAGGATTATCTCGCCATCGTCGCGCTGACGCCGGACCGGCGCATTCCGCTGGTGCGGCAATATCGGCCGGCGGTCGAGCGCGTCACGCTGGAACTTCCGGCCGGGCTGGTCGAACCGGGCGAGGATCCGGCCGCAAGCTGCGCGCGCGAACTGCTGGAGGAGACGGGTTTCTCGGCCAAAGCGGTGCATGCGATCGGTGCCGCAATCCCGTGCAGCGCGCGGATGAGCAATCGCATCCACTCGTTCTTTGTCGAGACCGGGGAGCGCGATCCCGCTTTCAAGCCGGAGGCGGGGCTGGCCGTCTCGCTGCATTCGCTGCCGGAGATTGCCGAACTCATCAGGTCAGGCGAATTCGATCATCAGCTTCAACTCGGCGCGCTGATGCTCGCCGAACTGCACGGCCATCTCACGCTGCCGCGCTGACGGCGCTCGTCTCCTTGATGCTCAAGCGGTCCGCAAGCCGGCCCAGAGCGTGCCCAGCAAATTGAAGCGGCGCATTGCCCGCAACTGCGTTGAAGGCGCGCGGGAAACGCGCTTGTGCAAGTGCGAGGCCTTCATTCCGCACCCACACGGCGCAGACAATCAGCGTGAGCAGCCATGTCGCGTGGTGATAGCGTTCGAAGTGCAAATAGAACCAAGCCACCGCGTGCTGTGCGAGCGCTGCCGCCGCGCAAAGCCGGAGCCATCGGTCGAAAGCGCGGCCGGACAGTGCGATGCGGACCAGCACGGCAATCGCCGCCGCATGCAGCGGAATGAAAATCGGTGAGCCGGACGGCCCCGACAGCCAGAATGCGAGCTGCGCGATGGCGCCTTTCACCGCGGGGCTCGCCCAGTGAAGGGTGACGAAATCGAACGTCGCGGTGAGCCATTTTGACGGCGGCATCGGCAACGCCTCGGCAATGGTGGCATTGCTGGAAAACAGCACAAAGACGCCGCCGAACGCCCAGTTATGCAGCGCCATGCCGAACACCGGCAGGAAACCGAGACACAGCCCGGCGACGCGCGCGATCTGCCATCGCTGCAAGGCCATCAGCGCCGCGCCGGTCAGGAACACCGCGGTGGCCAGCGCGAGGTTCGGCCGCAGGAACAGGGCGAGCGCGAACAGGAGTCCGGCGCCGACGGCGGGCGCGAATCGCGCACTCGGCCCGGACGGCTCGCGGCCGATCAGCACGATGATGCCGGCAAGCAGTGCGCAGGCCGCCGCCGGATCGGCGAAACCGCGCGCCGCCCACTTGGCATATTGAAACAATGTCGAGCCGAACACGCCGCCGAGCGGCAGGATGAACAGCAGCAGCGTGACCTGAAACGCGGCGCGTGCGCCGAGGAAGCGCTTCAGCGCTGCGTAGACCAAGAGCGGCATGGTGAGGACGATAGCGAGATAGCCGAGGAAACTGTCGCCGAAAATGAAATGTTCGATCGCGCGCAGATAGCGCAAGCCAGGACCGCCATAATAGAACACGGCTTCGCCGCCGATCAGCGCCTGCCGCCAGTCGCCGGCGAGCACATGCTGCACGATCTGCCGAGCAACGCCCTCGTAGAAGAGTCCGTCGTCGCCGCCGTCGAACGGCCGGATGCCGCCGATGAAACTTGGATCGTTCAGGAACACGACGAGGAGCGCCAGCACGGCCGCCGCCGCCGGCCATAGCCAGCGCCGCGCCGGCTGGCGGACCAGCGCGAGAAGCACGACAAGGATTGCGATGAAGGAGAGAGCGGGCGACAGCCAGCCGTGCAACTGCACCTTCAGTGTCGGATTGAGCGTCATCGACAACGGCTTACCGATCGAAAGCCCGTAGATCGACCGGCCAACGTCTTCGGTCTCGATGGCCTTGCAGGCCGGTTCGGCGTTGCTGATGCGGAGGTAGCGTTGCTGCGAGGTCTCCCACAGTGCGTCGCCCTGAAAACAAAGCGTGCTGCCGACGAATGCGGGCGGAAACCGGAACATCACGAAATAGGGCATCGTGACGCTCCAGCGGTTCAGCAGATTGCGGGGGTGACGTGCGCCGCGCCGGATGTCGCTCGCGTCGGTCCAGTTGTAGCGAAGCTCGTTGATGAAGCCGAGCCGGGCCCAGACCGGATTGTCATGATCGACGGTTGTTGTCCGGCGCGACAGAGCCGCGCGATCATAAACCGCGTCGGCGGAGAAAGCGTAGGCGCGCTCTGGAAAGCCGCCGCCGCGCCAGCAACCGGGCGTCGACGCTGCGCACCGCTGGCCGGCGGGATAGCGTTCGTTGAACGTTGCCAGCATCTGCCGATAGGCGTCCGCCGGCAGTCCGTGCTCCAGCGCGCCGCCGGGCGCATCGACGATGAAGACGTTGTGGCCTTCCTCGACGAGCGGTGCGGGGAATACGAGCTTGAGCGCCAGGCAAAGCGCGACCGCGCCGCCGGCGAGCAGCCAGTTTGTCGTGCGTGACATCACGACGCCGGAGAAAATGACGATCACGGCGGCGGCCAGCAGCGCATAACGCCAAAGATCGTTAATGGGCAATCCGAGCGCGGCGATGGCGAGCGCCAGCGCCGCCAGCCGCAGCCACAGATGAAAACGGGCCTGCAAATCCGCGCGATTGATCTGTCCGGTTGCTGGTGCTGGCGGCAAGGCGTGCTCGCTGGGCGTTTTGGCGAACCTAGCGGTGGCCCCAATCCTTGTCGACAAGGTCTTGTCGACGAGGTCTTATCGATACGCTCCCTTGACCCTGACAGGCTGGCCGACCAGATTGCCCGCGAATTCAGGACGGCGAGGGCTTTCGTGATCCGCCTTGGCATTGTCGGCAGCAACTATGGATGCGCGGTGCTGGCGCCCGCATTCCGTCTCGACGCGCGCTGCAAGGTCGTCGCGCTTGCCGGCGCGCGGGCCGATCGCGCGCGTGAGATGGCGCAGCAAGCGGACATCGCAACCGTCTGTTCTGACTGGCGGCAACTCGTCGCAGCGCCGGACGTCGACGCGGTCGCGGTCGCAACGCCGCCGCGGGTTCAGCCGGACATCGCCGTCGCCGCGCTAGCGGCCGGCAAGCCGGTGTTCGCCGAAAAGCCGATGGCTGGCGATCTGGCCGCCGCGAAGGCGATGCTGAAAAAGGTCGGCTCCCATCCGACCATGATCGATTTCGGATTTACGGAAATCGCCGCGTGGCGGCGGACCAAGGCGATCATCGACGAAGGCCGCCTCGGCCGCCTCCGTCATGTCGCGGTGACCTGGCATGTCGAGAATGCGTCGACGCGGCTGCGAGCAAAGAACTGGAAAACCGACATCGCGACCGGTGGAGGCGCGCTCGGTAACTTTGTGTCGCACTCGCTGCACTACGTCGAATGGTTGTTCGGGCCGCTCGTCGGACTGTCGGGCCGGCTGGCCGGACTGCCGGACGATCCCGCCTTTCAGACCAATGTCATCTGCGCCTTTGCGTTTGCGTCCGGCGCCAGCGGCAGCTACTCCATGAGTTGCGCCGCGTTCGGCGGCAGCGGTCACCGGCTCGAAATCTACGGTGACGACGGTGCGCTCACTCTCCATAACCCGACCGCCGACTATATGCGCGGTTTCACGCTGACTTCGAGCGATCGGAAAACGAACCAGCCAGCCCCGATTGCGCTGGACGACGATCCGCTCGACCGGCAATTTCCGCACGACGGCCGCATCGCACCGGTGTCGCGGCTGGCGAAGCGATTTCTCGACGCCGTTGAAAACGGCGGCGGTGCCAAGCCGGACTTCGCCGACGGCTACCGGGTGCAATTTCTGATGGACGCGGTGCGCCGGTCGCATGACGGCGGCCGCTGGATCGATGTGAAGGAGACGACGTGACGGAGGATTTGCAGTGAGCGGCCGGCGTATTCTGGTGACAGGCGGCAGCGGATTTATCGGTTCGGCGCTGGTGCGCGCGCTGGTGTCGGCGGGCTGCGCCGTGCGCGTGTTCGATGATAACTCGCGCGGCGCGCCGCGTCGGCTCTCCGGCATCGAGAATGACATTGAGTTCATTGCTGGCGACATTCGCAACGCCGACGCGGTGCGCCGCGCGGTCGACGGCGTCGACGAGGTGCATCACCTCGCTTACGTCAACGGCACTGAATTTTTCTACAGCCGGCCCGATCTCGTGCTCGACGTCGGCGTCAAGGGCATGGTCAATGTCATCGACGCCTGCCGCGCCTGCAACGTGCGCACGCTGGTGCTGGCCTCAAGCTCCGAGGTCTACCAGACTCCGCCGCAGGTGCCGACGGCGGAGGATGCGCCGCTCATCGTTCCCGACCCGTCCAACCCGCGCTTCTCCTATGGCGGCGGCAAGATCATCAGCGAACTGATGGCGATCAATTACGGCCGCAGTCATTTCGACCGCGTGCTGATCTTCCGCCCGCATAACGTCTATGGCCCGGACATGGGTTTCGAGCACGTCATCCCGCAGTTCGCGCTGCGCTTCAAACGCACGGCGGCGAAACATCCATCCGGCACGGTGCCGTTCGAGATCCAGGGCGACGGCAGCCAGACCCGCAGCTTCTGCTATGTCGACGATCTCGTGCGCGGCGTCATTGTGATGCGCGACAAGGGCGAGCATCTCGGCATCTATCATGTCGGCACCACCGAGGAGGTGACGATCGGCGAGGTCGCCCGGCAGGTCGCAGCCGTCGCCGGGCGCGAGATCGAATTGGTGTCGAGCCCGTCGCCGGCCGGCGGCACCCAGCGCCGCTGTCCGGACATCACAAAACTCGCAGCGCTCGGCTACGCGCCGCAGGTCACGTTGGCGCAGGGGCTGAAGCCGACCGTCGACTGGTATTGGGCGAACGAGCGGCTTGCGCCGCCGGCCTGAACTGGTGCAAACCCTTTGCGGGCAAGAGGAATTTGACAGTGTTTCCGACAAAGATCGCGCGTGGGGCGGGCACTGGCGGCAGCGCGCCGGTCGAGTGTTGTCAGGTCTGCGGGCACGAACCGCTCGAGACGGTGCTGTCGCTCGGCTACATGCCGCCGGTCAATCAGATGGTCGCAGTCGGCACGCCGCAACGGCAACTGCCGTGGTTCCCGACCGGGCTGCTGTTTTGTCCGAATTGCGAGCTGGTGCAGCTCGGCCTCGCCGTCGATCCGGTCATCATCTTTCCGCCGGACTATCCCTACACCAGCGGCATGACCAAGCTGCTGCGTGATAATTTCGCGGATCTCTATGCCGAGTCTTCGAAGATGCTCGGACTCAAGGCCGAGGATCTCGTCATCGACATCGGTTCGAACGACGGCACGCTGATCTCGAATTTCCAGAAGGGCGGCCATCGCATCCTCGGCATCGAGCCGACCGACGTCGCGAAAATTGCGAACTCGCGCGGCATTCCGACCATGCAGCGTTATTTCAGCCGGGACACCGCTACGGCGGCGAAAGCCGAGCATGGCCCCGCCAAGGTCGTCACCGCCGCCAACTGTTTCGCGCACATGGAAGACGTTCACGGCATCGTCGCCGGCATCCTTGAGATGCTTGCGCCGGACGGCGTGTTCATCTCCGAGTCGCATTATCTCATTCCGCTGCTCGACCGGCTGCAATACGACACGATCTATCACGAGCACCTGCGCTACTACTCGCTCGCGAGTCTCCAGCATCTGCTTGGTATGCATGGCCTCGAAGTGTTTCACGCGCGTCCGATCCCGTCGCATGGCGGTTCGATCCGCGTCTATGCGGCGCGCAAGGGAACGCGAAAGATCGAATCGAGCGTGCAGGAGATGCTGTCGCGCGAGCCGCGCGGCGATGCGATGCGCAAGCGGCTTGCCGATTTCCGCAACGACGTCATGCTGTCGAAGCTGCGGCTCTATGCCATGCTGCGCGACATCAAGGAGAAGGGCGGCCGCATCGTCGGCATCAGCGCGCCGTCGCGCGCGTCCACGCTCGTCAATTATGTCGGCCTCGACGAGGCGATCATCGATTATGTCTGCGAACTCGAAGGATCGCTCAAGATCGGAAAATACATGCCGGGCACGATGATTCCGGTCGTCGAGGAAAGCCGCATGTTCGCCGAGCAGCCGGACGCCGCGGTGATCTTCTCCTGGCACATTGCCGACGAGCTTGCGCCGAAGCTGCGCGCGCGCGGCTTTCGCGGCAAGCTCATTACGCCGCTGCCCGAGCCGCGCGTGATCGAGGCCTGAGCATGCCATCGCCGATCATCCCGATCCTGCTTGCTGGCGGAACCGGGACGCGGCTGTGGCCGGTGTCGCGCGACGCGCTGCCGAAACAGTTTCTGCCGTTCGTCGGCACGCGCTCGACCTATCAGGAAACGTTGCTTCGCGTCGCCGATCCGGCGCTGTTTGCGCCGCCGATCGTCATCACCGGTCCGGACTTTCGTTTCTTCGCGCAGCGTCAGGCGGAGGATGTCGGCGTCGAGGCAACCGTCATCGTCGAACCGATGCGACGGGACTCCGCCGCGGCGATCGCGGCGGCGACCATGGCGGCGCATCGGCGCGACCGTGAGGCGGTCGTGCTCGCGCTTGCAGCCGATCATATCGTGCTCGATATCGAGCCTTTCCGCGCCGCCTGCGCAGCCGGACGGGCGGCGGCGGAAAGTGGGCGCATCGTCACCTTCGGCATCAAGCCGAGCGAGCCGAAGACGAGTTACGGCTACGTCCTGCCGGGCGCGGCGATTGGCAAAGACGGCGTCTTTGCGGTCAAGAGCTTTGTCGAGAAGCCGGACGCGGCCACCGCGGCGCGCTATGTCCGCGACGGCTATCTGTGGAATTCCGGCAACTTCCTGTTCCGCGCCGACGTATTGATCGGCGAACTCGAACGCTTCGAGCCGGGGATCGCCGCGGCGGCCGCTGAGTCGGTTGCCGCCGCCACGCCGGATCTGTCGTTCCTGCGCCTGCAGCCGGAGGCGTTCGCCCGCTCGCCGCAGAAATCGATCGACTATGCGGTGATGGAAAAGACCGAGCGCGCCGCGGTCGTGGTCGGGGCGTTTCGCTGGTCCGACATCGGCAGCTGGGATGCGCTGCTCGACATTTCGCCGCGCGACGAAATGGGCAACGCCATTCATGGCATCGCGGTCGTGCGCGATTCGTCCGGCTGCGTCGTGCATTCGGAAGACATGCTGACCGCGGCAGTGGGCGTCAAAGATCTGGTGATCGTCAGTACCCGCGACGCCGTCATGGTGGTACCGCGCGACCGGGCGCAGGACGTGCGCGATCTGGTGGCGCGGCTCAAATCCGAAAATCGCGCCGAAGTGAGCGTTCACCGCCGTGTCCACCGGCCGTGGGGCTATTTCGAGTCGATCGACGCCGGCGACCGTTTCCAGGTCAAGCGCATCGTGGTGCGGCCTGGCGGCATTCTGTCGTTGCAGAAGCATCGCCACCGCGCCGAGCATTGGGTCGTCGTGCGCGGTACGGCGGAAGTGACGCTGGGCGAGGCCGTCCGCGCGGTTCGCGAAAACGAGTCGGTCTACATTCCGATCGGCGGCGTCCACCGGCTCGCCAATCGTGGTGAGATTCCGCTGGAACTGATCGAAGTCCAGACCGGCAGCTATCTCGGCGAGGACGATATCGAGCGGCTCGAGGACGTTTATCGGCGTGATGCGTGACACGCCGCCGCGTCTGCCATCACCCTTCGTTACAGATTGTTTCAATTCACTGTTTCGATTGAATGTTTCTTGCTGGCTGTTGGGCCTTGGGCTATCGCATCGTCCATGTCTTTTCCGCGAAGCCCTTTGCAGGGCTGTCGCCCGGTGTTCGAAACGCGTTCCATGAATGACATGACCAAGCCACCCGTCGCGCCGCTGCCGTTTATCGATCTCGCCGCTCAGCAGCGGCGGCTCGGATCGAAGATCGAAGAGGCGATCGCGCGCGTGCTCGCGCATGGCCAATACATCATGGGCCCTGAAGTCGGTGCGCTGGAATCCGCGCTGTCGGAGTTCTGCGGCGCAAAGCACGTCATCTCGTGCGGTCATGGCACGCTCGCGCTCGAAATGGTGTTGCGTGCGCTGAACGTCAAAGCCGGCGACGCCGTCCTGTGTCCGAGCTTCACCTTCGCTGCGACCGGCGAGGTCGTCGTCATGTGCGGCGCGACGCCGGTTTTCGTCGATGTGCATGCCGATACGTTCAACATCGACGTTGCGAGCCTGGACGCCGGGCTTGCGACCGCGAAGAAGCATGGCCTCAATCCGGTCGGCGTGATCCCGGTCGACCTGTTCGGTCAGCCCGCCGACTACGACGCGATCGAACCGTGGTGCCGTGCCAACAACCTCTGGATGCTCAGCGATGCCGCGCAGTCGTTCGGCGCGAGTTATCGCGGCCGCAAGGTAGGAACCATCGGCATCGCGACGGCGACGAGCTTTTTCCCGGCAAAGCCGCTCGGCTGCTACGGTGACGGCGGCGCGATTTTCACCGATGACGACGATCTCGCCGGAGTGCTGCGCTCGCTACGCAACCACGGGCAGGGCAGCGACCGTTACGACAATGTCCGCGTC
Source organism: Pseudolabrys sp. (assembly GCA_050184975.1). Lineage (GTDB taxonomy): Bacteria > Pseudomonadota > Alphaproteobacteria > Rhizobiales > Xanthobacteraceae > Pseudolabrys. The sequence continues at coordinate 15,888 of JBFWZV010000029.1, read as the reverse complement.
GGTACCAATGGCAGGCTCGACACCATCCAGGCGGCCGTACTGATCGAGAAACTGAAGATTTTCGCTGACGAGATCGCCGCGCGCGACGCGATCGCTGCGCGCTACAATGAACAGCTCGGCGATGTCGCCATGGTGCCGACAGTGGCGGCGGGCAACACATCGGTCTGGGCGCAATATACGATCAAGATCCCTGCGCAAAAACGCGACGCGTTCGGCTCAGCGCTCAAGGGGCAGGGCATCCCGACTGCGATTTATTATCCAAAGCCGCTGCACCGTCAGACCGCCTTCAAGGACTATCCAGTTGCCGGCAATGGCCTGCCGGTGTCCGACCGGATCGCGCAGGAGGTCATCAGCCTGCCGATGCACCCTTACCTCGAGCCTGATATTCAAGGCCGCATCATTGCGGCTGCGCGGAACGCGCTGCGCTAGCGAGTCGTCGACAGATTTACACAGTCTGTCGGCGAGCCAGGACGGCAGGCTCGGTGTCGCAGGACTGTCGCAGCAGGCTCATGCTGCATTGCGAAAATGCAATGTCGTTTTCATAATCTGTCTGCAGATACCGAGACTTGGATACCAGCGCCATTGTGACGGTCGCCGTCGCTGACGACGTCTTCACAGGCAATGCGTCGCGAATTCTTCCCAATGACATCTTTCGGAATGAGATTAAGGTGGGTGGGCCGATTTTTCTTGCAAATGGTTTCGAGAAGGGTTGGTATACAGAATACCAAATTAACCCGGCAACGAACGACCGGCGGTTGAAACGAAAGTCAGGGAGGACTTCATGTTCCGATACAGCAAGCAGTTGCTTTGTGGTGTCGCTGTCGGCCTTGCCGGCAGCTTCGCATTGGCGATGTCGCCGGCGCTCGCGTGGGAGCCGTCGAAGCCGATCGAAATCATCGTGCCGGCTGGCACTGGCGGCGGCGCCGATCAGATGGCGCGCACGATTCAGGGCATCATTGCCAAGCACAATCTGTCGAAGCAGTCCGTGGTCGTCATCAACAAGTCCGGCGGCGCCGGCGGTGAAGGCTTCCTCGACGTCAAGAACTCCAAGGGCGATGAGCACAAGCTGATCATCACCTTGTCGAACCTGTTCACCACTCCGCTCGCCACCGGCATTCCCTTCAACTGGAAGGATCTGACGCCGGTCGCGATGCTCGCCCTCGACGAATTCATCCTGTGGGTGAATGCCGAGACGCCGTACAAGACCGCGGGTGAGTACATTGCCGCGATCAAGGCCGGGGGCGACAACCAGTTCAAGATGGGCGGCACCGGCTCCAAGCAGGAAGATCAGATCATCACCGTCGCCCTGCAGAAGGTCGTCGGCAAGAAGATGACCTACATCCCGTACAAGGGCGGTGGCGCGGTCGCGGTGCAGCTCGTCGGCAAGCACATCGACTCGTCGGTCAATAATCCGATCGAAGCGGTGGCGCACTGGCGGGCCGGCAAGGTCCGTCCGCTCTGCATCTTCGACGGCAAGCCAGCGGCTTACAAGGACAAGATTGCCGATGGCAAGTCCTGGGCCGACATTCCGACCTGCAAGAGCGCCGGCGTCGATGTTGAGTATCTGATGCTGCGTGGCTTCTTCATGCCGGCGGGCGTCAAGCCGGATGTGGTCGGCTACTACGTCGACCTCTTCAAGAAGGTCCGCGAGACGCCGGAGTGGAAGAAGCTCATGGAAGATGGCGCCTTCAATCAGTCCTTCATGTCCGGCAAAGAATATGCCGACTGGGTGGCGAAGGCCGAGAAGACCCATGAAGCTCTGATGAAGGAAGCGGGCTTCCTCGCGAAGACCAACTAAGTCAACTCAAGAAGCGGCCCTGCCAGCGGGCGGGGCGGTGACATCATGAACCAGAGTGCAAAAGAAACCGGTGGGGCGGGTCCGTCCCACCGGGGTGTCGAGATCGGCGTTGTCGGCGTCTTCGCTTTGCTCGGCCTCATCGCCGTCCTCGGCAGCGTGAAGATTGGATACGGCTGGGGCTCCGACGGTCCGCAGGCGGGATTCTTTCCGTTCTATTGTGGCCTCTTCATTCTGGTCGCCAGTGCGGTGAACCTCGTCAATCTCCTGCGGAGCGAGAACGACGGTTCCCTGTTCGCCGACTGGGGGCAACTGCGACAGGTTCTGTCGGTTGTCATCCCGACCACGATCTACGTGTTCGCCATTCCGTATCTCGGCATCTATCTCTCGTCGACGATCCTGATCGCCGGCTTCATGATCTGGCTCGGCCGCTATCCGCCGCTGATTGCGATAACCGTCGCCGTTGCGATGCCGGTGGTCACATTCCTGATGTTCGAGATCTGGTTCCTGGTGCCGCTGCCGAAGGGGCCGATCGAAAAAATGCTGGGCTTTTAGGTTGAAGGGGGTTTGCGCGCCTGCCGCGAGGCGGGCCGCATGTGGGGCGTTCGATGGAAGAACTCGCTAATCTGTTTCACGGCTTTGCCGTCGTTGTGCAGCCGTTCAACCTGCTGCTGATGGTGGTCGGCATCATTCTCGGCGTGCTGGTCGGCGTGTTGCCCGGGCTCGGTGGGGCCAACGGCGTCGCCATTCTGTTGCCGCTGACGTTCTCGATGTCGCCGACCTCCGCGATCATCATGTTGTCCTGCATTTACTGGGGCGCATTGTTCGGCGGCGCCATCACGTCAATCCTGTTCAATATTCCCGGCGAGCCTTGGTCGGTCGCCACCACGTTCGACGGCTATCCGATGGCGCAGCAAGGCCGAGCCGGCGAGGCTTTGACCGCAGCCTTTACGTCGTCCTTCGTTGGTGCGCTGTTCGCCGTCATCATGATCACGCTGGTCGCGCCGCTGGTCGCGAGTTTCGCGCTCAGATTCGGGCCCGCAGAAGTATTTTCGGTCTATTTCCTGGCGTTCTGTAGTTTCGTCGGTCTGTCGAAGGAGCCGCCATTCAAGACGGTCGCCTCGATGATGCTCGGCTTCGCGCTCGGCGCAGTCGGTCTCGATCAGGTCACCGGGCAGCTTCGTCTCACTTTCGGGTTTCCGGAATTGCTGAGCGGCTTCGACTTCCTCATCGCGGTGATCGGCCTGTTCGGTATCGGCGAGATCCTGCTGACCATGGAGGAAGGGCTCGCCTTCAAGGGCAAGGCTGCCGGCATCAATCCCAAGGTCGTCTGGCAGACCTGGAAGGAACTGCCGCGCTACTGGATGGTGTCGCTGCGCTCCTGCCTGATCGGCTGCTGGATGGGCATTTCGCCGGCGGGTGCGACGCCGGCGTCGTTCATGAGCTACGGGATCGCCAAGCGGATTTCCAAGAACGGCAGCAAGTTCGGGACCGGCCAGATCGAAGGCGTGGTTGCGCCGGAAACAGCCGCGCATGCCGCCGGCACGTCCGCGCTGCTGCCGATGATTTCGCTCGGCGTTCCCGGCTCACCGACCGCTGCGGTGCTGCTCGGCGGCCTGCTGATCTGGGGCCTGCAGCCGGGGCCGCTGCTTTTCACCGAGCAGAAGGACTTCGTCTGGGGTCTGATCGCCTCGATGTATATGGGCAACATCGTCGGCCTGATCGTGGTGCTGACCTGCGTACCGATGTTCGCTGCGATCCTTCGCATTCCGTTCAGCGTCATCGCGCCGATCATCCTCGTGCTGTGCGCGATCGGCGCCTACACGGTGCATAACAACACCTTCGACGTCGTGATGATGATGGTGTTCGGCATCGCCGGCTATTTCATGAAGAAATGCAACTACCCGCTGGCGCCGATGGTGCTCGCCATCGTTCTCGGAGACAAAGCCGAGGAGTCGTTCCGCCAGGCTTTGCTGGCCTCGCAGGGTGGGCTCGGGGTGTTCTTCTCGAATGGCCTGGTTTCAACGATCATGGCGCTCGGGCTGATCGCGTTGTTCTGGCCGATCATTCAGGGCGGCTGGACGCGGTTGCGGGGGACGCCGAAGCCCGCCTGAGCACGGTCTCCTGTTGATGGCCCGCGCGCCGTTGGCGGCGCGGGTCAAAACGCCAGCACAGAGGTTCTTGCAGCCGGTACTGCATCTGGAATAATGTATACCAGTCATGAGTAGTCAGGACAGCTCAGCCCGGACCGGTTCGCGCGGTCGTGCCGCGGGCGATGATCGCCGCTCGGCGCAACCCGCCTTCGAGCCGATCGACGTCGCGCCGAGCTTCAAGCACAAGGCCTACACGGCCTTGAAGAGTGCCATCGTCGCGATGGACATCTACCGCAGCCGCGACGAGATCCGGCTCGACGAGCGCAAGCTCGCGCAGGACTTCGGCATCAGCCGCACGCCCGTTCGCGAGGCGATGGCCCAGCTCGAGAGTGAAGGCTTTGTACGATCGGTCCCGCGACGGGGAATTTTCGTCGTTCGCAAGACCAAGCGCGAGGTGATCGAGATGATCACCGCCTGGGCGGCGCTTGAAAGCATGGCCGCCCGCCTCATCACCGAAAACGCGCTCGACGACGACATCAGATCGCTGCGGCGGATGTTTGCTTCCTTCGTCGACGGCAAGGTGCTCGCCAATCTCGACGAATATTCCGAGGTCAACATCGAATTCCACCAGTCGATCATCCGCATGAGTCAGAACCATGTGCTGATCGACATGGCGGAGAACCTGTTCACCCATATGCGGATGATCCGCCGCAAGACCATTGTCGAACGCGACCGCGCCGACCGGTCGATCCGCGACCACATGCAGATCATCGAAGCTCTGGAAAAGCGCGACACTGCTCGCGCCGAGAAACTGGTGCGCGATCATGCGCTCGGCCTGGCCGACCATGTCGCGCGGTTCGCCGACTATCTGGATTGAGAACGATCCGGGCTGGCAGCGCCAGACCGCGACCGAGCCGAGAATAAGGGGAATTGCCATGGCTGATGCCGCCGTCAAGACAGTGCCGGACGCGGGCTCTGAAGCAGAGCTGACGGACGGCTTCAATCTCATCATCGATGCGCTCAAGCTGAACGGGCTCGACACCATCTACGGCGTGCCGGGAATTCCGATTACCGATTTCGGCCGCATGGCGCAGGCCGCGGGCATCCGCGTACTGTCGTTCCGCCATGAGCAGAACGCGGGCTATGCCGCTTCGATCGCCGGCTTTCTCACCAAGAAGCCCGGCATCTGTCTCACCGTGTCGGCGCCGGGCTTTCTCAACGGTCTGACCGCGCTCGCGCACGCGACTACCAACTGCTTCCCGATGATCCTGATCTCCGGCTCCTCGGAGCGCGAGATCGTCGACCTCCAGCAGGGCGACTACGAGGAGATGGACCAGCTCGCCATCGCCAAGCCGCTCTGCAAGGCCGCCTACCGCATTTTGCACGCGCAGGATATCGGTATCGGTCTCGCCCGCGCGATCCGCGCCGCGGTGTCGGGCCGCCCGGGCGGCGTCTACCTCGACCTGCCGGCCAAGCTGTTCGGCCAGGTGATGGATGCCGAGGCAGGCCGCAAGTCGCTGGTGAAGGTCATTGACGCTGCTCCTGCCCAAATTCCGGCGGCGGATGCGGTCAAGCGCGCGCTCGACGTGCTCAAGGGCGCGAAGCGCCCGTTGATCATTCTCGGCAAGGGCGCGTCCTATGCGCAGGCCGACGACGCGGTCCGCGCCTTTGTCGAAAAGAGCGGCGCGCCGTTCCTGCCGATGAGCATGGGCAAGGGCCTGTTGCCCGACACACATCCGCAGTGCGCCGGCGCGGCGCGCTCGACGGTGCTGAAGGACTCGGACGTCGTCCTGCTGATCGGCGCGCGGCTCAATTGGCTCTTGTCGCACGGCAAGGGCAAGGCTTGGGGCGATGCGCCGAAGAAGTTCATTCAGGTCGACATCGAGCCGAAGGAAATGGACTCCAACGTCGAAATCGTCGCACCAGTGGTCGGCGATATCGGCTCCTGCGTGTCTGCAATGCTCGATGCCATGGGCGGCAGCTGGCCGAAGGCGCCGGCGGACTGGATGGGCGCGGTCGCCAAGAAACGCGAGGAGAACGTCGCCAAGATGGCGCCGCGTCTCATGAACAACAATTCGCCGATGGATTACCACGGCGCGCTCGGTGTGTTGAAGCAGATCGTGACGGAGCGGCCCGACGCCATCCTCGTCAACGAGGGCGCCAATACGCTCGATCTCGCCCGCGGCATCATCGACGTTCACAAGCCGCGCAAGCGCATCGACGTCGGCACCTGGGGCATCATGGGCATCGGCATGGGCTATGCCATCGCCGCGGCTGTCGAAACCGGCCAGCGCGTGCTCTGCGTCGAGGGCGACTCGGCGTTCGGTTTCTCCGGCATGGAGGTCGAGACGATCTGCCGCTACAAGCTGCCGGTCTGCGTCGTCATCTTCAACAATGACGGCATCTATCGCGGCACCGACGTCAACACCGTGAGCGACGATCCGGCGCCGACCGTGTTCGTCAAGGGCTCGCGCTACGACAAGATGATGGAGGCGTTCGGCGGCGTCGGCGTCAATGCGACCAACCCCGACGAGCTCAAGCGCGCGGTCAACGCCGCGATGGACTCCGGCAAGCCGACCCTCATCAACGCGGTGATCGATCCGGCGGCGGGCTCGGAGTCGGGCCGCATCGGCAATCTCAATCCGCAGAGCAAGCTGAAGAAGAAATAGGACCAATGCGGGCCGCGATCGCCGGTCCGCTTCGATTTTCTGAGTTCAGGAGAGCGCACAATGGCGACCCGGAAGAAATCCAAGAAGGCCGGCAAGGCGAAGGCCAAGGCGTCGGCGAAGAAAGCGGCGAAAAAGGCCGGCAAGCTGAAGCTGGTGAAGAAGGCCGCAGCGAAGAAGGCGAACGGCAACGGTCATTTGCCGAAGCCGTCGTCGAAGCCCTATGGCCAGGCCGGCAAGGCGCTCGAAGGCGTGCGCATCCTCGACTTCACCCACGTCCAGTCCGGTCCGACCTGCACGCAGTTGCTCGCCTGGTTCGGCGCCGACGTCATCAAGGTCGAGCGTCCGGGCGTCGGCGACATCACCCGTGGCCAGCTCGTCGATGTGAAAGGTGCGGACTCGCTCTACTTCACGATGCTCAACCACAACAAGCGCTCGATCACGATCGACTCCAAGCACCCGCAGGGCAAGCGCGTTCTCAACGAACTCATCAAGACCTGCGACGTTCTGGTCGAGAACTTTGCGCCCGGCGCGCTCGATCGCATGGGGCTGACCTGGGAGCACATCCATAAACTCAACCCGCGCATGATCGTTGCGTCGGTCAAAGGCTTCGGCCCCGGCCCCTATGAGGACTGCAAGGTCTACGAAAACGTCGCCCAGTGTACCGGCGGCGCCGCCTCGACCACCGGTTTTCTTGAGGGACCGCCGCTCGTCACCGGCGCACAGATCGGCGACAGCGGCACCGGTCTGCATCTCGCGCTCGGCATCGTCTCCGCGCTCTATCAGCGCAACCGCACCGGTCGCGGCCAGAAGGTGCTCGCCGCCATGCAGGATGGCGTGTTGAACCTTTGCCGCGTCAAGCTGCGCGACCAGCAGCGGCTCAAGGCCGGTCCGCTCACCGAATACAGCCAGTTCGGCCAGGGCATTCCGTTCGGGTCGACGGTGCCGCGCGCCGGCAACGACTCTGGCGGTGGCCAGCCGGGCTGGATCATCAAGTGCAAGGGCTGGGAGACCGATCCCAATGCCTACATCTACTTCATCACGCAGGCGCCGGTGTGGGAGGCGATCTGTGACCTGATCGGCGAGCCGACCTGGAAGACCGATCCGGAATACGCCACACCGCGCGCCCGCCTGCCGAAGCTCAAGGCGATCTTCGCGCGCATCGAAGCCTGGACGATGACCAAGACCAAATTCGAGGTCATGGAGGCCTGCAACAAGGTCGACATCCCGTGTGGGCCGATCCTGTCGATGGAGGAAATCGCGGCGGACCAGTCGCTGCGCGAGACCGGCACGGTGGTCGAGGTCGATCATCCCACCCGTGGCAAATATCTCAGCGTGGGCAACCCGATCAAAATGTCGGACTCGATTTCCGAGGTGAAGCGCTCGCCGCTGCTTGGCGAACACACCGACGAGATTCTAAAAGACGTGCTGAAACTCTCGGCGAAGGACATCGCCGAGATCAAGAACTCGGGCGCGCTCAGTGCGCCGAAGAAGGAAGAAAAGGCGGCTTGAACTGTCATGCCCGGGCTCGTCCCGGGCATCCCGCTTGGGGACGCAGTGCCTTGGATATCGGGATCGCCGGGACAAACCCGGCGGTGACATGTGAGAGGTTAGGGAGGGGTTGGTATGCGTATCGTGGTTCACGGCCAGCAGGCGTTCGGCAAGGCCGTGCTGGAAGCGCTGTTGAAGCGCGGTGAAAACGTCGTCGCGGTCTATGTCGCGCCGGAAAAGCCGGGCGCCAAGGCCGATCCGCTGAAGGAAGCCGCGCTCGCCGCCAAACTGCCGGTGTACCAGCCCGACAACTACCGCAAGCCGGAAGTGTGGGAGGAGTTCAAGGCGCTGAAGCCCGACCTTCAGGTCATGGCCTTCGTCACGCTGTTCGTGCCGGAAGACTTCCTCAACATCCCGACCCACGGCTCGATCCAGTATCACCCCTCGCTGCTGCCGGCCTATCGCGGCGCGTCCGCGATCAACTGGCCGATCATCAAGGGCGAGAAGGAAACCGGCCTTTCGATCTTCTGGCCGGACAACGGCCTCGATACCGGCGACGTCCTCGTCCAGAAGAAAACGCCGATCTCCGGCACCGATACGCTCGGCACCGTCTATTTCGACCGCCTGTTTCCGATGGGCGTCGAGGCGATGCTGGAGTCGGTCGATCTCGTGAAGGCCGGCAAGGCTCCGCGCATCAAGCAGGACGAGTCCAAGGCCACCTATGAAGGTCGCTGCGGCCCCGGCAACGCGAAGATCGACTGGGGCAAGCCCTGGGAGCAGATCGATCGGCTGATCCGCGGCTGCAATCCGGCGCCGGGCGCCTGGACGACCCTCGAGGGCAAGACGCTCAAGGTGTTCGACGCGACGCCGCTGCCCGCCAAGGATCCCAAGGGCATTGGCGGCAAGCTCGGCGAAGTCGTCGCTGTCGACGCCGACGGCGTTACGGTCGTCTGTGCCGACGGCCGCTTCAAGATCACCCGCGTGCAGCCTGCCGACGGCAAGAAGATCGAAGCCGGCGAATGGGCCAAGGCCGCAAACCTCGCCAAGGGCGCCATCCTCGGCTGACCTCTTCAACCATCAACCACGCATCGCGTCTCTCACCCGGATTATCCCATGCCCGCCTCGCAGCACCAGAACCCGAAATCCGACATCGAAATCGCCCAGGCCGCCAAGCCGAAGCGCATCGTCGAGGTCGCCAAAGAACGTCTCGGCATCGACGAAAAGAATCTCGAGCCCTATGGCCACTACAAGGCCAAGGTGTCGATGGACTACATCAAGTCGCTGGCCGGCAAGAAAGACGGCAAGCTGATCCTGGTGACCGCGATTTCGCCGACGCCGGCAGGTGAGGGCAAGACAACGACCACGGTCGGCCTCACCGACGCGCTCAATCACATCGGCAAGAAGGCGATGTGCGCGCTGCGCGAGCCTTCGCTGGGGCCGTGTTTCGGCGTCAAAGGCGGCGCGGCGGGCGGCGGCTATGCGCAGGTGATCCCGATGGAGGACATCAACCTCCACTTCACCGGCGACTTCCACGCCATCACCTCGGCGCACAATCTGCTGTCGGCGCTGATCGACAACCATATCTACTGGGGCAATGCGACCGGCATGGACTCGCGCCGCGTCGCCTGGCGCCGCGTCATGGACATGAACGATCGCGCGCTGCGCGAGATCGTCTGCTCGCTCGGCGGCGTCGCCAACGGTTATCCGCGCGAGGCCGGCTTCGACATCACCGTTGCCTCGGAAGTCATGGCGATCTTCTGCCTTGCCAAGGATCTCGACGATCTCAAGACGCGGCTCGGCAACATCATCATCGGCTATACGCGCGAGCGCAAACCGGTGCGCGCCCGGGAGGTCAACGCTCCGGGCGCCATGACCGCGCTGCTGAAGGACGCCATCGCGCCGAACCTGGTGCAGACGCTGGAAGGCACGCCGGCCTTCATCCACGGCGGTCCGTTCGCCAACATCGCGCATGGCTGTAATTCGGTGTCGGCGACCACTGCCGCGCTGAAACTTGCCGACTATGTGGTGACGGAGGCCGGCTTCGGCGCCGACCTCGGCGCGGAAAAATTCCTCGACATCAAGTGCCGCAAGGCGGGTCTCAAGCCCGACTGCGTGGTGATCGTCGCCACCATCCGCGCGCTGAAAATGCACGGCGGCGTCAAGAAAGAGGATCTCAAGAAGGAGAACCTTGCCGCGCTCGAAAGCGGCATGTCGAACCTCCAGCGCCATATCGAGAACGTCAAGAAATTCGGCCTGCCGGCGGTCGTTTCGATCAACCGGTTCTCCGCCGATACCGACGCCGAAATCGCGCTGGTCAAGGAGAAGTGCAAGGCGCTCGGCGTCGAAGCGCTGATGGCCGACCACTGGGCGGAAGGCGGCGCGGGCGCTGCCGACGTCGCCAAGGCGGTCGTCAAGGTGATCGACGAGGGCAAGGCGAACCTCAAGCTGCTTTACCCCGACGAGATGCCGCTGTTCGAGAAGATCCGCACCATCGCCAAGGAGATCTACCGCGCCGACGACGCCACCGCCGACAAGTCGGTGAAGGATCAGCTCAAGGCCTGGGAAGAGATGGGCTTCGGCAAGCTGCCGGTCTGCATCGCCAAGACGCAGTACTCGTTCTCGACCAATCCGGATGCCAAGGGCGCGCCGACCGGTTTCAATATCCCGGTGCGCGAGGTGCGGCTGTCGGCGGGCGCGGAATTCATCGTCGCGATCTGCGGTGAGATCATGACCATGCCGGGCCTGCCCAAGGTGCCGTCGGCGGACCATATCGACGTCAACGAACAGGGCCGCATCGTCGGGCTGTTCTGAGCATCGCGCTTATTGAATACGCAAGACGGCGGCCGTAGAGCCGCCGTTTTCTGTTTGCGTCGGCTCTGTCGTCTTAGAGTTCCGCGTCGAGCATCGGCGCGATGCGCTTTGCTTCCTCGACCAGTGCCGCGGTGATTGGCGTCATCGGTTCGCGCGCGGGAACGACGAGGCCGATGGTTTGCACGGCTTCCGGTTCCATGATCGGGATGGCACGGATCATCTTCGTAAGGCCGAGCGTTTCGGCGAGCTTGGCGGGCATGATGCTTGCCCAGCGTCCGGTGCGGACATGCGAGTAAAGCAGAATCATCGAGTCCGACTCCAGTGTCGGACGTGATTCCCCGCCGGCGCTTTTAAGCAGCCGATCGATGATGCGCCGGTTCTGCATGTCCGGTGTCAGCAGGCACAACGGTACCTGCGAGACCTCGGCCCAGGTCACGGTCTCGCGGTTGCCGAGCGGCGCGTCGGCCGACGTCAGCAATCGATAGCGTTCGCTGTAGAGTGGAATGGTGTTGACGCGGCCAACCGGCTCGTTGCCGAGATAGGTGACGCCGGCATCGATCTCGAGATTGTCGAGCAGGTCGAGAATCTCGATCGAGTTGCGCGAATAGACGGTGAACTGCACGTTCGGATGCCGCTCGCGATAGGGGGTGGTCAAAGCCGCGACCATCGCCAGCGCGGTGGGGATCGCGGCGATCCGCAGCCGGCCGGCGAGGCCGTGGCGCAGCGCGTTGATCTCCTCGCGCATCGAGCGGGTATCGCCGACAATCCGCCGTGCCCACTCGAGCAGCTTCTCGCCTTCCGGGGTGAAGCCGCGAAATCGCGAGCCGCGGTTGACCAGCAGCACGCCCATCTGCTCCTCGAGCTGCTTTACGCCGGCCGACAGCGTCGGCTGGGTGACGCCGCAGGCTTCGGCGGCGCGGCCAAAATGGCGTTCGCGCGCCAGAGCCAGGATGTAATCGAGCTTGTCGATCACCGTTTTCTCTTGAGCTTCAATAATTTATTCGCGGCACACGGCCACTTTGGTCGAATAATACGCAGTGACGACGCGACAGTCGATAGAAAATATCTATCAAACCATCAGGAGCAGGGGATTGTCTGCGACCTTGGACGGATTCAAAGGTGTCGCAGGAGACGCTCATGAACATGCAGGTTCCGCCGCCCAAGGGTGGCAACGGCGTTGGCCGCCGCCGGCCGCCACGCACACCCAAGGGCCGTCAGGTCGACCCGAAGGCCTTGGACGAGGTCCGCGCGCTGCTCACCGACCGGCCGCGCCGGCGCGATCTTTTGATCGAGCACCTGCATCTCATCCAGGACAAATACGGACACCTCTCCGCTGCGCATCTCGCCGCGCTTGCCGCCGAAATGCGGATGGCGCAGGCCGAGGTTTACGAGGTTGCGACCTTCTACTCGCACTTCGATGTCGTGAAGGAGGGCGAGACGCCGCCGCCCGCGATCACGGTCCGCGTCTGCGACTCGCTGTCCTGCGCGATGGCTGGTGCCGACGATCTGATCGCCAAACTGCCCGGCATTCTCGGCAAGGATGTCCGCGTCGTGCGCGCGCCCTGCATGGGCGCCTGCGACCGCGCTCCGGTCGTGGCCGTCGGCCATGTGCAGACCTTCAAGGCGAATACCGGCAATGTTGCCGCTGCGGTAAAGGCAAATCCGCATGCGCATGCCTGGCACGATCACAAGAATCTTGCTGCCTATCAGAACGAAGGCGGCTACCAACTCCTGAAAGATTGTCTCGCGGGAAAGCGCACGCGCGACGATCTCATCAAGATCGTCGGTGACGCCGGCCTGCGCGGCATGGGCGGCGCCGGCTTCCCGACCGGTCGCAAATGGTCGCTGGTGCGCGCGGAGCCCGCGCCGCGCCTGTTCGCCGTCAACTGCGACGAGGGCGAGCCGGGTACGTTCAAGGACCGTTTCTATCTCGAACGGGATCCACATCGCTTCATCGAGGGCATGCTGATTGCCGCTTGGGTCGTCGAAGCCGCAGACACCTATCTCTATGTTCGCGACGAATACCCGGAAGTGCGGCTGATGCTCGTGGAGGAGATCGCCAAAGCTGAAAAGGCGGGCCTCTCGCCGCACACCCGTACGCATATCCGCCGCGGGGCCGGCGCCTATATCTGCGGCGAAGAGTCGGCGATGATCGAGTCGATCGAAGGCAAGCGCGGCCTGCCGCGCCACCGTCCGCCTTATGTCGCGCAGGTCGGTCTGTTCGGCCGTCCGACGCTCGAGCAAAACGTCGAGACGCTCTACTGGGTGCGCGACATCGTGGAGAAGGGCGTTGCATGGGCGACGGGCCAGGGTCGCCATGAGCGCAAGGGTTTCCGCTCGTTCTCGGTGTCAGGCCGCGTAAAAAATCCCGGCGTCAAGCTGGCGCCCGCCGGCATCACCATGCGCGAATTGATCAATGAATTCTGCGGCGGCATGCAGGACGGCCATCAGTTCAAAGGCTATCTGCCGGGCGGTGCGTCGGGCGGCATCCTGCCGGCGGCGATGGCCGACATCCCGCTCGACTTCGGCATGCTCGAAAAGCACGGCTGCTTCGTCGGTTCGCACGCCGTCGTCGTGCTGTCGCAGGCCGACGACATGAAGGCGGTTGCGCTCAACCTGATGAAGTTCTTCGAGGACGAGTCTTGCGGTCAGTGTACGCCGTGCCGGGTCGGCACCGAGAAGGCCGTGAAGCTGATGGCGCAAGGGCCATGGAATACCGCGCTGCTGGATGAGCTTTCGACCGCGATGCGCGACGCCTCGATCTGCGGCCTCGGCCAGGCTGCATCGAACCCGCTGATGTGCGTGCTGAAATACTTTCCCGAAGACCTGACCAAACCGCTCGGCAAGTGGTGATCAAGTGGTGACGCGATGACCGACAAATCGACACAGACGTTCTTCATCGATGGCCACGAGATCGACATCCGCAAGGATGAAACGATCTTCCGCGCCGCGCGCCGGCTTGGCATCAAGCTGCCGCATCTGTGCTACTCGCCGAAGCCGGGCTATCGGCCGGACGGCAACTGCCGCGTCTGCATGGTCGAGATCGAGGGCGAGCGGGTGCTCGCCGCAAGCTGCCTGCGCACGCCGGCGCCGGGCATGAAGGTCAAGACCCAGACCGACCGCGCCAAAACCGCACGCAAGATGGTGGCGGAGCTGCTCGTTACCGACCAGCCGGCGATGACGGTCGCGCACGATCCGGATTCCGAATTCTGGAAGACCGCCAAACGCCAGGGCGTCGAGGCCGGGCGCTTCCCCGTGCGCGAAAAAATCGTCGTGCCGGAGCCCGACCGCAGCCACCCGGCGATGGCGGTCAATCTCGACGCCTGCATCCACTGCAATCTGTGCGTCCGCGCCTGCCGCGAAGTGCAGGTCAACGACGTGATCGGCATGGCCGGCCGCGGCGTGAACGAAAAAATCGTGTTCGACTTCGACGATCCGATGGGCGCCTCCACCTGCGTCGCCTGCGGCGAATGCGTGCAGGCCTGCCCGACCGGCGCGCTGATGCCCTCGACCATGGTCGATGACAACAACGTCTATCTCGGCAAGCCGGACCGCTCGGTCGACAGCGTCTGCCCCTATTGCGGCGTCGGTTGCCAGCTCACCTACGAGATCAAGGATGACAGGATCGTCGCCGTCACCGGCAAGAACGGTCCGGCCAACGCGAACCGGCTCTGCGTCAAGGGCCGTTTTGGTTTCGATTACGTCCACAATCCCGAGCGTCTGTTGAAGCCGCTGATCCGCAAAGACGGCGTGCCGAAGGTGCCGCACGAGGTCATCGACCCGAGCAATCCGTGGACGCATTTCCGCGAGGCGACCTGGGAAGAGGCGCTCGACCGCGCCGCCGGCGGCCTCAAGAAGATTCGCGACCGCGACGGCCCGAAGGCGCTGGCCGGCTTCGGCTCGGCCAAGGGCTCCAACGAAGAAGCCTATCTGTTCCAGAAGCTGGTGCGCACCGGCTTCGGCACCAACAATGTCGATCACTGCACGCGGCTCTGCCACGCCTCGTCGGTCGCGGCGTTGCTCGAAGGCGTCGGCTCGGCCGCCGTCACCGCGACCTTCAACGAGTGCAAGAATTCCGAAGTCATCATCGTCATTGGCGCCAATCCGACCGAGAACCACCCCGTCGCGGCGACCTTCTTCAAGCAGGCCGCCAAGCGCGGCGCCAAGCTGGTGGTGATGGACCCGCGCGGGCAGGCCTTGAAGCGTCACGCCTGGAAGATGATGCAGTTCAAGAACGGCGCCGACGTGGCGATGCTCAACGCGATGCTCAATGTCATCGTCGCCGAGAAGCTCTACGACGAGCAGTATATCCAGACCTATGTCGAGGGCTTCGACGCCTGGAAAGAGAACATCAAGGACTTCACGCCGGAGGAGATGGCGCCGATCTGCGGCATCGATGCCGACACGTTGCGCGAGGTCGCCCGCGCATACGCCCGCGCCGAAAGCTCCATTATTTTCTGGGGCATGGGCGTGTCGCAGCACACGCACGGCACCGACAACGCGCGTTGCCTGATCGCGCTGTCGCTCATCACCGGCCAGATCGGCCGGCCCGGCACCGGCCTTCACCCGCTGCGCGGCCAGAACAACGTGCAGGGCGCGTCCGACGCCGGGCTGATCCCGATGTTCTTCCCCGATTACAAGTCGGTCGAGAACCCGGAGATCCGCGCCAAATACGAGCAGGTCTGGGGCGTCAAGCTCGATCCCAAACGCGGAAAGACCGTGGTCGAGATCATGGACGCGGTCCATGCCGACGAGATCAAGGGCATGTATATCGAGGGCGAGAACCCGGCGATGTCCGACCCGGACCTCAACCACGCCCGCGAGGCGCTCGCGCATCTTGAGCATCTTGTGGTGCAGGATTTGTTCCTCACCGAGACGGCGGTCTATGCCGACGTCATCCTGCCGGCCTCGGGCTGGCCGGAAAAGGACGGCACCGTCACCAACACCAATCGCCAGGTGCAGATGGGCCGGCAGGCGCTGCCGCTGCCCGGCGAGGCGCGGCACGATCTCTGGATCATCCAGGACATCGCTA
>JBFWZV010000028.1:0-43622 GCA_050184975.1 Pseudolabrys sp. | reverse complement strand
CCTAACCAGCCGTTGCCATTCGCTTCCTGCCAGGCCGAACGCTTTCTCGGTGCCTGTTCCACCATGGTCATCCCTCCCGGTTTTTCTGCGCACAGCGATCCTCCGGATCGCCGACACCCCAAACAGAAAGCTAGAGATTCCGCCGGCAAAACCCAGATGACCAATTGCCCCACGCCTAGCGCTCGCAGCCAAGACGGCTATTTGCCGATGCAGAAGTCCCGAAACACGACATCGAGCACATCCTCGACGTCCACGCGCCCGGTCAGTCGGCCAAGCGCGTGCGCGGCGCTACGAAGCTCCTCGGCCACGAGATCTTCGGAGCCCTGCCCCGGCAATGCCCGGGCACGATTCAGCGCCTCCATGGCCGCGGCAACGGCGCTACGATGCCGCTCGCGGGTCAACACTGCCGGCTCGGCTTCGCCAAGGCAGCGCCGCGCGAAGTCAGATATCCGGTCCAGCAACCGATCGATGCCGAAACCCTCGCTTGCCGAGATTGAGACAAGTGTTTCACGTGAAACAGCCGCTCCCAAACCGATTTCGGATGTGAATTCAAAATTGTATTGGGATTCATTTCCGAATTCGTATTCAGATTTTAATCCCCTCTTGTCCATTTTATTTAATACTATCAAATAGTTATCATGTCTTTCAGCAGCGGGCGGCGGCGACATGCTGCTGCCCATTCCCTCCAAACTCGAGCCGTCGACAAGCCAAAGCACCAAATCTGCCTCTGCCGCCCGGGCGCGAGCCCGCCGAATCCCCTCCTGCTCGACCGGGTCGTTGCTATCGCGAACGCCGGCGGTGTCGAGCAGCGTCACCGGATACCCCCCCAAATCCAGATGAACTTCGAGCACATCGCGGGTCGTCCCGGCATGCGGCGAGACAATCGCGACCTCGCGCCCTGCGATCCGATTCAACAGAGTCGACTTGCCGACATTCGGAGGCCCGGCGATCGCGACGATCAGACCTTCCCGCAGCCGCTCACCACGCTTCCCGTCGGCAAGAACCGCCGCCATCTCACCGGCCAGCTCTCTGGCAATCGTGAGCGACGGCCCGCTGAGATCCTCCGGCACATCCCCCTCGTCGGAGAAATCGATCGGAGCCTCGATCAACGCCTGAGCCTCGATCAGCCGCGCACGCCACGACTCCGCCCGGTCGCCGAGCAGGCCCGTCATGTGCCGGAACGCCTGCCGCCTCTGCGCTTCCGTCTCGGCACCGATCAGGTCCGCGAGTCCCTCGACCTTCGTCAGATCGAGCTTCCCATTCAAAAATCCCCGCCGCGTAAACTCCCCCGGCTCGGCGGGCCGCAGCCCCTCTAATCGTCCCAGCGCATCAAAGACAGCCGCGACGACAGCCCGGCCACCGTGAAGTTGAAGTTCGGCAACATCCTCGCCCGTCTCGCTGTGCGGACCGGGAAACCAAAGTCCGAGGGCCTCATCGATCGTCTCGCCACCGGCGTCCCGAACCCGAACCAACATCGCTCGTCGCGGCACCAGGCTCCTGCCTGTCAGAGCCCGCATCGCTTCCCCGGCGCGCGGCCCCGAGATTCGCACCACCGCAATCGCCGCCGGCGGGCGGCCCGACGACAATGCGTAGATCGTGTCGACACCGTCCGGCATTCTGGACCCGATCACGGAACACGGCACCGCTCTTGCGGCCACCGCCAATGGAAGTTAGCACCGCACCGAAACCCGGCATCGCCGTTCGGGTCAAGTCCGTCTCCAGCGAGTCCGTGGCCCATGGCGAGCGATCCAGACCCGACCCATCTCAACCGCCTGGCCACCGCGACCAGCCCCTACCTCCTGCAGCACAAACACAATCCGGTCGACTGGTGGCCGTGGGGTCCGGAGGCGCTCGCGGCTGCCCAACAAAACAACAAACCGATTCTGCTCTCCGTCGGCTACGCCGCCTGCCACTGGTGCCACGTGATGGCGCACGAGTCCTTTGAAGACGACACGACCGCGCGGGTCATGAATGAGCTGTTCGTCAACATCAAAGTCGACCGCGAGGAGCGCCCGGACATCGACCAGATCTACATGCAGGCGCTGCATCTGCTGGGAGAGCAGGGCGGCTGGCCCCTGACCATGTTTCTCACGCCGGCCGGCGAACCGTTTTGGGGCGGCACGTATTTTCCAAACACTGCACGCTATGGCAGGCCAGCCTTCACGGACGTGCTGCGCGAGGTTTCCCGTGTCTTCCATGAAGAGCCGGCCTCGATCGAGAAGAACCGCGCGGCGCTGCTCGCCAACCTTGCACAAAAGGCGCGGCCCGCCGGCAAGGTCGTCGTGGGCGCCCAGGAACTCAACGGCTTCGCCCGGCAGATCGGCAATATGCTCGATCCGGTGAACGGCGGACTGCGCGGCGCGCCGAAATTTCCGCAGCCTTCGATCCTCGAAATGCTCTGGCGCGCCGGCCAGCGCACCGGCGACATGCGCTTCTTTCAAGGCTTCGATCATGCCCTCGAGCGCATGAGCGAAGGCGGCATTTACGATCATCTCGGTGGCGGATATTCGCGCTACTCGGTCGACGACCGCTGGCTTGTCCCGCATTTTGAGAAGATGCTGTACGACAACGCCCAGCTTCTCGAACTTCTCGCACTTGCCTATCTGCGCACCGGAAATGTCTTGTTCCGCTATCGCGCACACGAGACCGTCGGTTGGCTGACCCGCGAAATGACGACCAAAGACGGCGCATTCGCAGCTTCACTCGACGCCGACTCCGAGGGCGAGGAAGGCAAATTCTATGTCTGGTCGAAAAACGACATCATCGAATTGATCGGCCCGGAAGCCGGCGAATTCTTCGCGGCCCACTACGACGTCACCGACGACGGTAATTTTGAAGGCCATAACATCCTCAATCGCCTCAGCCGGGTCGACCGCAGCGAGGCCGACGACGAGCGTCTCAAAGTGCTGCGGCAGGTGCTCCTCGATGCCCGCGAAGCCCGGGTGCGGCCGGGCCTCGACGACAAGGTGCTCGCCGACTGGAACGGGTTGATGATCGCAGCCCTGGTCAACGCCGGCGTTGCGTTCGACGAGCCGTCCTGGATCGACATGGCTGCGCGTGCTTTCGATTTCATCGCGGCCGCCATGAGCAAAGCCGATCGGCTGGGCCATTCGTGGCGCGAAGGACAGCTGCTCTATCCGGGCCTTGCTTCGGACTTTGCCGCCATGACCCGCGCCGCCCTCGCGCTCTACGAGGCGAGGGGAGATCGCCGGCACCTGCATCAGGCGCAGGTCTGGCAAGCCGCGCTCGACCGTTACTACGCCGATCCCGATACGGGCAGCTATTATCTCACCGCCGATGACGCCGAGGGCCTGCTGCTGCGGCCGCATGCGACCGCGGACGACGCCATCCCCAACCACACCGCTGTGACCGCCCAAAATCTGGTGCGACTCGCCGCGCTCACCGGCGATCATGCTTATCGCGAGAAAGCCGACCGGCTGTTCGATGGCATCTTGTCGGCGGCCGGCAGCAACCTTTTTACCCACATCGCGCTGCTCAACGCTCTCGACCTGCGGCTCCATGGCGCCGAGATTGTCGTCACCGGGCAGGGCGCCAATAGTGAAGCCCTGGCACAGGCAGCGCTGAAGCAGCCGTTCACCGGGCGTATTCTGCTGCGGACGGGGGGAGCGGATCTGCCTCCGTCGCATCCTGCGCAGGACAAGATCAAGGCGGCGCAGATTTCCGGAGCGGATGAGACGGCCTTCATCTGTGTCGGCGAACGCTGCTCGCTGCCGGTCACCGCTGCTGCGGACATCGCGCCCGCTATCGCCGCAATGCGCGGTTAGCCTGCCCTTCGGATTTCGCTTGCAGCCCGCAGCCACGGGCTCCACGGATCCGGCGGCAAGGCACCGTCGCTGGTCCATACCGGCCAGAGCGCGTTCTGCACATCGAAGCGGCCGATCACCGCCGGCTTATGGAGATGCTGCGTTGCCGGATCGACCCGTACGTCGAACCCGCTCGGTGCGCGCATCGTTCGCCCGGCAAGCGCGAGCCGAACTTGGTCAGGATCGATCGTATTCGCGGCCTTGACCGCTTCGACCCAGAGATGAAATCCAATCCAGGTCGCTTCCATCGGATCGTTGGTCACCGCAGCAGGTTCGCCGACAAAATCTCGCCATTCGGCGATGAAGGCGCGATTCTCCGGCGTATCGATCGTGTGCAAGTAGTTCCACGCCGCCATGTGCCCGATCAGCTTGCGCTCCGACAACGCCGGCAATTCCGCCTCGCCAAGCGACAGGCTCATCACCGGCAAAATGTCGGCATCGAGACCCTGCCGAGCCCGCTCCCGGAAAAAATGCACGTTCGAATCGCCGCTCAGCGTGGCGATAATCGCGCCGTTATCGCCAGCGAAGCGCCGGATCTTCTGAACAATTTCGCTCCAGACCCGTTCGCCGAGCGGCGTGTAGTATTCTTCGATCGCACCATCATCGATGCCCCTCGACGACAAATAGTTCCGGATGATGGCGTTCGTCGTACGCGGATAGACATAGTCCGTGCCCACGAGCGAGAACCGCCGCCGGCCCATGCTGAGCAGAAAATCGACTGCAGGCAACGCCTGTTGTGCCGGCGTCGCGCCGGTGTAGACGATGTGAGGCGACTGTTCCTCGCCTTCATACTGGCTCGGATAGAACAGCAACCCGTTATAGCGCTCCAGTACCGGCAGAACCTTCTTGCGGCCCGCCGAAGACCAGCAGCCGAAGATCGCGGCGGCGCCATGATCGCGCAGCAGTATCTCCGACTGTTCGGCATAGGCCGAGACGTCCGAGCGTGGATCCATGATCGCTGCGACCACCGGCCGCCCCAGCAGGCCGCCATTGTCGTTCAGCCTTCCGATCATCATCACCAGTAACTGCTGAAGCGGCCGCTCGCTCGCGGTCAGCGTCCCAGACAGTGAATGCAGAATGCCGACTTTGATCGCGCCGTGGTCGAGATTGGCGAAATACCCGCTGACCGAATCCGAAAGCGAGCGAGCCCGGGTGATGAGATCGTCGGCCGTGACGAGAACGGCGTCGCCCGCATTCGCAACTTCATGCACCACCGAGCGAATGCCGGGAAGCACCTCGCTGACGCGCGAAGCCACGTCCATCGCCTGCGCGCCGATGGTGTCGAGCTGCGTAATCTGCTCTTCCATCAGCCGGTTCACGTTCTCGTTCATCTCGCTGAGCGAAAACACGCTGCGGCCGACCGCTGCGATTGCCACCGTCGCCTCTTTCACAGCGTTCTGAATTCCGTCGATCTGACCACGGACTTCGTCAGTGGCAGTCGCGGTCCGACGAGACAGCTCCTTCACCTCGGCAGCGACAACCGCGAACCCGCGGCCAGCCTCGCCGGCGCGCGCCGCCTCGATGGTCGCGTTCAGCGCGAGCAGCGATGTCTTTCCGGCAATCTCCTGGATCAGCCTGATGACCCGCTCGATCTGCTCGCCGGCGGCCGCCAGTCTGCCCATCGTGTCGTTGGCGCGCCCCAACTCAAGCATGGTGCGTTCGGCAGCGTCCCGCGCCTCGGAAATCTTGGTGCCCGAATGCATCGCGATCAGCTGCGCATCGCGTGCCGCGTTGGCGACGCTCTCGACCTGCTCGGCGGCGGCGGCCGTCGCCTCGGTCGAGGCTGACACCTGTGCAGCCATCTCGCGGTTGCTCTGAGCGAGCCGCTGCGCCGTATCGCGAATGTTCGCGCCGGACTGCGAAAACCGGTTGAGAATATCGTCGACGCCGGACCGAAAGCTCGAGGTAAAAAACACACGGCCGGCGTGGTGCAGCCGCGCCTCGGTCTCGAGGCGGCCCCGATCGACGACCAGAGTATCGGCTTCGAGCAGCGCGCGGCGCATGCTTTCAGCGGTCTGCTGAAAAGTCTGGATCGCCCCGTCGCCGATCAGTTCCGGCAGGCTGGTATAACGGTCGCCGCTGGCGATCTTATCGATCGCAGCGATGACGCGGCTCAGCCGACGCTCGGCAAAGACCCCAACCGCAAGCGCGCCGGCGAAACCGAGCGCCATGCCTGCCCAGCCATGCATCCAACTCGCCGCGGTCGCGACAAAAAAGACCGGTAGCGCGATCCACAACGCGGGTCGCCAGAGTCGCCTTGACCGGGGTGGGGGCATTCCAGACTCGCGTGGCTTTCGCGCCGCACAATCGCCGGCCCATGGTTGCCAAATCCTTACCGAAGGCCCGAAAACCCGCATGAAATAAGGGCAACTGGCGCGCAAAGTTTAGGCGACACCGCGCCAAAGAAAGGGGCCGCCCCTTTCGGGAGCGGCCCGGTATTTCCGACGGCTGACCGGCGTCGGGTCAGGTGTTCATCGAATCGAAGAACTCGCCGTTGGTCTTGGTGTTGCGCAGCTTGTCGAGCAGGAAGTCGATCGCGTCCATCGTACCCATCGGATTGAGGATGCGGCGCAATACATACATCTTTTTGAGCACGGCCGCCTCGGTAAGCAGCTCTTCCTTGCGGGTGCCGGAGCGGGTGATGTCGATTGCCGGGAAGGTGCGCTTGTCGGCGACCTTGCGGTCGAGAATGAGCTCGGAGTTACCCGTGCCCTTGAACTCTTCGAAGATCACTTCGTCCATGCGGCTGCCGGTGTCGATCAGCGCGGTGGCGATGATGGTCAGCGAGCCGCCTTCCTCGATGTTGCGCGCCGCGCCAAAGAAACGCTTCGGCCGTTGCAGAGCATTAGCGTCGACACCGCCGGTGAGCACCTTGCCGGATGACGGCACCACGGTGTTGTAGGCGCGCCCGAGGCGCGTGATCGAATCGAGCAGGATGACGACGTCGCGCTGATGCTCGACCAGGCGCTTGGCCTTCTCGATCACCATTTCGGCAACCTGCACGTGGCGCGAGGCCGGCTCGTCGAAGGTCGAGGAAATCACCTCGCCCTTCACCGAACGCTGCATGTCGGTGACTTCTTCCGGGCGCTCGTCGATCAAGAGCACGATCAGATAACACTCGGGATGGTTCGCCGTGATCGCGTGAGCGATATTCTGCAACAGCACGGTCTTGCCGGTGCGCGGCGGCGACACGATCAGCGCGCGCTGGCCCTTGCCGATCGGCGCGACGATATCGATGACACGGGCGGAGAGATCCTTCTTGGTCGGATCGTCGTGTTCCATGCGCAGCCGCTCTTCCGGATAAAGCGGCGTCAGGTTATCGAAATTGACCTTGTGCATGATCTTCTCGGGGTCTTCAAAATGGCTGGGGTAGACCTTGAGAAGCGCAAAGTATCGCTCGCCCTCCTTGGGCGAACGGATATGGCCGTCGACGGTATCGCCGGTGCGCAGACCAAAGCGGCGAATCTGCGAAGGCGAGACGTAAATATCGTCGGGGCCGGAGAGATAATTCGATTCAGGCGAGCGCAAGAATCCGAAACCGTCCGGCAAGACCTCGACCACGCCTTCGCCGACAATGTCGACTTCCTGGGTGGCGAGCTGTTTGAGGATCGCGAACATCAGTTCCTGCTTGCGCAGGGTGCTGGCGTTTTCGACGCCGTTCTCTTCGGCGAACTGCACCAGTTCCGCCGGCGTTTTGGACTTGAGGTCCTGTAGTTTCATTTCCCGCATGGGGGCATTGGTCCTGTAAGGAGAACCGGCGGCGGCCTGAAAACGCGGGCAGCGGTGCCGGGCATAAGACTTCGAGAGATCGCAGGTCTTGAGGAGGGAACGTGCTTTGGAAAGTTATCCCTGACCCGATGCTGCGACCGGTCCATACGGAACCAGAAACGCCGCTACATCCGCCTGCGTTCGGTGGGATGGCGCAAATCTAGGGAGAAACCCTGCGCGCCGCAAGGGTTGCGCGAACTGTGCTTAACGATTTTGCCCGCAATTCCCGGCTCAGAACGGCTTCAGCACCACCAGAAACACGATCAGGATCAGCAGTACTGTCGGTACTTCGTTGAAAATACGATAGAATTTTGCTGACCGCCGATTGCTGTCGGTGGCGAATTCCCCGACCCAGGCGCTCATCGCCCCGTGCAGGCCCGACATCGCGAGCGCCAGAGCGAGCTTGGCGAGAAACCAGCCGGAGGTGAACCAGCCGCCCATCAGGGCCAAGGCAAGCCCGAATACCCAGGTTGCCAGCATCGCCGGCGTCATAATCACCTTGAGCAGCCGGCGTTCCATCACCTTGAAGGTTTCGGACTGCTTGGAGCCCGGCTCGGCCTCGCAATGATAGACGAACAGCCGGGGCAGGTAGAGCATGCCCGCCATCCACGCGATCAGCGCGATGATGTGAAGCGCCTTCAGCAAGAGATACGTCATCGCCTCACCATCAATTCCGGATCCGCTTCAGCATTTGTTCGACATGAGCAGTCGGCGTGTCCGGCAGGATGCCGTGACCGAGATTGAAAATAAACGGTTTCGCGGCAAAGGCCGTCATCACCTCGTCCACCGCGCGATCGAGCGCTGCGCCCCCGGCACGCAAGGCCAACGGATCGAGATTACCCTGAACCGGAACCTTGCTCTGGATGCGTTCCACGGCAAAGCGCTTGTCGATCGTCCAGTCGAGACTGACGGCATTCACGCCCGTCGCTTCGACATAGCGCGGCACCATGCTGCCGCCACCGCGCGGAAAACCGATGATCTTTGCACCGGGCACTTGCTTGCGAACGCCATCGACGATTTTCTTCGCCGGCGCGATCGACCAGCGCTCGAATTGCTCCGGCGGCAGAATACCGGCCCAGGTGTCGAAAAGCTGCACCGCATCGGCGCCTGCTTTCAGTTGCCCGACAAGATATTCAATCGACGCATCAGCGATCAGATCGAGCAGTTGTTCAAAAGCCTTAGGCTCACGATAGGCAAACAGCCGCGCCGGCGCCTGATCGGGCGTTCCTTCACCGGCGATCACATAGGTTGCAACGGTCCACGGTGCGCCGCAAAACCCAAGCAGCGTCACCGTCGGATCGAGTGCCGTCTTCACGCGCTTTACGGTTTCGTAGATCGAGCCGAGAACGTCCCGATCTGGCTCACGCTTCATCGCGTCAATGGCGGCGACATCAGATACCGGATCGAGCCGCGGCCCTTCGCCAGCCTCAAACCGTACATCGCGGCCGAGCGCCAGCGGGATTACCAGAATATCCGAGAACAGAATTGCGGCGTCGAAGCCGAAACGGCGCACCGGCTGAAGCGTGACCTCGGCAGCAAGTTCTGGATTGAAACACAGCTTGAGAAAACTTCCCGCCTTCTCGCGGACAGCCCGGTACTCGGCGAGGTATCGACCAGCTTGCCGCATCATCCAGGCCGGAGGAATTACCTGCCGATGACCTCCGAGGACACTCAGCAGCGGTTTGTTCACCGCGCTCACGCTTGAAGACCCTTCTTCCATCTAAACCTGATTCTAGATTCTGTAGTTGTAGTGACTCGGTTGATTGGACTCATGACTCCCGATCCACATCTTGTCCACCAGCCGTTGGCAACTCATCCAACAGTGTGCTGCGTGGACCACCATCAGCCTCTGCAAAAAACCCTTTATTTTATGGCCTAAACCGATCTTTCCCCGTAGCTCCCAAGACCTTGACCACAATCTCACGTTCGCAGTCCAGCTACACGGTAAACTCATCCCGTTGCGAGCGGTGTGGAGGAATCTGCCAGTTGTCCTCGCGTTGAACTTGCACCGATCCTGTCGCCGTGGCCTTCTCCAGAGGAATTCACAAGTCGTCCCGCGGCTGTCCCTATGCCTGATAACAGCTATTTTCATCTGCATCTGGTGTCGGATGCGACCGGCGAGACACTGATTACGGTCGCGCGTGCCGCCGCGGCCCAGTACGCCGGCGTCAAACCGGTCGAGCATCTCTATCCGATGGTGCGCACGGCCAAGCAACTCGACATGGCGTTGGTGGAAATCACCGATGCGCCCGGTCTTGTCCTCTATACCCTGCTCGACGAGGAACTCGTCACGACGCTCGAGGCGAAGTGCCGCGAGCTGGGTCTGCCCTGCATGTCGATCCTCGGGCCGGTGCTGAGGTTGTTCCAGTCCTATCTCGGCACCGAAACGACGCATCGCGTCGGCGCCCAGCATGTGTTGAACGCCGAATATTTCAATCGCATCGACGCGCTGAATTTCACAATGATGCATGACGACGGTCAGAATGTCGAAACGCTTAACAACGCCGATGTTGTCCTGGTCGGCGTATCACGCACGTCGAAGACGCCGACGTCGATTTATCTCGCCAATCGCGGGATCAAGACCGGCAATGTGCCACTCGTGCCGAATGTGCCACTTGCACCGGAAGTCGAGCGGCTTACGCTTCCTCTTGTAATCGGATTGTATGCAAGCGCC
The DNA here is from genome assembly GCA_050184975.1 of Pseudolabrys sp. Classification (GTDB taxonomy): domain Bacteria; phylum Pseudomonadota; class Alphaproteobacteria; order Rhizobiales; family Xanthobacteraceae; genus Pseudolabrys. The sequence continues at coordinate 33,356 of JBFWZV010000028.1, read as the reverse complement.
GAGCGGATCGTGCAGATTCGGGAGAATCGGCTGCTGGGCCTCAAGGCACATCGCGACGACGACCAGTATATCGACCGTAATGCTGTGGCCGACGAAGTCACATATTCGCGCCGGCTCTGCGCCAAGAACAGCTGGCCGACCATCGATGTGACGCGCCGCTCGATCGAGGAAACCGCAGCGGCGGTGATGAAATTGCTGGCGGAGCGCCGGCGCAAACCGGGCTGACACAGATGAGATTGTGGACCGCGCCGGAAGCCCTGGTGCTGGCGTCAAAGAGCCCGGCGCGGCGCAGGATTCTGGTTCATGCCGGGATCGCGGTCGATATTCATCCCGCAAACATCGACGAGCGAGCGGTCGAAGCCGCTGCGGAACCGAAGAGCCCGGCCGAGGCGGCGTTGCTACTCGCCCACGCCAAGGCGCTGGCCGCGTCGGCGGCCATGCCGGACCGGATGGTGCTCGGCGCCGATCAGACGCTGGCGCTTGGTGAAAAACGATTTTCCAAACCCGCCGGGCGGGAAGCCGCGCACGAGCAACTGCGCGAATTGTCCGGGAAGACGCACGCGTTGCATTCAGCCTTCGCCCTGGCGCAGGGAGGCAAGATCCTGTTCGAGCATGGTGACAGCGCTCGTCTCACGATGCGCGCGTTGACCGACGCGACGATCGACGATTACCTCAAGACGGCCGGTGATGCCGTACTCGGAAGTGTCGGCGCCTATCAGATCGAAGACATCGGCATTCAGCTGTTCGAGCGCATCGAGGGCGACTATTTCACGATCCTCGGACTGCCCTTGCTGCCTCTGCTCGACTGGCTGAGGCGCAACGGTTTTGTCGCAGCCTGAACGGAGAATCGCCGGCGATGTTCGTGCTCGGTCTGACCGGTTCGATCGGGATGGGGAAGTCGACGACGGCGAAGTTCTTCGCCGAGGCCGGCGTCCCGGTTCACGACGCCGATGCGGCCGTGCATCGCCTCTATGCCAGTGAAGCCGTCGCGCCCATCGAGGCTGCATTTCCCGGCGCGACCGCCGGTGGCAAGGTCGACCGCGACAGACTTGCGGCGCAGATTGCGGCCGATCCCGCGGCGCTCAAGCGGCTCGAGGCAATCGTTCACCCGCTGGTTCGTGCCGCCGAGCAGGCGTTTCTGGCTGAAGCCGAGGCAGGCGGAGCAGCGGTCGCGGTGCTCGATATTCCTCTGCTCTACGAAACGGGAGGCGAATCGCGTTGCGACGCGGTCGTTGTCGTGTCGGCGCCGGCGGATGTTCAGCGCACACGGGTGTTAGAGCGGCCCGGCATGACCGAAGGCAAGTTTCAGGTCTTGCTTGACCGGCAGATCCCGGACGCCGAAAAGCGCCGCCGCGCCGATTTCGTGGTGGACAGCTCACGCGGCTTCGAGGCTGCGCGTGCGCAGGTGCGTGACATTCTCAAGGCGGTTGGCAATATGCCGAAAAGGCGCAAACGATAAGGACGGCGATGCGCGAAATTGTGCTCGATACCGAAACCACAGGTCTTGACCCGGCTCAGGGCGACCGGCTGGTCGAGATCGGGTGTGTCGAGCTGGTCAACCGGATTCCGAGCGGACAGGGGTTCCATCACTATCTCAATCCCGAGCGCGACATGCCGGCCGCCGCCTTCGCGGTGCATGGCCTGTCGGCCGAATTTCTCAGTGACAAGCCGTTGTTTGCCGAAGTCGCCGATACGTTTCTCGAATTTATCGGCGATGCGCCGCTCGTGATTCACAATGCGAGCTTCGATCACGGGTTTCTTAATGCCGAGCTGGCGCGGCTCAAGCGGCCGCCGATCGCGCGCGACCGGCTGGTCGATACGCTGATGCTGGCCCGCCGCAAGCATCCCGGCGGCCCGAACAAGCTCGACGATCTGTGCGCGCGGTATGGCATCGACAATTCGCGCCGCACCAAACACGGTGCGCTGCTCGATGCCGAACTTCTCGCCGAGGTCTATCTTGAACTGATCGGCGCCCGGCAGGCGCAACTGATCTTGTCCGACGCATCCGCCATACAAACGAAAGTTCGCGGTGCGGCGGTCTCGCAGCGGCCGACGCCACTCTTGTCGCGCCTGACCGACGAAGAGCGCGCCGCGCACGACGAGTTTGTCGCGACGCTCGGGGACCAGGCGGTCTGGCGGAAATACGCGGCCGGCGAATAGTCGGCCAGCGGTGGCCTCAGGCTTGAGCGCTCGGTGGCGCGGCGGTCTGGTTCTGCGCGACGTTCTGCCGATACAGATTCACGAAATCGATCGGGTCGAGCAGCAGCGGCGGGAAACCGCCGTTTGTGACCGCTGTCGCGATGACTTCACGCGCAAACGGGAACAAGAGCCGCGGACACTCGATCATCATCACCGGGTGCAGGCTGTCCTGCGGCACGTTCTGAATGCGGAACACGCCGGCATAGGTGAGCTCGAAGTTGAACAGCACCATGCCGGACGACGACGCCTTGCCGTCGATTTTCAGAACGACCTCGACATTCCCGTCCTGCAGCGGGTTGGCCGAGACATTGACCTGAACATTGATTTCCGGCTGCCGGCCGCTCGGGTTGAGCGAGCGCGGCGCATGCGGATTTTCGAACGACAGATCCTTGATGTATTGCGCAAAGATATTGAGCTGAGGCGCAACAGGCTGGCCCTCAGGCGGGGCTTGAGGCGGGATCTGCGCCGCGCCGCCGTTTCCATTCGTCATAGTCGCTCCTTCGGCCGCGGCCGGTTGACGGCCGGTTGGCTAACATAGGGCCGGAAGCGGAACAAGGATTGCCGGATCAATGGTTATCGTCATGCCGGCGCTGGTCCGAGACGCGTGGGTCGGGAACCTGACGCCAGTCTTCGGGGGCAAGGTCGACGATATTATCGTTCGCAGCCGGGGGTCGCCCGGCCGACGAGATCAACATCCGCCATAGCGAGACGAGCAGGAGCAGCAGGCCGATGACGCCGGTAATGAATCCCGGCACGAGCAGCAGAATACCGGCGATCACCGTCAGCGCCCCGGTGCCCTCGGCCTGAAGTGCCGACAGCCGATTTTCCCCGACGGCAACCCGGACGCGAGCAATATGGGCCGTTCCGGCATGGCGAATAATGAGGGCTCCGGCAACGGAGAACCCAACGATTAACGCGAAGGCGAAGCCAAGCCCAATCGCCGCAGCAACCAGCGCGAATGCCGCGATTTCGAGGAGCGGCAGCGCCAGAACCGCCAAAATCAGCCCGCGCAGGATTGTCATGCTTTATCCATATTCGGACTGTCCGTGTTGGCGCGACGGCGGCAATCGTCTAAGGTTCGCCGACGCAATGCAACATCGCTTCGGAATCTCTCAGGGCTACTGGATTGCCCGCTTCCGGAACCTAGATAAGCAGGGCGGGGTCCGTCCGCGAGTGCCGACCAACCAATCGCCGGACGGCGACAGGTGACACCAAGCCGACAGCTGCGAAAGCATGCGAGACGTGTTCGACATTTACACCATCATCTTCCTGGCGCTCGCGGTCTTCATCTTCCTGCGATTGCGCAGCGTGCTCGGGCAACGGACCGGCCGTGAACGCCCGCCTTACGATCCCTATTCGGCCCGCGATGCGGTGCGGCCGACCTCTGAGAAGGTCGTTGCCCTTCCCAATCGCACGACGGAACAGGCGAAAAAATCCGCCGAGCCAGGCGAGACGGAACAATCCGCCGAGCCTGCCGAACGCTGGAAAGGCATCGCGGCGCCGGGCACACCGCAGTTTGCCGGGCTCGAAGCCATTGTCGGCGCCGATCCGGATTTCGACCCCAAGCATTTCATCGTCGGCGCGCGTGCGGCTTATGAGATGATCGTGACCGCCTTTGCCGACGGCGATCGCCGCGCTCTCAAGGGACTGTTGTCGAAAGAAGTCTACGAAGGATTTGAAGGCGCCATCGCCGAACGCGAGCAGCGCGGCGACAAGGTCGAGAGCCGATTTGTCTCGATCGACAGTGCCGATATCGTCGGCGCTGAATTGCGCGGCCGCGCCGCTCAGGTCACCGTGAAATTCAATTCGCAACTCGTGACGGCGACCCGCAACAAGGACGGTGAAGTCATCGACGGCAGCACCGACAAGGTGACCGACGTGACCGACAGCTGGACGTTCGCGCGCGACATTTCCTCGCGCGATCCGAACTGGAGGCTGGTTGCGACCGAGCCCGGACAGTGAGCGGATGGCCCGCCGTCGACTTCGCAAGATTGCGCTTGGCGGCGTCGCCGCCACCGGCGTGCTGGCGGCAACTGCTGTTGCGGCTCATGCGCGCGACGGTCTGCGCATCTCGGGCGCGCAAGCCGAGCCGCTGACGTTCGCCGCGCTCGAAGGCTGGGCGGACGACGATCACGCCGCGGCGTTCGCGTCCTTCCTCAATAGCTGTAAAGCCATCCGCCACTCGACGAAGGCGATGCATCGCAAGAAGCCGATGCTCGGCAAGCTGTTCGTGGCCTGCAAGGGCGCGCTCGCAATGCAGGAGCCGACGCGGGACAGCGCGCGCAAGTTCTTCGAGGATCACTTTCGCCCGGTGCGCATCGTGCCGCCGACGCGGACCTACGGCTTCTACACGGGGTCCGACGGCTTCTACACCGGGTATTACGAGCCGCAGATTCACGGCTCGCGCTTTCCGAGCCATGAATACAAGTACCCGCTCTACGGCGTGCCGGCGAAGGTCGCCGGCAAGAAAAGCACGGTGTTCGGGCAGTTCGACCGCAAGGAGATTGTCGAGGGCGCGCTTGCCGGCCAGGGCCTCGAAATCTGCTGGGTGAAAAGCCCGATCGACGCCTTCTTTGCGCAGATCCAGGGTTCGACGCGCGTGAAGCTCGACACCGGCAGAACGCTACGGCTCAATTACGTCGCAAGCAACGGCAAGCCTTACACGCCGGTCGGCCGCATTCTGATCCAGGACGGCATCATCTCCGCCGAGGAGATGACGATGGACAAGATTCGCGACTATATGGAAACCAATCCGGAGAAGGGCGCCGAACTGCGCATGAAGAACCGCTCCTATGTGTTCTTCACCGAGCGGTCGCTGGAACTGCATGAGGAACCCGCCGGAGCGCAGGGCGTGCCGCTCACCGCCGGCCGCTCGATCGCGGTCGATCCCTCGATCCACGTCTACGGCACGCCGGTCTGGATCGACGCGAAGCTTCCGCTTAATGGCGAGGCGCCGACCGACACGTTTCGGCGGCTGACCATCGCGCAGGACACCGGCTCGGCCATCAAGGGTGCGGCACGCGCCGATATCTATTTCGGCTACGGCAGCGAGGTTGCGAGCATCGCGGGGCGGATCAAGCAGTTCGGCCGTTTCGTGATGCTGGTGCCGAACGGCGTCGCGATCGACAAGCCCGATCCTGTGCCGGTGCCGAAGACGAAGCCGGCGCAGGAAGCCGCCGACGGCGACGCGCCCGCTCAGGACGCGCCTGTTCAGAAAGACAGCAAGGCCGCGCCGGCGCAGCGTCCCAAGACATGAGCGGCAGGGATCGTCCGGTGGACCGCAAAGCGGGCCGCCGCCGCGGATTGACACGGGACGATCGCACGCTCTGGTCCGATTTCACGAAGTCGATCGATCCGCTGCGCGAGCGTCCATCGGCCGCCGCCAGCGAAGATAGCGATGACGACCGCGAGTCCGCCGCTCCTCCTTCACGGAAGATTGCGCCGGCTGCGGCCACGGCGTCGCCGCCGGCGCCGCGAAACGCGCCGCCGCTCGAAAAACTCGACCGCCGTATGAAGAAGCGCGTCGCGTCCGGCCGCGCGGCGATCGATGCCCGGCTCGATCTGCACGGTCACACGCAAAGCGAGGCCCATTCAGAACTGCTGCGGTTTCTCAATCGCGCCGCGCAGCGGGAGCAGCGGCTGGTGCTGGTCATCACCGGCAAGAGCGGCGTGCTGCGCCGTCAGGTACCGCTATGGCTCGCGCTGCCGGAGTTTCGCGCGCATGTCATCGGTTTCGAGACCGCGCATGTCGGCCATGGCGGCGACGGCGCGCTTTACGTGCGGCTGCGGCGCACGAAAAACACCTGAATTTACAGGATAAACCGCGACAGATCGGCGTTCTTGGCGAGGTCGCCGATGTTCTTGCGCACGAATTCCGCGTCGATCGTCACAGTCTGCCCGTCGAGGTCGGAGGCGCGATAGGAGATGTCGTCGAGTACGCGCTCCATCACGGTCTGCAGGCGCCGCGCGCCGATATTCTCGATCGAAGAATTGACCGACACCGCGATGTCGGCGAGCGCGTCGATGGCGTCGTCGGTGAAATTCAACGTCACACCCTCGGTCTGCATCAGCGCGACATACTGCTTGATGAGCGAGGCCTCGGGTTCGGTGAGGATGCGGCGAAAGTCGTCGCGCGTCAGCGCGTTCAATTCGACGCGGATCGGCAGCCGGCCTTGCAGCTCGGGCAGCAAATCCGACGGCTTGGCGATGTGGAACGCGCCGGAGGCGATGAACAGAATGTGGTCGGTTTTTACCGGACCATGTTTGGTGTTGACCGTGGTGCCTTCGATCAGTGGCAGCAGGTCGCGCTGCACGCCCTCGCGCGACACATCGCCGCCATAGCGGCCTTCCCGCGCGCAGATCTTGTCGACCTCGTCGAGAAACACGATGCCGTTCTGCTCGACGGTATGGATCGACTCCTGCACGATATTGTCGTTGTCGAGCAGCTTGTCGGACTCCTCGTTGACGAGGATGGGATGTGAGTCCTTCACGGTGATGCGGCGCGTTCTGGTGCGGCCGCCCATCTTGCCGAAGATGTCGCCGATGTTGATCGCGCCCATCTGTGCGCCCGGCATGCCGGGGATTTCGAACATCGGCATGCCGCCGGAGGCCTGCACCTCGATCTCGATTTCCTTGTCGTCAAGCTCGCCGGCGCGCAGCTTGCGTCGGAAACTGTCGCGGGTCGCAGCGCCGGCGCCGGGGCCGACCAACGCATCGAGCACGCGCTCTTCCGCGGCCTTCTCGGCACGCGCCGATACGTCCTTGCGCTTTTTCTCACGCGTCAGCGCAATCGAGATTTCGACGAGGTCGCGAACGATCTGCTCGACGTCGCGGCCGACATAGCCGACTTCCGTGAACTTGGTCGCTTCGACTTTCAGGAACGGCGCGCCGGCGAGTTTGGCGAGGCGGCGTGAAATCTCTGTCTTGCCGACGCCGGTCGGGCCGATCATCAGGATGTTTTTCGGCAGCACTTCCTCGCGCAGCTTGTCGTCGAGCTGCAGCCGTCGCCATCGGTTGCGCAGGGCGATGGCGACCGCGCGCTTGGCGTCGGCCTGGCCGACGATATAGCGGTCGAGTTCGGAAACGATCTCGCGGGGAGAGAAGGAAAAGTCGGACAATGGATACTCGTCGGGTTTACAGCGACTCGATCGTCACGTTGCGGTTGGTGTAGACGCAGATATCGGCGGCGATATCGAGCGACTTGCGCACGATGGCTTCGGCGTCGTGCTGGCTGTCGAGCAACGCGCGCGCCGCGGCGAGCGCATAGTTGCCGCCGGAACCGATGCCCATGACGCCGGCCTCGGGCTCGAGCACGTCGCCGGTGCCGGTCAGCACCAGCGAGACCTCCTTGTCGGCGACGATCATCATGGCTTCGAGCCGGCGCAGGTAGCGGTCGGTGCGCCAGTCCTTGGCAAGCTCCACCGCCGCGCGGGTGAGCTGGCCGGGATACTGCTCGAGCTTGCTTTCGAGCCGCTCGAACAACGTGAAGGCGTCGGCGGTGGCGCCGGCAAAGCCGCCGATCACGTCGCCTTTTCCGAGGCGACGGACTTTCTTGGCATTGGCCTTGATAACCGTTTGTCCAATGGAGACCTGGCCGTCGCCGCCGATCACGACGGTCCCGCCCTTGCGGACGGTGAGGATGGTGGTGCCGTGCCAGCCCGGAGCGGCCTGCGTGTCTGGTGAACTCATACGCGGATATTCCTTGTGCGGCCCGTGATCTAAGTATCGTGCAAGGTTAATGCAAACGGGCCGGGGAGACGATGGTAGCGCGCCCGCCAAAGCCCTGATAAAAGGCGCGCGATTTGAGGCATTGGCCAAAAAAACCGGCGGAGGCCGGCAGATGCGCAAAGGCTCGGTGAAGCGCAAGACCAAGGAAACCGATGTCGAGGTCGAAGTCGATCTCGACGGGCAGGGCCGTTCGCAGATCGCGACCGGCATCGGCTTTCTCGATCACATGCTCGACTTGCTCGCCCGGCACTCGCGCATCGACATCACCGTCAAGGCCAAGGGCGACCTGCACATCGATTTCCACCACACTGCCGAGGACACCGGCATCGCGCTCGGCCAGGCGGTGAAGCAGGCGCTCGGCGACATGAAGGGCATCACCCGCTATGCCGACGTCCATCTGCCAATGGACGAGGCGCTGACCCGCGTCGCCATCGATATTTCCGGCCGGCCGTTTCTGGTGTTCAAAGTCGAGTTCGTGCGCGACAAGGTCGGCACCTTCGACACCGAGCTGGTGCAGGAATGGTTCCAGGCTTTCGCCATGAACGCCGGCATCACGCTGCACGCCGAGTGTCTTTACGGCAGCAACGACCATCATATCGCCGAATCCTGCTTCAAAGGTCTGGCGCGGGCGTTGCGTGCCGCCGTCGCCATCGACCCGCGGGCCAGGGACGAAGTGCCCTCGACCAAGGGCTCGCTCGGCGGCTGACTTTCATTTCATCTCGCGCTTGGCGCAGATGTAGCGTAATCCGGCGGGATCAGGACCGCTCATGCCAACCTATACCGTTCACCAGCCGCCGCCGCGCGAAGGCCGGCCCGTTCCGGGACCGGAGAACTTCGTCTTCGTGCGCGACGGGTTCTATTTCTGGGCGTTTCTGCTGCCGCCGGTGTGGATGCTGATCCACCGGACATGGCTCGTGCTGGCCGGCTATCTCCTGCTCACGGCTGCGATGGCGGTGGCCTTTGCGCTTTCCGGCATTCCGCCATGGGCCGACGGCATCGCGAGCCTGTTGTTCGGCCTGCTGATCGGTCTCGAGGCCGCGACGTTGCGGCGCTGGTCGCTGCGCAAGTGGTCGCAAGTCGGTTATGTCGTCGCGGAAGACGAAGAACTCGCCGAGCGACGTTTCTTTGCGCAATGGTTTGATCGTAAGCCGGCGCCTGCCGCCGCGCCGCCGTCATCGCCGCAGACCTTGCCAATCGTGACAACGCCACTGCCGCAGCGGATCCCGCCGGACGTGATCGGGCTGTTTCCTCAGCCGGGGACGCCACGATGACCGTCGCCATCGTCGACTACGGCTCCGGCAATCTGCACTCGGCGGCAAAAGCGTTCGAACGTGCGGCGCGCGAGAGCGGGCACGACCAGCCGATCCTCGTCACCAGCGATCCCGACAAGGTCGCGAAGGCGGACCGCGTCGTGCTGCCGGGCGTCGGCGCCTTCGCCGATTGCCGCAGCGGGCTCGATGCCGTCGATGGCATGGTCGATGCGCTCGAAACAAGCGTGCAAGAGAATGGCCGGCCGTTCTTCGGCATCTGCGTCGGGATGCAACTGATGGCCGAGCGGGGCCGCGAATATGTCGTGACGCCCGGCCTCGGCTGGATCAAGGGCGAGGTCGACCGCATCGAGCCAAACGACTCGTCGCTGAAGATTCCGCACATGGGCTGGAACACGCTCGATGTCGTGAAGCCGCACAAGTTGCTTGACGGCATCGCCACCGGGCCGGAGGGGCTGCACGCCTATTTCGTGCATTCCTATGAGCTGCGTCCCGACGAGAAGAATGACCTTATCGCGCAGGCCGACTACGGCGGCGCGATCACGGCCATCGTCGGCCGCGACAACATGGTCGGCACCCAGTTCCATCCCGAGAAGAGCCAGAAGCTCGGTCTCGCCCTGATCGCCAATTTTTTGAAGTGGTCGCCGTGATTCTGTTTCCCGCCATCGATCTCAAGGAAGGCCTCGCCGTGCGGCTCGAGCAGGGCGACATGGCGCGCGCCACGGTGTTTCATAAAGACCCGGCGCAGCAGGCGCATGCCTTCGAAACACAGGGCTTCAAGCATCTGCATGTCGTCGATCTCGACGGCGCTTTTGCCGGCAAGCCGATGAACGCGGCGGCGGTCGACCGTATCCTCAAGACGGTCAGCATGTGCGTGCAGCTCGGCGGCGGCATTCGCGATATGGCGACAGTCGAAGGCTGGCTCGACAAGGGCGTCAACCGCGTCATCATCGGCACCGCGGCGGTGCGCAATCCATCGCTTGTGAAAGAGGCTGCGAAGAAATTTCCGAAGCGCGTCGCGGTCGGCCTCGACGCGCGCGACGGCAAGGTCGCGGTCGAAGGCTGGGCGGAAACCTCGGAGTTGACGGTGCTCGACATCGCCAGGCGTTTCGAGGACGCCGGCGTGGCGGCGATCGTCTACACCGATGTCGCGCGCGACGGCATGCTCAAGGGTCTCAACCTCGATGCCACTGTTGCACTGGCCGACGCGATCTCGATCCCTGTCATCGCCTCCGGCGGGCTTGCGTCCATCGACGATATCAAGGCGATGCTGGAGCCGCGCGCGAAGAAGCTCGAAGGCGCGATTGCAGGCCGCGCGCTCTATGACGGCCGGCTCGACGCGGCGCAGGCGCTGGCGCTGATCCGCGCCGCGCGGAAATCCGGCTGACGCGCGATGTTCAAGGTCCGCGTCATTCCCTGTCTCGATGTCAAGGACGGCCGCGTCGTCAAGGGCGTCAATTTCGTCGATTTGCGCGACGCCGGTGATCCGGTCGAGGCGGCGATTGCCTATGACGCCGCCGGCGCGGACGAGCTGTGCTTTCTCGACATCACCGCCAGTCATGAGAACCGCGATACCATTTTCGACGTGGTCACGCGCACCGCGGAGGCCTGCTTCATGCCGCTCACCGTCGGCGGCGGCGTGCGCACGGTCGACGACATCCGCAAGCTGCTGACCTGCGGCGCCGACAAGGTTTCGATCAACACCGCAGCGGTGGCGCGGCGCGTTTTCGTGAAAGAGGCCGCCGAGAAATTCGGCGACCAGTGCATCGTGGTGGCGATCGACGCCAAGCAGGTGTCGCCGCAAGGCGCTCCGGCGCGCTGGGAGATCTTTACCCATGGCGGCCGCAAGCCCACGGGCCTCGATGCGATCGAATATGCCCGGGAAGTCGTCTCGCTCGGTGCCGGTGAAATCCTGCTGACCTCGATGGATCGCGACGGCACCAAGACCGGCTTCGACATCGCGCTGACCCGCGCGGTGGCGGACGCGGTTCCGGTGCCGGTGATCGCCTCGGGCGGCGTCGGCAATCTCGACCACCTGGTCGAAGGCATCCGCGATGGCCACGCCACGGCGGTTCTCGCCGCCTCGATCTTTCACTTCGGCGAGTTCAGCGTGCGCGAGGCCAAGTCTTACATGGCAAAGGCCGGCCTGCCGATGCGGCTTGATCCCTAATCGCTGACTCCCGGCCCAGCGGCATAAGTGTTAGAAATCCGTCATGAAAAAGTTCACCTTGCACGACCTTGAAAAGCGCGTTGCCGCGCGGGCGAAGGCCAACGCGGCGGTCTCGTATACGCGGTCGCTGCTCGATCGCGGCGTCGCTCATTGCGCCAAGAAGCTCGGCGAAGAGGCGATCGAGACCGGGCTTGCCGCGGTTGGCGAGAGCCGCAAGCGCGTGACGTCCGAAGCAGCCGATCTGCTCTACCACCTGCTTGTCGTGCTTCGGGCGCGCAAGGTGCCTCTCAGGGACGTCGAAATCGCACTTGCAAAGCGAATGGCGCAGACCGGGCTTGCCGAGAAGGCCTCACGCACGCAAAAGAGTCGCAAACCGTCGAGGAAGCGACCACGTTCGCGCGCGCGAGCCTGAACGGACGGATTTGGCGATGGAACAACGCATCGACGACACCGTTTCGCCCTACCGCACCTTCACGCGGGCGCAGTGGGCTGAATTGCGCGAGGACGCGCCGCTGACACTGACGCAGGACGAAGTCACCAGACTTCGCTCGCTGCACGACCGGCTCGACATCAAGGAAGTCGCGGACATCTATCTGCCGCTGTCGCGCCTGCTGTCGCTTTATGTCGTCGCGACGCAGCGACTGTTTCGTGCTCAGCAGAACTTCCTGCGCACCGAAGACGTCAAGATGCCTTACATCATCGGCGTCGCCGGCTCGGTCGCGGTCGGCAAGTCGACCACCGCGCGCGTGCTGCAGGCGTTGCTTGCCCGCTGGCCCAATGTGCCAAAGGTCGATCTCGTCACGACTGACGGGTTCCTCTATCCGAACGCGGTGCTCGAGCGCGAAGGCTTGATGGAGAAAAAAGGTTTTCCGGAGAGCTACGACCTGCCGGCGCTGCTGCGGTTTCTCTCCGACGTGAAGGCGGGGCTGCACCCGGTTCGCGCGCCGGTCTACTCGCATCTCATCTACGATGTGACGCCGAACCAGTGGGTCGAGGTCGACCGGCCCGACATTCTGATCGTCGAAGGGCTCAATGTGCTGCAGACCGGACGGTTGCCGAAAGACGGCAAGGCGATCCCGTTTGTGTCCGACTTTTTCGATTTCTCGGTTTATCTCGACGCCGACGAGGACGTACTGAAGTCCTGGTATGTCGACCGCTTCCTGACCTTGCGGACCACCGCGTTCCGCGATCCGAAATCATACTTTCATCGCTACTCGAATTTGTCGGACGAGGAGGCGACCAGGACGGCGACCTCGATCTGGCAGCGAATCAATCTCCAAAATCTGCACGAGAACATTCTGCCGACCCGTCAGCGCGCCGATCTTATCCTGAAAAAGGGTATCAGCCACCTGGTCGAGCAGGTGGCGCTGCGGCGGCTCTGAGGCGCTCCGGACTCAGGCGGCGTGGCGTTCGGCGCCGGCGCCGAAGTGATCGATATAGCGCTCGTTGATCGCCGCGACCGGCAGAATCACCAGCACGTCGGTGGTGCCGAACTGGAAATCGACCACGGCGCCGTCGCCGACATAAGCTCCGAGCCGCAGATAACCCTTGATCAGGGGCGGCAGCATGCGCAACGCGGCCTTCGGATCGATCGCTTCCTTGGCGATACGGTTCATTTCCACATAACGCTCCGGCACCGCACGGGCTCGCCAATCTTCCGGCGCGCGCGCGTGGTGATGGAGGAACGACAACGGCACCGCGAGCCGGCTCGGATCGGTGCCTTCAAGGCTGGCGCAGCCAAACATCGCGTCGACACGGTTCTGCAGTACATAGGTCCAGATGCCGTGCCACAACAGCTCGACGGTGCGCTTGTTGCGGTATTGCGGCAGCACACAGGAACGGCCGAGCTCGAGAAAAGAATGGCCGCGATGGCGCGACAGCAGGCCGGAAATATCAAACTCCGCGGCGGTGTAGAAACCGCCGTAGTCCTCCGCGAGCCGCTGGCGCAGCAACCGGTACGTGCCGACAACCGCGGGGCCGCCACGCAGATTGTTTTCGCGCTCGGCGTGATCGATGACCAGCAGGTGGTCGCAGATCGCGTCGAACGAATCGATGTCGCGCCGCGCAAACATGCGGCCGGGATCGGGCAGCGCCGGGCCCTCCTGGTAGAACACCTGGTAGCGCAGCTTTTGCGCCTTGCGAATTTCCGCGGCGGTTTGCGCCAGCCGCACCTCCAGCGAGCCGATCCGGCCGAGCGTCTGGGTCGGGCGCAGCGCGCGCGCCGCGAGCGGCTGAACGCCGCTATAGGCTTGCAGGGCTGGCAGCCACCCGGGAATGCCGACGCCAGCGGGCGCGAAACGTCGGCGGCCCGTCATACGTCGTGGCGAGCCGGCTGGAGCGCGATCGTACATGGAAGTGTCGTCCTCTCGCGGGAACCACCGCTCGATCGAGTCGCACGGCAGGCGAATCACCACTCAGGATCCGCGGCGCCGGTAGACCATGGTTCCAATACTAAATTGTGACAAACGTGCGGCCATGGGTCGTGTGCCAAGGGTCACGTGCCAAGGGTCGCATATCATGGATCGCGCGCCGTTTTGGGTCAGTCAGGCGGCGGCCTGCGCGCGCGGCTTGCGCGCGATTTCCGTCAGCACGTCGTTCAGCCGATCGCGATCGAGCGGTTTGACAAGAACGTCGTCCATGCCGGCCGCCGCGCATTGATCGCGGTCTTCCGAGTATGCGCTTGCGGTGAGCGCAACGACCGGTGTGTGTCCGCCACCTTCCAGTTCGACGGCACGAATTTGCCTGGTAGCGGCAAGCCCGTCGGTGCCGGGCATTTGCACGTCCATCAGCACGAGATCGAATGGGTCGCCCGCTGCGCGCGCGGCGAGCCAGGCTTCGACGGCAGCGGTGCCGTCATTCGCCATGGTCGGGCGGTGACCGAGACGGGTGAGAAGCGCGCGCACCAGCATGGCGTTGATCTCATTGTCTTCGGCAACGAGAACCGACAGGCCGCCACGGCCCGCGGACGTCGAGGTCTCGGTGGACTCTCCGGAGTCCTCCAGGGGCGCCTGCTCGAACATGTCGTCGGGCCGCAGCCGTGCCGCGAGCGAGACCGCACGCACCGGACGCACCAGATAGCCGGAGAACCCGGTTTGACGCAGAGTGCCGAGATCGCCGCGTTGCGCGGGTGTGATCAGAACGATGCGTCGCGTGTCGCCGAGCGTCTTCAATGCGCCGAACTCGACGAGCGCCGCGGCCTCGGCATGATCGACCAGCACGGTATGCCATTGACGCTCCGGCAGCAGCGCCGCCGCCATCGCGGCGTCGGCCGCGAGCGCGACGTGGGCGCCCCAGCGGGCCAGCCGCTGCGCGATCAGCGCGGCCTCGACCTGGGCGGAGGCGACGATCATCACCGAGGCGCCGGCGAGGTCCGGAATCTCGAAGCCCGCGACGTCGGCACCGGCGGTTGCCGGCAGCGGCAGCGTCACCGAGAATGTCGAGCCCTTGCCGAATTCGCTGTCGACCTCGATCGCGCCGTCCATGCGCTCGACCAGCCGCTTCGAGACGGCGAGACCGAGGCCGGTGCCGCCGAATTTTCGTGTCGAGGAATTGTCGGCCTGTTCAAAGTCGAGGAACACACGTTCCTTGTCCTCCGACTTGAGGCCGATGCCGGTGTCGCGCACCGACAGCCGAATGTGTCCGGTTGTGTCGCCGGGTTCGGCGATAATGGCGACGCCGCCCTTCTCGGTGAACTTCACGGCATTGCCGGCGAGGTTGAGCAGCACCTGGCGCAGCCGCGCGGCGTCGCCCGTCACCTCGTCGGGCAGCCGCTCGTCCACAAAGGAGGCAATCTCGATGCCCTTGGCCTGCGCCCGCGGCGCCAGCAATTCGACGGCGTCCTCGATCAGATGCGCGAGCGAGAACGGCCGCGATTCGATCGTGATCTTGCCGGCTTCGATCTTGGAGAAATCGAGCACGTCTTCGATCAGCGCGAGCAGCGTCTCGCCCGAGGTGTGCGCGGCCTTCACATAGTTTGTCTGCTCCGGGGTCAGCTTCGTGTCGAGCAGGAGATCGGTCATGCCGAGAATACCGTTCAGCGGCGTGCGAATTTCGTGCGACACCATGGCGAGAAAATGCGACTTGGCGCGGTTGGCAGCCTGAGCCTGATCGCGGGTCGCGGCATGTTCGCGCTCGGCGGCGATGCGGGCGGTCATGTCGCGGCCGACACTCTGGATTTCAGTGCCGGCCTCGGTGCGCACGGTCACGTCATGCCAGGCAATCCAGCGGGCATCGTCGCCGGTTCCGATTTTCTGGTCATGGGTGCGGCTACCGTCGGCGAGCACGTTGACATTGGCCTGAATGGCGACCGGCAGCTTGTGCGCTGAGCCGACCAGCTGTTCGCGCTGCCTGCCGGCAAGACGGCAATAGGCGTCGTTGACATAAGTGATGCAGCCCTGCGTGTCGCGGCGGACGATAAGGTCGCCCTGGGCTTCGATCAGGCTGCGGGCGCGCTCTTCCGCCTCGCGCAATTCCCAGTTGGCGTCGGCCAGCGCCTCGACTTGCGTCTCGAGCGTCTCGACGCGCGCGGCGAACGCACGGCGGTGAAAGCCGAGCAGCGCGATATAGGCGCATGCAGTTGCAAGCAGCGCCGCAGCGCCGAACGTGTAGGCGTAAGGATCGGTGACGGCATATTGCAGGCGAGTCACGGCGAGCGCGCCGAGGACGGCGGCGATGGCGGAGAGCACGCCAAGCATCAGACGTCCGGATGCCCTCAGCGGTGGATGGACGGGTCCGGTTGTATTGTTGGCCTTGTTGTTGGCCTTGGCGGCGCGGTCGGATGGCATTCGGCCCCGTACTCCTGACAAGATCGGGCAGCGCAAGTCGTTCGCGAATGCGCATTCAACGCCGCAGTGATTGAGAATTTCTTCACCATAACGGCGCGCCGGCCGCCGCGGATCGTTATGGTGAATGGACGGTTAAGCCGTCGATCAGGCGGCGCGGCGGACTTCGTCGGCGAGCGCGCGATAGGAGAGGGCTTCGGCCAGATGCACGCGGCCCACCTTGTCGGTGCCGTCGAGGTCGGCGAGCGTGCGGGCGACCCGCAAAACCCGGTGATAGCCGCGCGCCGAGAGCTGCATAGCATCGGCGGCATCGCGCAGGAGGGCCGTTCCGGCCGCGTCGGCTCGCGCGACCTCTTCCAGCACCGGACCGTTGGCCTGGGCGTTGGTGCGCACGGTATCGAGGCCGAGCGCCGCATAGCGTTCGGCCTGCATGTCGCGAGCGCGGGCGACGCGGGCGGCCACCTCGCGCGAGCCTTCGGCCGGCGGTGGCAGGATCAGGTCGGATGCGGTCACCGCCGGCACCTCGATGTGCAGGTCGATGCGGTCGAGCAGGGGCCCCGAAAGTTTTGCCTGATACTCCGCGGCGCAGCGCACGTTCGGTCCGCGCTTGCAGGAAAAACCGGGATCGCTGGCGCGGCCGCAGCGGCACGGATTCATCGCGGCGACCAGCATGAAGCGCGCCGGATACGTGATGCGATGATTGGCGCGGGCGATCGCGACCTCGCCGCTCTCCAAAGGCTGACGCAACGAGTCGAGCACCTGCGCGGTGAACTCCGGCATCTCGTCGAGAAACAACACGCCATTGTGTGCAAGCGAAACTTCGCCCGGCCGCGCCCTTAAGCCGCCGCCGACCAGCGCCGGCATCGAGGCCGAATGATGGGGAGCGCGGAATGGCCGCCGGTTGGTCAGCGCGCCGCCCTCGATCTCGCCGGCGACCGAGGCGATCATCGACACTTCGAGCAGTTCGGCGGGCGACAGCGGCGGCAGGATGGTCGGTAGCCGCGCCGCCAGCATCGATTTGCCGGCGCCGGGCGGTCCGATCATCAGCAGGTTATGGCCGCCGGCCGCCGCCACTTCGAGCGCGCGTTTGGCGCTCTCCTGGCCCTTGATGTCGGCAAGATCGAGCCGCGCGCCTTCGACCTCGCGGATCTTGGGCTGTGGCCGCGTCAGCACCTGCGTGCCCTTGAAATGATTGGCGAGCTGGATCAGCGAGCGCGCCGCGACGATCTCGATTTCGGGCGAGGCCCAGGCGGCTTCGGGGCCGCACGCCATCGGACAGATCAGGCCTTCTCGTCTTGAATTGGCGCCGATCGCGGCAGGCAAGACGCCGGCCACCGGTGCAATCGAGCCGTCGAGACCGAGCTCGCCGAGCACGGTGAAACCGCTGAGCGCGTCGGCTGGAATCGCGCCGATTGCCGCCATCAGGCCGAGCGCGATGGGGAGGTCGTAGTGGCTGCCTTCTTTCGGAAGGTCGGCCGGCGCGAGGTTGATGGTGATTCGCCGGGCCGGCAGTGCGAGGCCGGACGCGATCAGCGCCGCGCGCACCCGCTCCCTGGCTTCGGAAACCGCCTTGTCAGGCAGGCCGACGATGGTGAAGGCCGGCAGGCCGGGCGCGACCTGAACCTGCACGTCCACGGCGCGGGCTTCGATGCCCTCGAACGCCACCGTGCTCACCCGCTGAACCATCGGCCGGCCCCTGAAACCGCCTTCAGGCGGACCTGAAGCCTAGCCGATCGGCCAATGGCCGACAAGAACATTTGCAGAACAAAACGACTCGGCTAGAAATGGTCCGGCGAGGGCCAACCACGGGTGAACCCGATGATCGACAGCAAAGCGATGGACAGCGAACTGGAACTTGCCCGGACCGCCCGGCGCGAGGCCGAGGCGGCGCTTCTGGACGTGGACGACATGATCCGGGAATTGCAGGGCTTTCAGCCCGGACGGCAGCGCGTGGTGTTCTCGATCGCCGGCTTTGAACAGGCGTTAGATCAGGAGCCCGCCGCGGCTTGAGCAGGCTCAGCCTTTTCGCTTTGTCTCGATCTTGTCCCAGATCAGCGCCGCGATGTCGGGGCCGCCGAGATTCTTGATGGCGCGAATGCCGGTCGGCGAGGTGACGTTGATCTCGGTGAGCCAGCCGTCGATTACGTCGATGCCGACGAACAGCAGGCCGCGCTCGCGCAGCGCCGGGCCGATGCGTTCGCAGATTTCCTTCTCGCGCGCCGACAACTGCGTGTCCTTCGGCGTGCCGCCGCGCACCATGTTGGAGCGCAAATCGTCCGGCGCCGGCACGCGGTTGACCGCGCCGGCATATTCGCCGTCGACCAGGATGATTCGCTTGTCGCCGTGTTTGATGTTCGGCAGGAACTTCTGCACCACCCAGGCTTCGCGGAACGTCACCGCAAACAGGTCGTAGAGCGAACCGAAATTCAAATCCTCCGGCGCGAGCCGGAACACGCCTTCGCCGCCCTTGCCGTAGAGCGGCTTCATGACGATGTCGCCGTGCTGCTTGCGGAACGCCTTGATCTCGGCGAGGTCGCGCGTCACCAGCGTCGGCGGCATCAGGTCCGGGAATTCCGTGACGAAGACCTTCTCGGGCGCATTGCGCACATGCGCCGGGTCGTTGACCACCAGCGTCCTGGGGTGGATGCGCTCGAGCATGTGCGTGGTGGTGATGTAGGAGAGGTCGAATGGCGGATCTTGCCGCAGCAGCACGACGTCGAACTCGGCCACTGGCCGACGCTTCGCTTCGCCCAGCGTAAAGTGATTTCCGATTTCGTCGCGCACGGCCAATGGCTGAGCGGTGGTGAAGAGTTCGCCCTGCCACAACGACAGCCGGTCCGGCGTGTAATAGGACAGCGCGTGCCCGCGCTTCTGTGCTTCGAGCAGCAAGGCAAAGGTCGAATCGCCGCGGATATTGATCCGCTCGATCGGGTCCATCTGGACGGCAACGGAAAGTGTCATGGAAATTCCGACAGGACTTCGGGCCTTCTAGCAGGACTTGGCGGCGGGCCGGAGTCCCGGGTGGTTGGGGCGACTTCACGCATATGATGATTGCCGATAAATAAAACTCATCGCCGATCCAATTTGTTTACCACAAATAAGGAGGAACACTGACATCCTCCCGTTACATCACAGTTGCTTGGCGTTCATAAGCGCCAGTTGCCGCCACTTTTTCGACCTCAGAGCCCGGGATCAGGCAATGCAAATTCAGGATCAGGCCGCGGTACTCGATGCCGCCAATCGCTCGGTTGCCGGCGCACGCAGCAATCAGGCCGGAATACTGGAATTCGTCACCTTCGCGATCGGCGACGACCGCTACGGCGTCGACATCATGTCGGTCCGCGAAATCAAAGGGTGGTCGGGAATTTCCCCGCTCGCCGGACAGCCCGAATTCGTGCGCGGCGTGCTCAACCTTCGCGGTGTCATGGTTCCGATCGTGGATCTGCGCTGCCGATTCGGTCAGGGCATGACTGAGGCTACCGCGACCCACATTGTCATCATCGTCAGCATCGCCGATCAGCTTGTCGGCCTTCTGGCGGATCAGGTGCTCGACATCGTTCCTTACGAAGCGAGCAAGATTCAGCCGGTGCCGCAGGTGTCCCGCGATTCGGACATCAATCTGTTCGGCGGGTTGCTGACCGATGAAGACGGCATGATCACGCTGATCGATCTGTCGCAGCTCACCCATTCGAGTTCCGGCAGCGCACCGCAGGCCGCCTAGCCGCAAAATAGCGCTCGACTCGCGAGAGTCTGAACCTGAAATCGTACTAAGCAAAACTGGAAGTGATGAAGCAACTCTAGCAATCAATGGCCGACGGTCTCGCGCCATGAATTCGTCCAAGGAGACGAAGCATGAAAAACGTCAAAGTCCCAATTCGTATTGCAATTGCGTGCGCAGTGCCCATTCTTGCTTTCGTCGCTTTCGCGCTTAAAGACGTCTACGAAAGAAGAGAGATTCATTCGAGCGCCGATCGCGTTGCGCAGTTCGCCGGTGTTGCGCCGCAGATCACCGGCCTCGTTCACGAGCTTCAGAAAGAGCGCGGAGCGACGGCGGGCTTTCTCAGCTCCAAGGGCGCCGCCTTTACCGATTTTGCCAAGACGCAGCGTCCGTTGACAGACAAGGCCCTCCAGGCCTGGCAGAAGGATATGGGCGGGCTCGATCCGGCACTTTTCTCCAAGAAATTCGCGCGGAACTACGAAGCAGCAAAAGCGAAGCTCGCCGATCTCGCGAAAATTCGCACCAGCGTCGACGGCCAGTCGATCGCAGCGGGCGATGCCGTCCAGTTCTTCACCGGCACGATTACGCCGCTTGCCGAAATGATCGACGGCATCAGCGAGATGACCGAAACCGGGAACATTCTGCGGAACTCGCGGGCGCTGACCGCTTTGATGATGCGCAAGGAATTTGCCGGACGCGAGCGCGCGACCGGTGCGGCCGGCTTCGGCAAGGGCGAGTTCGCGCCTGCGGTTCACGCAACCTTCCTGCGCCTTGGCGCGATGCAGGATGCAGAAAACGAGACGTTCGAAAGCATCGCGACGCCAGCGCAGATCGAATTTGCCCACAATGCGCTCAACAAGGACGTGCTTGGCGAACTGGCGCGCATGCGTCAGGCCGCGGCCGAAGCCCCGTTTAAAGGCAACACCGGCGGCGTCACCGGACCGCAATGGTTCGATGTGTCGACCCGATATATCGAAGCGCTGCGGACGGTTGAACTGAAGCTGTCCGAGGATCTCGTCGCCGTCGCGCGTCAAACCGCGGATACCGCCAACCAGGGCCTTTGGACGGTTCTTTCGATCTTCGCGATCATGCTGACCGTCGCGACCGGTATGAGCGTGCTGGTCGCGCTGTCGATCACCCGGCCGCTCGCCCGCATCGTCGGTGACATGGGCGCTCTCGCCGGCGGCAATACTGACATCGCGGTACCCGACGCCAATCGCGGTGACGAAGTCGGCACCATGGGCAAGGCGGTTCTGATATTCCGCGACGCGGCCATCGAGAAGACGCGTATGGACGCCGAAGCGCGCGAACGCGAGAAGCGTGAAGCCGCCGAGAAAGCCGAACGCGCGCGGGTCGAGGCCGAGCGCGAGCGCGCCGCGGCCGAGGAGAAGGCCGCGCAGGAGAAACGCGCCGCCGAGGAACGTGCCGCCGCCGAAGCCAAGGTCATGGCCGATCTCGACGCCGCCGTTGGCGGAATCGTCAAGGCCGCAATGACCGGTGACTTCGAGCAGCGCGTGCCGCTCGAAGGCAAGCAGGGCGTGATCCGCAATCTCGCCGAGTCGATGAATACGATGTGCGAGACCATGGGCCAGGTCATGGGCGATCTGGTGACAATGCTCGGCGCGCTTGCCGAAGGCGACCTGACCAAGCGCATTGAAGCCGAATATCAGGGAACGTTCGGTTCCCTGAAGGACAGCGCCAATCTGACCGCTGAGCAGCTCGGCCAGACCATCAACGAGCTGAAATCGGTATCGCGCGAAGTATCGAGCGCGGCGGCCGAAATCTCGACCAGCACGACCGATCTGTCTCAGCGCACCGAAGAGCAGGCTGCCGGCCTCGAACAGACCTCGGCCTCGATGGAGGAAATCTCCGCGACGGTGAAAAAGAACGCCGAGAACGCCCAGGAGGCAAACCAGCTCACCGCTGGCGCAAGGCAGGCCGCCGAGAAGGGCGGGCAGGTCACGTCCAATGCGGTGCAGGCGATGTCCCGCATCGAGGACTCCTCGCGCAAGATCGGCGACATCATCGGCGTCATCGACGAGATCGCCCGGCAGACCAATCTGCTGGCGCTCAACGCCGCGGTCGAAGCCGCGCGCGCCGGCGATGCCGGCCGCGGCTTTGCGGTGGTGGCCTCGGAAGTCCGCTCGCTGGCGCAGCGCTCGTCGCAGGCCGCGAAGGACATCAAGGATCTCATCACCTCCAGCGCCGGTCAGGTGCAGGAGGGCGTCAACCTGGTCAATCAGGCCGGGCAGTCGCTCCAGGAGATCGTCGGGGCCATCCGCAATGTCGCGACCATCGTCGCCGACATCGCGAACGCTTCGGCCGAGCAGGCCGGCGGCATCGATCAGGTCAACAAGGCGTTGACCCAGATGGACGAGGTTACCCAGCAGAACTCGGCGCTGGTCGAAGAAAACGCGGCGACCGCAAAGACGCTGGAAAGCCAGGCTCACGCGATGAACGATCGCGTCGGTCAGTTCCGGATCGACGAGAGCAAGATGGCGGCGGCGGCCGCGCCGGCGGCCAAAGCGGCCTAGGCAAACCGATCCCGACAACGCGAAACGGCGCCGGAAATCTCCGGCGCCGTTTCAGCTTTCGAAGGCCGCCGGGATGTGACGCGGCAATTTCGCCGGCGCAATCAGGATCGCATCGAAGCGGACGTCGGTGAACGTGGTGTTCGGATAGGTCGCGAGCCAGGCCTCGGCGGCCTGCGCGATGCGGCGCTGCTGGCGTTGCGTGACGGCTTCCGCCGCCTCATCGAGCGTTGCGCGCGCCTTTACTTCGACAAAGATCAGCAGGCCGCGCCGTCGCGCCACGATGTCGATTTCGCCGAGCGGGCTCTTCCAGCGCCGCGACAGAATCCGAAAGCCTTTGGCGACGAGATAGGCCGCCGCCCGGCTTTCCGCCGAAATGCCGGTCCGGAATGCAGCGATCTTCTCCGGCCGCGCCGCGCGCGCGGCGCCGAGCGGTCGGCTACGGGGTGGCATCGTCGCGTTCCTTCGCCAGCTCGAGCGCACGCTGGTAGACGTCCCGGCGTGGTCTGCCCGTTGCCATGGTTACTTCGCCGACGGCGTCTTTCACTGACGTTCGCGCCAGTGCTGCGCGCAGCAAGGTGTCGACGTCGTCGGGCTCGGCCGCGTCTTCGGACGGTGGCTCGATGACGATCACGAACTCGCCGCGCGCTTCGGCACCGTCCGCATAGGCTTGCGCCAGCGCAGGCAGTTCGTCGCGGCGTACCTCTTCGTGCAGCTTGGTCAGTTCGCGGCAGATCGCGGCCTGGCGAGCTCCCAGTCCCGATGCGAGATCGGCGAGCGAGGCCGCCATGCGCGGTCCGGTCTCGAACAGCACCAGCGTTGCCGGGATGCGGGAAAGCTCGACGATTCGGGCCCGCCGCGCCGCCTGTTTCGGCGGCAGAAAACCTTCGAAGAAGAACCGGTCGGTCGGCAGCGCTGCGACACTTAAAGCCGCGAGCACCGAGGACGCGCCGGGCAGCGTGGTAACCGCATGGCCGGCAACGCTCGCCTCGCGCAACAGTTTGAAGCCGGGATCGGAAATCAGCGGTGTCCCGGCGTCGGAGACGAGTGCAACGGATTCGCCGGCGGCGAGCCGCGCCAGCAATTTCGGCCGCGCCTCGGCGGCGTTGTGCTCATGATACGGCGTCAATGGCGTTGCGATGCCGTAGTGATCGATCAGTTTGCGGGTCACGCGGGTATCCTCGCAGGCGATCACATCGGCGGCGGCGAGCGTCTCGAGCGCGCGCAGCGTGATGTCGCGCAGGTTGCCGATCGGTGTCGCCACGACATGGAGCCCGGCGGCGATCGGCGCCGCCGCGACCGATTCGCCGGCGACCGAGTAGCGGCGCTCGCCGCCTCGGCGCGATGTTGCGGGGGTTTCGGCTGTCATTCCGGCAATCTAGCAGGGCGTTCTGCCGCGTCATCGGGTTGCCAAATTCCTGTTCATTTTCATTTACTTAACATTCGAACACCAGTATTTTGCCGTGCTTGCGCCGGGGGACCGGCGCCGACGATTGGCTGGGGACGTCGCGAGGGGACATGGCGAGGCTGCCGCAAAGCGGGACAGGACTGCGATCTCATCGACGCGGCGCATTGCGCGCCGCCGCTGCGGTGGCCGCAACCGCGCTGCTTGCCGCTTGCACCGGTGGCGCCTTCGATCGGCTTGGCTTGTCGAGTCCTGGTGCACCGGCACAGGGCGAGCCGCAGCCCGGAACGGCCATCGGCGCCGGGCAGGTGCGCGTCGGTCTGGTGCTGCCGCTGTCGGCGCCGGGCAACGCCGGTGTCGCCGCGGTGTCGCTGCGCAATGCCGCCGAACTCGCCATCACCGAATTCAAGAATCCGGACATTCAGCTTCTGGTGAAGGACGATGGCGGTACGCCGCAGGGTGCGCAGACCGCCGTGCAACAGGCGCTGGCAGAAGGTGCGCGGATCATCATCGGGCCGATCTTTGCGCAGTCGGTCAGCGCGGTCGGTCCCATCGCCCGGCAGCGCGGCGTGCCGATCATCGCGTTTTCGACCGACACCAATGTCGCGGCGCGCGGCGTTTATCTTCTGAGCTTCCTGCCGGAATCCGACGTTCACCGCATCATCGATTACTCGATCGCGCGCGGCAAGAAGTCGTACGCCGCGCTCATCCCCGACAATGCTTATGGCACGGTGGTCGAAGCTGCGTTCCAGCAGGCCGTCGCGCGGCGCGGTGCGCGCGTCGTCGCGCTCGAACGCTATCCAGTCGATGCCGCCGGCCGCCAGGAAGCGATCCGCCGTGTCGCGCAAGCGGCCCGCCGCGTCGATGCGATCTTCATTCCTGACAATTCCGAAACGGTACCGCAGATCGTGCAGGGTCTGATTTCCGCAGGCGCCAATCTGCGCCGCGTGCAACTCGTCGGCACCGGACTGTGGGACGAGCCGGCGTTGTTCGCCAATGCGTCGATGAACGGCGGCTGGTTTGCGGCGCCGGGCGGCAACGGCTTCCGCAGCTTCGCGGATCGCTACCGCGCACGCTACGGCCAGGAGCCGGTGCGGACTTCGTCGCTCGCCTATGACGCCGTCGCGTTGATCGCCGCGCTGGTCAAGACACAAGGCGCGCAGAGCCTCAACGACCAGACTCTGACCAATTCGTCGGGCTTTGCCGGCATCGACGGCGTGTTCCGTTTCCGCGCCGACGGCACCAACGAGCGTGGACTGGCAGTGATGGAAATCAAGCCGACCGGCGCCGTCGTCATCAGCGCGCCGCCGCGCAGCTTCGGCTCAGGCACCTGATATCTCGATCCTGAAAATCAAGCGGCGAGGTCCGCGACGACCGCGTCGAGGATCGGGAAGCCTTCGAGCGTCACCCGCAGTTTACCGTCGGCGGTGGTCTCGACCGCGCCCTGTTCGCGCAAGAAAGCGATCTTGTCTTCGTCGAGTTCCCGGCCCGCGATGGCCTTGAAGCGCCGCGGGTCGATGCCTTCGGCGAGCCGCAGCCCCATCAGCAGATATTCGTCGGCGCGCTCGGTATGCGTCAGCTCTTCTTCGACCGTGATGCCGTGGCCGTCCGATTCGACCCGCGCGAGCCAGGCCTCGGGACGCTTTTCCGTTTCGGTCGCAAGCCGTGCGCCGTCGATGGTGAGCCGGCCATGGGCGCCGGGTCCGATGCCGGCATAGTCGTGGCCGCGCCAATAGATCAAATTGTGCCGGCATTCGCGGCCGCGCCTGGCGTGGTTGGAAATCTCGTAGGCCGGCAGGCCGGCGGCCGCGCAGACCTCCTGCGTGATGTCATAAAGCGCGCGCGCCGTGTCGTCGTCGGGCGTCACGAGCTTGCCGGCCTTGTGCAAGGCCGAGAACGGCGTGTCCGGCTCGATGGTGAGCTGGTAGAGCGACAGGTGCTCGGCGGCTTCTGCGATGGCGCGCTTGAGTTCGGCAGTCCAGGCCTCCGGGGTCTGCCGCGGGCGGGCATAGATCAGGTCGAACGAATAGCGCTGGAAGATGCCGCGCGCGGTGGCGACCGCCGCGAGCGCATCTTCCGCGGTGTGCAGCCGGCCGAGTTCACGCAAGCTCGTATTGTCGAGCGACTGTACGCCGAGCGAGACGCGGTTGACGCCGGCGCGGCGATAGCCCTTGAAGCGCTGCGCCTCGACGCTGGACGGATTGGCCTCGAGCGTGACCTCTACATTGGGATCGATGGTCCAGTGCCGCGCGATGGTGTCGAGAATGCCGCCGACGGTTGCCGGCTGCATCAGCGACGGCGTGCCGCCGCCGAAGAAGATCGTCGAGACCCTGCGCCCCGGCGTGCGTTCGGCGGTGGTCGCGATCTCGGTCGCGAAGGCTTGCAGGAAGCGCGCCTCGTCCGGCGGCTGATGGCGGACATGGCTGTTGAAGTCGCAATAGGGACACTTCGACAGGCAGAACGGCCAGTGAATATAGACGCCGAAATCCTGCGGTGTCTCAACGGCGTTCAAGACAGGCCTCCGCAAGTTTCACGAAGGCGCGGGCACGATGCGACAGACCTTTGCCGCGTGGCGGCAGGCCATGTTTCTCCTCGGCGCTCATCTCGCCGAAGGTGCGATTGTGCCCGTCCGGCAGGAACATCGGATCGTAGCCGAAGCCTTGCGTTCCCCTCGGCGGCCACACCAGCACACCGTCGACGGTCGCCTCGAATTCCTCCAGATGACCGTCCGGCCAGGCGATGCACAGCGCCGACACAAAGTGCGCGCGGCGATTCTCGGTCTTGAGGGCCTGCAGTTTGTCTTCGATCGTCTGCATCGCGAACTGGAAATCTTTATTGGGGCCGCCCCAGCGCGCCGAATAGATACCGGGCGCGCCGCCGAGCGCGTCGACGACAATACCTGAGTCGTCGGCAAAAGCGGGCAGGCCGCTTGCCGCCGCGGCGGCTTTCGCCTTGATGGATGCGTTGTCGCGGAACGTCGTGCCGGTTTCCTCAGGCTCAGGGAGCTTCAGTTCGCCGGCGGAGACTGCCGAGACGCCATGGGGCGCGAGCAGGTCGCGCATTTCCGTGAGCTTGCCGGAGTTGTGGGTAGCGATCACGACGCGGCCGGTGAGTTGCCGATGTCGTGCCGGTTCCTGCCGTGAGGTCGTCGTCGCGCTCACGTCACCGCCAGCTTTTGCAGGTCGACCAGCTTTGCGACCCCTTTGCGGGCAAGACCCAACAGCGCGTTGAACTGGTCCTCGCTGAACGGCGTCTTTTCGGCGGTCGCCTGGATTTCGACGATGTTGCCGTTGCCGGTCATGACAAAATTGGCGTCGGTCTCGGCTTCGGAATCTTCCGCATAATCGAGATCGAGCACCGCCACGTTGTTGTAGACACCGCAGGACACCGCCGCGAGGTGGTCGCGCAGCACCTGCGCCTTCACCATGTCGCGCGACTTCATCCAGTTGAGACAATCGGCGAGCGCGACCCAGGCCCCGGTGATCGAGGCGGTGCGGGTGCCGCCGTCGGCCTGGATGACGTCGCAGTCGATGGTGATCTGCCGCTCGCCGAGTGCCGGCAGGTCGATCACCGACCGCAGCGAGCGGCCGATCAGTCTTTGGATTTCGACGGTGCGGCCGCCCTGCTTGCCGGCGGAAGCCTCGCGGCGCGTACGCTCGGAGGTCGCGCGCGGCAGCATGCCGTATTCGGCGGTGACCCAGCCGCGGCCCTGGCCCTTGAGCCATGGCGGCAGCCGCTCTTCGAGGCTCGCCGTCACCAGCACATGGGTATCGCCGAATTTCACGAAGCAGGAGCCTTCGGCATATTTGACGACGCCTCGCTCCAGCGACACGGCGCGCAATTCATCAGGCTGGCGGCGGCTCGGTCGCATCAAAACCCCTTGTCCGCCCACGCAACGGAATCGCGGCGGGCAAGGGGGTTTTAGGCGGGCGGGCCTGCATCGACAAGAGCAGGCGGCGGCGCATCCAGTCCGATTACTTCGCCTTCTCGATCTTGGTCACCGTGAACTGCCCGTTCACTTTGTCGGCCTCGAAGTTGACCCGGTCGCCGGCCTTCACGGCCTTGAGCATGGCCGGGTCGCTGGCGCGGAATACCATGGTCATGTCCATATCCATGTCGAACTTCTTGATCGGGCCGTGCTTGATCGTGATCTTGCCGGCGCCGGCGTCGACCTTGGTCACCTGACCCCTGATGACGTCCGATTGCGCGAATACGGGAGCGGCAAGAAGCGCGACGGCGCCGGCGAGAACAGCGATACGAACAGTTTTCATTTCAACATCCTCTCTTGAGCGTTGGCGATTACTTCACGACGACGGTGCCGTGCATGCCGGCCTCGTAGTGACCGGGGATGAGACAGGCGTATTCGAAAGTTCCCGCCTTGGTGAACTTCCATAGAATTTCACCGCTCAGCGATGCAGCGAGCTGCTTCGCGTTCGGATCGTCGTGTTCCATGTGCGGATTTTTTTTCATCTCCGCGGCGTGGAGCTTGTTCTCCTTCACCGTGGCGAGGACGAACTCGTGATCCTTCGCGCCGGCGTTATCGAGCACGAACCTGATTTGCTCGCCCTTGCGGACGTCGATGCGCGCCGGTTCGAACAGCATCTTCTTGCCGTCCTCGCGCATGACGACCTTCACGGTGCGCGCCGGTTTCTTCGGGTCGCCGGGTTCGCCGGCGGCGAATTTGGGCTTGTCCATCTTCGGTCCGTCGTGGCTCCAGGCCGCGACAGAAGTGGCGGCGAGGGCGACCGCGACGGCGGCAACGGCGATTGATGTCTTCAGCATGCGATTTCCTTTCTTTGCCTATTGATGCGCGGTGTGGCGGCCGCGCGTTCCGGGTTTCACGACATTGACTTCGATCGATGGTTTGCTCGGTGTATCGCTGCGCCGGCGCGGCGGTTCGCCGCCGGCGGTTGCGGGAACTTCGTAGGAGACAGTGCCAGGCGGGTGCTTGAACCAGCCGGGATCCTTGTAGTCGTTGGCCGCGATCCCCTCGCGGACCTTCACCACCGTGAACATGCCGCCCATCTCGACCGGGCCGAATTGTGCGAAGCCGGTCATCATCGGCAGTGTGTTGTCGGGCATCGGCATTTCCATTTCGCCCATTTCCGCCATGCCGGCGGAGCCCATCGGCATGTAGTCGGGCGAGGCGACGCCACGGATGGCGCGCACCAGGTCGCGCTTCTGCGCGCCGATGAAGGTCTTCACGTTGTGGCCCATCGCATTCATGGTGTGGTGCGACTTGTGGCAATGCAGTGCCCAGTCGCCCGGCTCGTCGGCGACGAACTCGAACGCCCGCATGGCGCCGACCGGAAGGTCGATCGTCACTTCCGGCCAGCGCGCGCTTTCCGGCACCCAGCCGCCGTCGGTGCAGGTCACGGCGAAGTCGTAGCCGTGCATGTGGACCGGGTGATTGGTCATGGTCAGGTTGCCGACGCGAATGCGCGTGCGGTCGCCCTTGCGCACCACCAGCGGATCGATGCCGGGGAAGGCACGGCTGTTGAAGGTCCACAGGTTGAAATCGAGCATGGTCATGACCTTCGGCACGTAGGCGCCGGGGTCGATGTCGTAGGCGTTGAGCAGGAAGACGAAGTCGCGGTCGACGCGCATGAACTTCGGATCGCGCGGGTGGACGACGAAAAAGCCCATCATGCCCATCGCCATCTGCACCATCTCGTCGGCGTGCGGGTGGTACATGAACGTGCCGCTCTTTTTCAGCGCGAACTCGTAGACGAAGGTTTTACCCGGCTTGATGTGCGGCTGGGTCAGGCCGCCGACGCCGTCCATGCCGTTCGGCAGCAGCATGCCGTGCCAGTGGATCGTCGTGTGCTCGGGCAGCTTGTTGGTGACGAAGATACGCACCTTGTCGCCCTCGACCGCCTCGATGGTCGGTCCGGGCGACTGGCCGTTGTAGCCCCACAGATGCGCCTTCATGCCGGGCGCGATCTCGCGCACGACAGGCTCGGCGACGAGATGGAATTCCTTCCAGTCGCCGTTCATGCGCCACGGCAGCGTCCAGCCGTTGAGCGTCACCACCGGCTGATAATCGGGCCCGCTCGAGGGGTAGAGCGGCGGCTGCATTGCCGGCGAGTTCATCACCGGCGCTTCCGGAATGCTGGCGGCCGCCGTGCGGCCGTTGATGACGGCGGCGCTTGCGAGCGCGGCGGAGGCGCCAACGAGACTGCGGCGCGAGATCATGGATGGTCTCCGTGTGGTGTCCGATGTCATGTCAATGTCCTCCCGCCTCGCCGCCGCCCGCCGCCATCGCCATGGCCGGCGATGACGCGCCCGCGCCCGGCATGCCGCCGATCACGGCAGCCGATAGCGTGGTGCTGGCGATCCAGAAATTGCGTTGCGCCTCGATCGCCGCGGTGTTGGAGGCGATACGCTGCCGTGCTTCGGTGAGCAGCGCGAACACGTCGATCTGCATCGCGTTGTAGCGCAGCAGCATTTCGTCGGAGATGATCTGCCGCAGTGGCAGGATCTCGCGCTGATAGTGGCCGGCGATGTCGTAGCTGGCGCGATAACTCCGATACGCCTCGCGCGCCTGCGAGCGGGCGTTGACGGCGATCTCCGTGAGCCGATGGACCGCCTGCATGTAGCTTTGCTCGGCTGCCCGCACGCGCGCTTCGCCAAGATCGAAGATCGGCACCCGCAATTCGGCTTCCAGCCCGCGCTCGCGCTCGATCTCGTCGCCTCGCTTGGTACGCTTGCCGAGCCCGGCGAGCTCGAACACATCGACAAAGCGTGTCGCTTGCGTGAGGCCGAGCGTGCCCGCCAGCGCCTCGGTCTCAAGCCGCGCGACCTGCACGTCGATGCGCCGCTTGATCGCTTCGCGCTCGATGGCCGGTTGCACCAGCGGCCGGGGCGGCAGCGCCGGCAACGTCGACGGCAGCCTGAAATTCAGGTCGCGGCCCCACAGGCCCATGGCGCGGATCAGCCGCTCGCGGTCGCTCGCCGCGTTCTGCCGGGCCGTCGCAAGCTGCGCCATCGTTTCCGCGTAGAACGTCTGCTGCCGGGCCTGATCGAGCTTGTTGATCGCACCGGTCTTGCCGAGCCGTTCGGACAGCGTCGCCGCGGCGTCGGCGGCGGACTTCGCCTCGGTGAGATAGGTCACGAGCTGCTGGCTGGCGACGGCCTGATACCACGCGCGCCGCGTCTCCTGTGCGGCACGCAGGGTTTCTTCCGCCGCGCGCAACTGCGCCTGACGGAAGCGCGTACGGGCGGTCTCGCCGCGCGCCGGCAAAGTGGCGAGCGCAAGAATGTCGCCCAACAGCTTGCCTTCGATCTCGACGGAGCCCGCGCCGGCGAGCCGCGACACCGACAGCGTCGGGTTCGGCGGCAGGCTTGCGGCCACCATGCGGGCTTCGGCGATGCCAAGCTCGCTGTAGGCCGCTTGCAGTCCACGGTTGTTGAGGAGCGCGATCTGCACGGCGGCATCGGCGCTGAGCGGACGCTTGAGAAGATTGGTAACGGCGTCACGTGCCGCAGCGGCATCGCTGTCATTGCGGATCGCTGCAATGTCCTTGCCGAGTTCGCGGCCTGCGGTATCGGCGACCAAGCTCATGCCGCCATCCGGCGAAAACGCCGCGCAGCCGGACAACAGCAGCGATGCGATGACGGCGATGACGCCGGTTCGGATGATCGGCTGCATCACCGCGTCTCCTTCTTCGGAGCGACGCCGTCGTTGCTGCC
Organism: Pseudolabrys sp.; assembly: GCA_050184975.1. Taxonomy (GTDB): domain Bacteria; phylum Pseudomonadota; class Alphaproteobacteria; order Rhizobiales; family Xanthobacteraceae; genus Pseudolabrys. Next base: position 1,865 of record JBFWZV010000028.1, on the reverse strand, counting down.
GCGCCAGTCGTCGGGTGCGACCGGACGGCGGCTGACATAGCCGCTGGTGACGGGGCGATAGCCCGTCGCCTGCGCCGGCGTGTCGGCGTCAGCAGGATTGGCCTGTTGCGACAGCGGCGCCGGAGTTGCGCAGGCGGCAAGCAGGGCCGATAGCGCAACAAGCAGCCCTAACCGGCCCGCCGGCCGGCAGGCGCGAACGCGCGCACGATACTTTGCGGACATGATTGTCCCTCACGTGTCGAATGATCGTTTGCGCGAGCGGCTTAAAGCACGATCGCGCGACGGCTCAGATCAACACGAGGGATCGCGGCGGTCGGTCGATACGGGAGGGGTCCTGGCCCGACATGAAGCCGGTGACAGGCGCTTCGAAATTCGCCGACAGCGGTGCGTAAACCGCGGTCAGTTCGATCAACGGCGTCAGTGCGCTGACGCAAAAGATGCCGCAGCAGCTCGTCGGCAGCGCATGGGTTGCACCCGGCGCGGTGTTCTCGGGTTGCTCGCCGGTGGCAGCCGCGGCGTGGCCATGTGCGGCATGGTCGTGCGCTGGCGCCGTGCCGTGATGCGCCGCCTCCGGCTTGACGGCGATATTGTGGATGTGCGCGGACTGATGCGAACTCGCCCGGGCACCAAAGCAGTGCGCGGAGTTCTGATGGCCGGAAAATGCGAGAACAGCCGACGGAACCAGGGCGCAAACGGCATAGGCGACGGCGAATATCGCTGCCGTCCAGAACCGCCGGGGCTTGGTTAACAGTCGAAGCATGCGATGCCGCGTTAGAGTCCCGTTGCCGCTGATTTATCGACCCAATCGCCGATCATTGCGTCCGAATTTAGCCTTTGCCTGCCGGGTCGGACAAGTCAGCCTTGAACAAACCGATCCGAATGGTCAATTCTTGCAGAAATCGCAGGGGTTAAACGGTGGCCTCCCACGACATCCCGATCGGATCGACACAGATCAGCCTCGCGGCGCTGAACGAGCGCTCGCGCGAGATTTTCCGGCAGATCGTCGAATCCTATCTCGAAACCGGCGAGCCGGTCGGCTCGCGTAATCTGTCGCGCAAGCTGGCGCTTTCGTTGTCGCCGGCGTCCGTTCGCAACGTGATGTCGGACCTCGAACAGCTCGGTCTGATCTGGGCGCCGCATACATCGGCCGGGCGGCTGCCGACCGAACTCGGTCTGCGCTTCTTCGTCGACGCGCTGATGGAAATCGGCGACGTCACCGAGCAGGATCGTCAGTCGATCGAGGCGCAGGTCGCGGCCGCCGGCGCGTCGAAATCCTTTGAGGCGGTGCTGACCGAGGCCTCGCAGCTTTTGTCCGGTCTCACCCGCTCGGCCGGCATCGTTCTCACCAGCAAGACCAACCCGCGCCTCAAGCATATCGAGTTCGTGCGGCTCGAGCCCGAGCGTGCGCTCGCCGTGCTGGTCGCGGAGGACGGCCAGGTCGAGAACCGCGTGCTTGCCGTGCCGGCGGGCTTGCCGACCTCGTCGCTGACGGAAGCGGCGAACTTTCTCAATGCGCGCATCCGCGGACGCACGCTCGCGGATCTGCGTACCGAAATCGAGCGCACGCTCGAGCAGGGCCGCGCTGAGCTGGACGCGCTGACCCAGAAAATCGTCGCCGCGGGGCTGGCGAGCTGGTCGGGTGGCGCCGCCGATGAGCGTCAGCTCATCGTGCGCGGCCAGGCGCATCTGCTTGAAGACCTCAGGGCGGTCGAGGATCTCGAGCGTGTCCGCTCGCTGTTCGACGCGCTGGAGACCAAGCGCGGCGTGATCGATCTCTTGGGCCGCGCCGAGCAGGCCGACGGCGCCCGCATCTTTATCGGCTCCGAGAACAAGCTGTTTTCGCTGTCGGGGTCCTCGACCATCGT
>JBFWZV010000027.1:0-44225 GCA_050184975.1 Pseudolabrys sp. | reverse complement strand
CCACGACAAACATACCCCTCTCCGCCTCCACCTGCACTTCGTCGAACTGGCGCCGGACATCCGCGCGGCGCTCACCGAACCGCTCGACGGTCTGCGCGCGGCAGCAAAAGAGTTCATCGATCGCGCCATCGAAGGGGCCGGAACGATTGCGAGGCTCTTCGAAGACGGCATCCGAAAAGGGGATATCGATCAGGAAACTCTGTTCGACAACGAATACGTCGAAATCGAAGGCACCGATCCCGTTCAGCATCGTACAAAATTTCTGAGTTGGCTGGAGCAGGTACTGCCCGACATTCTTGAACCGCTGCTTGCTTCCGACTCGCGAATGACATTCTGCGCGGCCGTCGACCGCAACGGGTACCTGCCGGTCCACAACAAGAAATATTCCCTTCCGCAACGTCCCGGCGAGGTCGCCTGGAACACCGCGCATTCCCGCAACCGTCGTATCTTCGACGATCGTGCCGGACTCGCCGCCGCCCGCGTGGTGCGGCCCTATCTCCTCCAAAATTACGCACGCGACATGGGCAATGGTGACGTCGCCCTGATGCAGGAAGTCGACGCGCCAATCCGCGTCTTTGGCCGTCATTGGGGCGGTCTGCGTACTGCGTACACATTCTAGCCGTGCGAGCGGCTTTTGACCGCATCGGCCCGCTCCGTTAAAAGCGCGCGTCTTCAGGGTGCGCAATGAATACGGGCTTCGACGTCATCGTGATCGGCGGCGGACACGCCGGCTGCGAAGCAGCCGCAGCGGCCGCGCGCATGGGCGCGCGCACCGCGCTGGTGACGCATCGCTTCGCCACCGTCGGCGCGATGTCCTGCAATCCGGCGATCGGCGGTCTCGGCAAGGGTCACCTGGTGCGCGAAGTCGATGCGCTCGACGGGCTCATGGGCCGCGTCGCCGATCGCGGCGGCATTCAGTTTCGCGTGCTCAATCGCCGCAAGGGTCCGGCGGTGCGCGGCCCACGCGCGCAGGCCGACCGCAAGCTCTATGCAGCGGCGATGCAGGCCGAGATTCGCAGCATTCAGAATCTCTCAGTCGTCGAGGGCGAGGCGGGTGATCTCGTCGTAACGGGCAACGAACTCGCCGGCATCGTCCTCGCCGATGGGAGAACGCTGCCGGCGAAATCCGTCGTCGTGACGACCGGAACGTTTCTTCGTGGCCTTATCCATATCGGCGAAACGCAAATCCCGGCGGGACGCTTCGGTGAGGCGCCGGCGCTCGGTCTGTCGCGTCGTTTCGAACAGGCCGGCCTCGCGCTCGCGCGTCTCAAGACCGGAACGCCGCCGCGCATCGATGGCCGCACCATCGACTGGGCCGCGCTCGAAATGCAACCCGGCGACGAACCGCCGGAGCCGTTTTCTGTGCTGACCGAACGGATCGATAACCCGCAGATTCAGTGCGGCATCACCCGTACTGTCGAGGCGACGCACAAGATCATCCGCGACAACGTGCATCGCTCACCGATGTATTCCGGCCAGATCGCGAGCCGCGGCCCGCGCTACTGTCCGTCGATCGAAGACAAGATCGTCAAATTCGGTGACCGTGACGGGCATCAGATATTTCTGGAGCCGGAAGGCCTCGACGATCACACTGTCTATCCGAACGGTATTTCGACCTCGCTACCCGAGGACGTTCAGCGTGCGCTGGTCGCAACGATCCCCGGTCTTGAAAAAGCGCAGATCGCGCGGCCGGGCTACGCAATCGAATACGATCACGTCGATCCGCGCGAGCTCGATCCTACGCTCGAGGTGCGCAAGCTGCGCGGTCTCTATCTCGCGGGACAGATCAACGGCACGACCGGATACGAGGAAGCCGCCGCGCAAGGTCTCGTCGCAGGTCTCAACGCCGCCTCACGTGCGGGCGAGGGCGGCTCAATCGTGTTCGACCGTGCCGACGGCTATCTCGGCGTGATGATCGATGATCTGGTGACGCGCGGCGTCAGCGAGCCCTATCGCATGTTTACGTCGCGGGCTGAGTATCGTCTTGCGTTGCGTGCCGATAATGCGGACCAGCGGCTGACCGGGCGCGGTATCGCTATTGGCTGTGTCGGCTCCGAACGCGCGCGTCATCACGCGGTGAAGATGGATGCCCTGAATACCGCACGCGATTTTGCCCGTTCGGTTTCTCTGACACCAACGCAGGCGAGCCGCCACGGCTTGGCGCTCAATCAGGACGGCCAGCGCCGCACTGCGTTCGAATTGCTGTCCTATCCGGGCGTAACGGTGGCCGAGCTTGCCCGGATCTGGCCGCAGCTCGGCGGCCTCGCGCCGAAGATCGCCGAGCAGGTCGAGATCGATGCCCGTTATGAGGTCTATCTGTCGCGACAGGCGGCGGACGTCGCGTCGTACCGTCGCGATGAAAGCATCACGCTGCCGGACGACCTCGACTACGACTTGCTTACCGGACTATCCAACGAGGCGCGGCAAAAGCTCGCCACCCACCGGCCACGCACGATCGGGCAGGCCGCCCGCATCGACGGCATCACTCCGGCGGCGCTCACATTGATCGCCGCGCATCTGCGGCGTGGGCACGGCCGGAAGCCAGCCGCCGCTGCGGCAAAGTCCGCTTGAGCCGGAACGACGCCGACCGGACCCGCGCGCTGGCGCTGACGCCGGTCTCGGATGCTGCAGTCGACCGGCTCGACAAATTCGTCGCGCTGTTGCGCGACTGGCAGGCCCGTATCAATCTGATCGCGCCATCGACCGAGCCGGAGATTTGGACCCGCCACGTCGCGGATTCGCTTCAGCTCCTCGACCTGGCGACAACGGCCCGGGTCTGGGTCGATCTCGGCTCCGGCGGCGGATTCCCCGGAATACCCTTGGCCTGCGTGCTCTCGGATCGTCCCGGCGCGCACGTCCATCTGGTCGAGAGCAACGGAAAAAAAGCCGCCTTCCTGCGCGAAGCGATCAGGGTCACTGGTGTAGCGGCGACCGTCCACGCCGAGCGAATCGAGAAATTTGGGGAAAGTTTCGTGGGCCCGGTCGACGCGGTCTGCGCCAGGGCTCTCGCCCCGCTAAAACAGCTTTGCGGCCAAATCCTTCCCTTCACCGACAAGGGAGCGGTGGGACTGTTCCTGAAAGGTCAAGATGTAGAGGCTGAATTGACCGAAGCCGCTAAATATTGGAGGATCGAGGCCGAAAAGGTAGCGAGCCGAACCAGTCCAGACGGCCAGATTGTCATCGTCCGGAGGCTGGAATCGCGGCATAGCGGCCTCTAGCTGTCCCGGGCCAAGGAGCCCAATCGACATGACCGACACCACCGAGGCGCCGATTCAGACCGAGGCCGACCCCTCGATGGTGCCGTTCGCACGGCCCGACGTTCGGCCTCGCATCCTGGCGATCGCCAACCAGAAAGGCGGTGTCGGCAAGACCACGACCGCCATCAATCTCGGCACAGCGCTCGCCGCCATCGGCGAAACGGTGCTGATCGTCGACCTCGACCCGCAGGGCAACGCCTCGACCGGCCTCGGCATCGACCGCCGCGCCCGTGAGACCTCGACCTACGACATTCTCGCCAATAACGCGCCGATGCGTGACGCGGTGCTGGCGACCGCGGTGCCACGCCTTTTCATCGCGCCCTCGACCATGGACCTGTCGGGTCTCGAACTCGAGATTGGCCAGGAGCGCGACCGCGCCTTCCGGCTGCGCCACGCCATCGAGGCGATCAACAAGGACAGTAAGGCCGCGCCCTTCACTTACGTGCTGGTCGACTGCCCGCCGTCGCTCAACTTGCTCACCGTCAATGCGATGGCGGCGGCTCATGCCGTGCTGGTTCCGCTCCAGTGCGAGTTCTTTGCGCTCGAGGGTCTGTCGCAGCTTCTCAAGACGGTCGATCAGGTCAAGGCGGCGCTCAACCCGCAGCTCACCATCCACGGCATCGTGCTCACCATGTTCGATGCCCGCAACAACCTGTCGTCGCAAGTCGTCGCCGACGTCCGCAACTTCATGGGCTCGAAGGTCTACGAGACGGTCATCCCGCGCAACGTGCGCGTGTCCGAGGCGCCTTCCTACGGCAAGCCCGTGCTGGTCTACGATCTCAAATGCGTGGGCAGCGAAGCCTATTTGCGGCTTGCCACCGAGATCATCCAGCGCGAAAAAGAGCTAAAGGCGAGCTGACGGCCGGTCCGCGAATTCAGGTTTCCCGCAACGAACGACCGAGGCACGCGTGGCAAGGCAATCAGGAGCGGCGGCGATGGCCGATGAGCGATCGCGATTGGGACGCGGGCTGGCCGCGCTGATCGGCGATGTCGGCTCCGAACCGGCGGCAGCCGATCCGGCACGCAAGCCACGCCGCGCGCCGATCGAGAACCTGCGGGCCAATCCACGCAACCCGCGGCGCACCTTTGCCGAGTCCGAAATTGAGGAGTTGGCGGCTTCGATCCGCGAGCGCGGCATCATCCAGCCAATCGTGGTGCGCGCCTTGCGCGGCCAGAGCGATCAGTTCGAGATCATCGCCGGCGAGCGGCGCTGGCGTGCTGCGCAGCGCGCCGAGTTGCATGACGTGCCGATCGTTATCGTCGAAGCGACCGACGCGCAGGCGCTCGAACTCGCCATCATCGAAAACGTGCAGCGTGCCGATCTCAATGCCCTCGAAGAGGCGATGGGCTATCAGGCATTGGCCGACGAGTTCAAGCACAGCCACGAGGCGATCGCGCAGATCGTCGGCAAGAGCCGCAGCCATGTCGCCAATACGGTGCGGCTGCTGAAATTGCCCGCCGCGGTGCAGGGGCTGGTGTCGAGCGGCAAGCTCACCGCCGGTCATGCGCGAGTTCTGGTCGGCCACGCCAATGCCGAGCAGCTTGCCAATGACATCATCAAGCGCGGCCTCAACGTGAGGCAGGTCGAAGCGCTGGTCGCTGAAGAATCCGGCCGTGCCGTCAAGGCGCCACGCGCCGCAAAGAAGAAAGATCCCAACACCGTCGCGCTGGAAAAGCATGTCTCCGACGCGCTCGGTCTTGCGGTCAGCATCGACCACAAGGACAAGGGCGGGCAGGTTAGAATCACCTATCGCGACCTTGAGCAGCTCGACGAGATCACACGACGGTTAACGCGCCGGTGATGTCTTAACGCTAATGCATCCTCGTGGCCTTGGGTTTCGGCCCTTTCCTCGAATGCACCGACGCAAACGTGATCGCTCCCCGTAAGAGGGAGCAGCGCGTGTCTTTTGACCGTCATCTTTGAAATTGACATAATTGCGGGTGAAATAGCCTTTCCGACAATCCAACCGTCCGCAAAACCATGAAGACCATTCTGGCTGCCGTTTCATTGTCGCTTCTGATGCCGATCATCGCCGAGGCGCAGACGCCTTATCGCTATGCCGCCACGACGCCGCGCAACTGCGTCGACCGCGCCAAGTTTCCAAATTTCCTCGACAAGGTTCGCCGCGATGCCGCCGCGCAAGGTGTGTCGCGGCGCGGCCTTGCCGCGCTCGACGGGCTCGAATTCGACGAGAAGGTGATCTCACGCGACCGCGGCCAGAAGGTCTTCAAGCAGTCGTTCGAGGAATTCTCCGGCCGGATGGTGCCGCCGCGCCTTGGGCGCGGCCGTCAGATGCTCAAGAAACACGCATCATTGCTGGCCAAAATCGAACGCGAATTTGGTGTGCCGGCCGGCGTCATCGTCGCCATCTGGGGTCTCGAGACCGATTACGGCGCCTATCTCGGTGACTTCGCCACAATCCGCTCGCTGGCGACGCTCGCCTATGACTGCCGGCGTCCGGAGAAGTTCGTCCCCGAGTTCATCGATGTGTTGAAGATCGTCGACCGCGGCGACATGGTCCCGGGCGATATGCGCGGCGCCTGGGCCGGTGAAATCGGCCAGACCCAATTCATGCCGTCGTCTTATCTGAAATACGCGATCGACTACGATGGCGACGGACGCAGCGATCTCGTCAAGAGCGTGCCGGATGTGCTGGCTTCGACCGCGAACTACCTGAAAGGTTACGGCTGGAAGCGTGGGCAGGGCTGGTCGCCGGGCGAGCCGAATTTCGAAGTCATCAAGGACTGGAACAAGGCAGAAGTCTACGCCCGCACCATCGCCTATTTTGGCGAGCAGCTCGAAAAGAGCCGATAGCTTCCTGACATCTCAGGCGTCACGGCGGCGCGCCGTGACCGCAATCGACAAGAGCGCTCGCTGCGCGATGACGTCTGCCAATGCCGGTTGACGGCGGGTTTCCAGCGACGCATCCGCAAGCTGCTCCATTGTTCGTGCGAGCCGCGGTGCATTCCAGTTCCGCAGCGCCATTTCGACCAGCGGCTTGCGTCTGAAGTGTACCGGCGGCGCGCCGCGCATCATCGCATCGTCCGCATTGCTGCCGTCGTCCATTGCAAGCCGCATCCGGTGCAGCGAGGCGACATGACGCAGCGCCGCCGACACGACCGCGTCGGCTCGCGAAACGCTGGCAAGCGCCTTTTTGAACTCGATCTCGACTTCGGCTGTCCTGCCGGCAAAAGCGGCATCGAGCACGCCGTCGAGCGCCTGGTCGGACGCATCGGTGACGACCGCCTGAACGTCGTCAAGTTCGACCCGCGACTTGCCGCGTGCATAGAGCGTAAGTTTGCGAAGTTCGTTGCGCGATGCCATGCGGTCGCCGCCGAGCAATGACGCCAGCGCCGCGCGGGCGTCGGGTGCGATCGTCATGTTAGCATCGCGCAGTTCCGCATCGATGAGCCGGCCGATCTCGCGCTCGCCGTCGGCATAACAGGGCAATGCCACGGCGATCTTCGACTTTTCGCAGACCGTGCGAAGCGGCGCGTTCTTTTTCAAGTCTCCCGCCTCGATGATGACGCGGCAGTCGCTTGGCGGCGCGTCAAGGATCGCTTCGACCGAAGGGACGATATTATGTCGTGAATTGACTTTTAGAAGCACCGCTCGACGCCCGCCAAACAACGGGACGGTGTTGGCTTCGTCGGCGAGCCGCGACGGGTTGGCGCCAAGCTCCTCGCTGTCGATTCGCGCCAACGCAAAGGGATCGTCGGGATTTTCGACAGATGCGCGAATCAATGCCTCGACTCGCTCACGCACCAGACCGGCATCGGGCCCGAACACCAGCACGACCGGCCGCGCCGAATCGGGCCGCGTGACGAAGCCGTCGACTTCGAAGGGCTTGAGGGCGGTCATCGGTGTTCGCCCGAATCCGGCTCAGGTGCCGGACGTAAAATAAGACGCGAGCCGGTTGCGGATATTTTCGGCAATCACTTTGGCGGCGCGATTCTCGGCGTCACGCAGGCCGCGCTCGCCGGCGAAGCGTTGCTGAAGGCCCGGAATGTTGAACGACACTCGCGCGGACGTATAGCCGTTTACGACCGGTCTGCCGGTCGCGAGGTCGACCAGCGTGTATGTGGCGTCGATTCCGTAGTTCTGCGTGTCGGGGCGGCCGGAATCGATATCGACAATGATCTGCTGCTGGATCGCCGTGAGAAGGATGTTGAGCCGGTGCGTCGGCGACATCTGGCCGCCGCCGCCGGTCAGGGCGAAGGTCAGCTCGTTGCGGACCTCGCCGCCAACACGCGGCAGCCTGTCATTGACGCCGCTGGTCCGTACCGTGGCAATATCGACGCTTTGCAGCGCCGGCGTGATCGAGGCGCTGGCGCCGAACGCCGAACGGTCGCCGTAGACCGGCTGGAAACAGCCGCCGGCAAGCCCGGCGACCGCAAAAACGGCGGCAAGCCGTAGCGTCAACCGCACCATCTGCCGGGCTGAACTGTCAGGCGACCACATTCACGATCCTCTGCGGGACGACGATGACCTTTTTCGGGCTTTTGCCGTCGAGCGCCTTTTTTACCTCATCGAGGGCAAGAACGGCAGCCTCCACGGCCTCTTTTCCGGCGTCACGGGCAACCGTCACGTCGGCACGTTTACGCCCGTTGATCTGGACCGGCAGCGTGATGGTGTTTTCGACCAGCAGATCGGGTTCCAGCACCGGCCAGGCCTCGGTGGCGACCAGAGTGGTATGGCCGAGCGCTGCCCAGCATTCCTCGGCAAGGTGCGGCATCATGGGGTGGAAGAGGCGCACCAAAATGTCGCCGGCCTCGCGCAGGGTCCAGGCCAGGTCCGGCGCGGGCTTGGCGGTCATGCTGCCGATCGCGGTGCCCAGCGCATTGGCAAGTTCGTAGATGTGGGCGACGCAGCGGTTGAAGCGCAAGCGGGCGATGTCGGCCGACACGTTCGACAGCGCGCGATGCGCCGCCTTGCGGACCTCGATCGCCGCGGCCGAGAACTCGGAGGGCCGCGCTGACGGCGCTTCCACGTCGGCGATTTCGCCGACGAGCCGCCACAGCCGCTGCACGAAGCGGCTCGCGCCCTGGACGCCTTCCTCGCTCCAGATCACGTCGCGGTCGGGCGGTGAGTCCGACAGCATGAACCAGCGCGCGACGTCGGCGCCGTAGCTCTCCATGATGTCGTCGGGATCGACCGTGTTCTTCTTCGACTTCGACATCTTCTCGATGGCGCCGATCTCGACCGGCTCGCCAGTCGCGAGCAGCGTCGCGCGGCGCTCGCCTTCGCCGCCTTCGATCTTGACCTCGGCCGGCATCGCCCAGGAGCCGTCTTTCTTTTTGTAGGTCTCGTGAACGACCATGCCCTGCGTGAACAGGCCCTTGAACGGTTCGTCCATGCCGAGATGACCGGTCTTCTTCATCGCGCGGGTGAAGAAGCGGGAATAGAGCAGGTGAAGAATCGCGTGCTCGATGCCGCCGATATATTGGTCGACCGGCAGCCATGCGTTCGCCATCGCCGGCGTCGTCGGCGCGGTCTCAACCCACGGATCGGTGAAGCGCGCGAAGTACCATGACGAATCGACGAAGGTGTCCATCGTGTCGGTCTCGCGCCGCGCCGCGCCGTTGCATTGCGGACACTTGACGTTCTTCCAGGTCGGATGGCGGTCGAGCGGGTTGCCCGGCTTGTCGAACGTGACATCGTCCGGCAGCACCACCGGCAGGTCGCTCGCCGGCGCCGGCACCACGCCGCATTTGTCGCAGTGGATGATCGGGATCGGGCAACCCCAGTAGCGCTGCCGCGAAATGCCCCAGTCGCGCAGGCGATAATTGACCTGACGCTGCGCCACCGGCCGGTTGCCGCGATTGTCCTTTTCGAGCCGCTTGGCAACTTCTTCCTTCGCGTCCGGAATCGACATGCCGTCGAGGAAGCGTGAATTGATCATCCTGCCGTCGCCGTCATACGCGATGTCGGTGACGGTAAAGGTCTTGGGATCCTGATCCGGCGGGCAGACAACGGGCGTGACGCCGAGACCGTATTTGTTGACGAAATCGAGGTCGCGCTGGTCGTGCGCCGGGCAGCCGAAAATAGCGCCGGTGCCATAGTCCATCAGGATGAAGTTGGCGACATAGACGGGCAGTTTCCAGTTCGGGTCGAACGGGTGCGTCGCCTTGATGCCGGTGTCGAAGCCGAGTTTCTCGGCGGTGTCGATCGCTTCTTGTGACGTTCCGATTCGCTTGGCGGTCTCGATGAACTCGGCGAGCTTCGGGTTCTTCGCCGCTGCCGCCTTCGCCAGTGGGTGGTCGGGCGCGAGCGCCATGAACTTGGCGCCGAACAGCGTGTCCGGCCGCGTCGTGAAAATTTCAAGTTCGCTCTCGTTGTTCGGCGCTGTCGCCGGATCGAGCATGAAGCGGATCAGCAAGCCTTCCGAACGGCCGATCCAGTTCTTCTGCATCAGCTTGACCTTCTCGGGCCAGCGCTCGAGCGTGTCGATCGCGGCGAGCAGGTCTTCGGCGTAGTCGCTGATCTTGAAAACCCACTGATACAGGTCGCGCTGCTCGACCACCGCACCGGAACGCCAGCCGCGGCCGTCGATCACCTGCTCGTTGGCGAGCACGGTCTGGTCGACCGGATCCCAGTTCACCTTTCGGTACTCACGCGCGACCAGCCCCGCTTTGAGGAAGTCGAGGAACATCTTCTGCTGGTGCTTGTAGTATTTCGGATCGCAGGTCGCGATTTCGCGCGCCCAGTCGAGCGACAGACCCATCGACTGGAGCTGCTTCTTCATCGCGGCGATGTTGTCGTAGGTCCAGCCCTTGGGATGCACCTTGCGCTCGATCGCGGCGTTCTCGGCCGGCATGCCGAAGGCGTCCCAGCCCATCGGGTGCAGCACGTTGTTGCCGATGGCGCGCTGATAGCGCGCGACCACGTCGCCCATCGCGTAGTTGCGCACGTGGCCCATGTGGATGCGCCCGGACGGGTAAGGGAACATCTCGAGCACGTAGTATTTCGGCCGCGGGTCGTCGTTGCGCGTGGCGAAGATGCCGCGCTCGTCCCAGGTCTTCTGCCAGCGCGGCTCCGCCTCGCGGGCGTTGTAGCGGTCGTTTTTGCTCGAATCGGCGGTCATTTCCGGGCTCTTTTTAAGGCGCGCGGACGGAACACGAAAGGCCCGCGCCGGTCAATAACGGTCGTTTGACGTGCTTGAGATGGTCATGTTTCGGGGGCATTGATGAGGTCATGACCGCCCGGACCATGACCGATGCTGCTGCTCGCCAGCACGCCGGACTTTCCGCGGTCCGCGCCGACATCGCGCGGGCCTGCCGGGATGCGGGCCGTGATCCGGCCTCGGTGACGCTGATCGCGGTGTCCAAGACCTTCGGCGCGGAGGCGATCGGGCCAGTCATTGCTGCCGGCCAGCGCGTATTCGGCGAGAACCGGGTGCAGGAAGCGAAAGCCAAGTGGCCGGAGCTGATGGCGCGGCATCCCGGCATCGAGCTGCACCTGATCGGGCCGTTACAGTCCAACAAGGCAAAAGAGGCAGTCGCGCTGTTCGACGCCATTCATTCGGTCGACCGCGTCTCATTGTGCGAGGCGCTGGCGAAAGAAATCGACAGGCAGGGCCGTTCACCGACGCTGTTCGTCGAGATCAACACTGGTGCCGAGCCGCAAAAGGCCGGAGTGCTGCCGTCGGACGCCGACGCCTTTATCGCGCAGTGCCGCGACAAGTTCGGCCTGACGATTTCCGGGTTGATGTGCATTCCGCCGCTCGACGAGGCGCCCGGCCCGCACTTTGCGCTCACCGCCAAGATTGCGGCGCGCAACGGCCTCAAACTGTTGTCGATGGGCATGAGCGCCGACTTTGCGACTGCCATTCAGCTCGGCGCGACCCATGTCCGTGTCGGCAGCGCGATTTTTGGTGATCGGGAAAAGAAGGTCTGAACGAAAGACGATGAGCACATCAGAGCTGGAATTCTGGCAGGAACGCTTCGCGGGCGACGATTATCGCTTCGGCACAGCGCCGAACGCATTTCTGAAAGCGCACGCACATCTACTGAAGAAGGGCGAGGCCGCGCTGGCGATTGCCGATGGCGAGGGACGCAACGGAGTGTTCCTGGCCGAGCAGGGACTCGACGTGCTGTCGATCGATTTCTCGCCGAATGCGCAGGCGAAGGCGCGTGCTCTGGCCAAGGAGCGTGGCGTCACCTTGCGCGTCGAGCAGGCCGATCTCATTAACTGGGATTGGCCGGCGGAAGCCTTCGATGTCGTTGCCGGAATCTTCTTTCAGTTCGCCGGCTCGGCCAACCGCGAGAAAATATTTGCGGGGATCAAGAAGACACTAAAGCCGGGCGGCTTGCTGCTGCTCGAGGGCTACGGACCCAAGCAGCTCGAATACAAGACCGGCGGGCCGCCGGTTCTGGAAAACTTGTATACCGCCGACCTGTTGAGGAATGCGTTCGCCGAATTTTCGTCAGTCGACGTGCGGGAATACGACGCCGAGATCTACGAAGGTTCCGGCCATGGCGGAATGTCGGCGCTGGTCGATCTGGTCGGCCGGAAGTAGCCGGCAATCAAAAATCAGCGAAAGCGGGACGGCAGCATCGGTCCGCCGGCAGGCGGATTGCCGGGCGGGCCACCTGCTGGATTTGCACCTTCGAGTGGCCGCTTGAGGATGCGCGATCCGGGCGTGGCGGGCTGGCCCGGGGTCGGCGCTCCCGCGGGGGCAGCCGGACGCAGGCGACCCGGGTCGTAGGCCGGCGGTGTCGTGGGCGCTGTCGGTGCCGTGGTCGGCGATCGCGTCGCCGGACGCAGGCGGCCGGAGTCGGGTGACGGTGCCGCAGGTGCGGTCGGCGGTGCAGCAGCCAAATTTGTCATCCCGGACGACAAGGCAGATGCCGGTTGTGCAGCGCCAAGGTCGGACGAGCCGAAGTCGTCGTCGTCGAAACTTGCGGCGCTCTTGTGGCTCATGGTGGCGCTGCGCCAGCGATCGATCACAGAGGTCAGGAAATCCTGATCCATGTTGGCGCCGCCTGCAGCGCGCGTGTCGCCGGCGGTTTCGCTCGCCGGGCGCTTGTCGGGTGCAAGCTCGACAAAGCGCAGCCGAGTCGGCAGCGCGACGCCGGACCCGAAAGCGAAGACTTCGCGCGTGCCAAGCGTCGGAATGAACGACAGCAGGTTCGCGGCTGCGTCCGACACCGCGGAGCGGATCAGGCCCTGGTCGCGGTCATTGGCGAGCCGCATCACGAACAGCGTCGAGCACTGCGAAATGATGGTCGGATCAATTTCCGCCGGACGTTGCGTAATGAGGCCGAGGAAAACGCCGTATTTGCGGCCTTCCTTGGCAATGCGCGACAGCGCCCGGCGGGTCGGGCCGAAGCCGATTTTTCTGTCGGCCGGCGCATAGCGGTGCGCTTCTTCGCAGACGAACAACAACGGCGCGACGCCATCGCTCCAAAGGCCGAAGTCGAAAGCCATGCGGCACAGCACCGACACCACCGAGTCGACGACCTCGGCAGGGAAACCGGCAAGCTGCATGATCGTCATCGGCTTGCCGTTGGTCGGCAGGCGGAACAGGCTGCTCAAAGTTTCCGCCATCGTGTCGCCGCCGATATTGGCGTTCTCGAACATGAAGGCGTAGCGCGGGTGATTGCGATAGGTCTGGATGCGCTGCATCAGCTTGTGAATGACGGAGCGCGACGACCTGTTCTCCAGCTTGCCCATCCGCTGGTCGAGCAGGTTCATCAGATCTTCGATGCGATAGGGCACCGGCGTGTCCGCTGTGAAGCCCGTATCCTTGGGATCGCGTTTTTTGGCGAGCGCGCGTTCGCTCGCGCCGCCACCGTTGCGGTATTGGAGATAGGCCGACTTCGCGAGCGGGATGACTTCTGAGAGAATCTCGACTTCTTCGTCGATACCCGGCCGCGCGCCGAAGATCACGTCGATGATTTCTTCAAAGTTGAATAGCCAGAACGGCAGACGCAGGTTGCGCGGGGTCAGCACCTGCGCCTTATCGCCGAAGCAGCGGCCATACTCGTTGTGCGGATCGACCAGGAACAAACGCAGGTTCGGCCGCGTATCGAGAATCTTCTGCAGGATGATCGCGACCGCGCTCGATTTGCCGACACCGGTGGTGCCGAGGATCGCGAAGTGCTTGCTGACCAGATTGTCGATGTCGATATTGACGCCAATGTTGGTGTTCTGCTGGAGGTCGCCGATGTGAGCGTGATCGTCGTCGGCGCCGCCGTAGATGAGGCGAAGATCGTCCTCGTCGATGAGAACGGCAGGGCTGCTGATCAGCGGATATTCGGCGATGCCACGCTGAAACTGCGTTACGTTTTCGCGGGTGCGAATCTCGCCGATCAGATCGACGTGAGCGATGGCACGAAACGTCGTCGAGCCGGCGGTTTTCTCCTCACCGACTTCGGTAATCAGGCCGACAATGGTGGCCCCTTCGCTGACGATGCCCAGGAACCGGCCGACGGTCGCTTGCCGTTCGGTGCCGCTGCTGCGAAGCGTCGATTCGAGCGCCACGGTGGCCTGTGCGCCGTCGACCGCGATGACGCGGCCCAGCTTTTCTTTATCGGCATGCTGAAGGGTTGGCTGCTCGCGTGTCGGAACGGAATCCATCCGATGGTCCTGTAATGTCTTTTTTTCGTGGCGGATCAAAGGATGTGCCGCGCAAATCCAAGGCTATCAGCCAACGCTGCCGATACCGTTAATGACGTATAATGCGGCGAACTGCGCGCTATCCGATGGTTAATCATCGGTTAACGGCGCAGGCCCAAGCCTCACTCAATAATGATCTTTGTTCGCGGGCCGAGTTGCGCCAGCAGCCGCCGCAGATCGGGCATCGTCATGGCGACGCAGCCAGCGGTCGGCGCGAATTTGTCGCGGGCAATATGAATGAATACGGCGCTGCCGCGCCCCGCGATTCGCGGCCGCGTGTTGTGGTCGATCTCGATGATGTAGTCGTACAGCACGTCCTTCCGTGCCAGCCGGTCGGCGTTGCTGTCTTCCGGTACGTCGATACGCTGGTTGTAGTGGCGGTCGCTAGGATCCTCGCACCAGCCGTCGCGAGAGCCGATGCGCCGTGATGGCAGATACGTCGATGGCCGCGGATGCCGATCGGCGCGCCACCACAATCGCATCAGCCGGAAAGTGCCGCGCGGCGTGCCGCCGTCACCTTCGCGTTTATTGGCGCGAATGCCGCCACGGCCGAGCGCGACCGGAATCGCGCGACCGGCCGCAACAAGACAGCCGCGGCGCGGATCACCCGACTTGCGGCGGACAGAGATTCGACTGAGCGGCCGGTTCGGCATGATTCCTTGCCCGATTTCTTGCCTGCGAATTGAGCGTTTTTTTCAGCAATTTCAAGCCACTTGCTCTTTTGGGTCTGAATGTTCTACTTCGCCCGCCCGCCTTGTCGGCGGGCGTTCGCCGGCGGCTGGAGAATCGTGACCGATGGCCAAGAAACGTACCATCCTGATTGTGGATGACGACGCCGAACTGCGCGACACGCTGGTCGAGCAGCTGGCGCTGCATGAGGAGTTCGATCCGATCGCCGCCGACAGCGGAACCAAGGGCGTGCAGGAAGCCAAGAACGGCCAGGTCGATCTTGTCATTATGGATGTGGGGCTGCCGGACGTTGACGGCCGCGAGGCCGTGCGGATCCTTCGCAAGAGCGGTTTCAAGGCGCCGATCATCATGCTGACGGGCCACAATACCGATTCCGACACCATCCTTGGCCTCGACTCCGGCGCGAACGACTATGTCGCCAAGCCGTTTCGCTTCGCCGTGCTGCTCGCGCGCATTCGTGCGCAGTTGCGTCAGCACGAAGCGAGCGAAGATGCCGTCTTCACCATCGGGCCGTATTCGTTCCGGCCGAGTTCGAAGCTCCTGCTCAATCAGAAGGGCGGCAAGGTCCGCCTGACCGAAAAGGAAACCGCGATCCTTCGCTATCTCTATCGCGCCGGGCAGAAGCCGGTTTCTCGCGAGACGCTGCTGCAGGAAGTGTGGGGTTATAATTCCGGCGTCACCACCCACACGCTTGAGACGCATATCTACCGGCTGCGGCAGAAGGTCGAAAAAGACGCGGCTTCGCCGGCAATCCTGGTGACAGAAGCCGGCGGCTACAAGCTCGTCCCCTGATTCAGATGGCGCTCGAGGACGACATCAGATTCTTCGCTCAAGTCCCGACGCTCGGCATTCTTGGCGATCAAGCTCTGCGTATTCTGGCGATCGGCGCCGAGATGCGTTTTCTGCCGAAAAATACCGTTCTGTTCCATGCCGGTGATCTCGCCGATTGCGGCTACATCGTACAGGACGGAAGTTTCGAACTTGAGCCGACAGCGCCGGTCGGCGGCGAGATCGTTGTCGCCGGGCCCGGCACGCTGCTCGGCGAGATCGCGCTGATGGTCGATACCGTTCGCCCGGCGACCGCAACAGCACGCGAGCCCTCAACGGTCTTGCGTGTTCCGCGTAGCCTGTTTCTGAAAATGCTTGAAGGTTACCCGGACGCCGCGCGCAGATTGCGAGACAGCTTTGCCGCGCGCACCGATCAATGGTCGCGCGAACTAAACAATGTGCGCATGGCGCTCGATTCCGGTGGCCGCGTGCGCTGAAGACTGCACTAGCTCAAATCAAGCGTTGCCGTGACCGGAACGTGATCCGAGGGCCGTTCGGCGCCGCGGTAGTCCTTGGCGATTCTGATCTGCGAGACGCGGTCGGCAATCGCCGGCGAGGTCCAGACGTGATCGAGCCGCCGGCCTCGATCGGCTGCGCGCCAGTCGGCGGCGCGATAGCTCCACCACGTATAGAGTTTCGTCGGTTCCGGCGTCAGCACGCGCATGCTGTCGATCCAGCCGCCGGCGTCCCGCGCGGCGGTGAACTTCTCGCACTCGATCGGCGTATGCGAGACCACCTTCAGCATTTGTCTGTGACTCCACACATCATGTTCGAGCGGCGCCACGTTGAGATCGCCGACGAGGATCGCACGCTCGTTTTTCGCAGGCCGCAGCTTGCGATGCGCCTTCATCTCGTCGAGAAACGACAGCTTGTGCGCGAATTTAGGGTTGATTTCGGTGTCCGGTTCGTCGCCGCCGGCGGGCACGTAGAAGTTATGCAGCGTGAGCGGGTCGCGCAGCCTGGCCTGTTCGCCAAGCGTGACGGCGATATGACGGCAGTCGGTCTTGCCGCAGAAATTCTGTATGTCGAGCGAATCGAAAGGAAGACGCGAGATCACTGCGACGCCGTGATAGCCCTTCTGTCCGTTGATCGCGACGTGCTGGTAGCCAAGACGATGGAAGCGTTTCAGGGGGAAAGCGTCGTCCGGGCATTTTGTTTCCTGCAGGCACAAAATATCCGGCCGGACCGACTTGATGAATTTGGCGACGAGGTCGATGCGCAGCCGCACCGAATTGATGTTCCAGGTCGTGACTTTGAGAGCGACGGTCTTCGGCTTCATGCCGCTTTCATATCACGCGCCTCCCGCGCCTCCGCAAGGTGCGCGCGACGAAAACTCGGGCTGTTGTGGAGAACGCGTCAGTTCTTGTAGCGGGTGTAGTCGACCTGAAAGAGGCTCGGGTCCGGCCGCTTGGTGAAGTCGAGATTATAGACGGCGACCGTCGTGTCGAAGCCCTGCGGATCGGTCACGGTCCACTGCTTGAGTTGGGTATCCTTCGCGCCGAACATGATCATCATGCGGCTCTTGCCGACGACACCGTGCGTCTCTTCGACCACCACGGTGATGAACACCTCGTCGGCATAAACCGCGACGAGATGAGTGTCCTTCAGAAGGTCGAGCCGGTCGGCAAGCAGGAAGCGCAACGGCGTTTGCGACAGTGGATAGACATCCTGTGTCGCCAGATTGCGGTCGCGCACGACAACGGAACCGCCGTCGGAAACGATCTCGATCGGGCTCGGCGGATCGTATTCGAAGCGCATCTTGCCCGGCTTCTGAATATAGAGTTGACCCTCCGAGCGGCGGCCGTCGGGTCCGACCTGAACGAATTGTCCGGTCAGAACCTGAATGCTGGAGAGATAGTTGCTGATGCGGTCGATGATCGAACGCTGTTGTGGCGTTAGTCCGCCCGGGTTCGTGGTCCTGCCGAGCACGGAAGCAAAGGGATTTGTGGCGGGCGCCGGCGCGGCTTGCGCCATCGCTGCCGGCGCCGAACGCGACGGAACGGTACCGGTGATGGTCAGCGGTGCGCTCGCGGCTGCGGCATGCGGTCGCGGTTTTGGCATCGGAACCGATTGCGCAACAGCGGGAGTCGCGGCAAACGCCACCAGACAGGCCATCAAGCCTGCCGCTGCGGGGAGTTTTCGGCTCGCCTTTGCCATTTCGGTCTCCGGCCTACGGTTCCCAATTAGGAAAGTGCTGTGGCGATTTCACGGCCAGCCAACGGTTCCGCGCCGGTTCGGGGTTAATGGCGGGGACCGTGATTCTCAATAGCGTTCGTGCTCGCCGTCGCCGATCAGGATCTCGCGCTTGCCGGCATGGTTGGCCTGGCCAACGACCCCTTCCTGCTCCATCCGCTCCATGATCGACGCGGCGCGGTTGTATCCGATCTGAAGCCGGCGCTGGATGTAGCTGGTCGAGGCCTTCTGGTCGCGCCGGACGATCGCGACCGCCTGCTCGTAGAGGTCGCCAGCGCCGTCGGTTCCCATGCCGGAATTGTCGAAGACCGCGCCGCCGTCCTCGTCTTCCTCGGTCGCTGCGGTGACTTCTTCCAGATACTGCGGCGTGCCCTGCGACTTCAGATGGCGGACGATCTTCTCGACTTCGTCGTCCGACACGAACGGGCCATGCACGCGGCTGATGCGCCCGCCGCCGGCCATGTAGAGCATGTCGCCCTGGCCGAGCAGTTGTTCGGCGCCTTGCTCGCCAAGGATGGTGCGGCTGTCGATCTTCGAGGTGACCGCGAAGGAAATGCGGGTCGGGAAATTCGCCTTGATGGTGCCGGTGATGACGTCGACCGAGGGGCGTTGCGTCGCAAGGATGACGTGGATGCCTGCGGCGCGTGCCATCTGTGCCAGGCGCTGGATCGCGCCTTCGATGTCCTTGCCCGCGACCATCATCAGGTCGGCCATCTCGTCGACCACGACGACAATGTAAGGCAGATCGTTGAGCTCGAGTTCCTCGTTCTCGTAGATCGCCTCGCCGGATTCCTTGTCGTAGCCGGTGTGAACGGTGCGGGTCAGCTTCTCGCCCTTCGCCTTCGCTTCGGCGACGCGCATGTTGTAGCCGTCGATATTGCGCACGCCGAGCTTCGACATTTTCTTGTAGCGCTCTTCCATCTCGCGCACGGCCCATTTGAGCGCGACGACGGCTTTCTTCGGATCGGTGACGACGGGCGTCAGCAAATGCGGGATGCCCTCGTAGACCGAGAGTTCGAGCATCTTCGGGTCGACCATGATGAGCCGGCACTGATCGGGCCGCAGCTTGTAGAGCAGCGACAGCAGCATGGTGTTGATCGCGACCGACTTGCCGGAGCCGGTGGTGCCGGCGATCAGAAGATGCGGCATCCGCGCGAGATCGACCACGACGGACTCGCCGCCGATGGTCTTACCGAGGCACAGCGGCAGCTTCGCCTTGGTGCCAACATAGTCGTCGGCCGACAGAATTTCGCGGAAGTAGACTTTTTCGCGCGTCGGGTTCGGCAGCTCGATGCCGATGGCGTTGCGGCCCGACACCACGGCGACACGCGCCGACACCGCGCTCATCGACCGCGCGATGTCGTCGGCGAGGCCGATGACGCGCGACGACTTGATCCCCGGAGCAGGTTCGAGCTCGTAGAGGGTGACGACGGGTCCGGGCCGCGCATTGATGATCTGGCCGCGCACACCGAATTCGCCGAGCACGCCTTCGAGCGAGGTCGCGTTTTCCTGGATCACCGCTTGTGAGATGTTGGTGCGCTCGGAGGCCTTCTGCGCGGCGAGCAGATTAAGCGGTGGCAATTCATAGCGCCCACCGCTGCGGCGCGGCGCGGATTTTGGCGTCGTACGCTTGCGGCGCGCGGTCTGCGGCGCGTCGTCTTCCTCGTCGTCGTCGAAATCCTGCGTGTCGGGAACGTCGCCGAGCGCGGGTGCATTGAGCCTCGGCTCGATGCGCCCGTCTGGCATGCGGCGCGTCGGCGCGATTTTCGGCGTGGCCGGCATGCGGCGAAACAGGCGGCCGATCCGCGCCTTGATGCTGAGAAATTCATGCGTCAACCAGCCGAGCGGGTTCCAACGGCGGTCGTCTTCCTCGTTCTCGTCGTCGATACCGTCGGCATCATCGGCGATCTCGTTCTCATCTTGCTTGCGCTGCGGCCAGCGCAGATCGAGCGCCAACGCGATCGACAGGGCGGTCATCAGCAGCGCGGCTGCGCCCGCGGCGAGCATCGCCCATCCAGTCGTCGGCATCCGGAGGGCCTGGAGCGGCACCTGGATGATTGTATCGCCGAGCACGCCGCCGAGTCCGCTTGGCAACGGCCAGCCGGCAGCGCGCGGCAGACAGGCGAAGAACGCGGCCGCCGTCAGCGTTCCCGCAATCCAGAAAATGTTGCGCCACTTTGCCGCCAGCGGCTTGTGCGCGAGCAGCCGCCATCCGATCGCGACGAAGGGCATCAGCAGAAGAATCGAAGCAAGCCCGACGAGCTGCATAGCGAGATCGGACACGACCGCGCCGCCGTGGCCGAGCAGATTGTGAACCTTGCCGTTCGCGGCGTGACTGAGCGAGGGGTCCTGAACCGACCAGGTTGCAAGCGCGATCGCCGCGATCAGGCCGCAGGTCAGCAGGACGAGGCCGAAGAGTTCGCGCATGCGGCGCCGGACGATGTCGCGGAAGTGATCCGTGACGAAGGCGACGACATCAAGGCTGCGATCGTTCAATGACATGTCCTTACCTCAGCCCAGCACGGCAACGAGGCGGTGCAGCGCCTCCGCCGTCCGCTCCTTGTCCTGCACCATGGCGACGCGGAGATAGCCCTCGCCGGGATTGCTGCCGTCGGCCTGCTCGCGGGCGAGATAGTCGCCCGGGATTACGCGGACGCCCGCGTCCTGCCACAGCCGCCTGGTCACCGCTTCGCCGCTGCCATGCGCGCCGACGTCAAGCCAGAGAAAAAAGCCGCCGGCCGGGCGCCGGTAGCCGTAACGATTGCCGATGATCTGGCCCGCAAGATCGAACTTCGCGTTGTAGAGCGCGCGATTGTCCTCGACATGGCGCTCGTCGCCATAGGCGGTCACCGCGACGTGCTGCAACGGGATCGGCACCTGCGGCGCCGCGACATTACGGAGTTCGAGAAAGGCGGCGAGGAAGCGCCGGTCGCCGGCGGCAAAGCCGACCCGGAGGCCGGGCAGGCTCGAACGCTTCGACAGCGAATGGAAGACGACGACATTGGCGAAGTCGTCGCCCGCGACTTCCAGCATGCCGTGCGGCGGCTGGTCGGAATATATTTCGCTGTAGCACTCGTCGGAAAACACCAGGAAACCGAACCGCCGCGCAAGCTCGGAAAGCCGCGTGAGATAGTTCTTGTCGGCCACCGCACCTTGCGGATTGGACGGCGAGGCGATGAAGAACACAACGGTTCGTGCCAGCAGGTCATCGCTCAGCGCGTCGAGGTCCGGGAGAAAGCCATTCTCGCGCGTCGCCGGCAGATAGACCGGCTCGCAGCCGGCCGCGGTCGCACCGGCGGAATAGGCGGCGTAGAACGGATTGGGGATCAACACCGCCGGTGCGCCTTTGCGCGGCGTGACATATCGCTTGGCCGCAATGCAGCCGAGAAACAAGCCTTCGCGGGTGCCGTTGAGCACCAGCACGTCGTGCTCGGGGTCGACCGGCCGCGCGAGCGCGTAGCGGCGATTGAGCCAGCCGGCTGCGGCCTTGCGGAACATCTCTTCGCCTTTGTTGGCGGGATAGCGGCCGAACAGCGCCAGGTTCTCGGCAATCACCGGGCCGACGAATGCGGGAATCGGATGCTGCGGTTCGCCGACCGCAAGCGAGATCGGAGTCTTGCCGGGCGCGATGCCAGCGAGGAGTTCATTGAGCCGCGCGAACGGCGAACGCCCGCCGGGCGGCGCATGCGTCGGGGTGGTCGGTTCGCGCTGGGCGGTCGATGGCGACATGCGGCAAGGGTCGAGCCTGCGGGCTTTCGCCCGCGCGACAAGGGTTTCCACGACCTTAGAGGCTGCGAGGTTAAGACCCCGTTAACCATCGGGGCGCCGCGGCCTGCACACATATGAATGGCGTTGAAAAAGGTGAGGCCCCGGTCCTTGCGAACCGAGGCCTCGAACGGAAGGGACAGTGCCGGGTTTCCGCCCCTACCGCTGGCTCTGGTGCATGGCCCCGACAACCGGGGCCATGCACGAGGAGAAATCCGGGGCGGGGGGAGGAAATCCCGCCCCGGCAGTTCTCACATGTTGTAGGCGCGCTCGCCCTGTTCGGTGAGGTCGAGACCTTCGCGTTCCTTGTCGACCGGGACGCGCAGACCGACGATCACGTCGACCACCTTGTAGAGGATCGCCGAGCCGACGCCCGACCACACCAGCGTCAGCAGAACCGCTTTGGTCTGCGCGACGAGCTGGGTCGCCGTGTCGAAGTCGGCCACCTTGTCGGCGGTGTAGTCGAAGATGCCGGCGCCACCGAGCGCCGGGTTGGCGAGGATGCCGGTCAGGATCGCACCGACGATGCCGCCGATGCAGTGGACGCCGAACACGTCGGCGGTGTCGTCATAGCCGAGCGCGTTCTTGATGGTGGTGCAGAAGATGAAGCACACCACACCCGCGATCAGTCCGAGCACCAGCGCACCCATTGGTCCGGCAAAGCCCGACGCCGGCGTGACGGCGACGAGACCGGCGATACAGCCCGACACCATGCCGAGCAGCGAGGGCTTACCCTTGGCTGCCCATTCGACGAACATCCAGGCGAGTGCCGCCGCCGCTGTCGCGACGAAGGTGTTGATGAGCGCGATCGCCGCGCCCGCGGTCGCTTCGAGGTTGGAGCCGGCGTTGAAGCCGAACCAGCCGACCCAGAGCAGCGAGGCGCCGACCATGGTCATCGTCAGCGAGTGCGGGGCCATCAGCTCCTTGCCGTAGCCGGTTCGCTTGCCAACCAGATACGCGCCGACCAGGCCAGCGATGCCCGCGTTGATGTGAACGACGGTACCGCCAGCGAAGTCGATCGCGCCCCACTGGAAGATCAGACCGGAGTCGGCATTGACCTCGTCGAGCTTCGCTTGCGCCGCCGCTTTCGCAGCAGCGTCAGGAGCCGCAGCGAGAGCCTTGGCCGCCGCAACGACGGCGTCCGGACCCGCCCAGTACCAGACCATGTGAGCGATCGGGAAATAGACGAAGGTCACCCAGAGCGGAACGAACAGCACCACCGCCGAGAACTTGATGCGCTCGGCGAAGGCGCCGACGATCAGTGCCGGCGTGATCGCCGCGAAGGTCGCCTGGAAGCAGATGTAGATGAACTCGTTGATGGTGACGCCGGCGGAGAAAGTACCAGCCTGCGAATCGCCGGTGACGCCCATCAGGAAGGCCTTGGAGAAGCCGCCGATATAGGCCGAGCCTCCGGTGAAAGCGAGGCTGTAGCCGTAGACGACCCAGACGACGATGACGATGCACACGGTGTAGAAAACGTGCGCCAGCACCGAGAGCATGTTCTTGGAGCGGACAAGACCGCCGTAGAACAATGCGAGGCCCGGAATGGTCATCAGCAGCACGAGTACCGTGGCCGTGATCATCCAGGCATTGTCGCCCTTGTTGAATGTCGGCGCCGCCGGAGCGGCGGCGGGTGCCGTGGCCTGGGCAAGCGCCCAGTCCGAAATCAGGACGCCGGCGGCAAGGGCGGCAAGCCCGGCCAGAACCGCGCGTGAATTCAATTTGAACGTCATGGTTAGAACTCCTGTGAATTCGGTTGCGCGGTCAGAGCGCCGCTGCATCGGTCTCGCCGGTGCGGATGCGCACGGCCTGGTCGAGGCCGGTGACAAAAATTTTGCCGTCGCCGATTTGGCCGGTTTTGGCCGCGCCGGTGATAGCGCTGATGACCTTGTCGACCTGGTTGGAGGCGACTGCGACCTCGATCTTGATCTTTGGAAGGAAGCTCACCGCGTATTCGGCGCCACGGTAGATTTCCGTGTGCCCTTTCTGCCGCCCATAGCCTTTGACTTCGGTGACGGTCAGACCCTGCACGCCAATCGCAGTCAGGGCGTCGCGAACCTCGTCGAGCTTGAATGGCTTGATGATGGCCATGACGATCTTCATGGATTCGATCCCCGCTTCGGCCCGTGATGTGTTTGATGCAGTGCGGGCGACTCACTGAGCACCGCCTGCGACAAAGAACGCATCGCAGGCAGGGCCGGCGCAGAGGAATCAAACCTCGTGCCAACATCGCGGCCGGGCCGTAACGCTATGATATAGTTTGAAAAATATGACGACTTGCGGATGGCGGCAGAACACGCCGCAAGGTTGCGCTCAAATGGTTGTCAGGGCTGCATAAAAAATAAGCACCCCTCCGGCGCGTACTCCGGAGGGGTGCGATGACGTCCTGTCGTGTCTACTGCAGCGACTCGCCGTGCAGCGAGACGTCGAGACCCATCACCTCGTCCTCCTGGCGCACGCGCAGCGGCGTGAAAAAGTCGATCGCCTTGAGCAGGACGAAGGTTGCTCCGCCGGCCCAGACGGTTGTGACGGCGATCCCGTAGAGTTGGGTCACGACTTGTTTGCCGTTGCCTTCGAGCAAACCCGACATGCCGGCGGCTTCCGGCGTTGCGGAGATGGCCGCAACGGCAAAAACACCGGTCAGCAATGTCCCGGTCAGGCCGCCGACGCCATGGACGCCGAAGACGTCGAGCGAGTCGTCATAGCCGAGCTTCAACTTGAGCCAGGTGCAGGCCCAGAAGCAGAAGGCGCCGGCGATCACGCCGATGATGATGCCGTGCATCGGCAGGACGAAACCCGATGCCGGGGTGATGGTGCCGAGACCGGCGATCGCGCCTGAGATGATGCCAAGCACCGAGGGCTTGCCGCGGGTGTACCATTCGAGTGCCATCCAGGTGAATGCGCCGGCGCTCGCGGCGAGATGCGTCGAGGTAATCGCAAAGACAGCACGCGAGCCTGATCCGAGCGCCGAGCCGCCGTTGAAGCCGAACCAGCCGACCCACAGCAGGCCGGTGCCGATTACCGCAAGCGACAGGTCGTAAGGCGACATGTTCTCGCTGCCGTAACCGCGGCGCTTGCCAAGCACCAGCGCGGCGACGAGACCGGCGACGCCGGCATTGAGATGCACGACGAGACCGCCGGCAAAATCCATCACGCCAGCCGCGCCGAGGAAGCCGCCGCCCCAGACCCAGTGCGCGAGCGGCACATAGACGACGAACAGCCACAGCACGCAGAATGCGACAAAGGCGGAAAAGCGCATGCGATCCGCGACCGACCCGGCGACAAGCGCCACAGTGATGATCGCGAAGGTCATCTGGTAGATCATGAACAGCGCCTCCGGAATCGTCTTCGCCGCCGGCGCGACGCTGTCGAGCGTCATGCCCATGAGGAAGAACCGGTCGGCCGAACCGAGCAACGGGCCATCGCCGACAAAGGCGAGCGAATAGCCGAACATCGCCCAAAGAACCGAGACAATCATGGTTGCGGCAAGACACTGCGCCATGGTGGCGAGGACGTTCTTCTTGCGCACCATGCCGCAGTAAAACAGTGCGAGCCCGGGAATCGTCATCATCAGAACGAGCGCGGTCGCCGTCATCATCCACGCGGTGTCGGCGGCGTCGATCTTTGCGGCCGGCGCGGTGGTTTGCGCGAGCACCGGCGTCGTCAGCAGCAGGCCAGCGATCACGGTCAGCGCCGGCACAAAAAGTCTGTGCGCGAAATTCATGGTTATCCCCCCCGGTCTTTGGAAAACGTCTAGATCGCGTCGGCGTCGGTTTCGCCGGTGCGGATACGCACGGCCTGCTCGACATTGGTCACGAAGATCTTGCCGTCGCCGATCTGTCCGGTCTTGGCGGCGTTCGCGACGATGTCGACGACTTCATTGACGTGCTCGTCGGCAACCACAATCTCGACGCGGACTTTCGGCAGGAAGTTCACCGCGTATTCGGCGCCGCGATAAATTTCCATGTGGCCCTTCTGGCGCCCGTAGCCCTTCACTTCGGTCACGGTCATGCCGTGAACGCCGGAGCGATTGAGGGCGTCGCGCACCTCGTCCAACTTGAACGGCTTGATGACGGCGATGATGAGTTTCATGAGGTTCCTTCCCGGCTTCGGAACAGCGATACGGCAACACAAAACCCGCCAAGCAGCG
The DNA here is from genome assembly GCA_050184975.1 of Pseudolabrys sp. GTDB lineage: Bacteria > Pseudomonadota > Alphaproteobacteria > Rhizobiales > Xanthobacteraceae > Pseudolabrys. The sequence goes on along the minus strand of JBFWZV010000027.1, from coordinate 18,721 downwards.
CTGGCAGGCGATTGATCTGCTCAGGTTATCGACAAGCCGCTCAAATATTAAGCGGTTTCTCCGACCTGAAGGGACCGGCTCACAAAAACTAAGCAGATTGGGGCAGTGCCGTTGCCTTACCGGCTCGGATCGTCTTCGGCCGCCAGCCCGAGATCGCGGATCAGCCGGGGCAGCAACCGGCGGGCTTCGGCGCGACTCAAGCCAGGCCGCAGTCTCGGGTCGTACAACAACGTCAGCAGAGCCCGATCATAGACCGTGAGATAGCCGACCTGACGTTTTTGGTTGAGCGACGTCCAGGGATTGTCGTCGTCATGATTGGAGAGGCCGAAGGCGTGAATCAATTCATGGTATGCGCAGTCCAGAAATACATCGTCGCCCTGATCGACGATGACGAACGAAATCGCGTTTGCGATTTCTCCGTCCTGATCGGACCGTACGCTGGTCATGCACTGGGCGTCGGTCTTGGCGACGAAGGCGCGTGCCGTTTCCCGTCCGAACGCGGTCTCGAGCGCGCGCTCGAAATCCTTCTCGTCGATCAGGCGGACCGTGATGTCGGCGTCATCATCGTCCGAGACGCGAAGCCGAAGACCCGGAACTGCCCAGGCGTATTCCGCGATGATCTTTTCCATCGCCGCCTTGCGGTCGACGCTTCCGGTCGAGATCACGCGCGCACGGATGTCATGGGTGAAGCGCCGTACGCCCTTCGACCTTGCGCCGATGCTGAGATCGGAACCGAACGCGAGCGCAAGAAATCCGCGCATCAGTTCGGCGCTGGAAAACCGGGTGAATTCATCGGGTGCGCCGTCGAATGCGCCTGGCGGCGGCGGCCGTTTGCCGCCCGCCGCGAAAGCCGCTGCGCCGGCAAGGCACAGCGCGACGACAACGACGGCCTGTATGATCGGGCGCGACTTCATGACGAGGAACGACGCAGCCTGACCAGGCCTTCCTGCGCAACGGAAGCCACCAGCTTGCCGTCCTGTGTAAAGATCAAACCACGCGCGAAACCGCGTGAGCCGTGCAGGTTTGGTGAATCCTGCGAATAAAGCATCCACTGATCGGCGCGGAACGGGCGATGCAGCCACAGCGCGTGATCGAGACTTGCGCCCATGAAATCCGGCTCGAACAGGCTGCGGCCATGCGGCACCAGCGCGGTATCGAGCAGCATCATGTCGGAAGCATAGGCCAGCACGCACTGATGCAACGCAGGCACGCCGTCCGGCAACGGTCCGGTGGTGCGGATCCAGACATTGAATCGGCCGCTTTCGTATTTCTGACCGAGATAGCGGTCAAGTTCGACCGGACGCAGTTCGATCGGGCGCTCGCGTTCGTAGTAGCGGCGCACTGGCTCCGGCATTCTCGCCAGCACGTCGGCGCGCGCTTGCGGATCGTTGGGCAGATCGTCGGGTGGCGGCACGTCCGGCATCGTCGCCTGATGGTCGAGGCCGTCTTCCTCGACATGAAACGAGACGAGCATCGAAAAGATCGGATGGCCGTGCTGGCGCGCGGTGACGTTGCGGGTGGTGAAGCTCTTGCCGTCGCGGATGCGGTCGACGTCGTAGATGATCGGTACTTTCGGGTCGCCGGGCAGCAGGAAATAGGCGTGCATCGAGTGCGGCTGCCGGCCGTCGACCGTACGCACCGCAGCGACCAATGCCTGTGCGATCACCTGGCCGCCGAACACGCGCTGCCAGGTGACCTTCGGCGAGACGCCGCGGAACAGGTTCGGGTCGAGCTGCTCGAGGTCGAGAACCTTCAGCAGCTCCTGAACGGCGGCGGACATCGCTATGCGGCCTTCGCTGACGACCGTACCAATGACGCCGCTGCGCCGTGTGAAGTCAAGCCGCCGGTGCGCGGGCCTGATCCATCTTCGTCAAAATCAACGGGCGGCATTTGCGCTGCCGCCCGTGTTCAATTCCGCCGACCGTGTGGCCGGTCAGATCGTGAAGTAGATGATGGCCAGAAGAGCCACTCCCAACACGGTCCAGATCAGAACCTGGTTGCGATTGGTGAGACTGTGCGATTCGGTTGCCATGGGGCCGTCTCCCTTGAATGGTGAGGGCCGGCCCGTCCGGCCCCTACACCTTTTGTTTAATATACTTTAGTCGTAGATCGATGAGGAGCGGCAATCCGCAAAAAAATGTGATGATCGAACCAAGTCCTTGAGTTAACTCAGAAACCCAATGACGCAAAGTACGACAAGATGCGACGTGCTGATCGCCGGCGGCGGGTTTGCCGGGCTCGCCCTCGCTGCTGCGCTGCGGCAGGCGCTGGGGGGGCGCTTTACGGTCACGGTGGCCGATCCGGCGCTCGCCGCCGCGTCGTCCAAAGATCCGCGCGCCTCTGCGATCGCGGCCGCCGCACGAAGAATGTTCGAAGCGATTGGCGTCTGGGACACGGTCGCGGGCGAGGCGCAGCCGATCCTCGACATGGTCGTCACCGATTCCAAACTCGACGACGCGGTACGGCCGACGTTCCTGAGCTTTGGCGGCGACGTCGAGCCGGGCGAGCCGTTCGCGCACATGATCGAGAACCGGTTCCTGATCGACGCGCTTGTTGCGAAGGCACGAGATGAGGGTGTCGGCCTGATTGCGGCGGCTGTCGAGCAGTTCGAAGCCGGATCGCAGTCAGTCAGTGCGCTGCTGTCGACTGGAGAGAATATCTCCGCACGCCTTCTCGTTGGCGCCGACGGTGCGCGTTCGAATGTGCGCGAGCGCGCCGGTATCACGACGCATGGTTGGGACTACGATCAGTCGGCCATCGTGATGACCGTCATGCACGAGCGCGACCACAATGGACGCGCCGAGGAACACTTTCTGCCTGCGGGACCGTTCGCGATCCTGCCGCTGACCGGCAAGCGCTCATCGATCGTGTGGACCGAACATCGGAAGGAAGCCGAACGGCTGCTCGCGCTCCCGGACGACGCGTTTCATGCGGAACTGGAAAAGCGGTTCGGCCTGCATCTCGGCGACATTTCAGTCGTGGGACCAAGGCGCGCTTATCCGCTCGGCCTGCATACCGCGCGCACGTTCATTGGCCAACGGCTGGCGCTGATTGGTGACGCCGCGCATGTCATTCATCCGATCGCGGGGCAGGGCTTGAACATGGGCCTGCGCGACGCGGCAGCCCTCGCTGAGGTCGTCGCCGACGCCGCGCGGCTTGGGCTCGATCATGGCGGCGACGATGCGCTCGAGCGTTATCAGCGCTGGCGACGTTTCGACACCATGGCGATGGGCGTCGCCACCGACGGCCTTAACCGGCTGTTCTCCAACAGGTCGGATGCGCTGCGGCTCGTGCGCGATGTCGGTCTCGGCCTGGTCGAGCGGTTGCCGGCGCTGAAACGCGTGTTTATCCGAGAGGCCGCCGGGGTCACCGGCGAGGTGCCGAAGCTCTTGCGCGGCGAAGCGATCTAGTCCCTACGCGATCACGACAGCGGCACGCTGCCGACGTGATCCTTGAAGGCCTTGCGATTTGAGATCGCGGCGTACCAGCGGTCGAGGTTCGGCGTCGCCGGCCGGTCCGGCACCAGTTGCACGAAGCGGTAGCACATGACGCCGACCGGAATGTCGCCATAGGAGAATGCGTCGCCGGCGACGAATTTCGTCTTCGCAAGCTGGCTTTCGAGCATTGCGAAGTTCTCGATGCATTTCTGCTGGGATGCCTTGATCGCGGCCATGTCGCGTTTTTCCGGCGGTGTGCGGATCAGGCCCCAGAATGCCGGTCCGATGCCGGGGCCGGCGACCGAGAGCTGCCAGTCCATCCACTGGCTCGCCAGTGCGCGTGCGCGCAAGTCCTTCGGCTCGATCACGCCGGCCTTGTCGAACTTGGCGGCGAGATAGCGCACGATTGAATTCGATTCCCACAGCAGGAAGCCGTCATCTTCCTCGAGTGTCGGCACCAGTCCGTTGGGATTCATCGCCAGATAGGCCGGCTCCCGGTTCTGGCCGAACGCACCGCCGACATCGATACGGTTGCACTCAAGTCCGAGTTCACCGACCGCCCACATGGCCTTCTGGACGTTCGACGATGTGTTGCGGCCCCAGATTTTCAGCATGGCACGGCTCCCGTTCGGTGCAGCGGTTCTATCCGGCGTAGCGGTAATTGTCTTGATCGCAAGCGTTGAAATTTCCGCGAGCGGCAATGCAGCCATCGCGCCGCTCGTTTGCGCTCCATGAAAATGGGTAATGGCGTCAGTCGATTGGCCGCGCTTCGTCCGTCAGCATGATCGGTATGCCGTCGCGGATCGGATAGGCGAGCTTGGCGCGGCGCGAAATCAGCTCCTGCCTCTCGGCGTCGTATTCAAGCGGTCCCTTGGTCGTCGGGCACACGAGAATTTCGAGCAGCTTGGGATCGATGGCGCTGGGAGGCCGGGTATCGTCTTCTGCGGTCATGTCGGTTCCATAGCACAGGCGGACGCACTACTGCAGCGGCGGGTCGCCGTCGCTGTTCTTTTTGGCGAGTTCCATTTCCGTGACGGCGACCAGGATTTCGGCGCGGGTCTTGAGGTCGGGGGCCTCAAGCATGGCCTGTTTCTCGGCGCCGCCATAAGGCGACATCATCGCCAGCGCATTGACCAGCGCTTCATTCGGCGCGTTCTCGATACCTTCCCAGTCGGCCTTGAGATCGTTCGCTTTCAAAAAGTCCCGCAGCGCAGCGACTAATGCCGCGCGGTCGACTTTGTCCTCGCCTTTGCGCGCGACGAAATCGTCGGCGAACGGCGCATAGGTGACGCGGCACTGCCGGTACGGCGTCAGCGCTTTCAGTTCTTCTTCGATGCGGAAACGCGCCACGCCGGTCAGTTCGATCAGATAACGGCCGTCGCCGCTTTCGGCCAGTTGCGTGATCCGGCCGACGCAGCCGATCTTGAACAGCGCCGGTTTGGCCTCGGTGCCGCCCGCATGCGGATCGGGCTGGATCATGCCGATCAGGCGATGACCGTCGCGCAGCGAGTCGTCGATCATCTGAAGGTAGCGTGGCTCGAAAATATTGAGCGGCATCTGTCCGCGCGGCAGCAGCAGCGCGCCGGGAAGCGGAAACACCGGGATCACTTCCGGCAAGTCGATCGGCCCGCGATAGGTTGCGTTCATCGCCATGGCATTTCAACTCCTGCCGCGGCACGCCCGCAGGGGCGCCGGTCTCACGAGAACAGGATCGACGACAGCCGCTTGCGGCCTTCGACAGTCGCCTCGTCGGTCGCGCCCCAGGCCTCGAAAAACTGCACCAGCTGCTTGCGGGCGCCGTCGTCGTTCCATTTGCGGTCGCGGCGGACGATCTCGATCAGGTGATTGAGCGCCTCGGGACGCTTGCCCTTGGCGTTCAGCGCCAGCGCAAGGTCGAACCGCGACTGGTGATCGAGCGGATTGGCCGCGACTTTCTCCTCCAGCTCGACCAACGGCCCGAGTGTCTTGGCCTGTTCGCTGAGTTCGAGCGCGGCACGCGCGGCGGCCACCGCGGGATCGTTGCGTTTGGCTTCCGGAACCAGCGCCAGAGTTTGTTTGGCTTGCTCGAGCGCGCCGATTTCGACATGACAGCGCGCGAGACCGGCAAGCGCATGAATATTGCCGCTATCGCCGGCGAGGATCTGCGCATAGATCTCCGCCGCTTCGGTCGTGTTGCCGTCGACCAGCGCGGCGTCGGCGGCCTTGAGCAAATCTTTTTCCTCGCCGCCGATTTCGCTCTTGGTCAGCCGCTCGATGAAGGCAACGACCTGCGACTCCGGCAGCGCGCCGAGGAATCCGTCCGCCGGCTGGCCGTTGACGAAGGCGACGACCGCCGGGATCGACTGGATACCCATTTGACCCGCGACGGCGGGGTGCTCGTCGATATTCATCTTGACGAGTTTGGCCTTGCCCTTGGCGGCGCGGACCGCTTTCTCGATCACCGGCGTGAGCTGCTTGCACGGGCCGCACCACGGCGCCCAGAAGTCGACCAGCACCGGCTGCCGTTTGGATTCCTCGATGACATCCTTGACGAAGGTCTGGGTGGTTGTGTCCCTGATCAGATCGTCAGCCGCCGACGCGGCACCCCCGTTTTGCAGCATGAAGCCTCGTTTCGAACCCCCGCACCGGGCGGTGTGTTTGAAATAATACTCTATTAGGTGGGTATCACGGCGGCGATTGCAATCAACCGTCTCAAGGCTGCTCCGGCGGGCCGGACACGCGCTCCACCCGGGGTTTATGCCCGGTCGCCTCCAGAAAACGGATCAGGTCGTCGCGGCCGACCGTCGTCGTCATCGTATTGACCAGCGGATGGCAATTGATCGTGGCGTGGTCGAGCAAGGCCTTGTCCAGCACCACCGTCACGCGGCCATCGGTGTCGTTGATGGCACCGAATGGCGACACCGAGCCGGGCTCGACGCCAAGAACCTCATGGAGCAGATTGGCGGCGCCGAACGAAAAGCGGCCGGCGTCGAGCTTGTGATGAAGGCTCTTCAACTCGATCGTCGCGTCCTCTTCGGCAACGACAAGAAACAGCGCATTCTTCTTGTCGCGCAGGAACAGGTTTTTGGTGTGGCCTCCGGGAATTTGCCCGCGCAGCGCCCGGCTTTGTTCGACCGTGAACAGTGGCGGATGGGTCACGGTCTTGTGGGCAATGCCGAGGCTGTCGAGAAAGGCAAAGAGCTGGTCTGGTGTTGCGGCCATCGCGACAATATAAGTCACAACGCGGCGGCGAAGGCCATCGCACTCAAGCCGCGACGATGAAAGGGCCGGACTCCATGCGTCTCAAGACGACCGCGCTTGCGGCCTTCATCGTTGTGGTCGCGGCGGCCAGCCTTACGGCCTGCGTCTCGGCGCCCAAGCGGGTCGGTCCATGGTGCGCGATCGCCGACCAGGGCGGCAATCTGGTGACGCAGGACTGCAGCTATTTCAGCGTGGAGGAGTGCCGCCAGGCCATCCTCGCCGGCAACCGGGGCATGTGCGGGCGCAATCCGCGCTGGCCGGTGGACGGCCGTGCCGCGCGCGGCTAGGCCGCATTTCGGGCGAAATTCGGTTAACTGCGCGGCTCGAACCAGTCCGGCAAACCCGTTGCAATGGCCGCTGACCTGAGGCTATAGGAACGGGCTCGGATGCGGGTGTAGCTCAGGGGTAGAGCACGACCTTGCCAAGGTCGGGGTCGAGGGTTCGAATCCCTTCGCCCGCTCCAGTTTTCTCGGCAAACAGACAGTGGATCGCGCCTCGGCGGCTAGTGGCCCGCCGCGAGCGCGCCGCGGGTGCGTGCATCGGCCGCGCCGATCAGTCCGTCCGGCGTCACCGCGATCGAGTTCGCCGAGGTGCCGGGCCGGGTCGGCGTGATCTGGTGACCGCGCTTTGCGAGGTCGTCGAGCACCTCCGGCGCAATGCCCGGCTCGACGAAGACGTTCTCCGGCCGCCACTGATGATGCAGCCGTGGCGCGCTGACGGCCTTGTCGATCGGCAGCTTGAAGTCGAGTGCGTTCACGATCACCTGCAACACCGTAGTGATGATGCGGCTGCCGCCTGGCGAGCCGGTCACCAGGACCGGCTTGCCGTCCTTCAGGAGGACTGTCGGCGTCATCGACGACAGCGGTCTTTTGTTAGGGCCGGGCAGGTTCGCCTCGAAGCCGACAAGACCGTAAGCGTTTGTCGCGCCGGCCTTGGCGGTGAAATCGTCGAGCTCGTTATTGAGCAGCACGCCGGTCCCTTCGGCGACGAGACCGACGCCATAGGAAAAATTCAGCGTATAGGTGTTCGACACCGCGTTGCCGTCCCGGTCGACGACCGAATAATGCGTGGTGTTGTCGCCTTCATGGATGACGGGATTGCCCGGCCGCACATTGATCGGCGGCGTCGCGGCCTCACCGATGCCCGCGCGCAGCGACGCGGCGTAGGCCTTCGAGGTCAGGCCCTTGACCGGAACGCTCACAGTTTCCGGATCGCCGAGCCAGGTGGCGCGGTCGGCATAGGCGCGCTTCATCGCCTCGATCATCAGGTGCAGCGCATGCGCGTTGCGCGGACCATCCTTTGCCAGATCGTAGCCTTCAAGAATGTTGAGCATCTGGATCAGATGCACGCCGCCGGAGGAGGGTGGCGGCATCGAGACGATCTCGTAGTCGCGATAGCGTCCGCGCACGGGCTCGCGGATCGTCGCATTGTAGTTCTTCAGATCGTCGGCAGTCATGATGCCGCCAGCCGCCTGCACGGCCGCGGCGAGCTTTCGTGCCACGTCGCCTTCATAGAAACCGCGCGTGCCGTCACGCGCGATGCGCTCCAGTGTCTCGGCGAGGTCGCGCTGCACCAGCCGGTCGCCGGGGCCGATCACGTTGCCGTCCGCTTTCAGAAAAATCTTCGCCGAAGCGGGCCAGCGCGCGAGACGATCGCGCACGCTCGGCAGCGAATCGGCGACGTCGTCTTCGACCGGAATGCCGTCACGGGCGAGCGCAATCGCCGGCGCGATCAGCGCGGCGAGCGACAGTTTGCCGGAGCCGTATTTTGCATGCGCGAGCGCGAGACCCGCCACGGTGCCGGGCACGCCGATCGACAGTGCGCTGTCGCGCGACTTCGCCGGATCGGCCTCGCCCGCCGTGTTGAGGAACATGTCGCGGGTCGCCGCGGCCGGCGCGGTCTCGCGGTAGTCGATCGCTACGGAGTCGCCGCCCGCGAGATGGATCACCATGAAACCGCCGCCGCCGATATTGCCGGCGCGCGGATAGGTCACCGCCATGGCGAACCCGACCGCGACGGCGGCATCGACGGCGTTGCCGCCTGCTTTCAGGACATCGACGCCGATGCGAACGGCGCGCGCTTCCTGCGCGACCACCATGCCGTGTTCGGCGCGGACCGCGAGCGCAGGCGGCACCTGCGCGGCGACGTGCCCTGCGAGGAGCAGGGCAGCAAGCGGCGTGAGAAATATCGAGACGAAGAGCCGGCGCATCATGTGACACGAAGAATGTAAGCACGTGCGGCGTGACGGCAAGTCGTTGCCGGCATTGTCCGGTTGGGACGACGTCACCGTGACTGGGCGTGGTAAACCGGGTTGGGCCGCATGTCGGTGGCGGACGCGACGCGGTTCGACATGTTGAAGAAACCCGCGACAGCGGAAATGTCCCATATGTCGCGATCCGAGAAGCCGACGCGGCGCAGCCGCTCCCGGTCTCCTTCTTCCACCGCCCATGGCTGCGCGGTGAGCTTCACCGCGAAATCGAGCATGGCGCGCTGGCGCTTGCCGATCCGCGCCACGCGGTAGTTCATCACAATCTGCTCGCCCAAAAGCGGATTGCCGGAATACTGCCGGACCGCGGCGCCATGCGCGGTGAGGCAATAATAGCAGCGGTTCTGCGACGAGACCGCGACCGCGATCATTTCGCGTTCGAGTTTGGACAGGCCTGAATCGCCAAGCATGAGGTCGTTATACATCGCGACGAATGTTTCGAGCTTCGCGTTATCGAAGGCATAGGCGACCAGCACGTTTGGCACGAAGCCGAGCTTGTCCTGACATTTCTTGAAATAGGCGGTCATCGCTGGCGACAATCTTGTCGCGGGCAGATTGAGAGCGATGATCGGGGCGTCGTCGGCTGTCGCTGCCGTGCGTGGTTCCGGCTTTATGCCGCTGGCATGGCGTCCGGCGCGCAGCGAGGCCGATTTTCCAACCTTCGCCGCCGGCTTGCTCGCCGGCCGCGCCTTTGCAGTTGCCTTGGTCATTCCGGATGTCCCCACGTCGACCCGCCGCCTGCAATCGAGCCTACACCGTTCCGTACCGCGGTGGAACGAGACGGCAAGCCGGATTTTACTTTTGCACTCAAACTCTTATCGCGCATCTCCGTGGCGGGAAAACACTGTCATGCTGCGGTCAATAACAGACGGCTTGCTCTCGACGGTCCCGCCCGGATCGTGAACACTGACGCCCGCGACTCAACGCGGTCTTTCCTTGCAGATCCTGCTCCGCAGGATCGCCGCAGCGCCGGAACAACGCCATGAACGCCATCCATGTCGACCGACCCGATGAGGACTTGCGCGCCGCCCAAACGCTGATCGAACGTGCCGGCGTCGCACTCGCCGCTCGCAACGAGGCTGTCCCCCTCGACTTCCTGGTCCGACTTTTTGCGCGCTCGGCGGCCGAAGACCTGACGCGCTACGACGCCGATGAGCTCGTGCAACTCGCCGAATACGCCTGGGCGTTCTTCGCCGAGCGTACGCCGGGCGCACCGAAGCTGCGGATCGTGCCGGCGACGCTGCCGCCGTCGCCGCAGCACAAGCCTGTGACCTTGATCGAGATCGTCAACGACGACATGCCATTTCTCGTCGATTCGGTGCTGTCGGAACTGCAGAAGCACGGCCTGCGCGTTCAGCTCGTCGCTCATCCGGTCTTGATGGCGGAACGGGACTCGGCGGGCCGGCTGACCAAATACGGCGAAGGGCCGCGCGAAAGTTTCATCCATATCCACGTCGACGCGCTGACCGACGAGACGCGCGCGGCGAAGATTGTCGCCGGGATCGAGATGTCGCTCGGGCAGGTGCGGCTTGCGGTTGTCGACTGGAAACCGATGCTGGCGCGGGTCGACGCGCTGGTCGCCGAGCTCAAGGCCAATCCGCCGCCGCTGCCGGTCGACGATATCGCTGAGGCCGTGCAGTTTCTCGAATGGCTACGGGCGGACAACTTCACGTTTCTCGGCATTCGCGAATATGCGCTGTCGCCGGCGGCCGACGGCCTCAATCCCGATCTCGCCAATGCGCTCGGTGTGATGCGCGCGCCCGACATGCGCGTCCTGAGCCGCGGCGGCGAACTGCTTGAATTCACCCCGCAGATCATGGCCTTTCTCCGGGAACCGCGGCTTCTGATCGTGACCAAGGCGAATGTGCGCTCGCTGGTGCATCGCCATGTCCATCTCGATTATATCGGCGTCAAGCGTTTCGATACCTCCGGCAAGCTGATCGGCGAGTTTCGGATCGTCGGCCTTTTCACCTCGACGGCCTACACGCGCTCGGTGCGCAACATTCCCTATCTGCGGCGCAAGTTCAAAGCGATCGAGAGGCGAGCCGGCTTCAGCGAGGACAGCCATTCGGGCAAGGCGCTCGCCAATATCGTCGAGCACTATCCTCGCGACGAGTTGTTTCAGATCGACGAAGACACGCTCTATCGCTTTTCGATGGCCATTCTTCAGCTCGAGGAACGCCCCCGCGTGCGCGTGCTGGCGCGCGGCGATGGCTTCGACCGCTTCGTCTCGGTGCTCGTGTTCGTGCCGCGCGAACGCTACGACAGCCGGGTGCGCGGCGCGATCGGCGATTATCTCGCGCAGGCCTTCATCGGCCATGTGTCTGCCTATTACCCGTCATTTCCGGAAGGACGCCTCGCGCGCGTCCACTTCATCATCGGCCGCGACGGCGGGACGACGCCCGAGATTGACCGTAAGACGCTCGAAGACGCCGTCGAAAAAATCGTGCGGACCTGGAGCGACAATTTCGCCGATGCGCTGGCGCTGGTGTACGAGCCGGGCAAGGCGCGCGACCTCTACGAGCGTTTCGCGCCGGCGTTTTCGCCCGGCTACCGCGACGTCTATCAGCCGGCTGCGGCGGTCCACGACATCCGCTTGATCGAGAGCGTGTCGAAGGATCGTCCGCTCGGGGTCGAGTTCTACCGCCGGCAGGAGGAAGAGCATCGCACCGCGGGCCTGAAGGTGTGGAGCCTGGAGCGGCCGCTGCCGCTGTCCGAACGGGTTCCCGTTCTGGAAAACATGGGCTTCCGGGTTGTCGACGAGCGCACCTTCTTCGTCGACGACAAGACCGACGATAAGGCCGGCCTCTGGCTGCACGACATGCTGCTGGAGCGCCGCGACGGCGGGCCGATCGAACTCGAGGGCCAAAAGCAGCGGCTCGAAAGCGCCTTCGTCATGATCATGCGCGGCGTTGCGGAAAACGACGGCTACAACGCGCTGGTTCTGATCGGCGGGCTGATGTGGCGCGATGTTGCGTTGATCCGGGCGGTCTCGCGCTTCCTGCGCCAGGCACGGGTGCCGTTTTCGCAGGACTATATGTGGGCGACCTTGACCCGGCACGCCGGTATCGCTGGCGACATCGTGGCGCTGTTTCACACCCGGTTCGACCCTGCGATCGGCACCGGTCGGGAGAGTGTCGAAAGATCGATCGTAGCGCGGATCGAGACCGCGCTGGGCATGGTCGAGAGCCTCGACGAGGACCGTATCCTGCGTCACTTCGTCAATGCATTGACGTCTGCGCTGCGTACGAATTTCTTTCAGCTCGGCACCGACGGCCAGCCGAAGCCGCAGATCGCCCTCAAGTTCGAAAGCGGCAAACTCACCAATCTGCCTGCGCCGCGTCCGCTCTATGAAATCTTCGTCTATTCGCCGCGCGTGGAGGGCATCCATCTGCGGTTCGGCAGGGTCGCGCGCGGCGGGATTCGCTGGTCGGATCGGCCGCAGGACTTTCGCACCGAAATTCTCGGGCTCGTGAAGGCGCAACAGGTCAAGAACGCCGTCATCGTTCCGGTCGGCGCCAAGGGCGGCTTCGTGCCGAAGCTGCTGCCGAAAGCGCCGCGCGAGGCCGTGATGGCGGAAGGTATCGCGAGCTACAAACTGTTCATTTCGACGCTGCTCGACATCACCGACAACATTGCGTCCGATGGCGCAATCCTGCCGCCGCCGAATGTGGTGCGTCACGAGGGCGACGATCCCTATCTCGTCGTTGCCGCCGACAAAGGCACCGCGACTTTCTCCGACACCGCCAACGCAATCTCGATTGCGCACGATTTCTGGCTCAACGACGCCTTTGCCTCCGGGGGCTCGGCCGGCTACGACCACAAGGCGATGGGCATCACCGCGCGCGGCGCGTGGGAATCGGTCAAGCGGCACTTCCGCGAGATGGACGTCAATATCGGCGAGACGCCGTTTACCGTCGCCGGCGTCGGCGACATGTCGGGCGATGTGTTCGGCAACGGCATGCTGCGCGAGACAACCATCAGGCTGGTCGCGGCGTTCGACCACCGCGACATCTTCATCGACCCCGATCCGGATCCGGAGAAGAGTTTCGCCGAGCGCAGCAGGCTGTTTTCGCTGCCGCGATCGAGCTGGCAGGACTACGACAAGGCGCTCCTGTCGAAAGGCGGCGGCATCTATTCGCGGCAGGCCAAGGAGATCACGCTCAGCGAGGAAGCGCAGGCGATGCTCGGCATCGGCGCGCGGGTGACCCCGCAGGAGCTGATGCGCGCGGTGCTCGCGATGAAGGTCGATCTGTTGTGGTTTGGCGGTATCGGCACTTATATCCGCGCGTCGTCCGAGACTGACGAAGCCGCCGGCGACCGCGCCAATGACTCGATCCGCATCACCGGCAACGACCTCAACTGCAAGGTGATCGGCGAGGGCGCCAATCTCGGCATGACGCAGCGCGGCCGTGTGGAGGCCGCGCAACGGGGCATTCGACTCAACACCGACGCGATCGACAACTCCGCCGGCGTCAACACCTCCGACGTCGAGGTCAACATCAAGATCGCGCTGTCCGGACCGGTTCGTGCGGGCGAGTTGACGCTCGAAGCGCGCAACACGCTGCTCGCGGAAATGACCGACGAAGTCGCCCGGCTGGTGTTGCGCAACAATTACCAGCAGTCTCTGGCGCTGTCGCTCGCGCAGCGGCGCGGGCTGGAAGATCTCGGCTTCCAGCAGCGCCTGATGCAGATTCTCGAAACGCGCGGCCAACTCGACCGTACGGTCGAGTACCTGCCGGACGAACTTGCCATCGCCGAGCGGCGCAAGCGCAACGCTGGCCTGACACGGCCGGAACTGGCCGTATTGCTCGCCTATGCAAAACTCACGCTCTACAACGAATTGCTCGATTCGAATGTGCCGGACGATCCTTATCTCGGCCGCGAATTGAACCGCTATTTCCCGAAGGAAATGACCGAGCGGTTTCCGGACGCGTTGCAGGCGCACCGGCTGCGCCGCGAGATTATCGCCACGCAGTTGACCAATTCGATGATCAACCGCGGTGGCGCGACGCTCATCGTTCGTATCGCCGACCAGACCGGCTCGGCGCCGCCGGAGATCGCAGCCGCCTTCGCTGCGGTGCGCAACAGCTTCGGACTGATCGAGCTAAACGGCGAGATCGACGGGCTCGACAACATGGTGCCGGGCGAGACCCAGCTCTCGCTTTATGCCGCCGTGCAGGATCTGCTGCTCGACCGGCTGGTCTGGTTCCTGCGCAACGTCGATCTGAGCGCAGGGCTCGAAAAGGTCATCGCGCATTACCGCGACGGCATCGCGCAGGTCGAAAATGCGCTCGATGCGGCGCTGTCGAAGCAGGCCGCCAGCGCGCGCGAGGCGCGCATTGCGGAACTGGTCGCGACCGGCGTGCCGGAGACGCTGGCGCAGCGGATCGGCAGTCTGACCGAACTCAAGGCCGCGCCCGACATCATTCTGGTCGCGGACCGGACCGGAAAGCCCGTCGCCGAGGTCACCGCGACCTATTTCGCGACCGAAGCCTTCTTCCAGCTCGACCGGGTGGCGAGCGCGGTGCCGGGCATCGCGGTCGCCGATTACTTCGACCGCCTGGCGCTCGATCGCGCGCTCGATTCGATCGGCGACGCCGAGCGGCGCCTGACCGCGGCGATGGTCGGCAACGGCCACGCTGGCGCAGGTGCGGTAGAAGCATGGGTCGAACCGCGCAAGGCGGAGGTGGAACGCATCCGCTCCGCGATCCACGAGATCGCGGGCTCAGGTCTCACCTTGTCGAAGCTGACGGTCGCGGCGAGCCTGTTGGGCGATCTCGCGCGGCATTAATTCTCAATGCCGGAAATGCCGCGTTCCGGTGAACACCATCGCGATATTGTGTTCGTCGGCGGCCTTGATAACCTCGTCGTCGCGCATCGAGCCGCCCGGCTGGATCACAGCGGTGGCGCCGGCCTCGATGGCGACGAGCAAGCCATCCGCAAAGGGGAAGAAGGCGTCGGACGCCACGACCGAGCCTTTTGTCATCGGCGCCGGCAGGCCCAGTTCCTTGGCGGCATCTTGTGCTTTCCGGGCAGCGATGCGCGCGGAATCGATGCGGCTCATCTGCCCCGCGCCGATGCCGACGGTGGCGCGATCTTTTGCATATATAATCGTGTTCGACTTGACGTGCTTGGCGACGCGGAAGGCGAAACGAAGATCGCGCAGTTCCGCCTCGGTCGGTACCCGTTTCGTCACGGTCTTGAGTTGCATCTCGTCGACCGTCGCGTTGTCGCGCGACTGAACGAGCAGTCCGCCGGCAACCGACTTCACCAGCCAGCCGGGCTCACGTGGATTGGGCAGACCGCCGGCGAGCAACAAACGCAGGTTCTTCTTGGCCGCGACGATGGCGATGGCAGCCTCGTCGGCATCCGGCGCGATGATAACTTCAGTGAAGATCTCGGTGATGGCTTTGGCGGCCTCCACATCGAGCTTGCGGTTGAGCGCAACGATGCCGCCGAAGGCCGATGTTGTGTCGCAAGCGAACGCTTTCTTGTAGGCCTCAAGTAGCGTGCCAGCCTCGGCCACGCCGCACGGGTTGGCATGCTTGACGATGACGCAGGCGGCGCTGTGTTTCGGATCGAATTCGGCGACACACTCGTAAGCGGCATCGGTGTCGTTGATGTTGTTGTAGGAGAGCTGCTTGCCTTGCACCTGTTTCGCGGTGGCGACGCCGAAACGCTCGCCGGGCGCCTTGTAGAAAGCCGCACTCTGGTGCGGGTTCTCGCCGTAGCGCAGGGCTTCCGCGAGCTTGCCGCCGAAAGCGCGATAGTCCGGTGCCGGATTATTCAGCGTGTCGGCGAACCAGTTGGAGATCGCGGCGTCGTAGGCCGCGGTGCGGGCATAGGCCTTGGCGGCGAGTTGCCGGCGCAGCGCGGCGGTCGTCATGCCGCCATGCTGCGCGAGGTCGTCGAGGACACGGGCATAGTCGTCGGCGTCGACGACGACGGCGACATCGTCGTGATTCTTCGCCGCGGCGCGGATCATCGCGGGGCCGCCGATGTCGATGTTCTCGATGCAGTCCTCGAAGCTCGCGCCCTTCGCGACGGTTGCCTCGAACGGGTAGAGATTGACCACCAAGAGATCGATCGGGCGGATGTGGTGCTCCGCCATCGAAGCCGCGTGATCCTTGTTGTCGCGGATTGCCAGCAATCCGCCATGCACTTTCGGGTGCAGCGTCTTGACGCGGCCGTCCATCATCTCGGGAAAGCCGGTCAACTCCGATACGTCGATGACCTTGAGGCCTGCGTCTTTCAGCGCCTTGGCGGTGCCGCCGGTCGAGACGAGCTCGACACCGAAGCCGGCCAGCGCGCGTGCAAAGTCGACAAGTCCGGTCTTGTCGGACACCGACAACAGGGCGCGCAAGACGCGGCGAGGATGTTCGGTCATGGGATCCTTCTCGCCAGTCCTATCGACCGGCCGCGCGATGATTGCAAGCCGCCTTTGGTGCGGCGTTGTGGAGTTCTGTCAGCTTTCGAGCGGCAGTTCGGGTTCGTCGGTGCGATAGCGGCGGTTGCCCTGGGTGGCGCGCGGCGTGTGCTGGAAACTCCACGGCGCGCGCGGCCGCGCCCGGGCGCGGCCGTAAATCACGATCTGCACGGTTCGGCGCGGACCGTCCGGTCCGGCGAGATACACGCTCTCCTCGATCTCGACCGGATAGCCGTGCGAATCGAAAGTCCAGACGTCGCGGTCCGGCAAGGTCAGCATGACGCCGTGACCGTCGGTGAGCCGGTTGGCCTTCACCGCCGGATGCAGGTGGAAGCGGATCGCGTATTCGTCGGCGACTTTCTTTGAAAAACTGTCGCCATAGGCCGGGACAAAATCGTCCTCGCCGTGCAATTCCCGGCCGTCGGCGGTCAGTCGCACGATGCGGCGGTGGATCATGCCGAATTCATGGGCGTAGCCATCGTGCGAAGCCGCGAGCACGACGCCTTCCGCGCTCTCGGCACGTTCGGATGGAACATTGTGCGGGCCACCGATAATGGGAATGCCGGCGAGCAGGCGGCGAAACGCGACGCCGCTCGCGAGATGGCTCGACGACGTGTCATTGAGCGTGACGGTCGAATGCGCGGCGGTCGCGCGCGCGACCTGGCGCCAGTTGTCGCGGTTCATCGCCGGCAGGCCGCAGTTGACGATCAGCCGGTGGCGCTTCCACGACAGCTCGAACGACAGGCAGCCGGCGTGGGCGTCCTGGCTGACCGACATCGGTGGCGGCCGCCCGGTATCCATCAGCATGACCGTTTCGCCGCACTCGATTCGCTGATAGCCGGAATGCGGAGCATTGGCGACCGGCGTGCCGCGCGCGTCGTCATAGGCGAGTGCGGTTGCGAGCAGATCGACCGGCGTCGGCCCCATGCCGTTGAATTGGCCGAAATTTCCGTCGCCGAGCCGGAAGAAGCGCAGCATCGGCATCATCCGGTCGATCGCATTGTTGAGGCCGGCCGGCGGCGGCACGTTGCGGTGCGCCAGCACCTGCCGCAGCGGCAAGAGATCGAGCAGAATGTCGATCAGCGTTCCCGGATTACGGCTGATATGGCCGCCGTCCGGCAGAATCTGACGGTCGAGTTCGCTGGTGAGCCGCCGCAGCATCGGCCGCAAGGTTCGCGATTGACCATCCATGCAGAGAGCGACGAAACAGAGAGCCGTAAGCGCCTGAAGACGCACCACGCCGTCCGGCGCATTGCGCACGGTGTGGCGCAGATAGCGCGCCTGCCGCGCCAGGCTGCGGATGAACCGGCGATAGAATTTCGCGTCGGCGTCCTGAAGAACAAGCGGAGCCTGCGAGAGCCACGAGATGATCCGCCGCGATAATATGTCGACCCGCCAGCCGGTCTTGTGCCATCCGCCCTGAAAATTGATCCAGTCGTCGACCAGTGCGCGGGCATTGGAGCGGGTGATCGCGGAATCCGCGGCGCGCAGGTGGCGGAGCCAGCCGAAGCCGAGCAGGTTGACCGCCCATTCGTCGGATGGCGGCGTCATCTCGAACGGCGAGCGGCGGTCGCTGACGACGACCTTGCCGGCGAAGGCGAAGCGCCCGCCATAGATCTCGCTGGCGCGGGTGGCGTCGGCGGTGCGCAGATCCTGCGGCGCGACGAGCAGGCGGTCGGTGCCGGCGGGCGTATAACGCCATCGGAGCAACGGGTGAGACTTCAGGCCGCCCGACAGGCCCTGCAGGCCGCGGCTGACGATCAGCGCGGAGAGGCGCATCCGCTCCGCGATCGTGACCTGCGTCATAAAGGCTCTCGTTGTTGCTGCGTGCGGGTTGATTCTCTCGTCCCTTCCGCAAGATAGCGGAGGGGGACGAGCCGGCCAATACAAGCACCGTCTCCGCGGCGAAGACCGCCGAAATCGCAGTTATTGCCGGATCAGCCGCGCTGCGAAAAAACCGTCAAGACCGCCCCAGCGCGCCTCGGCGTCGGGCAAATGGCACGGCAGGGTGCGCAGATCGCCCTCGTCGGTTACCCATTCGGAGTAGCCGGCAAGCTCCGCCGCAGCGACCGGATGGCGGCGCAGGCGTGGATCGCGCGCGAGCAGGGCCGCGATCTGATCGACGCCTTCTTCTGGTTCAAGCGAGCAGACGCAATAGATCAGCGTGCCGCCGGGCTTCGTCAGTTCGACCGCGCGGTCGAGCAGCCGGCTTTGCGCGGGCAGCAGCGCCGCGATGTCGGCTTCACTCTTGAGCCAGGGCACGTCCGGATGACGGCGGATCGTGCCGGTCGAGGAGCACGGCGCGTCAAGCAACACGGCGACGAACGGTCCGGCCGACCAATCGGCGAG
>JBFWZV010000026.1:0-44371 GCA_050184975.1 Pseudolabrys sp. | reverse complement strand
CTTCCGATCTGTGTACCATACGCCGCGGGCATCCCGCTTCTCGGGGTTGTAGGCTTTTAGAAAATCTTCGTAGAAGTGAAGAAACGGGTCGTTGCGCTGTGTAGTCTTGCCGTATTTCTCCATGAGCGCCCAAACGTTGGACGCACGAAAGAGTCGTGCGAGATCGTCGATGATCCACGCGATCCGTGGATCGAGATTGGGGCCGGCGATATAACTAAATAGGTTTCGCAGAAAAGGATTTGACCTGGGCAGCAGCTCCAAGGCTTCCTGCCGATCGAATGTATCGAGACCCTTGTCGTGGAGCCGAGCGGCAAACATACCGTAAGTAATAGTTTCTGCGTAGATATCTGAAAAATCTGCAATCGAAATGTCGTGAATCAGGTGCACTTTGAACGCATTGTATTGATCCATCAGTTCGGAGGTGCCGTCCTTGTCCTGAAGGAGGGAGTTCGCGAGCACATCCTTAATGAGAGCGGCTTTGCCGGCCATCCGCTCGGCCAAGGCGCGCGAAGAAGTGATCGTTTGTGGCGTCTGATCGATGAATTCGCGCAATAGTGCTTCGAGTGCGGGAAAGCGATCAGGAGTCGGCTGCACGCCCATGAGAAGGTCGGCGATGCGTACCTCGTGCTTCAATTCGCCGTCACGATACCATTGCCACTCAAGGCAATTCGTATAGATCAAATTCTGCAGTCCGCCGAGATAACGTTTCTTCTGCGCAAGGTTGGCGTCTTTCATCACTTTGAGGTCGACTGAGAGATCCTTTGCCTCACAGTGACCAATGACGATATCGCCTCGGCTTATCGAGAAATCGGGGGCGCCGACCTTTACGCGACGAGGTTCATTGAGCGCTGTAACCTTGGGATCAAGAGAATTGAATAGCTTCTGCAGCGCAGGACGATACGAGTGTTCTGTCGCATTACCCGTCTTGAAGATATTGGCCACGGAGTTGATGAAATCGTGGATCAAGAATTGTCCCCAAACGGAAAGCAGCGCTACGGATTAATGGCAGGGCTATGGGTAGGCGGCAACCCCGGAACGAGTGCGCCGCTACTCTCGCAAGATGATGCGACAGGAAAATAATCCTTGACAGCGGTGCGCTGCCCTGACTACAAAAGCGCATGATCGTTAAGTCCGTCAGACGAAACCCCGTCACGGCCGCCGATCTCAAGTCCGCACAACGCCAATCCAAAAAGAGAAAAGCGAAGTCGCTGACGCGCGCGGCGCAACAGCGTTTCGTCGCGCGGGCGAAACGGCGCGGCTTGATGAAGCGTGTCGCGGCGCATGCGCAAGCGGCGCTGCCGTGCGCGCCGTCCAAGCTGCAGCAGCTGGACGCGCAGGTGAGGGCGGGGCTGGTGGAGAATCCATTTCGTTCCGAAGCGGCGAGCGGTTCTCCTGACACTGTGCCGTCATGGCCGGACTTGTTCCGGCCATCCCGCTTAGGGACGCAGTGCCTTCCTGAGCGGGACCCGCGGGACAAGCCCGCGGGTGACCAAGAAATGCGGATGTCGCTCACCGCGCGCGTGCGCGCGCTCTATGAGGACGGCCTGGTGCCGGTGCGGGAACTCGCGCGGCTCGTCGGCGTGACCGAACGCACTCTTTACAAGTATGCCGCGCGCGGGCGCTGGCGAAAGCGCTATGCGCGGCGCGCGCTGACAAAAGGCGCGGGCGGGCGCTTCGTCGCGCGCGAGGAACGCGAGCAGGGCGCGGCGCAGGCGTCCGGCATCAAAGCGCTCGATCCGCCCGGCGCGGCGGCGGCGGAGGCCGCCTGCGAGAAGGCCGTTTCGATGGCAGAACGCGCGGCGCGCGCCGTGCTCGCCGGCCATGCCGCGCGCGAAGCCCGCGAGGCCGTGTTGCACGAATTCGAGACGCGGGTGCGGCGGCTTGCGCTGCTGACGCGCACGCTGAAACTGCTCGATGCGCGGATGCCATAACGGCGGCGTTAACGAGTCCCCGGTCACGATTCTCGTTGTCTCCGCTCGCCGGACTCAACGGCTTGCGCTATGATGACCTTTGCATGAGCCGCCCCTTCGCCAGAATCATCGCCACGCTCGCGCTCGTCGTCGTGCTCGGCGCGGCGCTCGGCGGCTGTTCGCGGTGCGGCTTCTTCTGGGACGACTGGAAGGGAAAGCCAAACGCATTCTCGTTGGGTGCTTGTCGAAGCGACGCGCCGGTACGATGACGCGCGGCGTTCCATCGATCGTCGTTCTCGCCGCGATTGTGTTGCTCGCGCTGCTCGATGGCGCGCGGGCGCAGGCGACCGCGACAGCCGAGGTCCGCAACTACCGGCGGCTGGTCGCCGACGCGCTGGCAAGCGCCCAGAGGGCCACGACGCCGGCGGCACCGGCGGCATCGTTGGTGCCGGGCGCCAGACCGCCGCGGGCGTTCCTGCCCGGCCCGTTCGAGGCGGGGCCATTGCGCGTCGCGCAGGCGCCGCAGCCCGGCGACTACGCCGTGTGCGTGCGCAGCTTCGCGCAGGGGCGCACGACCTATCTCGCCGCTTTCATTACCGCCGGGGAAGTCGAACACATCCGCCGCGCCGTCGGTATCGACCGTTGCTGGCTCGAGACCGGCTATGCCGCGCTGCCGGCGCCGACGCCGCCGAAGAGGAGTACGCGGCGCGTCGATCCGGCGGACGCGGCCGCGCCTCCGGCGCCGGCCAGGCCGCCGCGAAAGCCGCTCGGCAAGCGATAAGAATTTATTCCTTGACAGCGGTGCGCTGCCCCGCTATCAATCACCCACGCTCCACAACTGCATCAGCTTCAGACGGGGGACGCATCCCATGGCGGCCGCGCGATTACGATCGGCGTCCGGATCGAAGTCCGGACGCAGGCGAGCACGGCACGGCGGGGCCGCGGTCTCAACGGCAGCCGGCGACACCACCGCCGCGCGCGTGCAGGCGATGGTCGAGCGCGAACTCGACGCGGTCGAGCGTGTGCTCGCGGTGCTCAGCCCCGACGACGCCGGCGACGCCGAGCGTTCGGCGCGCACGCTCGCAAGCCTCGCGCGCACGCTGCGCGAATTGTCGGCGATGAGCGGCGCACAGCCCACAGCGGAGACTGCGAGCGACGATGACGACGCCATTCCCCGCGACCTCGACGAATTCCGTCGCGCGCTTGCACGCCGCATTGAGGCTTTTGTCGGCGAGCGGCCGGACAGCGGATTTTCTGACGACGCTGGAGCCGGGCTGGAGCGGCCAGCTCGCGCGTGACTGGGCGACGTTCTGCCATCCGCATCAGCGCCCGCCGGAGGTGGCCAATAACGGCAGGCCGTGGACGACCTGGCTGATGCTCGGCGGCCGCGGCGCCGGCAAGACGCGCGCCGGCGCCGAATGGGTGCGCGCCATCGCGTTGCGCGAGGACGCCGATAGCGCGCCGCCGCGGATCGCGCTCGTCGGCGAGACCGAGCACGATGTCCGCGAGGTGATGATCGAGGGCGTGTCCGGTCTGCTCGCCGTGCATCACACGGCCGAGCGGCCGCAATGGCTGCCGTCGCGCCGCCGGCTCGAATGGGCGAGCGGCGCGGTGGCGCAAGTGTTCTCCGCGGAAAATTTCGAGGCGCTGCGCGGCCCGCAGTTTCACGCCGCCTGGCTCGACGAACTCGCCAAGTGGAAGCGCGCTCAGGAAACGTTCGACATGCTGCAATTCGGGCTTCGGCTCGGCCGCCGCCCGCGACAGGTCATTACCACCACGCCGCGGCCGACCGCGCTGATCAAGCGACTGATCGCCGATCCGTCGACCGCCGTCACTCATGCGGGAACCATCGCCAATGCCTACAATCTTGCACCGGCTTTTCTCGACACCGTGCTGGCGCGCTATCGCGGCACGCGCCTCGGCCGTCAGGAAATCGACGGCGACATTTCAAAGTCAGCGCCGACGGTACGACCTGGAAGGACGCCATCGTCATCGATCGCGCGACCGGCGCGGTCACCATGCCTCACACTGGCGGCGCCGGCGCCGATCTCGATCTGACGCTCGCCGAACTCGCGTTGGGGCTTGCCGACGTCCAGAACGTCGCGCAATTCCTCGGCGCATCCGGAAACCGCTTCGCCGACAGCTTTGACGCTCTGACTTACGTCGATACCGCCGGCGCGAGCAATCTCGACACCGGCACCGCCGGCTTGCTCAAGCCGACCTCGTCGGCGACGTCCTATGCGAATGCCGGCGGCAGTGGCAATCGCAGCGGCAGCGTGACCGTCTCGATTGCCGGTTTCTCGCAATATGCCGGCTCGGCGGCCGGCAATCTCGTCAATGGCGACACCACGGCCGATGGCACCAACGACTTCGGTTTCGGCACCAACGGCGCGAGCTGCGCCGGCTACGAAATCCGCTTCGACTTCGGTGCGCAGAAATATGTCGACGAATACAAATGGTACCAGCAGAACGCGGCCGGACAGGGCAGCTGGAAACTCCAGGGCGCCAACGCCTCCGACTATTCGGACGCCGCCGATCTGCACGCCGCCGAAGCGCTGGTGACGGGAGCGACTACGACGCACAGCGTCATCAGTCCCGGCCTTTATCGTTACTACCGTCTGGTCGGCGTCAGCGGCACCGTGACGGCGCCGAGCGGCGGCACCTGGTGCACCGAAGTCGAGTTCAAGATCGGCACCGCCGCGCCGGGCGCCACCAATTTGACTGTTACATCGACAGCACTGACCGCCGCGACGGCGCCGGCAACCGCGAGGCTGGTGGCGCGCGTCAAGGAGGTCGACGCCGTCACGCTCAACACCGACATCGTCGCGTCGGCCTCGCGCGACGGCGGCAGCAACTGGGACGCCTTCACGCTGAGCAAGCGGTTCACGTCGAATGGCATCAGCGTCTACGAGAGCGCCGCGCTCGATCTGTCCGGGCAGCCATCTGGGACCGCGGTCAAATGGCAGGTCGCCACGGCCAACAACACGATGGTCGAGATCCACGACGTTTATCTCTACTGGACCTGAGACGATGGCGGCACAATCCTACGACGCCGCGCTTTCGCGGCTGCTCGCGCATGAGGGCGGCTATTCCAACCACCCGAGCGACCCCGGCGGGCCGACCCGCTATGGCATCACCATCCACGACTATCGCCGCTATGTGAAAGCCGACGCGGCGGCCGCCGACGTGCGCGCGATGCCGCTCGATCACGCCAAGGCGATCTACAAGGCCAAATACTGGGACGCGCTTTGCTGCGACGCGTTGCCGGCGGGGCTCGATTACTGTGTGTTCGACTACGGCGTGAACTCCGGCATTTCACGCTCGGCCAAGGTGCTGCAGCGCGTGCTCGGCATCGTCGACGACGGCAAGGTCGGGCCGGCGACGCTCGCGGCGGTGGCGATGCGCGACGCCGGCGATCTTGTCGAAGCGATCTGCGATGAGCGTCTCGCGTTTCTCAAGCGCTTGAAAACCTGGCCGGTGTTCGGCCGCGGCTGGGGCCGGCGGGTCGCCGAAGTGAAGGCCGCATCGCTGGCGATGGCCGCGCAGGCAAAGGTAGAAGCGTAATGGCGCTCGACTGGAAAGACCTCGGCGGCAAGGTGATCGGCCTCGGCGCGCCGGTGCTGGGCAAGGCGCTCGGCGGGCCGTTCGGCGAGGCGGCGGGCAGGGTTCTCGCCGAAGCGCTCGGCGCCGATGCGCAGCCCTCAGCCGTCGACGACGCCTTGAGCAAGACCGACCCGGTCGCCTCCGCGGTGGCGACGAGCGCGGCGCGGCAGGCGGAAGCACAATGGCTCGCGACGCTCGCCGAGGTCGCGCGGGTGCAGGTCACGCAGGTCGCCGAGACGATGCGCGCGGAGGCGGCGAGCGGCGACGTGTTGCAGCGCTGGTGGCGGCCCTTGTACGCGCTTGAATTGACGCTGTTCGAGTGTCCGGGCTTCGGCGTGGCGCTGTTCCATGCGGTGTGGACGGGTGAGCCGCAGCTCGTCAGCGGTCTCGTCAACCTGTCGGGACTGATCATGGCCTACATGGCCGCGCGTTTCGGCGTGCTCGGCGTTTATGTGTCGGGCCGCAGCAAAGAGAAACAGGCGGCGGCGACGGGGCAGGTGGGGACGGGTGTGATTGGAGAAGTTCTCAAGGCGCTGGCGCGGAAAAAATAAAGCGCGGCGCGTTGCCCGGCCGTTCGAACTTAAACCTCAAGAATCAGGATTTTATCGATGAACGTCTCACCGGAGGCGCTCAAAGTCGCGCGCATGCGCATCGGGATCGAGGATGAGAAAACCTCGTTCTTGGTGCATCGGCGCATTCTGCTCGACCGTAAGCGGATCAACTGGCGGTTCTTCACGCAACGCGATGCCGAGATGCTGGCCTTCGTCGAAAGCCGCATCAGGCTCTGCGAGTTCCGGCTTTATCTGCTTGGCGGTCCGCCGCTGCACCGCAAGGCCGGCTTCGATCCCAACCAGCCGCGCGTGCCGGCCGGCAATTCCGACGGCGGGCAGTGGACTGATGGAAGCAATGCCGGTGGCCCGCTCAAAATCACGATCCATCCCCGTCGGGGCGAAGACGACGGCCTGCCACTCAGTCCCGCTCCGCAAGTTCCAGACGTCGAGCCAGCCACCAGGCAGTTGTTCAATGCCTTCCTCAAGGAAGCTGCGCGTTGGCTGGCGAAGGCGGCCGTCCGCGAAGTCGCCGCCGGCCCCGTCATTGGCACGTTCCTGAACGCGCTCGAAGTGGCCGAGTGGGGGTATCGAACCTATCCTTACATTCGGGCGTATCTCGACGAACCGAAAACGCTCGCCGAATTGAAGGAAGCGGCGTCGATCCAGAAGACTGCTCGAAATCCCGGCTATGAAATCCATCATGTTGTCGAGCAAGAGGAGGCCAGAAAGGCTGGATTTCCCAAGAGCCTTATCGAAACGTCTGACAACAAAGTGCGAATCCCCAAGTTGAAGCACTGGGAGATCACGGGGTGGTATATGACGAAGAACGAAAACTTTGGCGGCCTGTCACCTCGGGAATATCTGCGTGACAAGGACTGGGCTGAGCGGCGGAGAGTCGGACTACTTGCTCTCGTTGAAAAGGGCGTCTTAAAGCCATGACGAACAAATCACTTCGAGTGATCTCAACAGAACAATTGGTTCATCGGTTTACTGAGTTTGCTCTTGCTCAGGACAGGGCCGAACTCCGTGGTGACATTCGGCAAGTCAATGCGCTATTTGATAAAATCGAAGCGATAAAGACAGAGCTGAAATCTCGTCCAAATGACGGACGGCGAGCTCTGGTCCCACTGTACAATCATCCAAATGCACAGGTCAGGCTGAAGGCCGCGAAAGCGACACTGGCGATTGAACCGGAACGCGCGCGGCAGGTCCTGGTGACAATAAAGGAACGGCAGGAGCAGCCGCAGGCTCTCGATGCCGGAATGACTCTGCAATTTCTCGACGACGGGACCTTCAAGCCGACCTGACGTTCTCGACTAAACGGGCCAGCCGCGGGCTTCGGTGTGCTCGGCGTCTATGTCTCGGGCCGCTCACGCGAGAAACAGGCGGCGGCGACCGGGCAGGCGGTGCCGGGGGTGATTGGCGGGATTCTGAAAGGGTTGGTGCGGAAGAAATAGCGCACCGCGCTCGCCCGTTTGAAGTTTCAGAAATCGGGACTGAACACATGGACGTCTCAGCCGAGGCGCTCAAGGTCGCGCGCATGCGCATTGGGATCGAGGACGAGAAAACCTCGCTTTTGGTGCATCGACGCGTTTTGCTCGACCGCAAGCGGGTCAACCGGCGGTTCTTCTCGCGGCGCGACGCCGAGATGCTGGATTTTGTCGAGCGCCGCATCAGGTTCTGCAATTTCCGACTTTACCTGCTCGGCGGTCCGCCGCTGCACCGCAAGGCCGGCTTCGATCCCAACCAGCCGCGCGTGCCGGCCGGCAATTCCGACGGCGGGCAGTGGACGGATACGGGCGTAGCGACCACATTCAGTGCGGCGAAGGCTAAAGGCCACCATTTCGTGCCAAGAAGTTTGTTTGAGAAGTTGCCGCTAAGCTCAGAGGCTAGACGGGTTTTTGAAGGCGGGTCAACTGGGCACCTCAGATCAGGGCCGCATCAATGGAGCAAAGAACACCGTCTATACAACGAAGCGGTGACCGAACACTTCGAAAAGTTTCTAAGGCAGCGTAATCTTCGTGCAGATAGTGTGACAGCGGATCACGCCAAGGAGTTCTTGAACGATGTACGGCAATCGCGTGATCCGCGAATCCGCGACCACACCCTCCGAATATTCAGGCAGGAGTTTCAGTACTATCTTCGACGTCTTCCGCGTCGATCAGAGTGAGATCACTCATGCACAGCAACGATAATGAGGACGATCCACAAGGAAGAGAGTGGACCGCGCTTTATGATCGGATCGAGACAATACTGAGCCGCTATGGCAAGGAAGATCCGCGCGGGCGTGCCGACTATTGGGTTCTTGACGACAATTACGGGTTCGATCAGCACAAAGTGCTTGTCAATAAACTCGATATGTTGTCGCCTAAAATCGTTCGTCAATTACGTGATGCGTTAGCTGATTACCCAAATTGGGATATTGTTGTTGCAGTCGATGTTCTCGGTCTCGGAGAGAAGTGGCCCGCGATGGGTCTGATCGTCCGCGCCCATGAAGTTGTCGACGGACTCCAGCGGCATTATTTCCCGACGCAGTATCGATTTCTGCATTACCCCGACAGCAGGCCGGGAACCGACCTCGATTGATTGATGCGGCTTGGCATTTAGATCGCGCACCGCCAAACTCTCCGCGAATCTCTGGAGAGTGTCCCCATGAACGTCCGCGAAGCGGTGGCCTCCCGCTACTCCTGCCGCGCCTTCCTGCCCAAACCCGTTCCCGAACAGATTGTCCGTGAGATCGTCGAGCAGGCGGCGCGCGCGCCGTCGGCCGGCAACATGCAGCCGTGGTTCGTCCAGGCGCTCGCTGGCGAGCGCGTCGAGGCCTTGCGTGCGCTGCTGCGACCGCGCATGGCGACCGAACTGCCGAAGGGCGAGGGCGTCGAATACACGATCTATCCGCAGCCGATGGTCGAGCCCTACAAAGAGCGCGCCTTCACCGTCGGCGAACTGCTCTACAAGTCGATCGATGTGCCGCGCGAGGACAAGCCGGCGCGCTACAAGCAATACGCCCGCAACTACGAATTCTTCGGCGCCCCGGTCGCGCTGTTCTTCATTCGCGACAAGGCGCACGGGCCCGCGCAATGGGCCGACATCGGCGGCTATCTGCAAACCGTCGCACTGCTCGCGCGCGGTTACGGCCTGCACACCTGTCCGCAGCAGGCGTGGGTTTCCTTCCACAAGACCGTCCGGTCTTTCCTCGATCTCCCCGACCATCTGATGGTCTACTCCGGCATGGCGCTGGGCTACGAAGACCCCGACGCCCCGATCAATCGCTGGCGCTCGCCCCGTGCGCCGCTCGACAGCTTCGCCACATTTTCCGGATTTACTGCCTGATCCTGCGACGGTTTTACGCTGCCGTAACGATGAGCGTTCAGCCGCCGTTCAGCCCCCCGGCTGCACCAAGGCCGTCATGGCTGCCGCCCGAATCGCCGCTTTGCTGATCGCCGGACTGGCGCTGCTCGCTCCGGGGCAGGCCGCCGCGGCCGACCGTGGCGTCGACGGCTGTCTCGCCAAGGAGGAACGGCGCGTGGCGCGGGCTTCCGGGCGGGCGCTGCGGCTGAGCGAGGTGCGCACAAAGCTCAATATCCGGCGCAGCGACATTATTAATGTCCGGCTGTGCGAAAGCCCGGCCGGGCTCGTCTACCTGCTGACTCTGCTCCCCCGCAATGGCAAAGTGTCCCGCGTGACCGTCGAAGCGGCCACCGGCGCCGTCGTTCACGGCCGCTGAGCCGGAGACACCGCCTTGCGCCTCCTCGTCGTCGAGGACGATCCCGACCTCAATCGCCAACTCGCCGCCGCGCTGACCGAAGCCGGCTACGTCGTCGACCGCGCCTTCGACGGCGAGGAGGGACACTATCTCGGCGAGAGCGAGCCCTATGATGCGGTGATCCTCGACATCGGCCTGCCGAAGATGGACGGGATTTCCGTGCTGGAAGCCTGGCGGCGTGCCGGGCGCGCGATGCCAGTCTTGATCCTGACCGCGCGCGACCGCTGGAGCGACAAGGTCCAGGGCTTCGACGCCGGCGCCGACGATTATGTGGCGAAGCCATTTCATCTCGAAGAAGTGCTGGCGCGGGTGCGCGCGCTGCTGCGGCGCTCCGCCGGCCACGCCAAGAGCGAGTTCAACTGCGGGCCGGTCCGGCTCGATACGCGCACCGGCCGCGTCGCCGTCGACGGCAATCCGGTGAAGCTCACCAGCCACGAATACCGGCTGCTGTCCTACCTCATGCACCACACCGGCCGCGTGGTGTCGCGCACCGAACTGGTCGAGCATCTCTACGACCAGGACTTCGACCGCGACAGCAACACCATCGAGGTGTTCGTCGGCCGCATCCGCAAGAAGCTCGGCGTCGAGATCATTCAGACCGTGCGCGGCCTCGGCTACCTGCTGACGCCGCCGGACGCGCTGTAGCGAAACCGGTCGATGCGCGCCAACTCGCTCGCGCTGCGTCTGTTCCTCTCCGCGACCGCGTGGGCGGTCGTCATCCTCCTCATCACCGGCATTATTCTATCGTCGCTCTACCGTCAGGCGGTCGAGCGCGCCTTCGACCGGCGGCTCAACGTCTATCTGCGCACGCTGGTCGCCGATCTCGCCACGCCGGACGACCCCAACGCCCCCGACAAGTTTCCGCAATCGCTCGGCGAGCCGTTGTTCGAACTGCCGCTGTCCGGCTGGTACTGGCAGGTCACGCGGCTCGAAACCACCAAGCCGGATGTGCGCGCGTCGCGCTCGCTGTGGGATGGCGGCCTGCCGCAGTTGCAGTCGCAAGGCGTTACGGCGTCCGGGTCGCGCGAGGGTTATGTGTCGGGCCCCGAAGATCAGCGGCTGCGATTGATCGAGCGCACCATCGATCTCGGCGAGGAGGGACAGTATCTTGTCGCGGTCGCGGGCGATGCGGCGGAAATCGGCGAAGAGACGCGGGCCTTCGACCAGGCGCTGCTTATGACCTTCGCGGCACTGGCGATCGTGCTCCTGCTCACGACGATGTTCCAGGTGCGGTTCGGTTTGGCCCCGCTCAAACGCATCTCCGACAGCCTTGCCGCGATCCGTTCCGGCAAAGCCGAGCGGCTCGAAGGCGAATTTCCCGACGAGATTGCGCCGCTCGCGCGCGAGACCAACGCACTGATCGACGCCAACAAGGAGATCGTCGAGCGCGCGCGTACCCATGTCGGCAATCTCGCCCATGCGCTGAAGACGCCGCTGTCGGTCATGGTCAACGAGGCCAGCGCCCGCGGGCGCGATCCGCTGGCGTCCAAGGTGCTCGAACAGGCCGACATCATGCGCGATCAGGTCGCGCGGCATCTCCAGCGTGCGCGGCTTGCCGCCGGCCTGAAGGTGGTCGGGACGGTGACCGAGGTCGGCCCGGTGGTGATCGCGCTCGCCCGCACCATGGAGAAGATTCATCGCGACCGCGGCATCGCGATCGACGTCCATGCCGGCGAGGGCTTGCGGTTTCGCGGCGAGCGGCCCGATCTCGAGGAGATGATCGGCAACCTGGTCGACAATGCCTGCAAATGGGCGGCTTCACGGGTGGCGGTCGAGGTCGAGCCGAACCAGACGGTTAGCGACGGTCGCAAAATGATCCGGCTGATCGTCGACGATGACGGGCAGGGCCTGTCGCCGGCCGAACGGGAGCAGGTGGCCAAGCGCGGCCGGCGGCTGGACGAGACCAAACCGGGGTCCGGACTTGGGCTGTCGATTGTGGTCGAACTGGCCGGTCTTTATGGCGGCAGCCTGACACTCGGGGCGGCCCCGATTGGCGGTTTGCGCGCCGAACTGATCCTGCCGGCGGGTTAGCAGGCGCTGCAACACACGCGCGAATCCGCTACACTATCCAATAGACTGCAAGATCAGAGTTTTGCCCCAATTGTGACGTCTGTCTAATATCGTGTGTTCCAGAGACGGGCCCGTCTTCTGGCCACATCATTTGACATTTAAGGACGCCGACATGCCCGCTCGCAAATCCGCCATGACCGTGATCGCCAGTTTTGCTCTTGCCGCTACGCTTGCGGCATGCGCCGGCAGCCCGGATGGCTCCGGCCCCGGACCGCGGGAGAACACCGGCACGTTGCTTGGCGCCGGCACCGGTGCGCTGCTCGGCGCGGCGGTCGCGGGCCGCGGCACGGGCAATCGGCTTGCGGGCGCAGCGATCGGCGGTTTGGTCGGCGGGCTGGTCGGTAACCGCATCGGCGCGGCTCTCGACGAGGAAGACAAGAAGCGCGCCTACGCTGCCGAGATGGACGCGCTCGAGCGCGGCCCCTCCGGCGCGCCGGTCGCCTGGCGCAACCCGGACTCCGGCCGCTATGGCACGGTGGTTCCGGGGCCGGCCTATCAGGACACTGGCCGCAACTGCCGTTCGTTTACCCACACGATTTACATCGACGGCAAACCACAGACCGCCCGCGGCACCGCTTGCCGCAATCCGGACGGTACGTGGACTCCGCTGGCCTGACGATCGGCTTGGACGCCCTCCGCTCGACAGCTCTTTGAACGCGATTTGCCGCATGTTCGGAGCGTGGTTTCGCTTCGTCTGAGCCCGGCCGTCACGAAGTCTTAACGCGTTCTTAAGCGGGCCGGGCCTATCAACGCCCGATTGGATCCGATGCGGAAAGAGGGCCCATGGCGGGCGACGGCACCACCGTCGAGCGGCTGCGCCAGTATCTCTATGAACTGACGCCGGAGGCGCGGGCGCTCCTGATCGCGGAGCTCGAACGGGCCGTGCTGCGAGGCGACGACGTTGCCGGCAGTGAACTCATCCTGCACGAGCTTCGCCAGTTGGTGCGCGAGACGCGCGGTCTGACGCCGCGGCTCCACAGCGCGACGCGGCTGTTCTACGCGCCGATCGAGCCGTTCCTGGTCGACGACATCGCCGATCACAACCACCCGAACCGCATTGCCCGGGCCTCGCTGACGCCGATCTGGAACTGGATCGCGCGCGAACTCCTGCCTGAAGAAGCGCAGGTTTACACCGACAAGGCCGGCGACGCGCTGCTCGCTGGCGACAGCGTCCGCGCCCAGCAACTTGCTGACGCACTCCAGGACCGGGCCGCAACGGCGATCGAGCAGGCCTTTGCCAGCGTCGCCGGCGACGAACGGGCCGGCCGCCGTCTGCGCTCGCAGATCGGCACGCCGCGTTCGGAAGAAAGCGCTACGCTGATCGCGCGCATTCTGCGTTGGCGTGCGGCCTTCAACGATTTTTCCGCACGGCTGCCATTGCAGATCGCTGATCTGTCAGGCGTCCGGCTTGTCGAAATCAAGACGATGATCGATAGCGAGACGGCCCGTGAGCCGGCAAATTTCCCGTGCTTCCTGCTGATCGTGATGCGCCGTCTCGCCGAGCCGTGGCAGATTATCCGTTTCGCCGTCAAGCAGGCCGGCACCGACCACTCGACGCGGGTCGCGGCGACGAGCTATGCGGTCGCGGTCAACATCGTGCTCGCGGAACTCGCGCGGCTGGTCAATGAGCTCAAAAGCGAGCTACGTTCCGGCCGCGGCGTCGGTTGCGGCATCATCCTGAAGAACATCCACGATGCAGCCCGCGGACTGCGCACCGAACTCGATATTTCAAGCGAGTCGCACTGGGGCCGCCAGCTTTCGCAGTTGCGGACGCAGGTATCGGGCCTGCTGAAGGCGGAAATCGAGTCGGTGCCAGGACGGGTGCGCCGCTTGCTGCGTCCTCGCAACGCGGTCGATATCCGGCCGGGTGCGGTGCTGAATGCCGAGGACGTCGCGGAAACCGAGTTGCTGGTCGATTTCGCCGGCGCCTGCCGCAATTTTGCGAGTGAACTCGCGATCAACGAGATCACATTGCGCGCCTATAATGAGCTTCAGCAGTATCTCGACAACACCACCCGTACGCTGGTCGACGGGCTGCGTCATGCCGAGGAGGCCGAGCGGCCATTCCGCCAGTCGCAGGTCGACGCTGCGGTGCGGTTCTGCGGCCGGGTATTCGGTGCCGAGTATGCCGCGATGATTTCCCGCTCGGCCGAGGCCGCGCTCGCCGGCGAGCAGGCCCGGGCCCGGGTTTAGGGCGGCAAACCACCGGAATACCTGCCGTTCCGGCGCGTACAAGCGGCGCATTGCAGCCATGATCGCGCCTGATATACCGCTGGCGCGGGATCGCGACGGTCCCGGCGCAGGTGGACCGATCGATGGCATTGTGGCTGATCTTCGCAGTGATGACGGCGGCGGCGATTTTCGCCGTGCTGTGGCCGTTGTCGCGCCGGCGGGACCGCGCCGACGGCAGCGATCTTGAAGTTTACCGCGACCAGCTCGCCGAGATCGAACGCGACCTCGCCGCCGGTTTGATCGGCGCGGTCGAGGCCGAGGCGGCGCGGGTCGAGGTGTCGCGCCGCCTGATCGCCGCAGCCGATGTGGCCGAGGCCGTCCGCAAGAGCGGTGAACAGTCCGCGGCCGGCTCCCCGTTATCGTGGCGCCGTGCGGTTGCGGCCGTGGCGCTGGTATTGCTGCCGCTGCTCGCAACGGGTGCTTATCTCTCGCTCGGCTCTCCGCAAATGCCGGGCGAGCCGCTTGCCGCGCGTCAGCGCGCGCCGCAGGGTGACGCCCCGCTCGCCAGTCTGGTCGCACAGGCGGAGGCGCATATCGCGCGCAACCCCGGCGACGGACGCGGCTGGGAAGTGCTGGCGCCGGTCTATCTGCGGCTCGGCCGGGTTGACGATGCGGTGAAGGCGCGGCGCAACGCACTGGCGCTCAACGGCGAGACTGCCGACCGTCAGGCCGATCTCGGCGAGGCGCTTGTGGTTGCCGCCGACGGCGTCGTCACCGCAGAGGCTCGGCAGAGCTTCGAACGCGCGGTCGTTCTCGACGGCAAGCAGTTCAAGGCGCGGTTCTACGTCGGGATGGCGCAGGAACAGGACGGCCGCAAGGACGATGCCGTCAAGACGTGGAGCGCGCTGATTACGGATTCGCCGCCGGGCGCGCCGTGGGTGCCGGCCGTGCAACAGGCGCTGGCGCGGATCGGCGCTCCGGTGCCCGAGGCGGCGCCCGCTCTTGCGCCGGCACCAGTTCCCGCGCCCGGCCCGAGTACCGCCGATGTCGCCGCCGCGGCGCAGATGAGCGAAGCCGACCGTAGCGAGATGATCAAGGGCATGGTGTCGCGCCTTGCCACGCGGCTCGCCGAAAACGGCTCCGACGTCGATGGCTGGCTCCGGCTGATGCGCGCCTATATGGTGTTGGGCGATCCCGACAAGGCCAGGGCCGCTACTGCGGATGCCCGCAAAGCATTGGCGGGAGAGATGGACAAACTGCGCCAGATCGACGAACTCGCCGCGCAACTCGGCATCAAAGGGTGAGAACGGTACACCAATGACACGCAAGCAGCGCCGGCTGGTCCTGATCGGTTCGTGTCTCGCGGTGCTCGGCGTTGCGGTCGGGCTGGTGCTGACCGCCATGCGCGACTCGATCGTGTTCTTCAGCTCGCCGACCGACATCGTCGAGAAGAACGTCGCGCCCGGCACGCGGCTGCGGCTCGGCGGCCTGGTCAAGCCCGGCAGCGTCGAGCGCGGCGCGGAACTGCGCATCAGTTTCGATGTCACCGACGGCGCAAAAGAGATCCGCGTCGCCTATCAGGGCATCGTGCCGGATCTGTTCCGCGAAGGGCAGGGCGTCGTCGTCGAGGGTCAGCTCGAGCCGGGTGGGCGCTTCCGCGCCGACAGCGTGCTTGCCAAGCACGACGAAAAATACATGCCGCGCGAGGTCGCCGATGCCTTGAAGAAGTCCGGCCACTGGCAGGACGGCGCCGGGCAGCCGCAAGCGAAGGGGACCGCGAAGTGACCCCTGAGCTTGGCCATTATGCGCTGGTGCTGGCACTGGCGCTTGCGCTGGTCCAGTCGACCATTCCGGTGATTGGGGCGCGGCGCGGCGATCAAGCGCTGATGGCAGTCGCCAGTTCGACCGCGAGCATGCAGTTCGTGTTCGTGGCGTTCTCGTTTGCCGCGCTGACCGCGGCCTACGTGACGTCCGATTTTTCGGTGGCGAATGTCTACGAGAATTCACACTCGCAGATGCCGCTGATCTACAAATTCACCAGCACCTGGGGCAATCACGAAGGCTCCATGCTGCTCTGGGTCTTGATCCTCGCGCTGTTTGGCGCGCTGGTCGCGGTGTTCGGCGGCAATTTGCCGGCGAGTTTGAAGGCGAATGTGCTCGCCGTGCAAAGCTGGATTGCCACCGCCTTCTATGCCTTCATCCTGCTGACTTCGAACCCGTTCCTGCGGATCGTCAATGCGCCATTCGAGGGGCGCGATCTCAATCCGATCCTGCAGGATTTCGGTCTCGCGGTGCATCCGCCGCTGCTTTATCTCGGCTATGTCGGTTTCTCGATTGCCTTCTCGTTCGCGGTGGCCGCGCTCATCGAGGGGCGCATCGACGCGGCCTGGGCGCGCTGGGTGCGGCCGTGGACGCTCGCGGCCTGGATGTTCCTGACGCTCGGCATCGCAATGGGGTCGTACTGGGCCTATTACGAACTCGGCTGGGGCGGCTGGTGGTTCTGGGATCCGGTCGAGAACGCCTCGCTGATGCCGTGGATCGCCGGCACGGCGCTGCTGCATTCGGCGGTGGTGATGGAGAAACGC
Organism: Pseudolabrys sp.; assembly: GCA_050184975.1. Taxonomy (GTDB): domain Bacteria; phylum Pseudomonadota; class Alphaproteobacteria; order Rhizobiales; family Xanthobacteraceae; genus Pseudolabrys. The sequence continues at coordinate 27,714 of JBFWZV010000026.1, read as the reverse complement.
GACGCGCTGAAGGTCTGGACGCTTTTGCTGGCGATCCTCGCCTTTTCCCTGTCGCTGATGGGCACTTTCCTGGTCCGCTCGGGCGTGCTCACCTCGGTGCATACCTTCGCCAGCGATCCGACCCGCGGCGTGTTCATTCTCTGCATTTTGGTTGCCTTCGTCGGCGGCAGCCTGACGCTGTTTGCCTGGCGTTCGCCGCTCCTGAAGCAGGGTGGCCTGTTCGCGCCGGTGTCGCGCGAGGGCGCGCTCGTCTTCAATAACCTGTTTCTGACCGCGGCCTGCGCGACAGTGTTCGTCGGCACGCTCTACCCGCTCGCGCTCGAGGCGCTGACCGGGGAAAAAATCTCGGTCGGCGCCCCGTTCTTCAATCTGACTTTCGGGCCGCTGTTCATTCCGCTGCTGCTGGTCATGCCATTCGGGCCGCTGCTTGCCTGGAAGCGCGGTGACGCCTATGGCGCGGCGCAACGGCTGATGGCGGCGCTCGGAATCGCTATTGTCGGCATCGCGATCACTTTTGTCACGGAAGGCGGCCGGCTGAGCCTGGCGCCGTTCGGGATCGGTCTTGGGCTGTTTGTCATGGCCGGTGCGCTCAGCGAACTGGTCGAGCGTATCGGCCTGTTCCGCGTGCCGTTTGCAACGGCAGCGCGCCGGGCTCGCGGTCTGCCGCGTTCCGTCTGGGGAACGGCGTTTGCACATTTTGGTGTCGGCGTCGTAGCGCTTGGCATCGTCAGCGTCAGCGAGTGGGGTAGCGAACGTATTGTGTCGCTCAAGCCGTCGGAGACGGCGCGGATCAAGAACTATCAGTTGCGGTTCGACGGCCTGCTGCCGAAACAGGGGCCGAACTACCGCGAACTCGCGGCGCGTTTCACGGTGCAGCGTGGCGGCATCGAAGTCGGTGTGCTGGAGCCCTCAAAGCGCAGCTTCGCGGCGCGACAGATGACGACCACCGAAGCTGCGCTGCTGACGCGTGGCGCGAGCCAGCTCTACGTCTCGCTCGGCGAATCCAACGCCGACGGATCGATTGCGGTGCGTATCTATCACAAGCCGCTGGTGCTGCTGATCTGGATCGGCGCGGTCATCATGGCGATGGGCGGCGCGCTGTCGCTGTCGGACCGGCGGCTGCGGGTCGGGGCGCCGAAGCCCGCGCGCAAGCCGCCAGCGACGCCGGCGGTGTCGCCGGCCGAGTGACTACGATGCGTGTTCTTGTCGCCCTTGCGGTTCTGCTGAGCGTGGTCGGTTCGCCGGCGCTCGCCGTGCAACCGGACGAAATCCTGAAAGATCCGAAACTCGAGACGCGCGCCCGTGCCCTGTCGCGCGAATTGCGCTGCATGGTGTGCCAGAACCAGTCGATCGACGATTCCGATGCGCCACTCGCCCGCGACCTGCGATTGCTGGTGCGCGAGCGGCTGAGCAAGGGCGACAGCGACAACCAGGTGATCGATTTTCTCGTTGCGCGCTATGGCGAGTTCGTGCTGCTCAAGCCGCGTTTCGAGGCGCATACGCTGGCGCTGTGGGCGACAGCGCCGGTAGTGCTGATCGGCGGTTTGATTGCGCTCATTGTGTTGGCTCGCAAGCGTCGACCGACGACCGTGCAGAACGCTCCACTGACGGCGCAGGAGCGCGACAAGATTGCCAAGCTCACCGGCCGCTAAGCCGTGGGATGGTATTTAAGCTATTGAAATAACACAATAAAATAGTTTTCCACCTTACCGTAATTTAATCTTCCGGTCAGTGCGCGGTAAGGCGCGGACCTCCATGTTTCCGGTGACACGACGGAGCGGACCACGCTCCCTCATTACCGACGACGATGGAGACTGACACGATGACCCCGAGCGACAATGCTCCCGCCTCCCGCGGCGCCAAAATTCGCCGCTTCTTTCTCGCCACCACTGCCATCGCCGGCATCGGCGCGGCGCTCGCCTTCGCGCCCGATGTGAGCTTCAAGCCGCAGGCCGGCTATCCCGCCGCGGTCGCGCAGAACCTCACCGCGCAGGCCAAGAAAGTCCAGGCCCCGGTCGGCTTTGCCGACATCGTCGAGCAGGTGAAGCCCGCGGTCATCGCGGTGCGCGTGAAGGTCAACAACGTTCAGCAATCGCGTTTCGACTCGGACGATCTGCCGCCGGGCCTCCAGGAGTTCTTCAAGCGCTTCGGCATGCCGAACACGCCGAACATGCCGCAGCGGCGCGGCCCCGGCCGCGTGAGCGGGCAGGGCTCCGGCTTCTTCATCTCGGCTGACGGCTATGCCGTGACCAACAATCACGTGGTCGCCAATGCCGAAAGCGTCGAGGTGCAGACCGACGACGGCAAGATGCACACGGCCAAGGTGATTGGCACCGATTCACGCACCGACCTGGCCTTGATCAAGGTCGAAGGCGGCTCGTTCCCCTATGTCAAGCTCGCGGAAAAGACCCCGCGCATCGGCGACTGGGTGCTGGCGGTCGGCAATCCGTTCGGCCTCGGCGGCACCGTAACCGCAGGCATCGTCTCGGCGCGCGGCCGCGACATCGGCGCCGGCCCCTATGATGATTTCATCCAGATTGACGCGCCGGTGAACAAGGGCAATTCCGGCGGACCGACCTTCGACACCGAAGGCAACGTGATCGGCGTCAATACCGCGATCTTCTCGCCGTCCGGCGGCAATGTCGGCATCGCTTTCGCCATTCCGGCAGCGACCGTGCAAACCGTCGTTCAGCAACTCAAGGATCATGGATCGGTGACGCGGGGCTGGATCGGTGTGCAGATTCAGCCGGTGACCAAGGAACTGGCCGAAGGCCTCGGCCTGAAGAAGACCGAAGGCGCGCTGGTCGCCGAGCCGCAGGACAACAGCCCCGCGGTGAAGGCCGGCATCAAGGCCGGGGACGTCATCACCGCGGTCAATGGCGAAGCGGTGAAGGATGCCCGCGATCTCGTCAAGAAGATCGGCGGCATGGCGCCCAACAGCACCGTCAAACTGTCCATCATGCGCGATGGTTCGGAGAAGATGGTTTCGGTCACGCTCGGCGAACTGCCGGGGCCGAAGGAAATGAGAGCAGCCGCGGCTGGCGGCGACGATGACGGCATCGATGTCGGTAAGCTCGGCCTGACCCTCGCGCCGGCCTCGCGCGTGGCCGGCAGCGGCAGCGAGGGCGTGGCCGTTACCGCGGTCGACCCCTCCGGCGACGCTGCCGGGCGCGGCTTTGCCACCGGCGACGTCATACTCGAGGTGAGCGGAAAGGCCGTGTCGACCCCGGCCGATGTCCGCAATGAGATCGCCGCGGCCCGCAAGGACGGCAAGAATGCCGTGCTGATGCGGGTCAAGAAAGGCGAACGGTCACGCTTCGTCGCGCTGCCGATCAAGCGCGGCTAACCGAACAGGGCGCGCCGCCGGTCCTCAGTCGCCCCCCGAGCCGGCGGCGGCCCTGCGGGGCGGGTCGAAAAGACCCGTCCCGCCAGGATCCGCGGTCAAGTCCCCGAACCGCGGTGATATCTCCAGACCCGGCAACCGTCGCCCCCGCCGGACTGGGGTTGCCGGGCGGGCGGTGGAGAAATCCGCTGCCCGCCCGCGCATTTCAGGGGAGGTGCGGTGAGATGATGCCTGTGCCGCAAACGTCTGGACATGAGGTGAGCGATGGCCATTTATGCGCGTGACGACAGCCAGCTTTCCGGCCGCAAGGCCGAAGCGCATTCGGTACGGGTGCCCATGCGGCTATTGCTGATCGAAGACGACCGCGACGCCGCGGACTATCTCATCAAGGCGTTTCGCGAAGTCGGCCACGTCGCCGAGCATGCGGCGGACGGCGTGGAGGGCGTCGCGCTCGCGCTCGTCGGCCTATACGACGTTCTGATCGTCGACCGCATGCTGCCCAAACGCGACGGTCTCTCGGTGATCGGCGCGTTGCGCGAAAAGGGCATCGACTCTCCGGTCCTGATTTTGTCTGCGCTCGGCCAGGTCGACGACCGTGTCAAAGGCCTGCGCGCCGGCGGTGACGACTATCTGCCCAAACCCTATTCGTTCTCCGAACTGTTCGCCCGTATCGAAGTGCTGGCGCGACGCCGCGGTGGCCGCGGCGAGGAGATGACGTATCGTGTCGGCGACCTCGAACTCGACCGGCTGTCGCACCGTGTCACCCGCGGCAAGGAGGAGATCCTGCTGCAGCCGCGCGAGTTCCGCCTGCTCGAATATCTCATGAAGCACGCCGGACAGGTGGTGACACGCACCATGCTGCTCGAAAACGTCTGGGACTATCATTTCGATCCGCAAACGAACGTCATTGACGTTCATATCTCGCGCCTGCGGTCGAAAATCGATAAAGGTTACGCCCAGCCGCTCCTGCACACGGTTCGCGGCGCGGGGTACATGATCCGTGACGGCGCTCGGTAAGCTCTTCCGAACCACGACATTCAAGCTCACGCTTGCTTATCTGATCGTTTTTGCCGTCTTCGCCGCGCTGCTGCTCGGCTATTTCGCCCTCAACACGCGCCGCCTCGTCACCGAGCAGATCACCGATACCGTCAACGCGGAAATCACCGGCCTATCTGAGCAGTACCGGCAGGGCGGCATTCGCCGGCTGGTGCTGATCATCGAAGCGCGGTCGCGGCGGCCGGGTTCGAGCCTCTATCTTGTTACAACCTTCAACGGCGATACGCTGGCCGGCAACATCAGCGCGCTCGATCCCGGCGTGCTCGATACCACGGGCTGGAGCGAAACCGGCTATCGCCGGCTCGACGAGGCGGGCGTCGAGCGCGAACATCAGGCGCTGGTGAGAGTGTTCCAGTTGTCGGGCGGGTTCCGTCTGCTGGTCGGCCGCGATCTCGATGAACGGCAACGGCTCGAACGCATCATCGCCTCGGCGGGGCGATGGTCGGCGGCCTTTGTGGTCATTCTTGGCATTGTCGGCGGCATTTTCGTCACGCGCCGGGTGCTGCGCCGGGTCGACGCCATGACCGAGACGACGCGCACCATCATGGAGGGCGATCTGTCGGGTCGCCTGCCGGTTGCCGGCAGCAACGACGAGCTCGATCGGCTCGCCGAGAACCTCAATGCGATGCTGGAGCGAATCGAGGCGCTGATGCGGGGTCTCAAGGAGGTCTCCGACAACATCGCGCACGACCTCAAGACACCGCTGACGCGGCTGCGGAACCGCTCCGAGGAAGCGCTGCGCACCGCCAAGGACGAGGCGGCCTATCGTGCGGCGCTGGAGCAGACCATCGAGGAGTCGGACGGACTGATCCGCACTTTCAATGCGCTGCTGATGATCGCGCGCGCTGAGTCCGGACACGCCCGCGACAATTTGACTGAATTCGACGCCGCCGAGATCGCGCGCGGCGTTGGCGAGCTTTACGAGCCGCTCGCCGAGGAGAAGGGATTGCATCTCAAGGTCGAGGCCGACGGGCCGGCTCAAATGAGGGGCAATCGCGAGCTCGTCACGCAGGCGCTCGCCAATCTGGTCGATAACGCCATCAAATACGGCCGCACCGAGGGGCCGGCGAACGGTGCGAATGGCGCCGTGGCGGACATCGTCGTACAGGCGGCCGGAGAGGGCGAAAGAATTCTGCTGTCGGTGGCCGATCACGGGCCGGGCATTCCCGAAGGCGACCGGGGCCGTGTCACCGACCGGTTCGTGCGGCTCGAACAGAGCCGCTCCGAACCGGGCTCTGGACTGGGCCTGAGCCTCGTGGCGGCGGTCGCCCGCCTCCATGGCGGCGAACTGACCTTTGCGGATAACGCGCCAGGGCTGAAAAGCGTCATTGCCTTGCCGCGCGGAGGCCCGGTACAGACAGGTGCATGAGCGCCGGCCGCCGGAAGAAAACCGTCAAGACGCGAAAGACCGCAGCAGCCAAAACGCGGTCGAAGACGAAATCCAACAAGGCGTCAGCGGCCATCAAAGCGAAGGCCAGGCAAAGGACCAAGCCGAACGCCAAGCCAGCCGTTAAGGGCGAGGCGCCATCAAGCGGTCCGCTGGCATCGAGAATTGTCGGCGCGCCAGTTCTGCTCGATGCCAAGGCTGCGCGGGCGCGTGTCGATGCCTGGCTCGACGAGGATGTGACGTCCGCCGAACGGAAGACGCTGCGCGCGCTGTTCGACGCCAACAAGATGCTGGCAAGGCTGATCGACAGTCTTGCGGAGAGTTCTCCGTTCCTCTGGGAGCTTACCCGTGCTGCGCCGGAACGGCTGTTGAAACTTCTGAATAGCGATCCCGACGACGCATTTCCTGCGCTCCTTGCCGCGACCGCGAAAGCCGCGGCCGCCAGCCGCGACGACGAATCGATCATGCGGCTGCTGCGGCGGATGAAGGCCGAAGCTGCGCTCATGATCGCGCTCGCCGATATCGGCGGCGTCTGGCCGGTGATGCGCGCCGCCCATGCGCTGACCGAGCTCGCCGACGCGGCAGTCTCCTCCGCCGTGCGCTATCTCCTCGCCGATGTCGCCCAGGCCGGACGGCTCAAACTTGCCGATCAGGCCAATCCGGAGGCGGGTACAGGCTATGTCGTGCTGGCGATGGGCAAGATGGGGGCCTTCGAGCTTAACTACTCGAGCGACATCGATCTCATCGTTTTCTACGATCCGGAAGCGCCTGCGCTTGCTCCCGAGACCGAGCCGGGGCCGATGTATGTGCGCATGACGCAGCGGCTGGTGAAGCTCCTGAACGAGCGCACTATCGACGGCTACGTGTTCCGTACCGATCTGCGGCTGCGGCCCGATCCGTCGTCGACGCCCATCGCAATCTCGTTGCCGGCGGCATTGTCGTACTATGAGAGCCACGGCCGCAACTGGGAGCGTGCGGCGATGATCAAGGCGCGTGTCTGCGCCGGCGATGCGGCGGCCGGCGCCACGCTGCTCGACGCGCTTGCGCCCTTCGTGTGGCGTAAATATCTCGACTATGCCGCCGTCGCCGACGTGCAGGCGATGAAGCAGCAAATCCACGCTTATCGCGGCCACGGCGAGATCGCGGTCGAAGGTCACAATATCAAGCTCGGCCGCGGCGGCATCCGCGAGGTCGAGTTTTTCGCCCAGACCCAGCAACTGGTCGCCGGCGGGCGCGATCCGGCGTTGCGGGACCGGGAAACGCTGCCGACGCTTGCGAAGCTCGCCGACGGCCGCTGGATCGACGCTGCAGCGCGCGAGCAGATGAGCGAGGCTTACTTGTTCTTGCGAACGGTCGAGCATCGCCTGCAGATGGTCAATGACGAGCAGACCCAGACGCTGCCGGACGCACCGGAGGGGATGGAGCGCTTCGCCAGATTCATGGGATTTGCCGGCCGCGACGCCTTCGCCCGCGCGCTCGTCGATCATCTGGAAAACGTGCAGCGGCAATACGGCAAGCTATTCGAGACGTCGCCCGGCGCCGAAAAGTTCATGCTCGATTTCCCGGTCGACCAGGACGATCGCAAGACGCTCGACCGCCTCAACGAACTGCGGTTCAAGTCCGCATTGGAGGCTTCGGCCACTATTCGTAACTGGCTATCCGGCGGACCTCCGGCCCTGCGTTCGGAATTCGCTCGTGGCGAAATGCGTGACCTCGTGCCGGTACTGCTTGAGCACCTCGCGCGCGCGGAAAATCCGGACGCCGCGCTGGTGCTGTTCGACCGTTTCCTGGCGAACCTTCATGGTGGCAGCCGGCTGCTGTCGCTCCTGAAGCAGAACCCGCCGCTGGTGGCGCTGATCGCGATGATCCTCGGTACCGCGCCGCGGCTCGCCGACACACTGGCGCGCTATCCGGACGTCATCGACGCGCTGGTCGAGCCGAGCTTCTTCGGTGCACTACCCGACGAGGCCGCGCTGGAGGCGCGGCTGAAAGTGTCGATCGCGGAAGCCCGGTTCGACCAGGATCTGCTCGAGCGCATCCGCATGTTCGGCCTCGAGCAGATGTTCCTGATCGGCGTCCGCGTTCTGACCGGCACGGTGTCGGCAGCGCAGGCCGGCGAGGCTTTCGCGCGGCTCGCGGACGCAGTGATCCGCGCGGTGCATCGCGCCGCGACGGACACGTTTGCGGAGGCGCACGGCCACATGAAGCGCGAAGCATCGGCCGTGCTGGCGATGGGTAAGCTCGGAGGCAACGAGATGACGGCGGCGTCCGATCTCGATCTCATCGTGGTCTACGATTTCGATGAAAAGCATTCCGAATCCGATGGACCACGCAAGCTGCATGGCGCGCAATACTACGCGCGACTGACACAGCGGCTGATTAACGCGCTGACGGCGCAAACCAACTATGGCGCGCTCTACCAGGTCGACCTGCGGCTGCGGCCGTCGGGCCGCTCCGGCCCGGTGGCGACCAAGCTCGACAGTTTCGACAGCTATCAGCACAACGACGCCTGGACCTGGGAACACCTGGCGCTCACGCGGGCACGCGTGGTGTCGGCGGCTCCAGCCTTCGCGGCGCAGGTCAAATCCGTGATCGACGACGTGCTGCGCCTGCCGCGCGAGGCTGGCCAGATCGCCGGCGATGTCGTCGAGATGCGTGGCGCCATCGCCGCCGAGAAAGGCGAGGGCGACCGCTGGGATCTAAAATATGTGCGGGGCGGACTCGTCGACATCGAGTTCATCGCGCAGTATCTGCAACTCGCGCATGCCGCGGCGCTCCCCGACATCTGCGACACCAATACCGCCCGCGTGCTGGAAAAGGCGCGGCGGCTCGGCGTGCTGGCGACCGAGGACGCCGAAGTGCTGCTGCCAGCGGTGCGGCTCTATCACAACATCACGCAGATCCTGCGGCTGTGCCTTGCCGGCGCCTTTGACGCCAAGACCGCGGGCGCGGACTTGTTGCGGCTGCTGGCGCGCGCCGCCGACGTGCCGGATTTCGCGACGCTTGAGGCGACGCTGAGCGAGACGCAAGACAAAGTGCGGGAGAGTTTCGTGCGGATTTTGGGAGGCGAACCGCAGGCAAGACCGCTGGGAGCGGACGTCTAGGCGGCGTGTCTTGGCAGCCGGCACTGTGGCTCGATCGGCATGCGCACCATGACCATGGTGCCGCGGCCGGGCACCGAGCGAAGATGCATTGCGCCGCCGTGCAGTTCGATCAGCGACTTGGCGATGGCGAGGCCGAGACCAGAACCCTCATAGCTCTTGGCGTGCTGGCTTTCGACCTGCTCGAAGGGCCGGCCGAGCCGGGTCAGGGCATCCTTTTCGATGCCGATGCCGGTGTCGGCAATACTGATGACGGCGCATTCGCCGCAGATGCGGCCGCGCAGGGTGACGCGGCCGCCGACCGGCGTGAATTTCACGGCGTTGGACAGGAGGTTCAGCACGATTTGCTTGAGCGCGCGGCGGTCGGCCTTGAGCTGGAGACCCGTTTCGATGCGGGTGGTGACGGCAAGCTGTTTGTCCTGCGCGCGGGCCGAAACGACGCGGATCGACTCGGCAAGAAGGTTATCAAGGTCGACAGGCTCGAATTCGAGCCGCAGCCGGCCGGCCTCGATCTTCGACATGTCGAGGATGTCGTTGATGACGTCGAGCAGGTACTGACCGCTGACGCGGATGTCGCGGCAATACTCATTGTATTTCTCGGCGCCAAGCGGGCCGAACATGCCGGATTCCATGATCTCGGAAAAACCGATGATCGCGTTGAGGGGCGTGCGCAGCTCGTGGCTCATGTTGGCGAGAAACTTGGACTTCGCCTGATTGGCGTCCTCGGCGCGGGTTTTCTCGGCGGCGTATTGCTCGGCAAGCTCGGCGAGGCGCTGGCGTGAGGAGGTGAGGTCGGTGACGGTCGCCATCAGTCGTTTTTCGCTGTCGATCAGCTTTTCCTCGTGGGTCTTGAGTGCGGTGATGTCGGTGCCGACCGAGACATAACCGCCGTCCTTGGTGCGGCGTTCGCTGATATGCAGCCAGCGACCGTCGTCGAGATGGGCCTCGAAGGTGCGTGCGCCGGGCGCAGTCGTTGCATCAGTGACGGTGCGGGTATGCACCACTGGCTTGCTGCCTGCGGTCACGACGGACTCATAGGAGGCCCCGACCGTGATTGCTTCATCAGGCAGGTTATGCAGGGTCTGGAAATTCGAATTGCACATGACGAGGCGGTTATCGGCATCCCACAGGACGAAGGCCTCTGGCACCGTCTCGATGGCGTCGCGCAGCCGCAAGTCGGCGGCAGCGGTGTGTTCCATCAGGGCTTTCTGCTCCGTGATGTCGACGGCAATGCCGATCAGATGATGGCCCGGCTCGCCGGCATTGTGGACCAGCTCGCAACGCGCCCGCAGCCAGACCCAGTGGCCGTCGGCATGCCGCATGCGGAAATCGTGGTCGATCGCCGCGCTGCCGGCCTCTGCAAGTTCGGCGGCGAGTTCGTAGAGGCGCACGTCGTCCGGATGCACCAGTGCGCTGACCTCGCCGAAGGTCAGGAGGCCATCCTTGGCCTCAAGGCCGAGGATCATGAACATCGATTGCGACCAGAAAATCCGGCCGCGCGCCAGATCCCAGTCCCAGAGGCCGCAACGGCCGCGATTGAGGGCGGTATCGATGCGGCTGCGGACCGTTTCGTAGATGTGGTCGGCCTCCCGCGCCCGCGTCGACTGCCAGTGGAACGCGAAGCCCAGGATCAACACGACGAAACCGGTGGTTGCCGACAGGGTGATGGTCAGCGCCGACAGCGAGCGCCAGGGGGACAGCGCGTCGCCGCGCGATTGCACGACGGCGATCTGGCCGAATGGGGCCGGCAGCATGCGGACGGTCGCCAGTGCACGATTGCCGTCGGCAAGGGTCAGTTCCATGACGCCGGCGCCGGCGCCGAAGGTGGTCAAGGGCTGGGAGGGGCCGAGGATGTCGATCAGGCGGCGGCCGACGGCGCCTGAAGCGCCCGGTAGCGCCGCGGCGACGATGCCGTCCGCATTGGCGAGCAGGAAATGACGACCGGTGCCTGCGGCCCAGTCCGGGACGGCGCTGGCGAGCAGTTGTTCCGGTCGCTCGATCGCGTCCGATGGTCTTGCGAGCGGCTGGCGAAACCGCTCGGCCAGCAGGTCGGCGGCGGCGGCAAGCGCATTGCTCGTCTCGGCGATCGCCTGACGGCGCTGATCGAGCACCTGGACTGCGGCGCCGATGCAGATGGTGACGAGAAAGGCGACGATCAGGATCGGCACCGCGCGGCGCAGTGCTGGCTCGGCCGTCAAGAGCCGCCGGTACGCCGGTTTGGCGATCGACTGCGCGAGGCCGCTGATGGAATCAGAACGCAACGACGCACTCGCCGCCCCGGCGCGCGCCATGTAGTGCCTCCGCTCGGATTGTCCCCTGTCACCCTTGAGCCGGAAGGATGTGCCGCATCTCTCCGAATCAACAAGTTTATAAGAATCGATGGCGAGTCGTTTGTCGAGAGTCCGCAGTCAATAAATTTCGGTTAATTGCACACAGGTTCGTTCAGTGTGGCCGGAAAGACTCACATCGCTTCGGTGGCGCGGCGCTGCGTCGGCGAGGCCGTCAGGGCGCGGCCAGCGCGCGTTCGACGATGTCGGTGACGTCGCGCGAGAGGGTGGGCGCCGCCTTGATGCGCACGAGCGCAGCTTCCGCCTTGCCGCGCCGGCCTTGCTCCAGCATGCGCCAGGTGCGGAAGGCGGTCGCGAGCCTCGCGGCAACTTGCGGATTCTTCGGATCGAGTTCGAGGACCGAATCCGCAATGAAGTCGTAGCCCGCGCCGTCCGGCCGGTTGAACTGTGCCGGATTTGCAAAAGCGAAAACCGCGATCAGCGAGCGCATCCGGTTCGGATTGCTCATCGAAAAGGCCGGGTGTCTCGTGAGTTGCTTGACGCGGGCGAGCGCGCCGTCGCCCGGCATCATGGCCTGAAGGCCGAACCATTTGTCGACCACGAGCGAATCCGCCTCGAAGCGATTGTAGAAGTCGGCCAGCGCGCGGTCACGCGCGGGCGTCTCGTGCTGGGTGAGCGTCGACAACGCTGCCATGCGATCGGTCATGTTATCGGCAGCGTCATATTGTCGTTCGGCGCGGGCGAGCGCCGACGCGTCGCCGGGAGCCGCCATCAGATCGAGCGACACGTTCCGTAGGGCGCGTCGGCCGGCGCTCGCCGCGTCGGGCGTATAGGGGGCGGGCACGTCCATCCGGTCGTAGATCTTTCCCAACCGGTCGGCGAGGTGCTTGCCCGCAGCGGTCCGGAGGGCCCGCCGCGCGTCGTGGATCGCCAGCGGGTCGATGTCCTTGCCGATCTCACGGGCGATGTCGCTTTCGCTCGGCAGCGTGAGGGCGAGCGCGACGAATGCGGGCTCGAGTCGATCGTCGGTCAGGAGATTCGACAATGCGGTCAAGAGTTTCTCGTCGGTCCCTGGCGCGCTGCCCGCGCGCAGCGCCGCGACACCGGCGATCAACTGCTGCGTCGCCAGCGTCTGGAGCGACTGCCATCGATTGAATTCGTCGCTGTCGTGAGCCGCCAATTCGGCGAGGTCGTCGTCGGTCAGGTCGGTTGTAAGCGTAATCGGCGCCGAGAAGCCTCGATTGATCGAGAGGACGGGACGTTCCGCGATGTCGCCGAACACGATCGTCTGCGCTGCCTCCGTCAGCAGCGCGACGTTCTGCTCGATTGCTCCGTTGTCGGCACGTCTGAGCGGCAGGTCGCGGCCATCCTTCCCAACGAGGCCGAGCGACAATGGGATCACCATCGGCTGCTTGTTCGGTTGGCCGGGCGTTGCCGGAACCTGCTGCGTGAGTTTAAGCGTGTAGGTCTTCGCGGCGTTGTCGTGACGGCCCTTGGCGCTCACTGTGGGTGTGCCGGCCTGGTTGTACCAGCGCATGAATGGACCGAAATCCTTGCCGCTGACATCGGCGAAGCACCGGACAAATTGTTCGATGGTTGCGGCCTCGCCGTCGTGCCGTTCGAAATAGAGGTCCATGCCGGCGCGGAATTTCTCGGGGCCGATGATCGTCTTGATCATCCGGACCACTTCGGCGCCTTTTTCATAGATCGTCGCAGTGTAGAAGTTATTGATCTCCTTGTAGACGTCAGGGCGGACCGGGTGAGCGAGGGGGCCAGCGTCCTCGACGAACTGCGCGGCGCGCAAGCCGCGGACGTCAGCAATGCGCTCGACCGCGCGCGAGCGCATGTCGGCGGTGAATTCCTGATCACGGAAAACGGTCAGTCCTTCCTTGAGGCACAGCTGAAACCAGTCGCGGCAGGTGATGCGGTTGCCGGTCCAGTTATGGAAATATTCGTGCGCGATGACCGACTCGATGCCGTGATAGTCGGTGTCGGTGGCGGTTTCGGAACTGGCCAGGACATATTTGTCGTTGAAGACGTTGAGGCCCTTGTTCTCCATCGCGCCCATGTTGAAGTCGGACACCGCAACGATCATGAAGATGTCGAGATCGTATTCGCGGCCGAACGCTTCCTCGTCCCATCGCATCGAGCGTTTCAGCGCGTCCATCGCATAGGCGCAGTACTTCTCTTTGCCGGGCTCGACATAGATCTTGAGCGAGACCTTGCGGCCGGACATCGTGACAAACTCATCGGCGACGCAGCCAAGATTGCCACCGACCAGTGCAAACAGATAGGAGGGCTTCTTGTGCGGGTCGTCCCAGACCGCGTAGTGGCGGCCGTTCGGCAGATCGCCGTTCTCGGTCAGATTGCCGTTGGCAAGCAGCACCGGAGCCTCTTTTTTGTCGGCTTCGATGCGCGTCCGGTAGACCGCCATCACGTCGGGACGGTCCGGGAAGTAGGTGATGCGGCGAAAGCCTTCCGCCTCGCATTGCGTGCAGTAATTGCCACTGGTGCGGTAAAGGCCGGACAACTGTGTGTTGGCCGTGGGGTCGACCAGGGTTTCGATTTCGAGCGTGAAAGCCTTGCCGGGCGGTTGCGGGATCGTCAGGCTGTCCGGCGTCGCGGCATAGCTGTCGGTGGACAATTCCTTGCCGTCGAGCTTGAGCGACACCAGCGTGAGGCCATCGCCGTCGAGCACGAGCGGGGCGGGAGCCGTCGCAGGATTGGCCTTGAAGGCGATTTTGGCACGCACAACGGTCTTGGTCGGGTGCAACGAAAAATCGAGTTCGACCGTGTCGACCAGCCAGTCCGGCGGACGGTAATCGGAAAGGCGGATCGGCTGGCCGGTGTCGGTGCGCATTGCTGAAGACCTGTACGGAGTGATTTGTAAGCCGCAATGACGGCCGCGTCACCGCAACCCGTCGTTACCCTTGATCTCGTCTTTCTTGAGGCCGCCGACCCGTGGCAGCGGCCGCCCGCCGGTCGTCACCGCGACAGCGACGACGATCTCGTTGGCGCGCGGGGCGTCGGTGACCGAAACCTGCATTCCATCGAAATGGCTGCGCACGAAGGCCGCGTCCTTATGCCCGAGCGGGATGTCGAGTTCGGCACCGGGCGCGCCGCGCTTCTTGGAGGAGGGGATGAGGGCAGCTCCCTTTTCGAGCGTCTTGCGGACGGGAGCGCCCATCTTGGGATGCAGCAGGGCGGCGGCATGTTCCATCTCGCCGTCGGCGCCGACCAGCGCCGCCTTGCCGAAACTTTCGACCTTGCCGCCCTCGATGCCGAGCGCGGCGACCGCGCGTTCCGACAAGATTTTCCCCAGTTCCTCGCCCATTTCGATCATCGGCGAGAGATCCTCGACATAGCGGCCGGCGAAGGGGTTCTCGATCACTGCGATGGCGGCGGCGCGGCGCACCGGCGGCGTAACGGTCTGTCCCATCTCGGTCAGCGTCTCATCGACCACCGTGACGAATTTGCGGATTTTGACACTCATCGCGAACGACGCTCCTTGCTCAGTTGACGACCTCGGCCACACGATGCGCCGGCGGGGTGTTGCGGCTGCGCCCGGTCCGCAGCACACCGTCAATGACCGTCATGCTGATGCCGGGCAGGTCGCCGAGCCGCACGCTTTCGAGCAGATCCTTGCCGGCGGAATGCTGGGCGCGATCCATCAATACGAAGTCGGCGGCGCGGCCGACCTCGATCAACCCGCAGTCGAGCTTGCGCAGGCGCGCGGTGTTGCCGGTCGCGAAGCAGAACGCCTGCTCGGCGGCAATGTCGCCGAGCGCGGAGAGCATCGAGACCATGCGAACGATGCCGAGCGGCTGTACGCCGGAGCCGGCCGGTGCGTCGGTGCCGAGGATGACGCGCTCGAGCTGCTGCATTTCGCGGGCGATGCGCAGCGTGTAGAGCGCGGCGCGCTCGTTGCCGTTATGGACAATTTCGAGCCCGCGCTGACAGCCTTCGCAAATACAACGGATTTCCTTGTCGGGTAACGCGGTATGGCCGCCATTGATGTGACCGACGACGTCGGTGTCGGCTTCGAGCACGACATCGGCCCCGATCAGCCCCGAGCCCGGGATCGACGGACCGCCAGTATGGATGGTCGACTGGATGCCGTATTTGCGCGCCCAGGCCACCATCTGCCGCGCGCCGGCGCCGTCCTTGACGCCGCCGAGGCCGACCTCGCCAAGCAGCGTCACGCCGGCGTCGGCCAGATCCTTGAAGTCCTGTTCGGTCATGCCTGGCTCGATCACCGGTGCGCCGGCATGCAGCTTGACGCCGCCAAAACGGAAATTGTGGAAGGTGCGCTGCGCGGCGATCGCCTGCGCCTTGAGGCCGACGATGTCGCGCGGCCGGCCGGGATGATGCACTTCGCCGGCCGAGATCATGGTGGTGACGCCGCCATGCAGGCAGGAGTCGATCCAGCCGAGCTGGTTCTGCCGCGGCGTCCAGTCGCCAGCGACGGGGTGGACGTGGCTGTCGATCAGGCCGGGCGCGAGCGCGGTGCCTTTGGCGTCGACCACGGTGGTCGCCTTCGACGTATCGACGTCCTTCGCCCTGCCGATCGCGGTAATACGGCCGTTCTCGGCGACGACGGTGTCAGCCTCGAGAACCGGATTTTCCAGCGCGCCCGAGAGCAGCAGGCCGATGTTGCGGATAACGAGCTTCGACGAGCCGGTCGCGGCGGGGGCGTCATGGGCCATGATGTGCAAGCTCCGGCTGTCCAGCTTCGATCCCCCAAGGATACACGCGGCCGGACCGCCATTGAAAGCCGCCCCGGCGCGGGCCGGGGCTACGAAGGACGCATCGGTTCGGCGTGGCCGATGACCCGCTTGATACCCGGCGATTGCCGGCGCAACCCGCGCTCGATCTCGTCGACCTTTTCATGCACGGCCTGCACGGTCAGAGCCGGATCGACCCGGCAGTGAAAATTCACGATCTCGCCGTCGTCGGCTTCACGGACGCGGACATCGTGAATGTCGCGGACGACGCCGGCCGCGGCCGCAATTTCCGCGAGAGCGATCGCAACGGCACGCACGCGCTCAGGCGGCGCCTCGCGGCCCCGGCTGTCTTCCGGCTGTAACGGCTCGATATGGGTCTCGACCTCGACGTCAGGACCGAGTTCCGCTTCGATCGCTTTCTCCAGCGCGTCGGCGATACCGTGTGCGTCGTCAAGAGACAGTCTGCCATCGACTTCGAGGTCGAGCGAAATGGCGAGCTTGTCGCGAATGTCGTGGACCGTCACGTGGTGGACGGCGAGGGCACGGTTGCGCGCGATGACCATCACGCGCTCGACGACGGTCTCACTGTCGAGTGGCACCGGGTCGGTGGTGACGGTGGCTTCGGCGCCCGGCATTTTCGAGCGTAAGGCGGCGACGATGTTGTCTTTCAGCAGGCTGACGCGGTCAAGCGGCAGAGTGCGGCTGACGGCAACGACGAGATCGACGAAGGTGGTCTGACCGACGGCGCGCACCCGCACCTGTTCGACCTTGACGACACCGGGCACCTTCGATGCGATCGCGGTGACCTCGGCAGCCGCGCCTTGCGGCGCGGCATCCACCAGCGTGGCAAGCGTGCGCCGCGCCATGCGAAAGCCGAGCGCCGAGATCAGCGCGGCAACCGCAAGGGCCGCCACGGGATCGCCCCAGCTATAGCCATAGGCCGACAGCGCGAGGCCGGCGATGACCGGAATCGAACCGAAGAAGTCGGATGCGAAATGCAGGGAGTCGGCCTCGAGCGCCTGGCTTTTGGTCTCGCGCGCGACCTTCATCAGCGCGCGGGCTCGCCAGGCATTGACGACCATTTCGACGCCGAGCACGACAAAAGGGATGACGGAAAACGTCACCAGCGCACCGCCGGTGCGCAGCCGGCTGACGGCCTCGACGGCGACGCCGCCGGCGAGCAGGAACAGGAGCGCGGCTTCGGCGAGCGCTGCGACGCTTTCGACCTTGCCGTGGCCGTAGTGATGCTCGTCGTCCGGTGGCCGGTCGGCGATACGAACGGCAATCCAGGTGACAAGGGTCGCACCGAGATCGATCAAGCTGTGCAGCGCGTCCGAAATCAACGCCAGGCTGCCGATCGCCATTCCGACGACGAATTTCACCGCCGCGAGCGAACCGCTCGCGACGACGGAGACGATCGCTACTGTCTCTTTTTTGCTGGCCAAGGCTGCATCCTGCGATGTTCCGGTTTAACAATGCCGATCTCGCGCGACAATCGGGCTCGATCAGGCGCCATTGAAAATCACTCGCAATCGCGGGCATAGTGGCTGGATGGATGCCCCGAACCCCTCAGCCGTCCCGACCTTCGCCAACCGGACGCCGATCCGCATCGGCGAGACCGCGCTTGCCGTCCGCGATCTCGACCGCGTTGCGGACTATTACCGCGTTCTGCTTGGGCTTTCCGAAATCGAACGCAGTGCCGACGCGTTGCGGCTTGGAGCTGGCGGCGTGCCGATCCTGACGCTCGAGCGCCGGCCGCACTTCCGACCCGACGATCCGCGCGCGGCCGGGCTTTATCACAACGCTTTCCTGATGCCGACGCGGCTCGATCTCGCGCGCTGGATCGTCCACATCATCCAGCGCCGTATCCCGATTTCCGGCGCCTCCGACCACGGTGTCAGCGAAGCGATTTATCTCGATGACCCGGAAGGCAACGGGGTGGAGGTTTACTCCGACCGCCCGGCGTCGTCATGGGACTGGCGCGGCGACATGGTGGCGATGATGACCGAGCCGCTCGACATCGACGCCATTCTGCAGGAGCGAAACGACAAGACGCCGGCTTATGAGTCCGCGCCCGGCGGCCTGCGGGTCGGTCATATCCATCTTCATGTCGGCGACGTCGAACAAGCCGAAGCGTTCTACTGCGGCATTCTCGGGCTTGCGGTCGTGCGCCGCCGCGGTGGCGCGACCTTTATGTCGTCGGGCCGCTACCATCATCATGTCGGCGCCAATACCTGGCGTTCTCCGGGGGCGGGATTGCGCGATTCGGACCGCGCCGGCCTGTCGTGGTTCGCTTTCGAGGCCGAGGATGACAGGGCCTTTGATGCGATGGCCGCGCGTCTCAAGTTTGCGCAGGTTGCAATCGATTCCCACGAAGATGCTCTCGTTTTCGCCGATCCGTGGGGCAACCGGATCCGGCTTGTAAGGGCCTGACGTCAGTAGCGCGCTACCAGTCATCCAGGCGAGGGCGCTGATCGGCGTAGTTCGGCGGGACGTGCGCTCGGGCATGCCAGCGATATCAGCGCGTCCTCGACATTCTGGATTTTTTCAGCGGACCATTGATACTGCGCGAAGACGCGGGAGACAGCCATGAACATGATGAGCCCACCGCCGGTGCGGAAGACTGCAAAGGATTTTCCTCAGGAACTTCTCGAGTTGTACGATTACTACGCGCACGGCGTCATTTCGAAGCGCGAGTTTCTGGATCGTGCAGCGAAATTCGCGGTCGGCGGCATGACGGCGATGGCGCTGCTGCAGCAGTTGTCGCCCGACTACGCATTGGCTCAGCAGGTCAAAGCTGACGACCCGGCCATCAGGTCAAGCCGCATCACCTATCCATCGCCGAACGGTCATGGTCAGGTGAATGGGCTGTTGGCGCGGCCGGCTGGCGCGACCGGAAAATTGCCAGCCGTGCTCGTGATCCACGAGAACCGCGGTCTCAATCCCTATATCGAGGATGTGGTCCGCCGATTTGCCAAGGCCGGCTTCATGGCGCTTGGCCCCGACGGCCTCACGTCGGTCGGCGGTTATCCGGGCTCTGACGACAAGGGTCGTGAACTGCAGGCCACTGTCGACGCCACGAAGCTGATGAACGATTTCTTTGCGGCGTTCGAGTATCTGAGGTCGCACGTCGACAGCACTGGCAAGGTTGGTGCGGTCGGATTCTGTTACGGTGGGGGCGTGGTCGGTGCGATCGCCGTGGCCTATCCGGAACTCGCCGCCGGTGTTCCATTTTACGGACGGCAGCCGCGCAGCGAAGATGTGGCCGCAATCAAGGCGCCGCTTCTCATTCACTATGGCGAACTCGACACCCGCATCAATGCCGGATGGCCGGCCTTCGAAGAAGCGCTGAAGGCGGCGGGCAAACAGTACACCGCCTATATCTATAAGGGCGCCAACCACGGCTTTCACAACGACACAACGCCCCGGTACGATAAAGACGCGGCCATGCTCGCCGAAGAACGCACCATGGCCTTCTTCAAAAAGCATTTGAGATAGCCGGGTCGGCCGCGCGGCGCAGACGATTTTTGCTTGCCGGCGTGCAATGCCGGACTGTCCGCGGTGTTTGCATTGCAACGTACGGTCTGCGGCATGACGCTCCGCCGGTCCGATGCTAGCATTCGCCAGCAAGTGGCGGGTGGGGGCGCTCTGACGTCTTCGACGGGGATCGCTTGGTCCGCTCTCGATGTATTCACGAGAGCGAATGAGAGGATGTGCGCGTGGCTTCGGTTGATCTGAGGAACCTGACCAAGCGATATGGATCTGCTGCGGTCGTCGACGATGTATCGCTCAATATCACACACGGACAACTCGTTTGCTTGTTGGGGCCTTCCGGCTGCGGCAAGACCACGACGCTGCGACTGATCGCAGGTTTTGTCGAGCCGAGCGGCGGCGAGATTCGTGTCGGCGAGCGCCTGATGTCCTCACCGGCGATGACCGTGCCGCCAGAGCGGCGCAACATGTCGATGATCTTCCAGAGCTACGCGCTGTGGCCGCATATGACGGTCACGGAGAACATCGCTTACGGCCTCAAGCTACGGAAGCTCGATCGCGATACGATCGGCAGGAAGATCGACGCCATCCTTGCCACCACCAAGCTCGCGCCGCTGGCGGAACGCTATCCCGGCGAATTGTCCGGCGGCCAGCAGCAGCGCGTCGCGCTCGCCCGCGCGCTCGTCGTCGAACCGGAAACGCTCTTGCTCGATGAGCCGCTGTCGAATCTCGACGCCAATCTGCGTGAGGAAATGCGTTTCGAGGTGCGCCGGCTGCATGATGAATATCGTTACACGACGGTCTATGTGACCCACGATCAGGCCGAAGCGATGACGACCGCCGACGTGATCGCCGTGATGAATCTGGGCAGGATCGAGCAGGCGGGATCCCCGGAAGACATTTACGACCGGCCACGCTCCGAATTCGTCGCGCGCTTTATCGGCTCGAGCAACGTCATCAGGGGCCGCAGCCTTGACGGAACCCGCATCGACGTCGCCGGTATCCCATTGCGTTGTCAGGAGGCGGCAATGACGGTGGGGTCTGAGACTGCGGTTTCGGTGCGTCCGCACGATATCAGGCTGCTGTCACGATCGACGGAAGCAGAAAACGTCATACCAGGCCGTGTCGTCCGCCAAGTCTTTCTGGGCGGCAACCGGGACTATATGGTTGAACTGCGGGACGGCACACAAGTCCGCGTCGTTACCTCGGCAAGCGACAATACTCCGCAAGGAAGCGATGTCTGGCTACAGATGCCACCGGAACGCTGCCGCGCCTTGCTGCGATGAACAGAATTCGGCGAACCGGAACGCTGCAGGACGAAGCGCCGCGAACACGAATCGCTGATTGATGCTGCCAAAGAGAAGCCGCCAAGGAGAACAAGAAGAAACGATAATTTTTCAATTCAATCTGGGAGGTTGGTCATGACGTCGAGAGTGCATTCCCGTCGCGCGATTCTAAAGGGCGCGACTGCCTTGACGGCCGGCGCGATGCTCGCTCCGGCGTTTTCCACACGCGTTCTGTCGGCAGCGCCGCCGGCAAGTGCAATAACGCCTGACCTCATCGCCGCCGCCAAAAAAGAAGGCAAGGTGGTCTGGTATACTTCGATCGACCTCAAGGTGTCCGAGGAGATCGCCCGCCGCTTCGAGACGAAGTTTCCGGGTGTGTCGGTCCAGGTCGAGCGCACCGGTGCGGAGCGGGTGCTTCAGCGCATCACCCAGGAATATACCAGTAACATCCACGCCGTCGACGTGGTCAACTCCTCCGATGCTGCGCACCTCCAGCTCTGGAAGGACAAGGGTATGTTGGCCGCCTACGTTCCGGAGGACGTGGCCAAGCATTATCCAGCCGACCACAAGGATGCGGATGGCATGTTTGCGAGCTTCCGCGTGTTCCTGTGCGTGATGGCTTACAATACCCAACTCGTCAAAGCCGCCGACGCGCCTAAAAGTTTCGCCGATCTGTTGTTGCCGAGATGGAAAGGCAAGATCGTCAAAGCGCATCCCGGTTACAGCGGCACGATCATGACCGCGACGTTTCAGATGGCGCGCGATCTCGGCTGGGAATATTTCGAGAAACTCGCCAGGCAGGATGTGCTCCAGGTGCAATCCGCCTCGGTGCCGCCGAAGAAGCTGGCGCTTGGCGAGCGCCCCATTCAGGCCGATGGTGTTGAATATCTGATCTTCAAGGAGAAGGAATCCGGCAAGCCGGTCGAACCGATCTACGCGACCGAAGGCACGCCGCTCATCATCGGTCCGAATGGCCTGTTCAAGGCGGCGCCGCATCCGAACGCAGCGCGGCTGTTCCAGAACTACTGCTTCAGCGCGGAATGCCAACAGGTGAATCTTGATGTCGGCGGATTGCGTTCGGCGCATGCGATGATCAAGGAGAAGGCCGGGCGCAGGCCGCTGAGCGACATCAAGCTGATGAAGGACGACGCGGCGGGCGTCCTGAAGCATGCCGAGGAGATCAAGGCTCAATACACCAAGATTTTCCGTGTGTAAGGGCGGTTGACGTCGCTCGACTCCGCGCGCGGAGAGGGGTGATGCCACCATCTTCGAAATGTCTGCATGACCACGCTCGCCCCCGTTACCGCAGCCCCCGCGAAGGCTCGTTTCCGCCTCGATGTCTCTTCGGCGGTGATGGCGCTTTTTGCAGCGATCCTCTGCCTTTTGATCGTCTTGCCCTTGTCCTGGCTTGCGGTTTACGCGTTTACCGACGGCGCTGGTGCCTTCACCTTCGCAAATTTTGTCAGGCTGGTGGTCGATGCGGCATTTTTTGATCCGCTCATTACGACCTTCATGCTCGCGCTGCTATCCGCGGTGATCTGCTGCGCGGTGGCAGCGCCGATGGGCTGGCTGGTCGCGCGCACCGACATGCCGTTACGGCGGACGGTCCGGCTTCTCGTTACAGCGTCGTTCGTGACACCGCCGTTTCTGGGCGCGATCGCGTGGGAGCTGCTGGCGGCGCCGAACAGCGGTCTGCTCAACCAGCTTCACCGCGATCTCACCGGCGCCGAGGCCAGCTATCACCTCCTGAACATCTATTCCTTCTCCGGCCTCGTTTTTGTCATCAGTTGCTACACCTTCCCGTATGTCTTCGTGTTGGTCGCCAACGCGCTGGAGCGCACGCCGGGGGATTTGGAGGATGCGTCCTCTATTCTTGGCGCCGGCACCTGGGTGACCGCACGCCGCATCACGATCCCGCTGGCGCTGCCGGCGCTCGTCGCCGGTGCGCTGGTCGCTTTTCTGCAGTCGATGACGCTGTTTGGCTCGCCGGCGATCCTGGCGCTGCCGGCCGGCTTCCACACGATGACGACCAAGATCTGGAGCCTGTTCCAGTATCCGCCCAAGCCGGAACTCGCCGCTGCGGCCTCGCTGCCGCTTCTGGTACTCACCGTGATCCTGCTGCGTGCCCAGTACGCGATCCTTGGCCGCCGCAGTTATTCCGTCGTCGGCGCCAAGAACAGCGACCCGCGAATCGTGCGGCTCGGCCGTTATCGCTGGCTGGCGCTGGCCGCCAGCATGGCCGTGCTGATGTGCCCGGTGTTCCTGCCTTATTTCGCGTTGTTGAACGCGACATTCTCGAAGCTTGCCTCGCAGCTCGTCAGTATCAACAATTTTACGCTTCAGAATATTCGATTCGTTTTTTTCGAGTTGTCGGCAACGAGCCTCGCGATCAAGAACACTTTCATTCTCGGGATCCTGGCGGCAACTTTCGGTACGTTGATCGCCGTCGTCATCAGTTACATCACCGTGCGCAGGGCGGTGACTGGCCATCGCGCGCTTGCCTTCCTCGCCACCGCGCCGGTCGCCATTCCCGGCATCGTCCTCGGTGTCGGGCTGTTTTTCGCCTATTCGCGGCCGCCCTTTGTTCTTTACGGAACGCTTTGGATTCTGCTGGTCGGCTATGTGACGCTGGCCATGCCGGCGGCCTACCAGCAGATGCAATCTGCCCTCCATGCCGTTCATCCGGAACTGGAGGATGCCGGCCGCATTCTCGGCGCCGGCCGGCTGCGCACGCTTTGGCAGATCACCGCGCCGCTCTTGCGAACCAGCGTGATTGCCACCTGGTGCTTTGTGTTTGTCGGCGTCATTCGCGAGTTGTCGGCCGCGATTTTGTTGTTCACCTCGCAGACCAAGGTGCTGTCGGTGCTGATCTACGATCTCAATGAGAGCGGCGATCTTGCCGCCATCGCGGTCCTCGGCTTGCTGATGCTGGTGCTTACGTTTGTCATTGTGGCGCTTGCCAACATGCTGAAGTTTGGCGGCCGTACGCTACGCGCGAGCTGATCGTCATGGCAGGTGAATTACCGGGAACCTCGATTGCCGAGCATCTGGCCGCACGCATCGGCACGCTCGATGTTGCTGCGTTTTCGCCCGCGCTGCGGCGGAAATGTGAGGATCTTGCCGTCGACGTCGCGGGGCTCTGCGTTGCCGCACGCAAAGAGGACTACGCGGCGAGTACGCTTGCGGCCTGTGACGACGATGGCGTCTGTACGGCGATCGGCCACGAGCGGAGACTGACCGCTGCCGGGGCGGCGTTGGTCAACGGTACCGCTGCTCACGGTGAAGACTTCGACGACACGTTCGAGGGCGGACCGGTCCACGCCGGTGCGGTGATCGTGCCGGCGGTGCTGGCGGCCTGCGAGCGGCACCGGCCGGACGGCGGTGCGGCACTTCTTGGCATTGCGGTCGGCACCGAGGTGATGTGTCGTCTCTCGACGGTTGTGCCAAAGGCGGTGCATAAGGCCGGATTTCATCCGACCGCGATCTTCGGTGCGATCGGGGCGGCGGCTGGCGTATCCGCTGCGCTTGGCCTCGGCGCGAAGCAGACCGTCGATGCGCTCGGTATTGCCGCCAGCATGGCCGGTGGAATCATCGAATATCTGGCGGAGGGCGCCTGGACCAAACGGATGCATCCCGGCTGGGCGGCACAGTCCGGTATTCGCGCTGCATTGATGGCGCGCGCCGGCTTTGTCGGCCCGCGCACGGTGTTCGAGGGTGTCCACGGGTTGTTCTTCGGATTTGCGCATACGACGAAAGGCAATTTTGACGCGCTCATCGGCGATTTCGGGGAGCGCTGGGTCGCCGAGACGCTGGCCTTCAAACCCTATCCCTGCGGGACAATGGCGCATCCATATATCGACTGCGCGCGACGGCTCGCGGCGCGCGGCGTCAAGGCTGACGACGTGAAGGAGCTTGTCTGCGAGGTCGCCGAGGGCACGGTGCATCGGCTGTGGGAACCGATCGCGGTCAAGCAGCACCCTCCCAACGGCTATGCCGCGAAATTTTCGACGCCGTTCCTGATCGCAACGGGGTTTGTGCATGGTGGTGTCGGGCTCGGACATTTCACGCAGGCCGCGGTGAGCGATCCGCGGGTACGGACGCTCGCCTCCAAGGTCCGCTACGTCATCGACCCCGACAATCCCTATCCCGACGCCTTTACCGGGCATATTCGTGCGGTGATGACGGACGGCTCTGTGGTGGAGGAACGGCAGCCGCACTTCCGCGGTGGCGCGCAGGAGCCGCTGACGCGCACCGACATTCGGGATAAGTTCATGCTCAACGCCCGGCATGGTGGCTGGAGCGAGACGAAGGCTGCAACCGGGCTGGCATCGTTGAAAACACTCTACGACGGTTCGCTCAATCTTGCGGCCTTGCGGGGATAGGACGACGGAATGACCGGCGGCGGGGAACTCGACGGCAAGGTTGCGGTTATCACCGGCGGGGGACGCAATATCGGCCGCGCCATCGCACTTGCCCTCGCGAAAGCCGGTGCCGCCGTGCTGGTGACGGTCCGCTCCAATACCGCCCAGGGCGAGGAGGTTGCACGCGAAATTTCCGCGACGGGCGGCAGGGCGGCGGTCTTTACCGGTGACGTCGCGGACGCATCGGCCGCACAGGCTATGGCGGACGCCGCGCTCAAGGCATTCGGCCAGATTGATATTCTGGTCAACAACGCGGCCCTGCGCCGGGAGAAAAATATCGGCGAGATGTCGCAGCAGGAATGGCGTGAGGTGCTTGGCGTCATCCTCGACGGCGCCTTTCATTGCGTCAGCGCCTGTCTGCCGGCTTTGCGCGCAAGTGGCGCGGGCCGGATTGTCAATATCGGCGGCATGAGTGCGCATATCGGCTCCAAAGGCCGTTCGCATGTCATGGCGGCGAAGCTGGGGTTGGTCGGATTCACGCGCGGTCTGGCACACGATCTAGCGAGCGACGGGATCACCGCAAACTGCGTCGTGCCGGGCGCGATTGATACGACGCGGGCGGCGAGCGCGGCGACGCCCGCGCATCATCTGACGCACGGGACGATCACCGGCGATCGCGGTCGGCCCGAGGATGTGGCCGCCGCGGTTCTTCATCTGTGTCTGCCGGCGGCACAGTTTGTCACTGGCCAGTCCATGCACATCAACGGCGGCGCTTACCTGTCGTCCTAGAGACACGGTTCGCCGGAGAACACCGAGCCGTACCAAGGTGCCAAGACGCTGCCGGCAAGAGGCAGTATCAAATCGAATTTGTGCGTCACAATAGAATCGAATGCGGTGTCGCGCCGCTCACGACGGCATTTGCGCCGCACGCCGACCGGCGCTGGTGCCGGCGACACGGCCGAACACCGAGCCTGCCATCAGTCCGGTGCCACCGGGATAGTTGAACCAGAACAGTCCGCCGACCAGCTCGCCCGCCGCATGGAGGCCGGGGATCGGCTGGCCGTCGGTGTCGATGACGCGGCCAGTGGTGTCGATTTTGAGGCCGCCGAAGGTGAAGGTCAGTCCGCAGGTAACGGCATAGGCCTCGAACGGCGGCTCGTCGATGGTGTTAGCCCAGTTCGATTTTTCGATCGCGAGGCCTTCGGTGCGGCGGCCGTCCTTCACATTCGGATCGAATGCAATATCGGTTCGTACCGCCTTGTTGTAAGCCTTGATGGTCGCGAGCGCTTTAGCGGCATCGACGTCCTCCAGCTTCGCACACAGCTCTTCCAGCGTGTCGGCGCGCACCTTGGTCACCTGCTTGATGCGGTACTCGTCGCGCAGCATCGGAATGATCTTTTTGTCGAACACCTGCCAGGCGAACTGGCCCGGCTGCATCAGGATGACACGGCCGTATTTCGCATAGGTATAGTTGCGGAAATCGGCACCCTCGTCGACGAAGCGCTCGCCATTGGCATTGACCATGATGCCCCATGGGTAGGAGTGCTTCTGGAAATTGTCGCCGACCGCGAGATCGCCGAATTCCGGAGCGTTGCGATCCCAGCCAACCGCGTGGCCACCCGACCAGTTGCCGGCCGGCATCGCCCCGATGTCGAGCGCCATCTTGATGCCGTCGCCGGTGTTGAAGCGGGTGCCGCGGATCTTGGCGAGTTCCCAGCCCGGTCCAAGATAGCGCGTGCGCATTTCCGCATTGGCCTGATAGCCGCCGGCGGCGAGCACGACGCATTTGGCCTTCACGTCGACAGTGCGGCCGTCATGCTTGACCCGCTCGCCCTTGACGCCGTCGTCGTCGGCAATCAGCGACAGCGCGCGGGCATTGTAGGCGACCGTGACGCCGGCCTTCCTTGCGATCTTCGTGTGCGCCTCGACGAGGCCGGGCCCGCCGCCCCATGACTCGACGGTGAGGCCGCCCCAGAACTTGAACTTGCCGCCGATCTTGTAGGCCTGCCGGCCCCAGATTGGCGCGAAGCGGATGCCTTTGTCTCGCATCCAGCGCATGGTGTCGCGGCTGTGCGTCACCAGCACTTCGCACAGGTCGGGGTCGGTCCGGTATTCGGTGACCCGAGCCATGTCGTCGAAGAATTTCTCCTGCGTATAGGTGCCAAAATCGCTCGCTGCGACTTCGTCGTCAGTCAGGTCCGGCATCAAGGTCCGAAGGTCGTCGACGCCGTCATAGACGCAGCGGAACGCGCCCGCGGTAAAGCGGCTGTTGCCGCCGGCTTCGTCTTCGCCGGCGCGCTCGAGCACCAGCACCGACACACCATGCTCGGCCGCCGCGTGCGCGGCGCAGAACGCCGCATTGCCGGCGCCAACGATGACGACATCTACGGAAGAGGGGAGCATGAAATTGACCTGCTGGTGTGGGAGACACAAAATCGCTAGAAACCGGTCGGAAACGGTACGACATGAGACAAGCGCGGAAAAGTTCAAGTGACTGAGAATTTACAGGAAAGCCGAAAAATCGGCCGGCGACGTTTTTCGGTCGCACCGATGATGGACTGGACCGACCGCCATTGCCGGTTCTTTCATCGGCTGCTGACGCGGCGCGCGCTGCTCTATACCGAGATGTTGACGACCGGCGCGGTGTTGCACGGCGATCGCGCGCGGTTGCTTGGC
>JBFWZV010000025.1:0-47887 GCA_050184975.1 Pseudolabrys sp. | reverse complement strand
CCGACCTTCAGACAGGTATCCGTGCCCGGGATGTAGTAGTAACCCGCGCCATACAGGCTGCAAATCTTCACGTACTGTCATGTCCTGCCACTGCGATCTTGCGCAGCGCGCGCGGATTGTCTTGTTCGCACGACAAAAGACGACCAATCTGAGATTCCTAAGCGATTTCAATCGCAACATGCGATAGGCACACGCTGGGTGCGCGCCAGGGAAGAGTCGTTGTGCGATCTGACATTTGCGATCAACAACACCCGCAACGTCATCGACCGATCATCGGAATAGCAAAGGTGCGGGCACAATGACGCACACGAATCGATTGCACGCACACAGACCATGCGCACAGCGTCACTGATGTTGAGTATGCATGAAAACGCACCGGCTGAAATTCAATTCAGCCGCGCGGAGCGCGATCGAAAGATGGAGGCGGCGATGCTACAGCGGCATCAGACGCGCGGCCTCCCCTTGCGTGCCCCCCGTCAACGACGGGGCGACAATTTTATCGACGACGCTCGTCGCTTGCGTGAGCGTATCGCTGACGAGATGAGCGTAGCGCTGCGTCGTTCGTGCATTCGAATGTCCGAGCAACGCCTGCACGACATACAGAGAGACGCCGCCGTTGACGAGAAAGCTCGCGAACGAATGCCGCAGGTCATGCAGGCGGACGTCTTCAAGCCCTGCGCGCTGCCGGATGCGGTCCCACGGAAACCACAGTGACGGCGACGGCCGTCCCGTTACCGGCGATGGAAAAATGTAGTCGTTACCCGCGATCTGCGGCAGCGAACGCAGCAGCGCAAGCGCCGCGTCGCTGAGCGAGATCCAGCGCGGCTTTCCGGATTTCGACATCGGCACGTGCAGCTTGCGCTCTTCCCAGAGCACATGCTCCCACTTCGCATGAGTGATTTCGTTGCGACGCCCTCCGGTCAGCAGCAGCAGAAGGATGGCATTGGCAGCCGTCGTATTTTCGTCGGTCGATATCGCCGCAACGAGCCGCTGCGTTTCATCTTTTGAGAGAAACCGGTTGCGCTGAACCTCCGACCCCATCTCGATGCCCGCGGTCGGGTTGGCGGCAACGCCCGGCACCTTCCACTTGATTGCCAGGTTGAACAGATAGCGCAGAATGACGACGACCCGGTTTGACGTCCCGCCGGCATAGCCTTTGTTACGCATCTGTCCAACCAGAGCGACGATACGGTCGGTGCCGATCTCGTCGAGCGGCAGACGGCCCAGCGTCGGCAGCGCGTGGATGCGCAGAATCGTCTCGTCGGTCTTCCAACTCCGTTTGTAGGTTGCAACGAACGGCAAATAGCTGTCGCGCACGAATGCTTCGAGCGTCGGTATCGCGCGCAGCTCTTGTCGGCGCTCCTGCGGATTGTCGCCAAGCAGCGCTTGCGCAAAGATCGAACGCGCTTTCCGCCGCGCTTGCTCGATCGTCAGCATGTCCGCGCGGCCGATTTTGAATTGCCGCTCACGGCCACGCTCGTCACGATAACGCTGATAGAACGTCCGTCGCCCCGAACAGCGGACCTCGACCAAAAATCCCTTTTGCTTCGAATCGAAAAAATCGATTTTTTTCTGTCCCGGAGGACACTCCGCGACACGAACGAAGCTGGGCGTTAACTCGACGACGGGCATAGCGTTTCACTTTTTTGTTTTATAGATCATTAAAAGAGACGTTCGATAGCCTTGATCTGCTTCGTTTTTCGCAAATTTACTTCAAAGATATTTTTCAAGGCTGTCAATTTATATCTTCTTCGTAACTTATTTACTCTCGCGTAATGCCACACGAATCAAATGTCTTCTTTTACGTACTTCGTACTCTCGACATCACGCTTCACGTTCTCGCGCTCTCGATGTCATGCTGCACGTCGCGCTCTGGTACGTCGCAATCAATTTGTTTGTTGTCGACCGACATCGACTGACAGTGTCGAGACAAACAAGATCATTGCGCAGATGTTGAATCGCCGCGTCGCGCGCCATCAGTTCCGCGCAACGTGTCCGCGCGCCGATCCACTTGACGACAGGAGGCCCGCGCAACATCTCCGTGCGATGTCGCCGTTCGATTCGTTCAACGCGATCCGACGCGGCCGGCGATCGATCACGTATCGCTCCGACCAGCTCCCCGCTCTCAACTAGACGAACACGGCCGAGCCCTCGCCGACCAATCGCGTGAGCTGCGACGCCGCTTCGAGGTCGCGCGCATGTTGCCGCAGCCGCGTCGACCGCACCCAGGACGTTCGCCAAAACCGCTTGTTATCCGGGGCTTGCGCGCCACATGGACGCTCGGGTCCAAGGCGGCTATGACCCTCATGATGTCAACGCTCGAAACCGAATCGTCCGCCGACCTGCCGGCGGTGGACCCATTGCCACGGACGGCACCGTCGCTGGGCCGCGGTACCACGTCCGGCCCCCCGCAGGCCGAAGCGGGCGGCGTTCTGACCATCGACCTCGCCGCGGTCGAGGCCAACTGGCGCGCGCTGTCACGCCGAACGCTGCCGTCGGAATGCTCTGCGGTCATCAAGGCCGACGCCTATGGCTGCGGCATCGAACAGGTCGGCCGAGCGCTCGCCCGCGCCGGCTGCAAGACGTTTTTTGTCGCCGACTTGTCGGAAGCGCGCCAGCTTCGCGCGGTCGCTTACGACGCCGCCATCTATGTTCTCAACGGGGTCATGCCGAGCACTGCTGCGGCATTTGCGGATGTGCATGCACGCCCGGTCATTGGCAGCCTTGGCGAACTTGCCGAATGGGACGCCTTCGTTTCCGCCAATAACTGGCACGGCGGCGCTGCGCTGCAGGTCGATACCGGCATGAACCGGCTCGGCGTCTCGGCGGAGGAAGCCGCAGCGATTGCGCCACGCATCCGCTCCGAGAACCACGGTATCACCCTGCTGATGAGCCACCTCGCCTGCGCCCAGTTGCAGGAGCACCCGCTCAACGAACGGCAGATCAAGCTGTTCCGCGAGGTGCGCATGCTCTATCGCGGCATTCCGGGTTCACTGGCGAATTCGTCGGGCATTTTTCTCGGCCAGGCCGCCTATTGCGATATGGTGCGGCCGGGCGCGGCGCTTTTCGGCGTCAACCCGACGCCGGACCGCGGCAACCCGATGCGCCCGGTGGTCGAGCTGCAGGCCCGCGTTGTTCACGTTCGCAGCGTGCAGCGCGGCGAAACCGTCGGCTACGACGCTCAATGGACCGCCAAAAGTAATACACGCATCGCCATTGCCGCGGTCGGCTACGCTGACGGCTACCTGCGCGCCGCGAGCGCTTCGGACACGGTGGCCGGCGGCGAGGCCATCCTCGCTGGCAAGCGCTGCCGCCTCGCCGGCCGGGTCTCGATGGATTTGCTTGCGATCGACATTTCAGATCTCGCCGAAGGCGCGGTCCGACGCGGCGACATGGCGACCTTGATCGGCGACGAACTGACCGTCGACGATCTCGCCGCCACCGCCGGCACGATCGGCTATGAGGTGCTCACGAGCCTCGGCCGCCGCTATCATCGCATATATCGGACGGAGTGAGCGGTGGCGAAGCGCGGACCGTCCTATGTCTGTCAGAATTGCGGCGCAGCCCATAATCGCTGGCAGGGCAAGTGCGAGGCGTGCGGCGAATGGAATACGCTCAGCGAGGAAGATGCCGGCGGCACCGCCGTGCGTGGCCCCGGCCGGCGGCCCGGCAAGGGCCGTCCTTTCGCGCTCGAGCCGCTTGCCGGCGAAGCGCATGATGCACCGCGCTTGCCCTGCGGCATCGCCGAGTTCGACCGCGTTACCGGCGGCGGTTTCGTGCGCGGCTCGGTGCTGCTGGTTGGCGGCGATCCCGGCATCGGCAAATCGACACTTCTAATTCAGACCAGCGCCGCGCTCGCCCGCGCCGGTCATCGCGTCGTCTATATCTCCGGCGAGGAAGCCGTCGCACAGGTGCGGCTGCGCGCCGAACGACTCGGGCTCGGCGACGCGCAGGTTGAGCTTGCCGCCGAAACCTCCGTCGAGGACATCGTCGCAACGCTGTCCGAAGGCAAGATACCGCGTCTCATCATTATCGATTCAATTCAAACCATGTGGACCGACACGGTGGAGTCCGCGCCCGGCACGGTGACACAGGTGCGGGGCAGCGCGCAGTCGTTGATCCGCTTCGCAAAACGTTCAGGCGCCGCGGTCATTCTGGTCGGCCACGTCACCAAGGACGGACAGATCGCGGGGCCACGCGTGGTGGAACACATGGTCGATGCCGTGCTGTCGTTCGAGGGCGACGGCTCGCATCAGTTCCGCGTGCTGCGCGCGGTCAAGAATCGCTTCGGTCCGACCGACGAGATCGGCGTGTTCGAGATGACAGGCCTCGGCCTGCGGGAAGTGGCTAACCCGTCCGAATTTTTCCTGTCGGAACGCGACCTCGGCTCGCCGGGCACCGCGGTGTTTGCCGGCATCGAGGGCACAAGGCCGGTCCTGGTCGAGATTCAGGCGCTGGTCGCACCGACCTCGCTCGGAACCCCGCGCCGCGCCGTGGTCGGCTGGGATCAGAACAGGCTGTCGATGGTGATCGCGGTACTCGACGCCCATTGCGGGGTCAAACTCGCCGGCCACGACGTCTATCTCAATGTCGCCGGTGGCTATCGCATTCAGGAGCCGGCGGCCGATCTCGCAGCAGCAGCAGCCCTCGTCTCCTCGCTCGCCAATGCGCCGCTGCCGGCCGATGCTGTTTATTTCGGCGAGGTATCACTGTCGGGCGCGGTGAGGCCGGTGGCGCAGGCCGCAGCCCGCCTCAAGGAAGCGGCCAAACTCGGCTTCACCCGCGCGGTGGTGCCGGAATCAGCGCGCGCCGAATCGACCGCCGGCTTGAGGCTAACCGACGTCGGCAGCCTTGCCGGGCTGGTGGCCGATATTGCCGCCAGCGGCCGCCGGGCCAAGGCCAGTTAGGCGGCTCGCAAGCCCAGTCGAATGGACGCGTCATCCGGGGTCAAATCGCTGTTAGCCATAGCGGATTCCTTGTCACAAGGCGGATGACGGCGGACGGAGGCCCGGCTATACAGCCCCTGTTGCAACGCCACGCCACCACCGATAGATGACCCGACGCCCGAGCCGGCCCCGGAAGGAAAGCAGCCGTTTGCCCCCTTTGGCCGATTTTGGCTGGAGCTGAACCGCCGACATGCCCGTCACCCTGCTCGACATTCTGCTGCTTGTCGTCATGCTGGTTTCCGGCCTGCTGGCGATGATCCGCGGTTTCATGCGGGAGATTCTGTCGATAGCCGCCTGGGGCATTGCCGCGCTGGTCACGCTCTACTCCTATGCCCGGCTGCTTCCGACCGTGAAGCAATACATCAACAGCGATATTGCCGCCGCCGGCGTCACCGTGGTCGGCATCTTTCTGGTCACGCTGCTGTTCGTGTCGGTCATCACGGTCAGGTTGTCCGACATGATCCTCGACAGCCGAATCGGCGCACTCGACCGTACCCTCGGATTTCTGTTCGGACTTGGCCGCGGCCTCATCATCGTGGTCGTCGCCTTCGTCTTTTTCGCATGGCTGGTGCCCGACCAGCGGCAGCCGGAGTGGATAAAGTCCGCCAAATCGAAGGTTGTCCTACAAAGTACGGGACAATGGCTGATGTCGATGTTGCCGGATGACCCCGAAAGCACCATCTTGAAGCGGTTAAAGCGTCCGCGTCCTGACGACCCCGATGCACCCGCCGCCGGGCCCGAGCAGCGCTCCGGTGTCGCACCCGTTGATCCACGCCGGCTGGCCGAGGCTCGATAGAACGAATGACCGCACCGATTCCTGACTCCGCCATCGAAACGGGTGCCGACCTCGACGGCGACCGGCTTCGCGAAGAGTGCGGAGTGTTTGGTATTTATGGCCATCCGGACGCCGCAGCGATCACCGCGCTCGGTCTGCACGCGCTCCAGCATCGCGGCCAGGAAGCCGCCGGCATCGTCTCCTATGATGGCAAGCGGTTCCATTCCGAGCGCCGGCTCGGCCTCGTCGGCGACACCTTTTCGCGGCGCGAAGTGATCGATCGTCTTCCGGGCAGCGTTGCCGTCGGCCATGTCCGCTATTCGACCACGGGCGAGACGGTGCTGCGCAACGTGCAACCGCTGTTCGCCGAACTCAATGCCGGCGGATTCGCGATTGGCCACAACGGCAATCTGACCAACGGCATCTCGCTGCGGCGCGAACTTGTCCGCGACGGCGCGATGATGCAGTCGACCACCGACACCGAAGTCATCCTGCATCTGGTCGCGCGCTCGAGCCGCAACCGCTTCGTCGATCGTTTCATCGACGGCCTGCGCCAGCTCGAAGGTGCCTACGCCTTTGTCGGCATGACCAACAAGAAGCTGGTTGGCGCCCGCGATCCGCTCGGCATTCGACCGCTCGTCATCGGCAAGCTCGATGGCTGCCCGATCCTCGCCTCCGAAACCTGCGCGCTCGACATCATCGGCGCACAGTATGTCCGCGACGTCGAGAACGGCGAAGTCATCGTGTTCGATGAAGACGGCGTGCAGTCGCACAAGCCGTTTCCGCCGATGGCGGAGCGTCCCTGCATCTTCGAATACATTTATTTCGCGCGGCCCGATTCCATCGTCGGCGGCCGGCATGTCTACGATGTCCGCAAGAGCATGGGCGTGGAACTGGCCCGCGAGGCACCAGCCGATGTCGACGTCATTGTACCGGTCCCCGACTCCGGCGTTCCCGCCGCGATCGGCTTTGCGCAGGCCTCCGGCGTGCCCTACGAGCTCGGCATTATCCGAAACCACTATGTCGGCCGCACCTTCATTCAGCCGACCCAGTCGATCCGCGATCAAGGCGTGCGCATGAAGCATTCCGCCAATCGCGCGGTTGTCGGCGGCAAGCGGATTGTGCTGATCGACGATTCCATCGTGCGCGGCACCACATCGCGCAAGATCGTCCGCATGATGCGTGACGCCGGCGCCACGGAAGTTCATTTCCGCATCGCATCGCCGCCGATCACGCATCCGGACTATTACGGCATCGATACGCCGGAGCGCGACATGCTGCTCGCTGCCACCCACGATCTTGAGGGCATGCGGCAATTCATCGGCGCGGATTCGCTCGCCTTCCTGTCGGTCGACGGCATCTATCGCGCCATGGGTCTGTCGAGCCGCGACCCGACGAAGCCGCAGTTCACCGACCACTGCTTCACCGGCGATTATCCGACCCCGTTGACCGATCTTGCGGCGCAAAGCGCCTCGCCGCGGCAGCTATCATTGCTCGCCGAAGCGATCTGACCGGCGCAATCCGATAGCGATCGTAAGATGAGTAAGCCCCTCGCCGACCGCATCGCGCTTGTCACCGGCGCCTCGCGAGGCATCGGTGCCTGTGTCGCGCTCGAACTGGCCAAGACCGGCGCGCATGTCATCGCAGTGGCACGCACCTCGGGCGGGCTGGAGGAACTCGACGACAAGATCAAGGCCGAGGGCGGCAGCGCCACGCTGGTACCGCTCGACCTCAAGGACGTGGACGGCATCGCGCGGCTCGCATTGGCGCTGAACGAGCGCTACCAACGCCTCGACGTACTGGTCGGCAATGCGGGACTGCTTGGACCGCTCTCGCCGCTCGACCACGTCGAGCCGAAGACGTGGGACAACATTCTGGCAATCAATCTCACCGCCAATTGGCAACTGATCCGCTGCATGGACCCGCTGCTGAAGCGGGCGCCTGCGGGCCGCGCGGTGTTCATGACCTCGGGACTGGCCTGGCTGGCAAAGGCCTATTGCGGGCCGTATGCGGCCTCGAAGGCGGCGCTCAATACGCTGATTCAGACCTATGCCGCGGAAACGGCATCGACCAATGTGCGGGCAAACCTCTTCAATCCGGGGCCAACGCATACCCGCATGTATATGAGCGGCTGGCCGGGCGCGGACCCGAACACCTTGTTCAAGCCTGAGGACGTCGCGAAGGCCGTCATCCCGCTTTGCCTGCCGGACTTCACGGAAAGCGGCAAAGTCTTTGAGTTCCGCTCCGGTACGCTCAAGGCATTGCAGCACCCGGCCTGAGCGCCCGCCCTATTTCTTGCGCCCGGCGTAAGGGTTGGCCTTCTCGCGCAACAGCAATCGGATCGGCGTGCCCGGCAGATCGAACGTCTCGCGCAGGCCGTTGACCAGATAACGCTTGTAGGAGTCCGGCAGCGCGTCAGCGCGGGTGCAGAAGATCACGAAGCTCGGCGGCCGCGTCTTCGGCTGGGTGATGTAATTGAGCTTGAGGCGACGCCCGGATACCGCCGGCGGCGGGTGCGCCGAGAGCACGCCTTCGAGCCAGCGATTGAGCGCATTGGTCGACACGCGTTTGTTCCACACGGTATAGGCGTCGACGATCGCCTGCATCAGCCGGTCGAGCCCCTCGCCGGTCAGGCCGGACACCGCAACAACCTGTACGCCTTTCACTTGGGAGAACTTCTTTTGCGCCTCCTCGCGCATGCGAGCGATCGCGCCGGCGCGCGTCTCTACCAGATCCCACTTGCTGCCGGCCAGAACGAGAGCGCGGCCCTCTCGCTCGACGAGATCGGCGATGCGCTGGTCTTGCTCATCGAATGAGCGCTCGCCGTCGATCAGCACGACAACAACGTCTGCGAAGCGGATGGCATTCAACGCATCGGCGACCGACAGCTTCTCGAGTTTCTCCTCGATGCGCGATCGTCGCCGCATCCCGGCGGTATCGTAAATCTTGAACTTGCGGCCTTGCCATTCGGTTTCGACCGCAATCGAATCCCGAGTGATGCCGGCTTCGGGTCCGGTCAGCAGGCGCTCCTCGCCGATCAGCCGGTTGATGAGGGTCGACTTGCCGGAATTCGGTCGCCCAACAATGGCGACGCGGATCGGCCTTGCTTCCGCGTCTTCGGCATCGTCAGCACTTGCTTCTTCCTCGTCGGCTTCCTCTGCCACCGGCGCCGCATCACGCACGGCGTCATAGAGATCGCTCATACCCTCGCCGTGTTCGGCGGAAACCGGGACCGGCTCGCCGAGCCCGAGCGAGTAGGCTTCGAGGCGGCCGGTTTCGCCAGCCACACCCTCACTCTTGTTAGCGACCACGATCACAGGCTTGCCGGAGCGCCGGATCATCGCGGCAAATGTTTCATCGGCGGGCGTAAGGCCGGCGCGCGCGTCGATCAGGAACAGCACGACATCGGCGGCCGTAATCGCGGCCTCGGTCTGCGCCCGCATCCGCCCGGACAGGCTCTCGGGCGCCGCCTGCTCGAGACCGGCTGTGTCGACCACGGTAAATTCGAGATCGCCGAGCCGGCCTTCGCCCTCACGCCGGTCTCGCGTCACGCCGGGCTGGTCGTCGACCAGCGCCAACCGCTTGCCGACCAGGCGGTTGAACAGCGTCGATTTGCCGACATTCGGCCGGCCGACAATGGCGACGGTAAAGCTCATGGATCAGATCAATAGCAGATGCCGGCTAAGGCGTGCGCGGACGATCGGATTAGCGCGAAAAGGTGCCCGGCGGTGGCGCACTCGGCCAGGGGGCCGTCGTCGTATTGGGCGATGCCGGCCAAGGCGAATTGGTGCCGGTTGCCTGCGGCGTCGACGACGGCCACGGCGCTTGTGTACCGCTGGCCGAGGTCTGGCTCGCAGACGGCTGACTTGCGGACGACTGACTTGCGCTCGGCCGCTGCGTCGCCTGCTCTTGACCGGTTTCGGCCGCCGCGGGTTGCCGCGCCGGCGCGGTGCGTGCCGTCGTTCTCGGCTTTGGCCGTGGCTTCGCTTTCGGTTTCGGTTCCGTCTCCTCGACGGTCACCGGCGCGACCGGCGCCGCAGCCGTTTGCGAATTAAGTGTATCGGTCTGCGGCTGGTTGCCCTTGATCAGATCGGGCGGAATGCCCTGCGTGACGCCGGGCACGCCTTCCGGAAACACCGCCTTGCGTTCGCCCGGCAGCTTCGGCTTGTCGCCCAACCCGAAAATGTCGAGCTTGTCGACATCGAAGCCGCCTGACGAACAGCCGGGCAGGACCGCGGCAGCCGCCAGCAGTCCGGCGATCAATGTCAAATGGCGCAAGGCTGCGATCGTCATTGATCCTATCCCTTGCCCTTACCCTCTGACGCAAGTAGCGCCGACAGAACTTCGATCCGCTGCCGCGTGCCGGGCGGTGTCTCGGCATCGCCCGCAACCATGTCGATGTATTTGCGAGCCGCCGCAATATCATTGGCGCGGTAAGCGGACATCGCGAGCATTTCCCGCGCGGTGTGACGGAACGCGCGGTCCGCCGCCGCAAGCGGCTCGAGCCGACCGCGCATGTCGTCGAGAGGCGCAGTATCGACCAGCAGAATCGCAGCCCGAACCGCAGCGAGATCGCGCATGGTCTGGCCGAGCGACGTGTCGGCAGCAATACCGTCATACTGCGCGACAGCCGCCTTGGTGTCGTCGTTCGCGAGTTCAGCGGCGACGCGCAAGCGGGCGAGCAGCCGGTAACCTGCCGGCGCCTCGGCAGCGATCTTCGCGAAAGCGGCTTCGGCTTCCTTGGACTTGTCGGCTTCGCTCAGCGCAACGGCCTGCTCGAACGCGGCGCCGGCTTCCGCCGCCTTCTTGGCCTCGTACCACTGATAGGTACGCCAGCCCGCGACGGCGCCGACGATCAAGACGACAAGGATGATGAGGTAGATGCCATAGCGATCCCACAGCTGCTTGAGCCGTTCGCGTCGGACTTCCTCATCGACTTCCTGAAAAATGTCGGCCACAAAAGCGCTCCGAACCCACTTCGTCCCGTAAAACAGGCAGTCGGGTAACCTAATGGTGTGGCATCCGCAAGGCAAAAAGCCCGCGGTAAAGGGTTAACGGCTGGAACTCTAAGGCTTTTTCGCCTTCATGGGGTAGACGTGTTCGGAACCGGGGAACTGCCGGGCGCGCACCTCCGTGGCAAAGGCCGCGACCGCCTCGCCGATCGAAGGGCCGAGCGTCGTATACCGCTTGACGAATTTCGGAACCCGCGGCGACAGGCCGAGCATGTCTTCCAGCACCAGCACCTGGCCGTCGCAGGCGACGCTCGCGCCGATGCCGATCGTCGGAATAGCAACCTGGCCGGTGATCTTGCGGGCCAGCGGCTCGGCCACCGCCTCGATCACCATCGAAAAGGCGCCCGCCTCGGCCACCGCCCTGGCATCGTCTTCGATACGGCCCCAGTCCGCCTCGTCGCGTCCTTGGGCGCGGAAAGAACCGATGGTGTTGATCGACTGCGGCGTAAGGCCGACATGGCCCATCACCGGCACACCACGCTCGACCAGAAAGCGGATCGTCTCGGCAACGCGCGTGCCGCCTTCCATCTTGATGGCGCCGCAGCCGGTTTCCTTCAGCACGCGCGCCGCGCTCATGAATGCCTGTTCTTTCGAGGCTTCATAACTGCCGAACGGCATGTCGACCGTCACCAGCGCGCGCTTCGAGCCTCGCATCACGGCGTGACCTTGCAGGATCATCATGTCGAGCGTGACAGGAACAGTGGTCTCGAGCCCGTGCATCACCATGCCGAGCGAGTCGCCAACAAGGATGACGTCGCAATGCTGGTCAACGATACGCGCGGTGTGGGCGTGATACGAGGTCAGACATACGATCGGCTCGCCGCCCTTGCGCGCCTGAATATCGGCCGCCGTCAGACGGCGGATTTCGTCCTGCACCGACATTTACTCAACCTCCCGCCACTCCAAACACGAGCGACGTCCCAGCGGATACCGGGTTTTATCTTGCAGCGCAGCAAATGTGAAGGCCCGGCAATCACAGCCCAAATGCCGTCATTGCAGCGTTCAGCCGGCAACGCGGTCCTTCACGTCCTTGATGTCGGTAAAGACGATGCCGGGCGCGCGTTCGCGAGTGTAGTCGAGAATGAACTGGTTGCGCGCCATGAAGACGCGGTCGCCGTCAAGATCCTCCGCGCAGCTTGAATAGTTGGCCTGCACAAAATCATCGATCTTCTTGGCTTCATCCGACGAAATCCAGCGGGCGAGTTGAAATTCAGGATTTTCATAATTGATTTCGAGGTCGTACTCCGCGGCGAGCCGCGCCTTCAGCACGTCGAGCTGGAGCGGGCCGACGACGCCGACCAGCGCCGGAGCGCCATCGAGCGGGCGGAACACCTGCACCACGCCCTCCTCGGCCATTTGCTGAAGCGCCTCGCGCAGCTTTTTCGCCTTCATCGGATCGCCGAGCCGTACCCGGCGCAGGATTTCAGGCGCGAAGTTAGGAACGCCGACGAATTTCAGCATCTCGCCTTCGGTGAGCGTATCACCGATCCGTAGCGTGCCATGGTTTGGAATGCCGACAACATCCCCGGCATAGGCTTCATCGGCCACACTACGGTCCTGTGCAAAGAAGAACTGCGGCGCCGACAGTGTCATCGGTTTGCCGGTGCGCACGATCGTCGCCTTCATGCCGCGATCGAGCTTGCCGGACACAAGCCGCGCGAAGGCGATGCGATCGCGATGGTTCGGGTCCATGTTCGCCTGAATCTTGAACACGAATGCCGTCATGCGTGCTTCATGCGCGTCGACCGTGCGCCTGTCCGAGACTTGCGCACGCGGTGCCGGCGCCCAGGCGCCGAGCGCATCAAGCAGATCGCCGACACCGAAATTCTTCAATGCTGAACCGAAAAACACCGGCGTCAGGTGACCCTCACGAAATGCCGCCATGTCGAACTCGCCGCACAGCTCCTGCGCCAGCGTCAATTCATCGTTGAGCGTTGCAAGTTCGAGAACCGGGCTCAGCGCCGCGATATCGGCCAGCGACATTTGCTGAGCGGCCCCGGTCTTCGGCCCCTCGCCTTCCAGCAGGCGCACGCGGCCGGTCGCCAGTTCATAGGTACCGACGAAGTCGCGGCCTCGCCCGATCGGCCACGTCACGGGCGCCGTATCGAGCGCCAGCGTCTTTTCAATCTCATCGAGCAGATCGAAGGGATCGCGGCTCTCACGGTCCATTTTGTTGATGAAGGTGACGATCGGGATGTCGCGAAGCCGGCACACCTCGAACAGCTTGCGGGTACGCGCCTCGATACCCTTGGCGGCATCGATGACCATAACCGCGGAGTCGACCGCCGTAAGCGTGCGATAGGTGTCTTCGGAAAAATCTTCATGGCCCGGTGTATCGAGCAGATTGAAAACCCGGCCGCCGAATTCAAAGGTCATCACCGAGGTGACGACCGAAATCCCGCGCTCGCGCTCGATCGCCATCCAGTCCGAGCGGGTCGAACGGCGGTCTTTCTTGGCTTTGACCTGGCCGGCGAGATTGATGGCGCCGCCGAACAGCAGCAGCTTTTCGGTCAGAGTCGTTTTGCCCGCGTCGGGATGCGAGATAATGGCAAAAGTGCGCCGCCGCTCGACCTGTCTGGCGAGCGGACTCAGCGATTCGGCGGCTTTCAGCGGCTCATGCATGCGCGGGTCATGTGGCAGGGAAACCCGCCCGGATCAAGGGCGGCGAATAATACCGCCCGGTCTTCAAAATCGCGCGAGCGGCCCGATCCGATCACGACCGCCATGCTAGCGTTCCGACATGAATTGGCGCGAGAATCCGACGTATCGTAAAGTCGCTGCTGCCACGCTACTGCTCCTCGCCGCGACGAGCTTTACGCCAGCCGGTCAGGAAAGCCGGGCGCAGGCCCCCGCCGAGTCCGTGGCGCTCGCGTCCGGCGATCCAGTGGTCGACATTCGCATCGATTCGACGATCAACGCGGCGCGCATTCACTCTTTGATCGACATTCCGGTCCCGCCCGAGGTGGTGTGGAAACTGATGCTTGACTGCGAGCATTCCAAGCGCGTGGTCCCCGGCATGGAAAGCTGTCGCGTTCTTCAGCGCGACCCGGCGGGCCGCTGGG
This sequence comes from Pseudolabrys sp., assembly GCA_050184975.1. GTDB lineage: Bacteria > Pseudomonadota > Alphaproteobacteria > Rhizobiales > Xanthobacteraceae > Pseudolabrys. The sequence goes on along the minus strand of JBFWZV010000025.1, from coordinate 34,092 downwards.
ACATCCGCGAGCATGTGATCAACTGGGCCTGGTTCATGCCCCGGGCGCGCAACGTCTTTCGCTCCGATTATTCACCGCCGCTCCGACTGACGTTCCGCCGTATCGAGGGTGATCTGCGTCAATCGTCGGGCGAATGGCGGCTTGAGCCGCTGGACAACGGCCGGACGACACGAGTCCATTACAACTCGACGATCTCCGCCGATGTGCCGGCGCCAAATTTCATTGTCGTCGAGGCGTTACGTCGCGACCTTACCACGGTGATGAAGAATCTGCGAAGCGAGTGCATTGCCGCCTATCGCGGCCGGCCCCAGTGATCTTGGTGATCGTGCCGGCACTCGACAAAGCTGCACAGATCGATCCGCTCTACCGGCCGCAGCGCAGCAGAATCTGATCGGGTTCGGTACCGCTTGCGCCGCGCCCCCCGGGGTCTATGCTGACAACGACACGTCCACTGCACCCGCGCCGGGCGAGGCTCGACATGTGGCAGCGTTTCGTCAAACTCGCTTTCGCGGCAGCCGCGCTGTTTGCAGCGGCGGCACCATGGCCGGCGTCGGCTTGTGGCTCGCCACCCGATCCGCGCACCAACACCGCGGGTTACGCGAGCTGGTGCAGTTGCATGGGCGGCAGTTACAATTACCAAACCACCGCCTGTACCGGCGCAACCGGGCCCCGCCGCGGCGGCGGTCAGAGCTCGCGATCGGGTTACAGCTTTCCGGCGCAGCACTGGTATTGCCGCGCGCGGGCACGCAACGGCGCATCCGGTTGGGCCCGCTACGCCGATCGCGGCCAGGCTGAAAGCGAAGCGCTCAGCAATTGCAGCCAGTATTCGCGCGGGCAGGCTTGCCGCATCGCCGGTTGTTCTCATGTCGGCGGCGAAACCGCCGGCGGAGCGGCGCCGAGCGGCGTACCGGCTTTTGGCGCGCAATGGTACTGCCGCGCCCGTGCGAGCAACGGCGCGTCCGGCTGGGGCCGCGCCGGCAGCCGCAGCGCCGCCGAGGCCAACGCGCTCGGCTACTGTGATCAGAATGCACGCGGCAGCGCCTGCCGGATTGTGAGCTGCACGGCGAACGGACAACAGGTGCCAGTCGGCTCGCCGTCCGCCACCACGCCTGCGGCCGCGCCGGAACCGCAGACGCCGTCGGCGACCCCGCCGGGCTTCACGCCATTCCGCCAGCCGACCGCGACCTGCGGCGGACGCAAATGCCTTGCCGGGCAGACCTGCGGACCGACCAACCGCTGCTACAATCCGAACACGCATTTCTATTGCGGCACCACGCGCTGCGTGAAAGGCCGCAACTACGCAGCCAATACGGCTTGCGGCAAATGCAGCGCGCCCGCGCAAGATCGCCGGGCCTCGCCCAACCCGCCCTTCCCGTTCGGCACGCAGTCCTGCGAGCAGTGCTATCGCAAACTGAAAGCCGATATCCGGTTCGGCTGGTTCAGCCACCGGCCGCACAGCTATATCGGCCACGCGGTTACCGGCTACGAGAACTGCAAGCGCAAGGCGGCCGGTTCCTGCGACAATGCGGACCGCTTCCGCGATGCGGCCCGGGGCTGCGCCACGCCGGGCTTCACCAATGACGGCTCGCGCACCTGTATCGAGAACGTGCTGACCAACGATCCGGCGAGCTTCTGACGCCGGCCGACAGTAGACCGCACCGTTACCGCCGCTACACTCCTTCCCCTCACGCGGACGGGAAGGAACAGTTCATGCCGAAGACGCCGGATTATTTCCACGGCAAGACCATCGTGATTACCGGGGCGGCGAGCGGCATCGGCCGCGCCACCGCGCTCATTTTCGCCCGCGAGGGCGCCAATGTGGTCTGCGCCGATATCGACGAACAAGGCGTCAGGGCGACGGCGGATAAGATCAATGCAATGGGCGCGCAGGCCCGCGCGCTGACGGTCGATGTGACGAGCCGTGCGGCCGTGACCGGCATGATCCAGGCGGCGCTCGACGCGTTCGGCCGCGTGCACTTCCTGTTCAACTGCGCGGGCTCCGCGGTGAAGCGCTCGAAGTTTCTCGATATCGACGATGCGCTGTTCGAGAAGACCTACGCCGTCAACGTGAAGTCGACCTTCTACGGCATGCAGGCGGTGCTGCCGCATATGCTCGAGCACAAGTTCGGCGTGATCGTGAATGTCGGCTCGATGGCGCACCGGCGCGGCGGACCGGGCACGTCGGTCCACTATGCCTCCTCGAAGGGCGCGGTGGTCACGATGACCATGGGCGTCGCGCGCGAATTCGCCAAGGACGGCATCCGCTGCCTGTCGGTATCGCCCGGCCCGGTGCGCACCAATTTTTCCGCCGCGGCGGCGACCTCGAAGGAGATGATGCAGCGGCAGCTCGACGAGATCCCGATGGGCCGGTTCGGCGAGCCCGAAGAGATCGGCGAACTGGTGCTGTTCATGTGCTCGGACGCCTGCGATTTTATGACGGCCGAAACCGTCTATGTCAGCGGCGGCAGCGGCTGGCGCTGAACCCGCCCCCTTCCCGACCGCACCGCGACTGCTGCTATCATCGGCCAAAAGCCGGAGGACATCATGAGCGAGACCGCGACCAGGAGCTTCACCGACCGCACCCAATACGACGCACTGATGGAGGTGGTGAGGAACCGCATCACCACGCGGGCCTTCGACCCCAGCTATCAGGTGCCGCGCGAACATTACGAGCTGATCCTCGAAGCCGCGCGCCACGCGCCGTCCGGCGCCAATGCGCAGCCGTGGCACTTCATCGTCGTCACCGATCCCGCGCTCAAGACCAAGATCATGGAATATTTCCGCGAGGAGCAGGTGTTCCGCGCCAAGCAGAAGATGAAGTTTCCGACACCGGACTATCGCGGGCTTGCGACCGCGCCGGGGCTGATCGTGGTCGCGAGCGACTTCCGCTGGGTCAAGGCCTTCCCCGTGCTCAACGACGGCTCCGACCTCGACAAGATGTATAAGGAGAATGCCGAGCGCATTCTCCTGCAAAGCGTCGCGGCGTCCACCATGGCCGCGCATCTCGCCGCCGCGGCGCTCGGCTACAATGTGTGGTGGGTCACCGCGATCGGCCAGGAAAAGGCGCAGAAGGCGATGAAGCCGCTGCTCGGCATTCCCGAAGAACTCTCCGTGCTCGACATCATGTGCTTCGGCCCGCCGGCCAAACCGCCCTACAAGCGCTGGAAGAAAACACTCGACGAGATCACCAACTGGAACACCTTCGACCGCGCACATTACATGAGCGATGCGGACATCGACGACTGGATCGCCAAAACGCGGCACAAGGTGATGTATCGCGACGCCGAAAACGTCGACTGACGGCGCCGCGCGCCTCAACGCATCCCGGCCGGACAGGCGCGGTCCGCCCGCCGCGTGTCGCAGACGCTGACGCGGCCGATCAATGTCAGCACATCCTGCGTCTGCGCCGGCGTCGGCTCGCTGCGATAAGCCTTCTGCACGACATAGAAGCTGTCGCCTCCGGCGATCGCCTTGAACCAGGTATTTTCCGGCTTGCCGGTCGCTGGATTGCGCACGCAGGTGAGCTGCCACATCAGCGCCGGATAGCCGTTGGCGGGGGCCGCCGACAGCGTCTGCGCGCCGCCGCCCGGACAGGCCTGTTTCCAGCGGGTTTCGACATTGGCGCGGAACGCCGCGGGCGTAAGCGTACGCTGGCCGAAAAAGATGTGTACCGTGAGCATCTCGGTCCAGTTCTGGAGAGTCTCGCTACTCGGGATCATTTCGGTCATGGCGATCTTGTCCTTCTTCACCCGATAACCGACTTTGAATCCGTTCGGCACGGTGACGAGCAGGTTCTCGTTCTTGATCTGGGACTGCGCCGGCACTGGCACGGTGGCTGCATAGAAGCCGATAGCGGCGAGCGCCGCCACCGCTGCGTACGACGGTGTCACGACGATGATCCCCCGAAATGTCGAGGCGCGCAGTGTAATCTGAGCATCGGCGATTGATATGCCCTTTCGCGTGAATGAATCGTCAGCACGCTTGCGACCCCCGATTGCCTCTCCAGTCCCGCAGCATCAATGCCGGCTTGTTGCTCCGCTCACGTCACGCTCAGCACCGCCATCCCGATCACCGTCACAATGCGGGCGAGATCGGCGAGGCGGCGGTCGCCCTCGTAGTGCGCGGCGGAGCGCCAGACGCCGACCGCGACGATAATGTTATAGGGCACCGAAAATGCGTAGCCGGCGACGAAAGCCGCAGCGATCTGTCCATGCATGATCAACACCAGAAATGCGATCGTGGTCGACAGATTGACGATGATGCCGCCAAGCACAGCCCAGTGCCAGAATGCCTGCGCCAGCGGCACCTCGCCGCGCCAGAGACGGCTCAAGGCTCCCATCGCTTCCACCTCCCGGCGCTCACGCAACAGTCACGGATTAAAGATGAGAACGATAAAGGCGGCGAACAGCACCAGATGCACGCAGCCCAAGAGGATATTGGTCGGGGCGCCGGAAAACGTCATCTGGGCCACCACCAGCGTCAGCACAAGCATCACCGTTTCGACCGGCGGCAATCCAAGCTCGAGCGGAATGCCGATGGCGAGACTGATGAGCAACATGGTCGGGATGGTGAGGCCGATGGTCGACAGTGCCGAGCCGAGCGACAGATTGACCGCGCGCTGGAGCTGGTTGCGCCGCGCCGCATGGAATGCGGAAAGGCCCTCCGGCGACAGCACCAGGATGGCGATGACGATGCCGCCGATCGCGGCCGGGGCGCCTGCCTCCTCGATGCCAAAGTCGATCACATGCGCGAGCGGCTTGGCGAGCAGCACGACCGGCAACAGGCTGGCGATCAGGAGCGCCGCGTGGACGCCCGCTGAATGGCGCGGGCCACGATGGGCGTGGCGCGGCGGCTCCTCCGCCGGAGACGGTACCGCCACGATCCCCGGCGTCGGCGTTTCGACGAAAAACGTGCGATGTCGCATGGTCTGCACCAGCACGAATCCGCCATAGAGCGCCGCGGTGAGCGCCGCAAAGACCACGGCCTGAAGGACTGTCAGCGTGCCACCCGAGGTCGATTTGGTGAAGGTCGGCACCACCAGCGAAATCACCGCGAGCGAGGTGATGACGGCGAGGAAGGCGACCGCGCCCTGCAGATTGTATTGCTGCTGCTTGTGGCGCAGCGCGCCGAGCACCACCGAGAGGCCGACCATGCCGTTCAGAACGATCATGAGGACGGCATAGACGGTGTCGCGCGGCAATTCCGGATTCGGCCCGCCGCGCAGCATCACCGTCGCCATGATCGCGACTTCGATGGAGATGACGGCGACGGTGAGGATCAGCGTGCCGTAGGGCTCGCCGAATTCCTCGGCCAGCACCTCGGCATGGCGCACCACGCCAAAGGCGCACCAGATCATCACGGCGAACAGGAGAAGAAAGAGCCCGGCGGTGACGATGTGGAACTTGAGCTCGCTCGTCCATTCGGCAGCCGTGGTGAACATCAGGATCGTCAGCGCCGCGCCGGTGAGCATCGGCGTCTCGGCGCGGATGGAGGCGATGACCGGGGCGCGCTGCGGCGCAGGTGGCGCGGCGGCCGCTTTGGTCCGCGCGGGCCGCGCCTTCGGGGGTTCCGATTTTGCCTTGCCGGCCATGCGGAGAATCGTTCGTGCCGATGACGTTCGACTCGACCGTATCATGCCTCGCGGCGGGACGCCCGCGAGCGCGGGCCGAAGCGCCGGAGGCGCAGTTCGGCAAACTGCCGCGCTACCGCACCGCCAGCAGTTCGACGTCGAACATTAAAGTGGCGTTCGGCGGTATGACGCCGCCGGCGCCGCTTGCGCCATAGCCGAGCGCGGGCGGGATGATCAGCGTGCGTTTGCCGCCGACCTTCATCGAGGCGACGCCCTCGTCCCAGCCGCGGATGACGCGCCCCGCCCCGACCGGAAACGAGAACGGCTCGCCGCGGTCGACCGACGAGTCGAATTTCTTGCCCTTCTGGCCGTTCTGGTAGAGCCAGCCGGTGTAATGCACCGTCGCCATCTTGCCCGCGCCCGTAGCGCCGCTGCCGATCTTGGTATCGATGTATTGCAGCCCGGACGGCGTGGTGACGGCCTTGCCCTGCTGGGCAACAGCCGCCCCGGCAAAGGCGATCAGCGAGAGGGCGACAACAGCGGCGCGGAGCATGGGAAGTCCTTTCGGAAGGATACGGGCGGCGGAGCGGTTACTCACGCGGCGACGGCGACGGAAGTGGGACTGGCTCTAATTCTTCCAAATAGAGTATCATTTTTTGCTATGTGAGGCGGCAATCGACTTGCCCTCGAATGTTTACGAGCCACGCCTTTTTCAATCAGTTCGATACCGGACCTTCTATCTCTCTATTCGGCCAATAGTTCGCAAGCTAAAATAATTCATTGGACGGGAAAACAGATGGCCAACAAACCAAAGAGAACCAGACGGACTGAACCAGAAAGACAACAATCATTGGTCATCTGGCTTTGGAATAAGGCTGTCCAAGAGTACCGTCAGCAGCCTATCGGATTCATTGTGGGGCTGGTTGGTGTACCGGGTGTAATTTACAGCGCGATTTCCTCGCTGCCTGCGCTTACCTCGACGGTAAATATTCAGCCTTTAGGTTTAAGCGTGATCGGAAAAGTCTCCGGCTTTGTGCTGCTGCAAGGAACACTAGCTGCGATTCAAGCTAGGATTCAGTACGCTTGTGCGCGACTGGGCTCGGGAATGCCATTCATTTTGGCAATTCTCACCGCAATACTCGCTGGCTGGATCTCAGCATTCATTTCCTTCTGGTTCGTACTGCCAGATCAAGGAGCCAGCATATTGCTCTATATAGGCGCGACATTTTTGGCCTGGTTCTTATTCCTCTATTTTCTAGGAGCATATGAGGACCCTGCTAACTCTTGGGAAACGGGTCTGGCCGCCTTCTTCCTGATTACACTAGCTCTGATTTCATTCAGCGTTTACTTCGGCTTCCAGGCTCCTCCTAAGATTAGCTAGTCAATCACACCGGCAAATTGTCGTGCTTCCTCGGCGGCAGTTCGACCCGCTTGCCCTTCAGCATCGCCAGCGCCCGCGCAATGCGCCGCCGTGTCGAATGCGGCATGATGACGTCGTCGATATAGCCGCGCTCGGCGGCGACGAAGGGCGACAGGAATCGGTCCTCGTATTGCTTCGTCTGCTTGGCGATGGTCTCGGCATCGCCGCCGCGGAAGATGATCTCGACCGCGCCCTTGGCTCCCATCACCGCGATCTGCGCGGTCGGCCAGGCATAATTGACGTCGCCGCCGACATGCTTCGAGGCCATCACGTCATAGGCGCCGCCGAACGCCTTGCGGGTGATGACGGTGACGAGCGGCACCGTGCACTGGCTGTAGGCGAACAAGAGCTTGGCGCCGTGCTTGATCAGGCCGCCATATTCCTGCGCGGTGCCCGGCAGAAAGCCCGGCACGTCGACGAAGGTGACGATGGGAATATTGAACGCATCGCAGAAGCGCACGAAGCGCGCGGCCTTGCGTGAGGCGTCCGAGTCGAGCACGCCGGCCAGCACCATCGGCTGGTTGGCGACAAAGCCGACGGTCGCGCCGGCGATGCGGCCAAAGCCGGTGACGATGTTCTTGGCGTAATTGGCGGACAGTTCGAAAAAGTCACCCTCGTCCACCGTCTTCAGAATCAGTTCCTTGATGTCGTAGGGCTTGTTCGGATTGTCTGGGATCAGCGTGTCGAGCGAGGCGTCGTCGCGTTCGGTGACGTCCTGCGTCGGCCAGGTGGGCGCGCCGGCGGCATTGTTGGCGGGCAGGAAATCGATCAGCCGGCGCATCTGGAGAAGACACTCGACGTCGTTCTCGAAGGCGCCGTCGGCGACACCGGACTTCGCGGTGTGGACGGACGCGCCGCCGAGCTCCTCGGCGGTGACCACCTCGTTGGTGACGGTCTTCACGACCTCCGGCCCGGTGACGAACATGTAGCTGGTGTCGCGCACCATGAAGATGAAATCCGTCATCGCCGGCGAATAGACGTCGCCGCCCGCGCACGGGCCCATGATGACGCTGATCTGCGGAATGACGCCCGACGCGATGACGTTGCGCTTGAACACCTCGCCATAGCCGCCCAAGGCCGCGACGCCTTCCTGAATGCGGGCGCCGCCGGCGTCGAACAGGCCGATAATGGGCGCGCGCGCCTTCATCGCCATGTCCTGCACCTTGATGATTTTCTGCGCGTGCGCCTCCGACAGCGAGCCGCCGAACACGGTGAAGTCCTTGGAGAACAGAAAGACAGTGCGGCCGTTGACCGTCCCCCACCCGGTCACGACGCCGTCGCCGGGAATTTTCGTCTTCTCCATGCCGAATTCGGACGAGCGGTGCTCGACAAACATGTCGAACTCCTCGAACGAGCCTTTGTCGAGGAACAGTTCGATGCGCTCGCGCGCCGTCAGCTTGCCGCGCTTGTGCTGCGCCTCGATGCGCTTTTCGCCGCCGCCGAGCCGGGCCTCGCCGCGTCGCTTGTCGAGCGTCTCAAGAATATCCTTCATGCCGTTTTCTCTTTCGCGCTATCCCGACCCTGATTGAAACGCCACAGAACGAATGCGAAGCTAAGCGTCAGCAGCCCCGCCAGCAAAACCGAAAAGGGATTGCCGCCGAGCCGCTCAAACCATTGCGTATAGAAGTGGATGGCGCCGAACACCGCGGCGACATTGACGACCCAGCGCCGGTTGACCTTGACGCCCCAGACGCCGACGGCGATCAGCGCCGCCGCCCAGCCGAGACTGAACGCCCAGTCCGGGATCAGGGCCGCCGGCCGTGGGCCGCTGCCGCGCTCATAGCCGCGCAACAGCAACAGACGATCGCCCCACAGCGAGCCGATCCAGAATCCGAAGTTGACCATCAGCACCGAAGTGCGCGACGCCATGATGGCGAGCCGCTCATAGTCCGCCGGCAGGCGCGACGACACGTAGAACGTGGCGAGCGCGAGCGCAGAGAACAGCAGGATGGTCAACAACGGCTCATAGATCGCCAGAGCATAAGTGGCGTGCCAGTAGCCGGCCTTGGCGCCAAGGCAGGCGCCGAGCGTCAGCACGCTCGCAGCGATCAGCAGCCCTGAGCGCGCAACAATGCCGCCGACCGCGAGCAACGCGGTGACGACGAGCAACGCGCCCAAAGCACCCTCTTTGTACGTGAGCAGCGCGCCGCAGAACATCAGCGCGCCGAGCACGGTGCAGATCTGCGCGAGCAGCCACCACTGCTGCGACCTTGACAGGGTCAGCGCCAGGCCGAGCGCAAACATCGCCGCGCCGATGATGAAGGCGGTGATGACGTCAGGGACGAGTACGCCGATGCTGCCGGCCACCGCGACGACGCCGAAGCCGACCAGAATATTGATGCCGAGCGAGCCGGTGTCGCGGGCGGCGAGGCCCTTAAGCCGCTCCGCCTCGGCGGGCGTCAGCTTGCCCTCCTCCACCAGCTTCGACAGATCCAGCGTGATCTTCATGTGCGCCCCCGAGGCGGTTACCCGTACCAAACATAGCATGCCCGGGACGTAGCGGGGGACTAGGCCGACGCCAGCACCGCACAGGCGGCGCGGAATTCGGCCTCGCGCGCGGCGCGGCGCGCAAGCGCGAGTTCGTCCCGGCCCCATTGCTGCATCTGGAAGTCCTCGTCGACATGCGCGGCCGCCCAGGCCGCCTCCGGCGCAAGCCGGCCGGCGGCCAGCATCAGCGCGATCAGGCCGGAGCCGGTCAGCGTGGTGATCGAGGAGACGGCGCCGAGCCGCCAGATGTCGCGCGGGATCGCCGTGCGCATCGCATCGATCGCTGCGGCCGGCTGCGCGGCATGAACCACCCCCTGCGCCAGCACGAACCGGGCGCCGTGGTCGTCGCGGGCAAAGGCAAGCACCGGATCCCAGACCCGCGCCTGCGCAGCGACCAGCGCCGCCGGCTCGTCGGCGCGATAACAGACGAGATCGGTACCAAGATAATTGACGATCTCGGCGGTGACGGCGCCGGCCTGAGCCGCGACCGCGTCGATCACCGCATTGGCGAGCCGCGTCAGCGGCATCGCGGCCGGATCGATCGTGTCGCCTTGCGCGTTCCACTCGGCAGCCAGCAGGTCGGCGAGCGCCCGCGTCGGCGCGGCAAGCGCGCGGCGGGCCGGCGTTCGCACCGGCTTGCCGTCGAGCAGCACCGCGAAACCGCCCGTCTCCTCCGCGACCGTTGCGTCCTTATAGAAGCGCTTGCGCAGCGCGGGCCGCATGTTGCGCCGGGCCGACTCCATGGGGTTGGCCGGCTCGCCTTCGGAGATCTCGTTGAAGATGTCGCGCATCGACCAATCGTTAATCCGGATTAACGCCTGCGCGCAATGGACCGTTTGGGACTGTTTGTGCGCACTCGAATGGTAAAGAGAATTGAAACAGTTTCCATCCAGGGTAGCGGCGGATTGTGGGTGGGGACTGACAATGGCTGACCGCAGCCCTCTCAAGGCGACTGCGGCGGCGGCGGGGCTTTGCCTTGCCGCCGGCATTGCCGTTGCGGTGTTCGTGGCCCTGCCGGCCGGCGCCAATACAACGCTCGCCACGGTGACCGTGGCGCTCGCCCTGATCGCCTCCGCCGCCTCGATGGCCTGGCGCAGCGCTGCCCGCCGCGCCGCAATGCTTGCCCCCGAAATCGAGCGGCTGCAAACCGAATTCGCAGCGATGGAGCGACGGCACGCCGAGGCGACCGCCGCGCACGAGGACCGCCATCGCCGCGCCGCCGAACGCGAGGCGGCGCGCGACGCCGCCGACCGCGCACGCGAGGACGCGCTCGAACGCGGCCGCATTGCCGACGCCGAAATGCGCGAGACGGCGAAGAACAAACGCATCGCTATCGAGGAGCAGAAGGCACACGAAGCCGCCAAGCAGTCCGAGGTGCTGCGCAACCTCGCCGACGGCCTCGCGCAATTGTCCGAAGGCAATCTCACCTATCGCATCGCCGGCGAGTTTCCCGACGAATACGGCGCGCTGAAGGACCGCTTCAACGCGACGATGGATTCGCTGCAAGGCATGATCGCGAAGATCCTCGACAGCTCGGCGATCATGCAGACGGATTCCTCGGATATTTCCGGCGCGGCTTCGGAACTGTCGCAGCGTACCGAGCGGCAGGCGGCGCGGCTCGAAGAGACCGCGGCGGCGCTGCGCGACATCCTCGACACCGTGCGGGCGACCACCGAGCGCACCGGACAGGCGACCGCCGTCGCCAACGGCGCGCAAGGCGACGCGGCGGACTCCGCCACCGTGATGAAGCAGGCGGTGACGGCGATGGGAGCGATCGAGCAGTCGGTCAAGCAGATCGCGCAGATCATCGGCATGATCGACGAGATCGCGTTCCAGACCAATCTGCTCGCGCTCAACGCCGGCGTCGAAGCGGCGCGCGCCGGCGAAGTCGGCCGCGGCTTCGCGGTGGTCGCAAGCGAGGTCCGCTCGCTGGCGCAGCGTTCGGCGGACGCCGCCAAGGAGATCAAGTCGCTCATTACCGTGTCGACCAAACAGGTCGAGCAAGGCGTCGGCACCATCGGCGCCGCCGGCGAACGGCTCGAGCGTATCGTTGCCCGCGTCGACGAAATCCGCAGCATGGTCCATGACATCGCAACGGCCGCACGCGAGCAGGAAAACGGCGTCAAGGACGTCAGCAATGCGGTCACCGAAATGGACCAGGTGACGCAGGAGAATGCAGCGATGGTCGAGCGCACTACGGCGGCAAGCCATGGCCTCGCCACCCATGCCGATCAGCTCGCCGCGCTGGTCAACCGCTTCCGCATCAAGGACGCAGCCGGCGACACGGCAGTCGCCGCGTAGAATTTTTTGCAATGCAGCATCAACGATTGCGACTTTGGTTGAACGTCGTATGCGCTTGGCGCGCAAAACCGCGTCCTGGCGTGCCGCCGTTTCGGCTCGCGAAAACCGGCACCGCGTTAACAATCGCGCGATGCGACGCGACGGCCGGTGGCAATTACGAATGCGACCAAATAAAATGACCGCCGGATTCGGGCCCCAGGGTGAGGCCGAACCAGGAGGGAAGACGGTCACGGACGCGGCGTTTGTTTCGCGGGATCGTTGCTCGCGAAGGCGTTCGATTGGCCAGTAAGGTCAATGAAACCAACTGACGTTTCTGTTCCGGACTACTTCCACAAAGTCGTCGACTGCCAATGGGCCTGCCCGGCGCACACGCCGGTTCCAGAATATATTCGCCTGATCGCCGCCGGCCGCTACGCCGACGCCTACATGATCAACTGGAAGTCCAACGTGTTTCCGGGGATTCTCGGACGCACCTGCGACCGCCCCTGCGAGCCAGCCTGCCGGCGCGGGCGCGTCGAGGACGAGCCGGTCGCGATCTGCCGGTTGAAGCGTGCGGCGGCCGACAACAAGGGTGACATCAAAGACAGACTGCCCAAGCCCGCGCAGAAGAAGAACGGCAAACGCATCGCGCTGGTCGGCGGTGGCCCCGCATCTCTCACCGTGGCGCGCGACCTCGCCCCGCTCGGCTACCACTGCGTGGTGTTTGACGGAGATCCGCGCTCCGGCGGCATGATGCGCTCGCAGATACCGAAGTTTCGCCTGCCCGACAGCGTGATCGACGAGGAATGCGATTACGTTCTCAATCTCGGCGTTGAGTTCCGCGGCGGCCATCGCATCGACTCGCTGAAAGACCTGCTTGCCGAAGGCTGGGACGCGATCTTTGTCGGCTCCGGCGCGCCGCGTGGCCGTGACCTCGACATCCCGGGCCGCGCCGAAGCCGCCAAAAACATCCATATCGGCATCGACTGGCTGTCGTCGGTGTCGTTCGGCCACACGACGAAGATCGGCAAGCGCGTCATCGTGCTCGGCGGCGGCAACACCGCGATGGATTGCTGCCGCTCCTCGCGCCGGCTCGGCGGCGAGGACGTGCAGGTGGTGGTGCGCTCCGGCTTCGAAGAGATGAAGGCGTCTCCCTGGGAAAAGGAAGACGCGATGCACGAGGGCATCCCGATCCACAATTTCCTCGTGCCGAAGGAATTCACCCACGACAACGGCAAGCTGACCGGCATCACCTTCGAGAAAGTGAAAGCCGAATACGACGCCAAAGGCCGGCGCAAGCTGGTGCCCGCCGGCGAGCCAGACCAGCATTTCCCCTGCGACGACGTTCTCGTCGCGGTCGGCCAGGAAAACGCCTTCCCCTGGATCGAGCGCGATATCGGCGTCGAGTTCGACGACAAATGGGACATGCCGAAGGTCGACGAGAAGACCTTCGCCTCGACGCACCCCAAAGTATTTTTCGGCGGCGACGCGGCGTTCGGCCCGAAGAACATCATCTGGGCGGTGGCGCACGGCCACGACGCCGCGGTCTCGATCGACAAGATGCTCAGCGGCGAGGATATCAACGACCGCCCTGCTCCCGGCGTCGATCTCATCAGCCAGAAGATGGGCATCCACGAATGGTCCTATGACAACGACATCGCGCTCGATCACCGCTACAAGGTGCCGCTGCGCGACCTCAACGTGGCGCTGAAGGACATCCGCGCCGAAGTCGAGCTCGGGTACGACCAGATGCTCGCCTACAAGGAAACGCAGCGCTGCCTGAACTGCGACGTGCAGACAGTGTTCACGGCTTCGCTCTGCATCGAATGCGACGCCTGCGTCGACATCTGCCCGATGGACTGCATCACCTTCACGCCGAACGGCGAAGAGGCGGATGTGCGCACGCGGCTGACCGCGCCGGCGGTCAATCTCACGCAGGACCTTTATGTGCAGGAAGGCCTGAAGACCGGCCGGGCGATGATCAAAGACGAAGACGTGTGCCTGCACTGCGGGCTGTGCGCCGAGCGCTGCCCGACCGGCGCCTGGGACATGCAGAAATTCTTCCTCGACATGACTTACGCGGGACCCAAATGTCGTCCACCAGTCCGATCAGCGGCGTAAACGACTTCGTCGTCCGCTTTGCCAACGTCAACGGCTCGGGGTCCGCGAGCGCCAACGAGATGTTCGCCCGCGCGATCCTGCGTATGGGCATTCCGGCGGCACCCCGCAATATCTTCCCGTCCAATATTCAGGGTCTGCCGACCTGGTACGAAGTCCGCGTGTCGGAGGAAGGCCATCTCGGCGCCCGCGGCGGCACCGACCTGATGATCGCGATGAACCCGCAGACGTTCGACAAGGACATCGCGAGCATCGAGCCGGGCGGCTATCTGGTCTACGACTCGACCAAACCGATGCCGCCGTCGAAGTTCCGGCCCGACATCACCGTGATCGGAATCCCGCTCACCGCGATCTGCAACCGCGAATATACCGACCCGCGCCAGCGACAACTGTTCAAGAACATCATCTATGTCGGTGCGCTGACCGCGCTCATCGACATGGACGTGAAGGTGGTCGAGCAGCTGATCGGCGAACAATACAAGGGCAAGGACAAGCTGATCGAGCCCAACATCAAGGCGCTGCATATCGGCCGCGACTACGCGACGCTCAACCTCACCTGCCCGCTTCCGATCAAGCTGCGCAAGAGCGACAAGGTCGGCGACCGCATCTTCGTCGAGGGCAATTCGGCCGCTGCGCTCGGCGCCGTCTATGGCGGCGCGACGGTGTGCGCCTGGTATCCGATCACACCGTCATCCTCGCTCGCCGACGCCTTCACCCGGCATTGCGCGAAGCTGCGCATCGATCCGGAAACCAAGCAGGCGAAATACGCGATCATCCAGGCCGAGGACGAACTCGCCTCGATCGGCATGGTGATCGGCGCCGGCTGGAACGGCGCTCGCGCCTTTACCGCAACCTCCGGCCCCGGCATTTCGCTGATGCAGGAGTTCATCGGGCTGGCCTATTTCGCGGAAATCCCGGCGGTGATCTTCAATGTGCAGCGCGCCGGCCCCTCGACCGGCATGCCGACCCGCACCCAGCAGTGCGACATCATCTCCTGCGCCTATGCCTCGCATGGCGACACCAAGCACGTGCTGCTGTTCCCCGAGGACCCGGCGGAAGCCTTCGATATGGGCGCGCAGGCCTTCGAGTTGGCCGACCGCCTCCAGACGGTCGTCTTCGTCATGCTCGACCTCGATATCGGCATGAACCACCGGCTGTGCCGTCCGTTCGCCTGGGACGACGCCAAGGCCTACGACCGCGGCAAGGTGATGACGGCGGAGGAACTCGAGGCCGGTAAGGAGTTCGGCCGTTACCTCGACGTCGACGGCGACGGCATCGCCTATCGCACCTATCCGGGCACCCATCCGACCAAGGGCTCGTTCTTCACCCGCGGCACGTCTCGCGACAGGTATGCCAAATACACCGAGGAAGGCGGCGCCTACGTCGACAACATGCAGCGGCTGACGCGCAAGTTCGACACCGCCAAGGACCTGGTGCCGCGGCCGCTGATCGCCAATTCAGATAAACCAACCAAATACGGCGTCATCTATATCGGCTCGACCGCGCCGGCGATGGATGAAGCGATCCACATGATCGAGGCGCGCGGGCATGCAGTCGACCGCATGCGCATCCGCGCCTTCCCGTTCCATTCCTCGGTCAACAGTTTCGTCGCCGACCACGACTTCGTCTATGTGGTCGAGCAAAACCGCGACGCGCAACTGCGCTCGCTGATCGTCAACGAGTGCGGCATCGACCCGGTGCGGCTGGTGCCGATCCTGCATTACGACGGCACGCCGATCACGGCGCGCTTCATCGCCAAACAGATCGGCGATCATCTCGACACGATGAAGATGAAGCCGGCGAAGGTGACGTCGTAACGCCTGGCGGGCGTCGCGCTATTCCGCGGCGGCCGGCAGCGGCGTGGCGGCCGCGCATTTTCCGGCAAGGCGCTGCTTGAAATCGTCGACCGTCTGGGTGGCGATGCCGTCTTTCCGGTAGACCGAGCGGTTGTGGTAGATGCTCTTGTAGAAGCCGCAGCCCTGACAGACCGGCTTGAACACCCCGTTCTGCTGCTCGGCAATCAGCGCCATATAGGCCGGATTATCCGGCGACACGATCTCGCGCAGCGGCTTGTCGTTCAGGTTACCGATTTCGAGCTGGGCGTCGACATCGACGCAGGCGCAGGCGTGCACGATGCCGGTCGCCATCACCTGCACGCCGGTAAACAGCAGCGCGCACGGCCCGTTCTTGTAGGCCTTGGTCGAGTCGACCATGTCGATGTCGAGATGCTTGATGTCGTCCTCGGTCACCTGCCCGCCCCAGTCGTGGTAGAGGCGCGAGATGCGGACATCGATGCCGGTTTCGCGGAACCGTTCCAGCACCTTCAGGAGATCGGAGGTCGGCTCGCTCGGCACATGGCGGGTCGAGCGCAGCGCGATGGTGAAAGTAAAGGGCAGCCGGCCGGCCAGCCGCAGCGCCAGCAACTGCTCGAGATTGGCGACCAGCCGGTCGTAGAGCTTCTCCGGCGCCTTGGCGATGGCGACGAACGACTCCCGGTCGTGGCCATAGACGCTGATGGTCGGGTGGCGGAACTTGGTCAGCGTGGTGAGCCGTTCGATGTCCTTCGGCCGCGGAATCGTGAAATTCGTGTAGAAGGTGTAGTCCTGCACCTGCGGGTGCCCTTCGAGAAAGGCGAGCCGCTCGAACAGGTGCCGGTCCATGAAGACGTCGCCGGTATTCGGCGTCAGGATGAAGCGCCGGTAGCCCATGTCGATCGCCTGGCCGACATAGTCGAGGAAGGTGTCGGTCTTCATCGTGATCTTGGGCGTCGACTTCTTCGGATAGGCGCAGAAACAACAGTCCAGATTGCAGACGCTGGTCGCCTCGATGGCGATGAGGTCGTCCTGCACCGGCACGAACTGGCGGCCGGCGGCGCGGTTGACGTTGGTTTCCACCCGCGAAAGCGCGTTCTTGGCCGAGCGGGCAACCAGCGCCAGATTCATGTCGGTCCTACCGGGGAGATCGTGGTTTCGCCGCAGATTTTGCGAACCGCGGCATTGGCGCCGACCGTATCCGATAAATTCCGAACGGTCGATTACGGCCGACGACGGCACGGCGGCAGGGTGAACGGCGGCACGGGGTACCGCGCCGCAGCACGGGCTATCCCCATAAGCACTGGAAATTACGGGCGAATTTGCGTAGATTCGGTGCCGTCATGACCTACATCACCAAGCCGAAATTCCATCATCCGGGCCTGCCGAAAAACGAGCTCGGCTACACCCATCGCGATTACGAAGGCACGGTGTCGACACTGTGCGCCGGCTGCGGCCACGACTCGATCACTGCCGCGATCATCCAGGCGTGTTTCGAGCTGTCGATCGAGCCGCACCGCGTCGCCAAGATTTCCGGCATCGGCTGCTCGTCGAAGACGCCGACCTACTTCCTCGGCAATTCGCACGGCTTCAACTCCGTGCACGGCCGCATGCCCTCGGTCCTGACCGGCGCCAACCTCGCCAACCGCGATCTCCTCTATCTCGGCGTGTCGGGCGACGGCGACTCGGCCTCGATCGGCTTGGGTCAGTTCGCGCATTGCCTGCGCCGCGGCGTCAACATGGTCTATATCGTCGAGAACAACGGCGTGTACGGGCTGACCAAGGGTCAATTCTCGGCGACCGCCGACCGCGGCTCGAAGTCGAAGCGCGGCATGATCAACACCGACAATTCGATCGACCTCGTCGCCATGGCGCTGCAACTTGGCGCTTCGTTCGTCGCCCGCTCGTTCTCCGGCGACAAGCATCAGCTGGTGCCGGTCATCAAGGCGGCGATTGCGCATCAAGGCGCGGCGTTCATCGACGTGATCTCGCCTTGCGTCGCCTTCAACAACCACGCCGGCTCGACCAAGAGCTTCGACTTCGTGCGCGAGCACAACGAGGCGGTGAACCGGCTCGACGTCATCTCCGGCCGCATGCCGATCGAGGTGAAATACGAGCCCGGCAGCGTCGAGGTGGTCGAGCAGCATGACGGCTCCAAGCTCGCGCTGCGCAAGCTCGCCGCCGACTACGACGTGCATGACCGTACCGCCGCGCTCGGCTTCCTCCAGCATCACGCCGCCAAAGGCCAGATCGTCACCGGGCTGCTCTATGTTGAAAAGGAAGCGGAAGATCTGCACGCCCATCTGCGCACGGTGAAGGCGCCACTCAACACGCTCGGCGAGAAAGACCTCTGCCCCGGCCAGAAGGCGTTGGACGCGATTAACGCGAGTTTGCGGTAGCTGTCATAATTCTTTCTTTCACGTCATGGCCGGGCTTGTCCCGGCCATCCACGTCTTTACAAGTGGCTCGAAGACGTGGATGCCCGGCATAAAGCCGGGCATGACAGGATAGAAGCCAAACCATGCAACTCCGCCCCCTCGGCCGCTCGGGCATTTCCATCGCCCCGCTGGTGCTCGGCACCAATGTGTTCGGCTGGAATGTCGACGAGCCGACCTCGTTCGCCCTGCTCGATGCTTTCGTCGATGCCGGCTTTTCGGCGATCGATACCGCCGACAGCTATTCGCGCTGGGTCAAAGGTCATGTCGGCGGCGAATCCGAAACGGTAATCGGCAACTGGGTCGCCAAGAACGGCAAGCGCGACAAGGTGATGATCGCGACCAAGCTCGGCGAGGACATGGGCGAAGGACGCTGCCTTAAAGCCGACTACATCATTCGTTCGGCAGAGGGGTCGCTGAAGCGACTCAAAACCGACCGCATCGACCTCTACCAGACGCATTTCGACGACGACATAACGCCGGTCGAGGAAACGCTGGAGGCCTATGCGAAGCTGATCAAGGCCGGCAAGGTCCGCGCGATCGGCGCCTCCAATCTGACGCCGGAGCGATTTGAGGCATCCCTCGCGGCCAGCAAGCAACTCGGCATCCCGCGCTACGAGAGCCTGCAGCCACTCTATAATCTGTCGGACCGCAACGAATTCGAGACCGAATACGCCCCGATCTGCCGGCGCGAGGGGATTGGGGTCATCTCCTTCTACGCGCTCGCCGCGGGCTTTCTCACCGGCAAGTACCGCTCCAAGGAGGAAGCCGGGCAACATCCGGGCCGTGGCGGACGGCTCAAGCGCTATTTCGACATGCGCGGAATGAGGATCCTAGCCGCGCTGGACACGGTTGCGAAGCGCCACGATGCGACCCAGACGCAGGTCTCGCTTGCCTGGGTGATCGCCAATCCGCTGATTACGGCGCCGATTGTCTCGGCAACCTCGGTGGCACAGCTCTCCGACATCATGAAAGCGCCGGCCCTTAAACTATCCGCCGACGACATGGCGATCCTCGACAAGGCGAGCCGCACCCTCGGCGCTCCGGCCAGCGCCTGATATCCTGCGCCGGACATTTCTTCAAGCCGCGCGGTGGGCGATGAAAATCGGATTTATCGGTCTCGGCATCATGGGCGCGCCGGTCGCGATGAACATCCTCAAGGATGGTCATGCGCTGACGGCCTATAACCGCACGCCGGAGAAGGCGAAGCCGCTCAAGGATGCCGGCGCTACCATCGTCAGTTCACCGGCCGACATCGGCGACGTCGATGTGCTGGTGACCTGCATTTCCGACGGCGTCGCCGAAGAGGCGTTGTTCTTCGAGCAGGGTCTGATCGACATACTGCCGAAGACCTGCATCCATATGTCGAGCACGACCATGGGCATTCCGACCACGCGGCGGCTGATCGAGGCACACACCGCGCGAGGACGCCTGTTCGTTGCCGCGCCGGTGCTCGGCCGCGCCGTCGACATGGCGGCGGCACGCAAACTGTTCGTCATCGCCGCCGGCCCCAAGGAGGGCCTTGCGCGCTGTCAGCCGCTGTTCGAGGCGATCGGACAGCGCACGTTCGTGTTCGGCGACGATCCAGTCGCGGCAACGGCGGTGAAACTCGCAGTCAATTTCCTGTCGATATCCGCCATCGAGGCGATGAGCGAGGCCTTCGCGCTGACCGGCCGCTACGGCGTCGAACCGAACGACTTCTACGAGTTCTTCAGCAGTTCGCAGTTTGCCGCTCCGCCCTACAAGGCCTATGGCAGGCTCATTGCACAGGACAGCTTCAAGCCGGCGAACTTCGTGGTGCCGCTCGGCCTCAAGGACGTCCGGCTCGTCATGGAAGCAGCCGAACTGGTCGACATGCCAATGCCGAGCGCAAGCGTCGTCCGCGATCATCTGGTGCAGGCGCTGGCGCAAGGCTATGCCGACGAGGACTGGTCGGTGGTGGCGCGCGTCATTCGCAACAATCTTGCACCGAAGACAAAGTCATAGGAGACCAGCAATGCCTACCGCCAATTCCCACATCGTCGTGATCGGCGGTACCTCGGCACTCGGCCTCGATATCGCCAGGGCCGCGTATGCCGCCGGCTGCAAGGTGACGATTGCCGGCCGTGGCGCCGAACGCGCTGCCGACGTCGCCAAGAGCATTGGCGCAGGCGTGACCGGCGTTCACATCGACCTCGAAGATTCTGCGTCGATTGCGCCCGCGCTGCGCGAGGGTCCGCCGATCGACCATCTCGTCATCACCGCGATCATGCGGCTCGCCACCACGGTCAAGGACTTCAACGTCAAGGAAGCCGAGCGGCTCGTGCGGGTGAAGCTGGTCGGCTATGTCGAAGCGGTGAGCGCCGCGCTGCCACGGCTGAAACCCACCTCCTCCATCGTGCTGTTCGCCGGCGTGTCGAAGACCAATCCCTATCCGGGCTCGACCATGATCTCGACCGTCAATGGCGGCGTGGTCGGCATGACCAAGACCATGGCGGTCGAGCTTGCGCCGATCCGGGTCAACTGCATCTCGCCCGGCCTCGTGCTCGACTCGCCGACCTGGAAAAGTATTCTGGCCAAGGGACCCAACCCGGTCGTCGATGCAATGGCAGCAAAGACGCCAACCAAGCGTCTCGCGATGACGCAGGACGTCATCGAGGGCGTGTTCGCGCTCCTGGACAACAAGGCAATCAACGGTATCGATCTCGAACTCGACGGCGGTATTCAGCTGGTGTGAGCGCGGTGAGCGCGCCTATTCCTCCGGCGCGTCCTCGATCGGATCGTAGCGCGAGAGGTCGAATCCGAGCAGATTCCACGACTGCTGCATGTGGTCCGGCAGCGGCGCGGACACGTCGATCACTTTGTTCGGATCGCGCGGATGCGGCACCACGATGCGGCGCGCCAGCAGATGCAGCCGGTTCTGGATGCCGCCGGGCAATTCCCAGTTTTCGATATTGAAGTATTTCGGATCGCCGACGATCGGGTTGCCGATATGTGCCATATGAACGCGAAGCTGGTGGGTGCGGCCCGTCACCGGCTTCAGCGACAGCCAGGCGAGCTTCTGCGCCGCAGTCTCAACGACCGCGTAATAGGTCACGGCATGGCTTGCGTCGTCTTCCCCATGCTTTGCGATCCGCATGAAGGAGTCTTCGGCTTCCTGTTCTTTCGTGAGAAAAGTCGAGATGCGACCCTGCTTGGGCTTGGGCACGCCGGCAACCAGCGCCCAGTAGATCTTGCGGGTCGAGCGGTGGCGAAAGGATTCACCGAGCGCGGCGGCGGCAAAACGGGTCTTCGCGATCAGCAGACAGCCCGCGGTATCCTTGTCGAGCCGGTGGACGAGTCGTGGCCGCTGCGCGTCGCGTCCCGCTCCTTTCAGCGCTGCCAGCATACCATCGACATGGCGCGTGGTTCCGGAGCCGCCTTGGACCGCAAGACCCATCGGCTTGTTCAGCACCATCACGTCATCGTCTTCGTACAGCGTGATCGACTGGAGGAACGCGCGATCCTTGAGCGCGGCGGGCGCATCCTCGCGCGGTTCCGGCTTTTCGAGCTTCAAGGGCGGAATGCGGATAGCGTGGCCCTTTTCGATGCGCGCTTTCGGCTCCGACCGCTTGCCGTTCACCCGCACCTCGCCTTTGCGAATGATACGCTGGATATGGCTGAACGACAGGCCGGGAAACCGCGCCTCGAAGAAGCGGTCGAGCCTCATGTTGTGCTCGTCGGCGGAAACATAGACGGTCTGCACGCCGGTCGAGGCTTCGAAGGCCGGCGGCGGCTTGCGGGGCGGCGGCGCGGGACGCTCCACCTCCGGCGTCCGTTCCGCGCGCGGCTCGGGACGTCGGCCGAATTTGCCACGCGGTCCCTTGTTCGGTCCTTTGCTCGGGCCCTTGTTCGGACCCTTGTGCGGACCTTTGCCGGGGCCTTTGCCGCGAAAGCCGGCCTCGCGGCGATCCTGCCCGCCACGATGTTTCGGACCGGCCTCTCGCCGGCCGCCGCCGGGCTGACGCGGTCCTTGACGACCCCGTCTCATGCGTCGTCCTCACCGCTGCGCTCCCGGCGCAGCTTCGTGCCGAGCTCGAATGCAAGTCCGTGTTTGGAGCGGGGCTGTCGCCCTGGCTGCTCCATTTGCCCCTCGTCCATCACTTTGGCTCAATCAAAAGTTGCATCGTAGACGGCGCCCCCCGTAAAATCCGCCGCCCGGCATGCCGGCTCAAGATGTTCGGTGACGGAGGCGCAGATGGCCAAATCGCCGGCCGCAAATCAACCATCCACTGATCGTTTCGCAAGCAATATCGTCTTTTGCGTGATCCTGTCGGCGCTGCCTGTGGCCGCAGCACTACTGCCTCAGATTTGGGTCGAATTCCTCGTGCCCCGCAATTCGATGGCCGAATTCATCAAAGAGTGGCCGCAGACGACGTCGCCCAAGACCCCGAAAACCGTCGTCGCGCTTTACCACTATGCGGTTGCAGCGGCGTTCACAGTTGCAGCCGCGGTGGCGTCACTTTGGTATTCGCTGTCCATGCTGCGCGGTCCGCTTGCCAACAAAGATCGCCGCATGCCGAGCCATGTCAAACTGCTGCTCGTGGCCGCTCTGGCGATTGCATCGCTCTGTCTGATCAGCCGGGGTGTTGTCGACGACACGACCACCGTCACCCTTTTCAAACGCGCGGGATTGGCGAGCGTTCATCCGGAGATTTCGCTGTTCTTCATCAACATCCCGTCGGCGTCACCGTTTGACTGGGATGGACGCATTCTCGGTTTCGCCACCTATCTCGCATTCGCCGTCGCCGCCGTCACATGCGCCGCCGCCGCGACCAGCGCTCCGAACGTACCGCCGCGCCGGCCTGCGACCGCAGAGGACAAGGGGCCGGCCATTCAGCGGATGACGATTGTCCGTACTAGCCTGTTCTTCGCGACCGGCGTATTGCTGGTTTCAATGGTGACAGCGAAAATACGCTTCGACGTCGGACTGGCCGCGCTCGGCGGCATCGAATCCGGCAGCGAGCCAGCGAAAATCTATGCGGACGTCGCAAACGCGATCAATGCCTATTGGTCCGTTGTGCTCTCGTTGGCGCTTGCCGCGCTCTATGTCCCGCCAGCGGTCGCGCTCTATCCGCCCTATCTCTGGGAAATGGGCGAGGCCGGCAGCGACAAGGATGAATGGTTTGGCTTCAGCAAGGAAAACATCACGCGCGTGCTACGCCTCGCGGCTATCGTGTCACCACCGGTCATAGCGCAAGTCATCAAGGTCTTCACCGGTTAGCCGCCCCTCATCGCGCGCGACATGAGGCGGCATCGTATCAACCCTCGCCGCTGCGCTCGCGGCGCAGCTTGGCCCAATAATCGAGCCGTTTCCTGATCTCGCGCTCGAATCCGCGCTCGGGCGGGTCGTAGAAGGTTCGGCGCGGCAGCGCTTCGGGGAAGTAGTTCTGCCCCGAAAACGCCTCCTCCTGATCGTGGTCGTAGGCATAGCCGCGGCCATAGCCCTCGTCCTTCATCAGGTTGGTCGGCGCATTGAGAATGTGCTTGGGCGGCACCAGCGAGCCGGCTTCCTTCGCGGTGCGCATCGCCGCGCCATAGGCTTTGTAGGCGGCATTCGACTTCGGCGCGGTGGCGCAATAGAGCACCGCCTCGGCGATGGCGAGTTCACCCTCCGGCGAGCCCAGAAAATCGAAGGCATCCTTGGCGGCGTTCGCCACGACCAGCGCCTGCGGGTCGGCGAGCCCGATATCCTCGATCGCCATGCGCACAACGCGGCGTGCAATATAGAGCGGCGGTTCGCCGGCATCGAACATGCGGGCAAGATAATAGAGTGCGGCATCCGGGTCGGAGCCCCGCACCGACTTGTGCAGCGCGCTGATGAGATTGTAGTGACCGTCCTGCGACTTGTCGTAGATCGGCGCCCGGCGCTGGACGATCTCCTGCAATTGCGCGGCGGTGAAAATCTCGTCCTTGCGCGCGGCCCGCCAGATCTCTTCCGCAAGCGTCAGTGAAGCGCGGCCGTCGCCGTCGGCCATACGGGTCAAGGCCGCCCTCGCCTCATCATTGAGCGGGAGTTTGCGGCCCTCCAGCGTCTCGGCACGCGCCAGCAGCTTCTCGATCGCAGTGGCGTCGAGCGACCTGAATACGAGTACGCGAGCGCGCGACAGCAGCGGCGCGTTGAGCTCGAAGGAAGGGTTCTCGGTGGTGGCGCCAACGAGGACGATGGTGCCGTCCTCCATCACTGGCAGAAACGAGTCCTGCTGCGCCCGGTTGAAGCGGTGGATCTCGTCGACGAACAGCAGCGTGCCCTTGCCGGTCTCGCGCCGGGCGCGGGCCTCCTCGAACACTTTCTTGAGGTCGGCGACGCCGGTGAAGATCGCTGAAATCTGCTCGAAGTAGAGGTCGGTTGCCTGCGCTAACAGCCGCGCCACCGTGGTCTTGCCGGTGCCCGGCGGACCCCAGAAGACGAGCGAGCCGAGCGAGCGGGTGGCGAGCATACGCGTCAGCACCCCATCCGGACCCAGGAGATGATCCTGTCCGACCACCTCTGAAAGCTGGGTCGGCCGCAGCTTGTCGGCGAGCGGACGCGGCGCATCGCGGTCGAGGCCGGCGGTGGCAAACAGCGTCGGCCCGCCTTTGCCTCCGGCCGCTCGCGGGCGCGGGCTCATCCCCCAAGCACCAGCGAGATCGACTGACCGCGGCGCATCACCGTGATGCGCCAGACCCGCGCGCCGGACGCCGCGGCGCGCGCAAGATCGCGCGTCTTGCCGATCTTCTCGCCGTTGACTTCGGCGATCACGTCCCCGCGCTGAAAACCGACGCTGCGCGCGATCGAGCCATTGTCGACGTCGAGAATTGCGACACCCTCGGTCGTCGCCTCAAGCTGCAATTCGTCGGCCAGCGCCGGCGAGAGATTGGCGATCTTGGCGCCGAGGAACGGCGAGCGGGCACGGATCACGATCTCGTCGCGCGGAAAGTCCGGCGCGGTGCGTAGCGCGACGGTGGCGACGGTCTCACGGCCCGCGCGCAGCACGCCGAGACTGGCGTTGCCACCGAGCGGCTTGGTGCCGAAGCGGTAATCGAAGGCATTTGGATCGTCGACCATCTGACCATCGACCGAGACGATCACGTCGCCGGCCTTCAGACCCGCCGATTCCGCCGGCCCTTTCGGCACGACGCTCGCGATCAGCGCGCCGGCAGGACGCTTGAGGCCGAGACTTTCGGCAATCTCGGCATTGAGCGGCTGGAGCCGAGCGCCGAGCCACGGCCGCTTGACCGCCTTGCCGCCGGATTGGGCGGAGTTCACGACAACACGCACCATATTGGCGGGAATGGCGAAGCCCACACCCTGCGAGCCGCCGGAGCGCGAGAAAATCGCGGTGTTGATGCCAACGAGCTTGCCGGTCAGATCGACCAGCGCGCCGCCGGAATTGCCCGGATTGATCGCAGCGTCGGTCTGGATGAAGAACTGGTAGTCGCTGATGCCGACCTGGGTGCGCGCTACCGCCGAGACGATGCCGTGGGTGACGGTCTGCCCGACGCCGAACGGATTGCCGATCGCCAACACAAGGTCGCCGACCTGAAGCGTCTCGGAATCAGCAAACTCGAGTGACGGAAAGCGCTCGCGCGCGCCGGCAATCCGCAGAACCGCGAGATCGGTGCGGGCGTCCTTCAGCACCACCGCGGCGTCGAATTCGCGCTTGTCGGCGAGCGACACCTTGATCTCGTCGGCGCCTTCGATGACGTGGTTATTAGTGACGATAAGGCCCGTCGCCTCGACGATCACGCCGGAGCCGAGCGAACGTTGAATCTGGTTCTGCGGCCCCTGCGGCCCGCCGAAGAAGCGGCGGAAAATTGGATCCTCGAACAGCGGATTGCGATTCTGGACCAGCTTGGCGGCGTAGACGTTGACCACCGCGGGCGCGACACGCTGGACGACGGGCGCATAGGACAACCGCACCTCGCCGGGCGCCGGAACGCGGCGGCTCTGCGCCCCGGCAGGCAAGACGGCCGCCGCAGCCAGCAGCGCGGCAAGCCCCAGGACAATCCGGCGATGGTGCATTCGGGAACCCGATTCTCAGCCCGTGACCGGTGAGATATAGGCCCCATTTCCGGCGAATTGAAGGGCTGGCCTACTCCTTGGGCGGCAGCGTCCGGACATAAGCGACGATGGCGTCGAGATCGTCCGGCGTCATCTTCGCATAATACGGATAGCCCATCGGCGGCTTGAGCTTGCTGCCGTCCTTGCTCACCCCTTGCGTGATCGCGCGCTTGATCTCGGCATCGGTCCAGCTGCCGATCCCTTTGGTCTTGCTCGAGGTGATGTTGCGCGAGACCGAGGTGCCCCAGGGGCCGTGGAACTCGAAGCCGCCCTTGCCGCCCTGATTGACGATATCGATGCCCTTCGGCGTCAGTGGCGAGTGGCACTCGATGCAATGCGCGATCGTGACGAGGTAGAATCCCCTCTTCAGCTTGTCGTTGAGCATCGCCTCGGTATACGGCTTGTCGCCACCCGGAACCTCGGTGCGCGGCACCGGAATCTTGTAGATCGGATCGGGCACCTTGTTCTTGATTGGTTTGATGGTGCGCATGTAGGCGACCACCGCGTCGAGATCGCGCTCGGTCATGATTTCGTAAAATCCAGTCGGCATTACCGCGGCGATCTTGGTGCCGTTCGGCCGCACGCCCTTGCGGATGAGCGTCTTGATCTGCGCATCGGTCCAGTTGCCAATGCCGGTTTCCTTGTCCTGCGTGATGTTCGAGGCCGTCACGTCGAATGGCGGCTCGTTGAAGCGCAGAAATCCCGAGAACGCTTTGTCCATCACGTCGCCCTGCGGCCCCTTGGGGGTATGGCAATTGCCGCAGGTCAGAACCGTGTTGACGAGGTAATCGCCGCGCTGGATCAGGGCCTTGTCCTGCGCCAACGCGCCCGAATTCAGTATTGTGAAAATCGTTCCGCCAATTGCCAAAGCCTTCAGCATGTTACCCCCCGGAATGCGCGACGAGATTGTGGCGGCACCATAACCCGAACGAACTGTCGTCGTCATGGCCGACAATGTCGTCATGGAAAATTATTCCCAGCGTCTTCGATAAATTTCCGCACTGCGGCGTAGTGGGCCGACTCGAAAGCGTTCTGGTATTCTGGCATCATCCGTGTCGATATCCGGCCCGCAGCGCTGCCCAACCGGCCTGCGACAAGATCGGAACGCCAGGGATTTGCTCGACGAAGCCCGCTGCATCGACGGCGAATGATGCGTGCCGCAGTGGGCCGACGAGCAAGAATGGAAACAGGGAGGAGTTCATGACTATTCGTCGTGTTTCGTTTGCCACGCTGCTCGCGGCAGCGGCGTTCGTCGTGCCCGGCCAGCAGGCATCGGCGCAAGACCTGACGGTCGGAATGCCGACCACCCCACCGAACATCATTCACATGCCGGTAATCCTGGCGCAGGATCTCGGCCTGTTCAAAAAGGAAGGCATCACGGTCAAGACGATCGCACTCGACGGCGGCGTGAAAGTCTACCGTGCGATGCTCGCCGGCAATATCGACATCGCAATGGCGCCCGGCGCCGTCATGATCATCGGCAAGGCCAAAGGCTCGCCGGCGCGCGCCTTCCTCGTCAGCACGCCGCGCAACGTCGCCTCGATGGTCGTGCGTGACAACGTCAAGACAATGGCCGATCTTAAGGGCAAGCGCATCGGCATTCAGCAGCCGGGCGGCTTCGCCGACATCAACAGCAAGGCGGTGCTGCGTGCCGCCAAGATCGATCCAAAGGAAGTCAACTTCGTCTCGATCGCGACCGACGACGTGCCGGCGCTGGTCGCAAACCAGGTCGATACCGCAATCCTGCATGTCGAACAGGAAATGCTGGCCAAGAGCAAGGTGCCGAGCCTGCACGCCATCGCCCGCATGTGGGAGCTTCAGCCCAAGGCGCTCTACCTGACCGACGCGGCGACCGAAAAGACGCTGAAGGACAAGGCCAAGCAGATCGAGGCTTTCACCAAGGCGAAGATCGCCGCGGTGCGCACGATCTATACCGACCGCGCCAAGGTTATTCCGATCCTGGTCAAGCACACCGGGATGCCGCAGAGCATCGTCGAGCAGGCGCTCGACTTCATGGTCAAGGAGTGCATCTGGGATGCCAACACCGGCCTCGGCGCCGAGCGTTTCGACTTCACGGCCGATCTGATGACGAAGGTCGGAAACATCGAGAAAGGCAAGACGCCGAAGCACGAAGACCTGATCGACGCCTCGTTCGCGAAGAAAGCGATCGCTTCGCTCGGCGAGTGGACCGGTCCGGTCTGTCCGACCAAGGCGTTCTAGTCCTGCGATCACAGGCGGGCGGCCTCGGGGCCGTCCGCTGATCTTCCCGGCGCCGCGCAGCGCCACACACGGGCATCGAGACCCAAAGGCGATGAGCAGCATCACAGGTACCGACGTTGCGGCACGGGCGAAGCCCGCGGCCCCGCCCTCGTTCTCGCTGCGGGATCGCCCCGCGTTCTGGCGCTACGGCTTTCTTGCCGTCATCCTGCTGATCTGGGAGAGCCTCGGTCCGTTCGTCGATCCGATTTTCTTCTCCTATCCCTCGAAAATCGCGCTGGCCTTCTACACGACGCTGATGAACGGCGAACTGCTGTATTTCCTGGCGCAAAGCCTCGAGGTGCTGACCTACGGTTTGTCGTTCGCGATCATCGTCGGCATCCCGCTCGCGGTGGCGATGGCGCGCATCCGCCCGCTCGACTGGGCGCTCGACCTGCCGATCAACGCGCTTTATGCGACGCCGATGGTGGCGCTGGTGCCGATCCTCGTCCTGTGGTTCGGCATCTATCTCAAGGCCAAGATCATCGTCGTGTTCCTGTTCGCGGTGTTCCCGATCATCATCAACACCTACCAAGGTGTCCGCGAATGCGACCGCAACCTGCTCGAAGTCGCGCGCTCGTTCCGCTCGAGCGAACGGGCGATGTGGGTCGATGTTCTGTTGCCATTCGCGTTGCCCTATATCGCCGCCGGCATCCGGCTTGCGATCGGCCGTGGCCTGGTCGGCATGATCATCGCCGAGTTCTACACCACGATCTCCGGCCTCGGCTTCATGGTGACGAAGTACGCCAACCTGTTCGAGATGGACAAAACCTTCGTCCCGGTGATCCTGCTGATGTTCCTCGGCGTGTCGCTGACCTCCGGCCTCAAATGGGTGGAGAAGCGCATCGCGCCGTGGCGGCGGGCGGAAACCTGATCCTTCCACTTTGAATTGCAGCCCGGCCGGCGAGAATGCCCGGCCGGTGCAGCTTTGATTGTCGGACGCCGGATCGCTCGATACGCTCGGCACGCCCGCCCTCACGGATTCGTGCCGTCATGACCGATGGAATCAACCGCCGTGATTTCCTCAACGGCGTCGCCCTGACGGTGGCATCGGGATTAACACCCGCTGCGCAGCTGCTGGCGGCGACATCCGCACCCTACCCGCCGGCCCTGACCGGCCTGCGCGGCCATCACCCGGGTTCGTTCGAAGTGGCGCACAAGCTGCGCGACGGCGAGACCTTCAAGCTCGATGGCGTGCCGGTCAGCGAATCCTACGATCTCATCGTGGTCGGCGGCGGCATCAGCGGCCTGGCCGCGGCCTGGTTCTATCGTGAACGCGCCGGCCGTAAGGCGCGCATCCTCGTCCTCGATAATCACGACGATTTCGGCGGCCACGCCAAGCGCAACGAGTTTACGGTCGACGGTCAATTCATCCTCGGCTACGGCGGCAGTGAGTCGCTGCAATCCCCGAAAGCCGAATTCAGCCCGATCGCCAAGCGACTGATCCGCCGGCTCGGCATCAGGGTCGAGCGCTTCGAGACGGCGTTCGACCGCAAGTTCTATCCCACGCTCGGCCTCTCGCGCGCGGTGTTCTTTCCGAAAGAGACCTTCGGCCGTGACGCCCTGGTCACCGGCGACCCGATGACGATGGTGGCCGACGACCTGACCCCGGAACTGCTCAACGCAAAGCCGCTGCGCGAGTTCATTGCCGGGTTTCCGGTCTCCGGCAAGAGCAAGGCCGAGCTGATCGGCTTGTTCGAACAGAAGACCGACCCGCTCGCCGGCAAAAGCGCCGCGGACAAGATCAAGCTGCTCAAGTCGACCAGCTACCGCGACTATCTCATGAAGATATGCGGCGTCGGCGAAGAGGTCGCCAACTGCTTTCAGGGCCGCACGCTCGATTTTTTCGCGCTCGGCTGTGACGCCGTCTCCGCCCACGCCGCGATGGAAACCGGCTACCCCGGCTTTGCCGGCCTCGGCCTGCCGCACGAGCAGAACGCCGAACTGACCGAGCCCTATATCTACCATTTTCCCGACGGCAACGCGGCGATCGCCCGACTGCTGGTCCGCGATCTCGTGCCCGGCGTCGCGAAAGCGAAGATCAAGGGGATGGACGACATCGTCCGCGCAAAATTCGATTACGGCGCCCTCGACCGGGATGGCGCACCGGTCCGCGTCCGGCTGAATTCGACCTGTATCAACGTCAAGAATCAGCGGCTCGGCGCCGAGATCGTCTACGTCCGCGATGGCAAGGTGATCCGCGCGGGCGCCAGTCACGTCGTGCTCGCCTGCTTCAACATGGCCATCCCCTACATGATGCCGGAACTGTCGCAGGATCAGCGCAATGCGCTCGCCATGAATGTCAAGGCGCCGCTCGTTTATACCAACGTCGTCACGCGCGACTGGAAACCCTGGGCGAAACTCAAAGTTCACGAAATTTTGGCACCGATGTCGTTCCATTGCCGCGTCAAGCTCGACTACCCGGTCGATCTAGGCGGCTACCGCCACCCGCGCGAACCCGCGAAACCGATCTGCATCCACATGGTGCATGTTCCGGGCGAACCGCACCAAGGGCTCGAGGCGCGCGACCAGTTCCGCATCGGCCGCCAGAAGCTGCTCGACATGAGTTTCGAGCAGATCGAAAAGCATATCCGCGACGATCTCGACCGCATGCTGGGTGCGGGCGGCTTCTCGAGCGGTCGCGACATTGCCGCGATCACGGTCAACCGCTGGGCGCATGGCTACGCCTATGGCGAGAACTCGCTGTTCGACAAGCCCGATGAGTTTCTGGTCAACGCGGCGCTGGCGCGGCGCAAGGCCGGTCACGTCGCGATTGCCAATTCGGACTCCGAGTGGAGCGCCTATGCGCACAGCGCGATCGACGCGGCGAACCGCGCAGTCAACGAATTGCTGCCGAAAACCTGATTATTGCCGCGCGCCGGCGTCCTGAAGAATTTTGGCAATCGCCGCGTAGCCGCGCTTCTGCGCATGGGCGAGCGGCGTGACGCCGTCGCGGTCGGCGATACTCAAGTTCGCTTTCGCCTTTACCAGCAGCCGGACGATCTCGACATAGGTAGCCCCGCCGTCGCCGAGGATCACAGCCTCCAGCAGCGCGGTCCAGCCGAGCTTGTTGACGTGGTCCTTATCGATCCCGGTGCGCAGCAGGAGCTTCACCGTGTCCGAATGGCCGTGATGGGCGGCGGGGATGAGCGCGGTGCCGCCATAGCGATTGGTGCTTTTGAGGTCGGCCCTGCCAGTGTCGAGGATCAGCTTGAGAATCTCGTTACGGCCTTCCGCCCCCGCATAAAGGAACGGGCTATCCTCGATATTGTCCTTGATGTTGACGTTGGCGCCGGCTTCGATCAGCACGCGCGCCATCGCCGGATCGTTGCGGTGGGTGGCGATCAGGAGCGCGGTGCGGCCGCGATTGTCGCGTACGTCGACGGTGGCACCCTCCTTCAGCGCGCGCGCAACGGCGGCTGCATCGCCCCGGATCGCGGCAACGATCAGCGCCTGATTGGGGTCGCGCTCGGCGGCCTGCGGCATCGAAATACCAGCACACAGCAAAAAGGCGGCGCCGAGCGCCGCCTTTGCGAATGTCTTGATGCGGCCGCGCATTACGCGGGAGCGGCCTCTTCCGCTTCGACCTTCTTTTCCTGAACGGGGCCGGAGTCGAGACCCTTGGCCGCCTCGTCGCGGTCGACGAACTCGATCACCGCGAGCGGCGCATTGTCGCCATAGCGGAAACCCGCTTTCATGATGCGGGTGTAACCGCCGTTGCGGTCCTTGTAGCGCGGACCCAGTACCTCGAAGAGCTTCTTGGCCATGGCGACGTCGCGGATCTGGGCGACTGCCTGGCGGCGCGCATGCAGCCCGCCCTTCTTGCCGAGCGTCACGAGCTTCTCAACGACCGGGCGAAGATCCTTCGCCTTCGGCAGCGTGGTGACGATCTGCTCGTGCTTGATGAGCGCCGCGCACATGTTCGCGAACATCGCCTTGCGATGCTCCGCCGTGCGGTTGAACTTCCGATGAACCTTGCCGTGACGCATCTTACGCTTCCTTCTTCATGTCCCGACGGTCCGTCGGTCGTTGCTCAGGTGGGCTTCCTGCGTTCGCCCGAAACGTCGCGGCCTCTCGGCCGCAACGAAAAGACTAGTAGTGATCCTCGAAGCGCTTGGCGAGCTCTTCGATGTTCTCCGGCGGCCAGCCCGGCACTTCCATGCCGAGATGGAGGCCCATCTGCGCCAGCACTTCCTTGATCTCGTTGAGCGACTTGCGGCCGAAGTTCGGCGTGCGCAGCATCTCCGCTTCCGACTTCTGCACCAGATCGCCGATATAGACGATGTTGTCGTTCTTCAGGCAGTTCGCCGAGCGGACCGACAGCTCCAGCTCGTCCACCTTCTTGAGGAAGGCCGGGTTGAAGGCGAGGTCCGGGATCGACTCCACGGCCTGTTCCTTGCGCGGCTCCTCGAAATTGACGAACACGTTGAGCTGGTCCTGGAGGATGCGCGCGGCATAGGCGAGCGCGTCATCCGGCGTGATGGCGCCGTTGGTTTCGACGGTGAGCGTCAGCTTATCGTAGTCGAGGATCTGGCCCTCGCGGGTGTTCTCGACCTTGTAGGACACCTTGCGCACCGGCGAATACAGGCTGTCGACCGGAATGAGACCGATCGGCGCGTCTTCCGGGCGGTTGCGCTCGGCGGCGACATAGCCCTTGCCGGTATTGACGGTGAACTCCATGCGGATTTCCGCGCCGTCGTCGAGGGTACACAGCACGAGATCCGGATTGAGCACGACAACATCGCCGACCGTCTGGATGTCGCCGGCTGTCACGGTGCCGGGTCCTTGCTTCTTCACCACCATGCGCTTGGGGCCCTCGCCCTGCATCTTGATGGCGATGTCCTTGATGTTCAGCACGATGTCGGTGACGTCCTCGCGCACGCCGGCGATCGAGGAGAACTCATGCAGCACGCCGTCGATATGCACCGACTGCACCGCCGCGCCTTGCAGCGACGACAACAGCACGCGCCGCAGCGCGTTACCGAGCGTCACGCCGAAGCCGCGCTCGAGCGGCTCGGCGATCATGGTCGCCGTGCGCGAGGGATCGCCGCCCGCCGTGACCTGCAACTTGTTCGGCCTGATCAGTTCCTGCCAATTTTTCTGGATCACGTGTTCACCTATCCTGTGACGCGGTCTTGGCCGCGCGGTCCCACAGCCGAGTGGGAGACAATCTGGTAACGGCGGACGCACAGCCCGCCGCAATCGAAAATCAGACGCGCCGGCGCTTGCGCGGCCGGCAGCCATTGTGCGGGATGGCCGTGACGTCACGGATCGAGGTGATGGTGAAACCCGACGACTGCAACGAGCGCAGCGCCGACTCACGCCCCGATCCCGGCCCGGACACCTCGACTTCGAGCGTCCGCATGCCGTGTTCCTGTGCCTTCTTGGCAGCGTCCTCCGCCGCGACCTGCGCGGCATAGGGCGTCGACTTGCGCGAGCCCTTGAAACCCATGGTCCCCGCCGACGACCAGGCAATGGTGTTGCCCTGCGCGTCGGAGATGGTGATCATGGTGTTATTGAACGACGCGTTCACATGCGCGATGCCCGAAGCGATGTTCTTGCGCTCGCGACGCCGGACGCGGGTGGCTTCCTTGCCCATTCGTAGTCCTCTCGTGGCCGGAACCGATCTGTCCGGCCGTCCCTGTTCCTAAACT
>JBFWZV010000024.1:0-48903 GCA_050184975.1 Pseudolabrys sp. | reverse complement strand
CACCACCGCGCCCTGCGTCAGCACCCGCCGCGCCCAGTGCTTGTTGAAGGCATGCAGCGACGACGCAATCCGCGTGCCGCCGGACCAGTCGGTGACATGGGCCGAACAGGCGGCGAGCGCCTCGTCCGGGTCGCGCTCGCGCAGCGCCCGCGTCACATTGGTCAGCCGCGTACCGAATAGGAAGGTCGTCACGCGCTTGCGCGCGTCGGTCACGGCATGGAGGAAATGCAGGAACAGCCGGGTGTATTGGCTCATCGAGCCGGAAATATCCAAGAGCGCCACGACCGGCGGTTCCTTTTCGCGGCGGCCGAGATATTTCAGGTCAATCACCGCCCCGCCCGCCTTCATGCTCGAGCGCAGCGTGCGGCGGATGTCGATCATGTGGCCGTGACGGTGCGGCGCGAGGCGGCGCGTGCGCACCAGATCGAGCGGCAGCTTCATTCTGGCGATCGCGTCCTTGGCGGCGGTGATCTCCGCCGCGGTCATTTGCGCGAAGTCCTTCTTCTGCATCACTTCCCGGTCGGAGACCGTGAGCCGCATGTCGATCTCGACCTCGGTCCTGTCGCGCTCCTGCTCGTTCATACCGGCAAGCAACGCCTCCTGAATGCGCTGGGCGCCCGGCGCCGGCGGCTGCGGCGCCGACGGCAACGCCTGCGGCAGCATCGCCGCCATCAGCTTGTCGAGATAGCCGCGGCGGCGGAAGAAAATCTTGAACGCCTGGTCGAACAGCATCGAGTGCTCGTGCCGCTTCACGAACACCGCATGCAGCGTCCAGTAAAAATCCTCCTTGGTCGAAATGCCGGCAGCCTGCACGGCGGCAAGCGCATCGAGTACCGAGCCCGGCCCGACCGGCAGCCCCGCCGCGCGCAACGCGCGGGCGAAGTAGAGGATGTTGTCGGCGAGCGTGCCCGGCTGCTCCGTCATCGCCTCACTCCGCTGCCCGCAACTCCGACTTCACCTCGTCGAGGAGCTGCTTGACCTTGGTGCCGTCAAGCCGCGCGATGTCGTCCTGATATTTGAGCAACACGCCGAGCGTGTCGGATACCGTCGCCGGGTCGAGCGCGACCGCGTTCAATTCCGTCAGCGCGCCGGCCCAGTCGAGCGTCTCGGCGACGCCGGGCGACTTGAACAGGTCTTCCTTGCGCAGTGCCTGCACGAAGGCGACGACCTGCTCAGACAGTTTCTTCGGAACGCCCGGCACCTTGGCGCGCAGGATTTTTAGTTCGCGCTCGGCGTTCGGATAGCCGACCCAGTGATAGAGACAACGCCGCTTCAACGCGTCATGCACCTCGCGGGTGCGGTTGGACGTGATGACCACGATCGGCGGCTTGTCCGCCTTCACGGTGCCGAGTTCCGGCACGGTGACCTGAAAATCCGACAGCACTTCGAGCAGAAATGCTTCGAAGGCCTCGTCGGTGCGGTCGAGTTCGTCGATCAGCAGCACCGGCGGTCCGGCGGTGTCGGGCTCGAGCGCCTGCAACAACGGCCGCTTGATGAGAAACCGCTCGGAGAACACATCGTGCTCGATCCGCGCACGGTCGCCTTCCCCCTCGGCCTCGGCGAGCCGAATGGCGATCATCTGCGCGCCGTAGTTCCACTCATAGACGGCCGAGGAAATATCGAGGCCCTCGTAACATTGCAGGCGGATCAGCTTGCGCTGAAGCGTCGACGCCAGCACCTTGGCGATCTCGGTCTTGCCGACGCCCGCCTCGCCCTCGAGGAAGATCGGGCGGCCCATCTTCATCGCGAGATAGAGCACGGTCGCAAGCGACCGGTCGGCGATGTAGTCGGCCTTGGCGAGCAGCGCCAGCGTGGCGTCGATGCTGGCGGGCAGCGGTGTCATCGGCATTATCTGGTACCCTTTTTGACACTTTAACCGGTTCGGGCCGCAGCATACATGGAGGAGGAACCGGCGGACTGCGCCAATTCTGCATTTCAGTTAAGAGGCTTAGCCATGGCGGACCCAGCCACCCTCGAAAATCCCACAAAGCCCAAGTTGACGCCTATGCCGACCATCGATCCCGGCGTCCGGATCGGGCACGTCCATCTGAAAGTCGCCGATCTCGACCGCGCACTCGCCTTCTATTGCGGAATTCTGGGCTTCACCGAGACCACCCGTTACCCCGGCGCGGTGTTCATCTCGGCTGGCGGCTATCACCACCATATCGGGCTCAACACCTGGGACAGCAAGGGCGGCCCGCCGCCTGCGCCCGGCACCACCGGGCTCTATCACACCGCGATCCTCTACCCGACTCGCCGGCTGCTCGCTGACGCACTTCAGCGCCTCATCGCCGCGCGCATCCCGCTCGAGGGCGCGAGCGACCACGGCGTCTCCGAAGCGATCTATCTGCGCGATCCCGACGACAACGGCGTCGAATTGTATTGGGATCGGCCGCAGGACCAGTGGCCGAAGAAGCCCGACGGCTCGCTCCACATGTTCACCCGCCCGCTCGACCTCAACGATGTGCTGCGCGAACTGAAGAGCTAGCGCACTTGCCGCTCCTCCCGGCCTTTTTTGTGTGGCTCGCCATTGTCGTGGCGGAGAGCCTGCACGGAGCGCTGCGCCGGATTGTCTGGGGCGACGATATCGCCGTTCGTCAGGCCGGTGTCGCAATCGGCGCTGTCATTGTCATCGGTATTACGCTTATGACAGTCCGGCAGCTCAATTTACGCCACAGGCGTGACGCGCTCGCGGTCGGCGCGCTCTGGGTTACGCTGACCGTCGCATTCGACATCGTGTTCGGCCGAATAACCGGCGCAAGCTGGCCGCGCATCTGGTCGGACTTCGACCTGATGCACGGCGGGCTGTTGCCGCTCGGGCTTTTCGTGATGCTGTTTGCCCCGGCGCTGGCGCAAGTGCTGCGCCGGGGTTGAGCGTCAGGCCTTCGCCAGCGCGCGCTTGGCCAGCACCGCCACGAGATGCGCGCGATACTCTGCGCCGGCATGAATGTCGCTCGACATACCGTTCGCCGGCACCGTCATGCCCTCGATCGACTTGGCGCCGAACCGCTTCTTCAGCGCCTCCTCGAACGATTTGACGCGGAACACGCCGTTCGAGCCTGCGCCCGTCACCGCGACGCGGATGTCCGAGCCGCGCTTCGACACGAACACGCCGACCAGCGCGAAGCCCGAAGCCGGGTGACGGAACTTCTCGTAAGCCGCCTTCTTGGCGATCGGGAACGACACTTTGGTGATGATCTCGTCCGGTTCCAGCGCGGTCGAGAACATGCCGGTGAAGAAATCGTCGGCAGCGATGCGGCGCTTGTTGGTGGTAATGGTCGCACCGAGGCCGAGACAGGCCGCGGGATAATCCGCGTTCGGATCGTTGTTGGCGATCGAGCCGCCGATGGTGCCGCGGTGGCGCACCGCCGGGTCGCCGATGCCACCGGCAAGCGCCGCGAGCGCGGGCAGCGCTTCCTTCACCACGGGCGAATTCGCGACTTCAAAGTGCGTCGCCGTCGCGCCGATGCTGATCGAGCGGCCCTTCTGCTCGATCGTGTTGAGACCCTCGACCTTGGAGAGATCGATCAGCGCGGAGGGCTGCGCCAGCCGCTGCTTCATCACCGGCAGCAGCGAGTGCCCGCCGGCGAGGATTTTGCCCTCTGGATTTTTGCCCAGCAGATTGGCGGCCTGCCGCACGGTGCCCGGACGATGGAAGGTGAAATTATACATTGCTCTCTCCGTTAAGCCGCTTTGTTGCCGCGCGCGCGCTGCAGGACCGACCAGACCGCGCTGGCGGTCGCCGGCATGGGAATGTCTTCGGAACCGACCGCGTCGGTGATGGCGTTGATGACCGCGGCCGGCGCCGCGATCGCGCCCGCCTCGCCGCAGCCCTTGATGCCGAGCGGGTTCGACGGCGCCTTGGTTTCGGTCAGGCCGACATGGAACGACGGCAGGTTGGCCGCGCGCGGCATGGTGTAGTCCATGAACGAGCCGCTCAGGAGCTGACCCTCCTTGGAGTAGACCGCGCCCTCGAGCAGCGCCTGGCCGACGCCCTGCGCGATGCCGCCATGAACCTGGCCCTCGACGATCATCGGATTGATAACGGTGCCGAAGTCGTCGACCGCGGTCCAGTTCACGATCTCGGTATTGCCGGTGTCCGTGTCCACTTCGACTTCGCAAATG
The DNA here is from genome assembly GCA_050184975.1 of Pseudolabrys sp. Classification (GTDB taxonomy): domain Bacteria; phylum Pseudomonadota; class Alphaproteobacteria; order Rhizobiales; family Xanthobacteraceae; genus Pseudolabrys. The sequence goes on along the minus strand of JBFWZV010000024.1, from coordinate 44,778 downwards.
TGGCAGCCGGCCGGGAACGTGAAGTTGGTCGGATCGTAGAACGCGCCTTCCGACAGGCCGGGCTCGACATCGCGCCACGGAATGTTGTGGGCGACATAGGCCTGCAGTGTCACATCGCCCCAGGCCTTCGACTTGTCGGTGCCGGCGACGGTGAACTTGCCGTCCTTGAACACGATGTCGGACTCGGCCGCTTCCAGCATGTGAGCGGCGAGCTTCTTCGCCTTGGCCTCGATCTTGTCGAGCGCCTTGACGATGGCCGACATGCCGACCGCGCCGGAGCGTGAGCCGTAAGTGCCCATGCCGAACTGCACCTTGTCGGTGTCGCCATGCACGACCGAAATATTGTCGATCGGAATGCCGAGCCGCTCCGACACGAGCTGCGCGAAGGTGGTCTCATGGCCCTGCCCGTGGGCATGGCAGCCGGTCAGCACTTCGACCGAGCCGGTCGGATTGACGCGGACTTCCGCGCTCTCCCACAAGCCGACGCCGCAGCCGAGCGAGCCGACCGCCTGGCTCGGCGCAATGCCGCAGGCCTCGATATAAGTCGAATAGCCGAGGCCGCGCAGCTTGCCACGGCGAGCCGCTTCGCGCTTGCGCTTGTTGAAGCCTTTGACGTCGGCGATCTCCATCGCCTTCTTCAGCGATGCGTTATAGTCGCCGGCGTCGTAGGTCATGATGACCGGCGTCTGGTGCGGGAACGACTTGATGAAGTTGCGCTTGCGCAGATCGGCCGGGTCGATCCCCATCTGCCGCGCGCCGACTTCGACGAGCCGCTCCACCACGAAGGTCGCTTCGGGACGCCCGGCGCCGCGATAAGCGTCGACCGGCACGGTGTTGGTGTAGACCGCGTCGACCTCGCAATAAATGTTCGGGATCGCGTATTGGCCCGACAACAACGTCGCGTAGAGATAGGTCGGCACCGACGACGAGAAAGTCGACATATAGGCGCCGAGATTGGCGATGGTCTTCGCGCGGATCGCAGTGATCTTGCCGGCTGCGTCGAACGCCATCTCGGCGTGGGTGACGTGGTCGCGGCCATGCGCGTCCGTGAGGAACGACTCGCTGCGCTCCGCCGTCCATTTGACCGGACGCTGCACCTTGCGCGCGGCCCAGAGGCAAACGACCTCCTCCGGATAAATGAAGATTTTCGAGCCAAAGCCGCCGCCGACATCCGGCGCGATCACGCGCAGCTTGTGCTCGGGCGCCATGCCGACGAAGGCGGCGATGACGAGCCGCGCCACATGCGGGTTCTGCGAGGTATTCCACAGCGTCAGGCTGTCGTTGCCGGCGTCGTATTCGGCAAGCGCCGCGCGCGGCTCGATCGCGTTCGGCACCAGACGATTGTTGATGAGATCGAGCTTGGCGACGTGCTTGGCCGCCTTGAAGGCCGCCTCGGTCGCGTTCGCGTCGCCGAGATGCCACTGGTAGATCGTATTGTTCGGGATGTCGGCGTGGATCTGCGCCGCGCCCTTGGCCTGCGCCTTGGCCGGGTCGGTCACCGCCGGCAGTGTCTCGTAATCGACTTTGACCTTCTCGGCGGCGTCGCGCCCCTGCGCCTGCGTCTCGGCGATCACGACCGCGACGGCGTCGCCGACATGATTGACCTTGCCCGCCGCGATCGCCGGATGCGGCGCCATCTTCATCGGCGAGCCGTCCTTGGAATGGATCATCCAGCCGCAGATCAGATTGCCGATCTTGTCATTGGCGAGTTCGGCGCCATCGAGCACCGCGATCACGCCCGGCATCTTCATCGCCTCGGAGGCGTCGACCTTCTTGATTGTCGCGTGCGCGTGCGGCGAGCGGACGAACACCGCGCGGGTTTCACGTGGCCGCGTCACGTCATCGGTGTATTGGCCTTTTCCGGTAATAAAACGAATGTCTTCCTTCCGGCGCACCGCCGCGCCGATCCCGGTCGCTGTCATGGCGGTCTCCTCCCGATACGATTTTTATAAACGCTGACGAAGTTCGGCTTCAGGCACCCTTCCCCATCGCCTTGGCGCCGGCGGCCACCGCTTTCACGATGTTGTGGTAGCCGGTGCAGCGGCAGATATTGCCGTCGAGTTCTTCGCGAATGGTGTGGTCGTCGAGTTCGTTGCCCTTGCGGCGCACGATGTCGATCGCGGTCATGATCATGCCGGGCGTGCAGTAACCGCATTGCAGGGCGTGGTTCTCGCGGAAGGCTTCCTGCATCGGGTGCAGCGGCGCGCCGTTCGGCGCGAGCCCTTCGATGGTGGTGACCTGCGCGCCCTCCGCCTGCAAGGCGAGCGTGGTGCAGGATTTGACGGCAACGCCGTTGATATGGACGACGCAAGCCCCGCACTGCGAGGTATCGCAGCCGACATGGGTTCCGGTCAGCCGGAGGTTCTCGCGCAGGAATTGAACGAGCAGCGTCCGCGCTTCGACATCGCCGGAAACAGCTTTTCCGTTCACGGTCATGGACACAGCCGGCATCGGCATCCTCCCAGTTTCTGGGCCAAACGGCCTCTTTTTACGTTTCCGCGGAATCCGGGCGGCCGAACGGGCCGCAATTCGAAGGGTTTTTCCAGTTTGGAACGCGGCTAAGTCTGAACCCCCGCCAAGGGGCTGGTCAAGTGGCGATTCCGGAGCCCCGATCACACTCCGGCGACGGCTAGCCTTGGAATTCGTTGGCGAATTTCTGAAAGAAGTCGTCGGCGACCTTCTTGGCCGCCCCATTCACCAGCCGCTGGCCGAGCTGGGCGAGCTTGCCGCCGATCTGCGCCTCGACATTGTAGGTCAGGAGCGTTCCGCCGTCCTTGTCGGCCAGCGCGACGGTCGCACCACCCTTGGCAAAGCCCGCGATGCCGCCGTCACCCTCGCCGACGATCCGGTAACCGTTCGGCGGGTCGAGATCGGTCAGGTTCACCTTGCCTTTGAAGCGCGCCTTGACCGGGCCGATCTTCTGGGTCGCGACCGCCTGAAACTCGGTGTCGGAGACCTTGTTGAGTTCCTCGCAGCCGGGGATACAGCGCTTGAGCACGTCGGCGTCGTTGAGCTTCGCCCAGACCGTCTCGCGGGTCGCGGGAAGCTGGTATTCGCCCGTCATCGTCATCGCCATGGTCGTCTACTCCTCGCTCGCCACATAGCCGGCTACCGACCGCGTGATTATCCCGTCCACCATCGGGGTGCAATCCGGCGGAAAATCCTGCCGCAACCGCCCGCCGGCCTCACCGACAAGATCGAGAAACCGGTCGAGATGGTTCATCGCGCCCGACGGCAGGTCGTGCAGCACCATCAGCGTCCACGGCCGCTCGCGGACCTGCGCCATGGCGCGGCTGACCCAGCCCTCGGCGTCGTCCCAGTCGCGCGGGATCGCGTTCCACAGCACGCAGGTGTAGCCGCCGCGCTGGAGAAAATCCGCGGTCTCCTTCGTCAGCAAATGGGGCCCGAGCGCGCCGCCGCCGCCCTGCGGCCGGAAAAAACGATGCGGATGAGCGAGGTCGCCAAGCTCCGCCTGGGTGCGGCCGATTTCGCGCTCGGAAAGCCCATTCTCGTGACGGCGACCAAGCGGCCCGGAATGCGTCCAGGTGTGATTGCCGATCCAGTGCCCTTCGGCACGCGCGCGCTCGCACAAGGCGCGGCGTCCGGGCCTGGCCAGATTTTTACCGATGACAAAAAACGTCGACGTGATGCCGCGCCGCGCCAGCACGTCGAGCACCTGCGGCGTTGCCTCGGGCTCCGGCCCGTTGTCGAAGGTCAGGGTCAAATCGAATGCGTTGCTCATTCTGCCGTCCTTGCAGCCGATTTCGACACATCCTGCAAGGTCGCCGGGTTGGCGGCGGCCATGCAGCCGAATAGAGTGCCGCCCACTCAGAAACCACGCGCGGGGAAGTGCCGATGCCGAAAATCGATGCCGATGGCTGTCCGATCCATGTCGAAGTCACCGGGCCGGACAATGCGCCGGTATTGATGCTGTCGAACTCGCTTGGCACCAATTTGCACATGTGGGACGACCAGGTGCCGGAATGGTCGAAACATTTCCGCATCGTGCGCTACGACCGCCGCGGCCATGGCCAGTCCGGCGTGTCCCCCGGACCCTACTCGTTCGAGCGCCTGGGTCGCGACGTGCTCGCTATCCTCGACGCACTCAAGATCGACAAGGTCAACTGGTGCGGCCTGTCGATGGGCGGCATGGTCGGACAATGGCTCGGCGCCAATGCACCTGAGCGCATCAACAAGCTGATCCTGTCCAACACCAACGGCCATGTCGCCGACAAGACTCCGTGGCTCGACCGCATCAAGTTCCTGCGTGAGAAAAATCTCGCCGACCTTGTCGGTCCCAACATGGAGCGCTGGTTCACCAAGGGCTTCCGCGACAGCCACCCGGCCGTCATTAAGCGCTTCACCGACATGTTTCTCGCCACCGACAAGGCCGGCTACGTCGCAAACTGCCAGGCGATCGCCGAGCTCGATTTTCGTGCCACCAACCCGAAGATCACGGCGCCGACGCTGGTGATCGTCGGCAACGCCGATCCGGCGACGCCGCCCGCCGCCGGCGAAGCGATCGCCAAGGCCATTCCGGGCGCGAAGGTGGTCGGCCTCGACGCCGCGCACATTTCCATCATCGAGCAACCGGCGCTCTATACCAGGACGGTGCTCGACTTCCTCAAGAGCTGACGGCGATGGACGACAAGGAACGCCACGGCAAAGGCATGACGCGCCGGCGTCAGGTGCTGGGCAACGAGTGGGTCGACCGCTCGATCAAGAGCAAGACCGCGTTCAACGAGGAATTCCTCGACTTCATCACCCGCTATGCCTGGGGCGAGATCTGGACAAGGCCGCATTTCGACGAGCGTACGCGCCGGGTTCTCGTCATCGGCACCATGATCGCGCTCGACAAGTGGGAAGAGTTCCGCATGCATGTGCGCGCAGCCCTCGTCGAAGGCGGCTTCACGCCCGACGACATCAAGGAAGTCATCATGCAGCAGGCGATCTATTGCGGCGTGCCGGCGGCCAACCACGCCTTCAAGGAAGCCGCTGCCGTGATCGCCGAGGTCCAGAAGGCGAAGGGCTGACGGGCCCTATGCCGGCCGTTCGGATTTCTGCCTGACGTCCTCGCTTAACCGCCGCACGGTCCTCGCCGTTTTGCGGATATCCGCCTCGCTGAGGTCGGTTCCCATCGTCGCCGCCATCGCCAGAAAACCGATATTGAGCTCGCGATAGCGTACCTCGCCTTTGCGCGTCAGTCGCACCAGCTTCGAGCGACGGTGCTTTGGGTTGTCGATGAATTCCACCAGCCCCTCGGCCGCAAGCTCGTCCGCCAGCCGTTGCATGCGCTGCCGGCTGGTCGGCCGCATTTCCGCGATTTGCGGCACAGTGAGCGGGCCAAGCAATGCGAGGCTTCGCATGAAGCCGAACGTGCCGGCGCCCCAACTGTTGATGAGCCCGGCCTTCTGGCCGGCCGCCCGAATTCTGAAAAAGCACTGGGCCACGTCGAGCATCAGCCCTGCCACCGCGTCGGCCTTGCTGTCGGTGGATGGACCCACGCGCCTGGCGCGGCGTCCTCCGCTCTTGTCGCTTGCCGATGCCATCGCCCGCTCCTTTCGAAAGGCCGCAGATACCCATTTGACAACGATGTTGTCAAACTGCAAAATGACACCTTAGTTGTCATTTTGAGCCCCGTGCATCGGAGGCCCGGCCCTGAAGGGAGGTCCATCATGAACATCGCCACGCAACACGAGACCGGACCTGGAACGGCGGGCGCCATCGTCCGGCCGCCGCTTTTGTTTCTGACGGCGATCCTGCTCGGCTTCGTCACCGATCACTTGGTGCCGCTGACCTTTCCGATCGCGCGGACCGGCGATGCGCACTGGATCAGCGCCGCCTTCGCCGCATGCCTCGTCGCCGCAGGTCTGGTGATTTTTGCATCGGCGGTTCGCAGCTTCGCTGGCGCCGGAACGCCCGTACAAGGAACCATGCCGACCCGAACGCTGGTGACGACCGGCATCTACGGCTGGAGTCGCAATCCCATCTACCTCGGCATGTTTCTGTTCTATATTGGCATCGGGATCGTTGTGCGCAGCCCGTGGATCATGATTCTCACGCTGCCGCTCGCCATTACGGTCCGTTACGGCGTCATCGCCCGCGAGGAGGCCTATCTCGAACTGCTGTTTGGTGAGGTCTATCGGGACTACCGAACTCGCGTGCGCCGCTGGCTCTGATTGCGGGCGACAATCGGCGATGAAGCACCATCACCGCTCACGGAGCGGTGATGGGGCGGTAACGGCTTAGTGCCGCATACGTCATTTCCGGGTGAATTGGTGACATGATACCCGCTGCCGTTAGGCAGAGGGAGAAACGGTCATGGCCAAAACCGCCCAGGCAAAAACCGCCAAAGTGAAAGTCCGCAAGGGCATGCCGAGCGTTCAGCTCAGCAAGGACGAGTTCCGGCAACGATTTCTCGCCCATTTCTACGACCCCGATTTCGAACCTTTGAAGAAACAACTCGACGCCGTGCTCGACATGGCTTGGGTCAATTACGACGAATATCACAAGAACCCGCGCACGCAGAAAGCCGGCAAGGGCTTCGCCGATCCAGACTACGATTTGCCGGTCGAGTGGGTCGCAACTCGTAAATCGGTGCAAGAGGCCGAGCGTCGCCAGAAAAATCCGAAGTCAGCATCGCGCATTCTCATCGTCAACGGCTCCTCGCGTAACGACCAGACCTGTCCCGGCGAAATGTCGAAGACCTGGCGCATGGTCACGCTGGCGAAGGAGGTCGTCGAGAAGGCGCGCGGCTTCGAAGTCGACATCCTCGACCTGTCGCGGCTCACGGCCGAATACGGCCGCGTCATCTATCCGTGCAAAGGCTGCCTCTCGACCGCGCAGCCGCTGTGCCACTGGCCGTGCAGTTGTTATCCGAACCACGCGCTCGGCCAGACCGGCGACTGGATGGCGGAGATTTATCCGCAATGGGTCGCCGCGCACGGCGTCATGATCGTCTGCCCGGTCAACTGGTACCAGGCACCCTCCTCGCTGAAGCTGATGATCGACCGCCTCGTCTGCGCCGACGGCGGCAACCCGGACTACACCTCGACCGGCGGTAAAGATCCCAAGAAGGCCAAAGAGCTCGAACTCAAAGGCTGGCCTTATCCGCGCCATCTCGCCGGTCGCGCCTTCTCGGTGGTCGTGCATGGCGACGCCGCCGGCACCGAAAACCTGCGCCGCATTTTATCCGACTGGATGGAAGACATAGGCCTCATACCGTCCGGTCATCTCGGCCATATCGACCGCTATGTCGGCTACCTGACGCCCTATGCGACGAGCCACGACGATCTCGACGCCGATACCGACTTCCAGGAGGACGTGCGCAACGCGGCCCGCGCGCTGGTCGAGGCGGTCAAGCTGATGCGCAAAGGAAAACTCGTGCCGCCCGATCACGGACTGCACGAGGCAAGACCAAAATAGATTTGGCCGAAACGGGACGCTGGAAGTTAGGTCAGAAACCGCCGAACGCGCGTGAGACGACGGCGAATTTCTCGTTGACGAATTGCGCGTACTGGTCGGCGACGAACCAGGCGAGCCCGCCGCGCATGCCCCAGAGCAGAAGCAGGGCCATCAAACGATCGACCATGACGGTCTGCTCCCTTGCAGGACCATAATTTGCGGCGACCGAGGCGCCGCAAATCCTCAGGCGTGCAGCCGCGACGACGACTTAAGCGCCGCGGTGTTGACCGTCACGTCGTCGGTCTTTGCCGCAAAGCGCATGGCGGCGATGTCCTTCGGCGCGACCGTTCGGCGCGCGGCGACGACCCGGCCGCCGCCGGCCAACGCGGCAGCAACGGCGGCGAAGGCGAGATTGATGGCGTATTCGCGCAATACTTCCGGATTGTGGTGCAGCACTGCCGGCAGCACCGCGACGAGACAGATCGACACCGCCAGCATCATGCCGGCCTGGATGATTTCCAGATTGACCTCGCCGCCGAAGAACGTCCGCACGCGATCGAGAATGTGGACGATGCAGACGCCCGCAACGACGAGCTTCAGCGCCCCGAACACCGCGCCGAGCTTGATCAGACCGGCCGGGCTGAGAGCGAGGTAGCGGCCGAGCGCGAACACGGTCTGCGAACCGATCGCGTCATCGAGACCGTAGGTCGGCGAGGCGAAGATGCGCCAGGCATCGAGGCCCCAGGCAAAGGCGAAGTAGCCAGCGACGGCCATGATCATCGCCGCAGCAATCCCGGAAATCCGCTTCATGATGCGATACTCCTGCAACTCCTCGCCTCGGTCCCTGGATTGTGGAGTATTCGTTTCAAATGCCGATTTCAAAGCAAACCGAAATTTTACCTTACCCGTTAAGCGCGTCGCCCCGCGTTCACCATTAACGCGCGGCCGCGTCGCGGTCGCCATCGCGCGAATTGCGGAATGGCTGCGTCAGCAGACTCAGCAAAGTACGCTCACGCGGATCGCGGAACTCGGGCAGGCCGATAACGACTCCGGCTTCGCCCGCTTTCGGCACGGCGCGGTAGGTTCCGAGCAGACGGTCCCACCACGGCAGATTGAAACCGAAATTGCTGTCCGTCTCTTCGCGTTCGACCGAATGATGTACCTGATGCATCTGCGGCGTGACGACAATCCAGCGCGCGGCCGGCTCGAGCCATTTCGGCAGCGCGACGTTGCTGTGGTTGAACATCGAGGTCGCGTTCAGGACCACCTCGAACGCCAGCACCGCCAAAGCCGGAACACCGAGCGCGAGAACCGCCGCGATCTTGATCGCCATCGACAGAAGAATTTCGATCGGATGGAACCGGTTTCCCGTGGTGACGTCGATATCGACATCGGCGTGGTGCATGCGATGCAGCCGCCACAGCACCGGCACCGCGTGGAACACGCGATGCTGAAGATAGATGATGAAGTCGAGGGCCAGAAACCCGAACAGGAACTGTGTCCAGTACGGCAGCGCCACGGCATGAAAGAAACCCCAGCCGCGCTCGGCCGCGATCAGTGCCATGCCGACGGCAGCCGTCGGAACCAGAAGCCGGACCGCGGCGATATCGACGAAAAAGATGCCAATGTTTCCCGGCCAGCGCGGCCGGCGTCCCGCCACCAGCGTTCGCCGCGGCGCCGTCAGTTCCCACAACGCCAGCGCCGTAAACACCGACACGGCGCAGACCAGGCGAACGGTCATCTCGGTTGTCGGAGACATCGGCGATCCCGGTGCAGGCGTAGGCTTCGCGCCGTTTACATCGGCGCAATGCGCCGATTTGACAAGGGGGAACACCGGTCCCGGCGTTGCCGCCCTTCCGCCCCCCTGTTAAGACTCGAACCGGGAGCCGTCGGCCCGGGGCGGCGTGGGGAATTGCCCGAGCCATGGAAGTTTTTCTTCAGCAATTGATCAACGGTATCACCGTCGGCTCGATCTATGGGCTGATCGCCATCGGCTACACGATGGTGTTCGGCATCATCGGCATGGTCAACTTCGCCCATGGCGACGTCTTCATGGTGTCGGCCTTCATCGCGGTGATCGCGTTTCTGCTGCTCACCGCCTGGCTCGGCATCACCTCCGTCGCGCTCGCGCTGTTCATCGTGCTGATGCTCGCGATGGTCTTCACCTCGGTGGTGAACTGGGTGATCGAGCGCCTCGCCTACCGGCCGCTACGCGGCTCGTTCCGCCTCGCCCCGCTGATCTCGGCGATCGGCATGTCGATCTTCCTGTCGAATTTCGTGCAGGTGACGCAGGGCCCGCGCAACAAGTCGGTTCCGCCGCTGGTGCGCGGCGATTTCCAGCTCACCAGCGGCGATTTCCCGGTGACCTTGTCCTACAAGCAACTCATTATCTGGTGCGTTACCGCCATCCTGCTTGCCGCTTTCTGGTACCTCGTCGCCAAAACCTCGCTCGGCCGCGCCCAGCGCGCCTGCGAGCAGGACCAGAAGATGGCGGCGCTGGTCGGCGTCGACGTCGACCGCACGATTTCGATCACGTTCATCATCGCCGCCGCGCTCGCCGCCGTCGCCGGCACCATGTATCTCGTGCAATACGGCGTGGTGAACTTCGCCGACGGCTTTACGCCCGGCGTCAAGGCCTTCACCGCGGCCGTGCTCGGCGGCATCGGTTCGCTGCCCGGCGCGGTCGTCGGCGGGCTGCTGATCGGCATCATCGAAACGCTGTGGTCGGCCTATTTCTCGATCGACTACAAGGACGTCGCTTCGTTCTCTGTGCTTGCGATCGTGCTGATCTTCCTGCCGCAGGGCCTGTTCGGCCGGCCGGATGTCGAGAAGGTCTGACATGGGCGGTCCCGCGCAGTTTCAGCGGGTCGACGTCGCGCATGCGCTGCGCCAGGCCGGGGTCACCGCGGCGCTGGCCTTCGCGCTGTTTCTACCCCTGATCGGCTTTCAGACCGTCCAGAACATCCGCAACGAGCTTGTCCTCGAGACGCGCTGGCCACTGCTGTTCTGGATGGTGGCGATCGCCGGTGGCTCGCGCCTCGTTTATGATTTCGTCATCGCGCCGTGGCGCGCGCGCCGCCGCGCCGCTGCGTCCTCGCGGGCAACCTCGGAGACGATGGCGAGCCTGCGCCGACGCCTCGTCCCGTTCGCGGTCGGCTTCCTGTTCGTCTATCCGATCATCGCGATCTACGGCGCCGGCTGGACCGGCGCGACCAAGTGGATCGACAATTTCGGCATCCAGATTCTCATCTATGTGATGCTCGGCTGGGGCCTCAATATCGTGGTCGGCCTCGCCGGCCTTCTCGATCTCGGCTATGTCGCCTTCTATGCGGTCGGCGCCTATTCCTATGCCCTGCTCGCCAAGGCGTTCGGTTTTTCGTTCTGGGTGCTGCTGCCGCTCGCCGGCATTCTCGCTGCCTTCTGGGGCATCCTGCTCGGCTTTCCGGTGCTGCGGTTGCGCGGCGACTATCTCGCCATCGTCACGCTGGCGTTCGGCGAAATCATCCGCCTTGTCCTCATCAACTGGGTCGACTTGACCAACGGCTATGCCGGCATCAGCGGCATCCCGCGCCCGACCTTTTTCGGCATTCCGTTCAATGCCAGCGACAGCGGCTTTGCCGCAACGTTCGGCCTCGAATTCACGCCGGTCTACCGCACGCTCTTTCTCTATTACGTGATCCTCGGCCTCGCGCTGCTCACCGCCTTCGTCACCGTACGGCTGCGACGGCTGCCGGTCGGCCGCGCCTGGGAGGCGTTGCGCGAGGACGAGATCGCCTGTCGCTCGCTCGGCATCAACACCGTCAACACCAAGCTCACCGCATTTGCGATCGGCGCGATGTTCGGCGGCTTCGCGGGATCGTTCTTCGCGGCACGGCAGGGATTCATCTCGCCGGAGTCCTTCACTTTTCTTGAGTCCGCCACCATCGTCGCCATTGTCGTGCTCGGCGGCATGGGCAGCCAGATCGGCGTCGCCATCGCCGCCATCGTCATGGTCGGTGGCGTCGAGATCATGCGCGAGCTCGATTTCCTCAAGCTGATCTTCGGTAATGATTTCGACCCGACGCAGTACCGCATGCTGATCTTCGGACTTGCGATGGTGCTCGTGATGATCTGGCGGCCGCGCGGGCTGATCGCAACGCGCGAGCCCTCGGTGTTCCTGAAGGAACGCAAGGCGATTTCCGGCGATCTCGTCGGCGAGGGTCGCGGCTGATGGCAGCAGCACCCATTCTTCAGGTCGAGCACCTGACCATGCGGTTCGGCGGGCTGGTCGCCGTCGACGACCTCTCCTTTTCCGTCAATCACGGCGAGATCACCGCACTGATCGGCCCGAACGGCGCCGGCAAGACAACCGTGTTCAACTGCATCACCGGATTCTACAAGCCGACCGCCGGACGCATGGCGCTCGCGCATGGCGGCGAGGCCGGCTGGCGCGCGCTCGACGCCGTGACCGAGAGTGGCGCACGCTGGACGACGAGCGGCGACGGCGCGTTGTTCCTGCTCGAGCGCATGCCGGATTACCTCGTCACCCACAAGGCCCGCGTCGCCCGCACCTTTCAGAACATCCGGCTGTTCGCCGGCATGACCGCGCTCGAGAATCTTCTCGTCGCGCAGCACAACCCGCTGATGCTGGCGTCCGGCTTTTCGCTGTTTGGCGTGCTCGGCCTGCCTCACTATGCGCAGGCGGAAAGCGCCGCCATCGACAAGGCAAAGTCTTGGCTCGACCGTATCGGACTGATCGAGCGCGCCGACGATCCCGCCGGCGACCTGCCCTACGGCGCGCAGCGCCGGCTCGAAGTCGCGCGCGCAATGTGCACTGATCCGGTGCTGCTATGCCTCGATGAGCCGGCCGCCGGCCTCAACCCGCGCGAGAGCGCCGAACTGAACGAGCTTCTGCTCTCGATCCGCAATGACCACGGCACTTCGATCCTGCTGATCGAGCACGACATGAGCGTGGTGATGGAAATTTCCGACCACATCGTCGTGCTCGACTACGGCGTCAAGATTTCCGACGGCCCGCCGGACCATGTCCGTAACGACCAGAAGGTGATCGCGGCCTATCTCGGCGTCGAAGACACGGACGTCGCGCGAGCGGAGGCGGAGGCCGGACGATGACCGCGCCTCTCCTCGCCGTGCGCGGTGTCAAGACTTTCTACGGCCGGGTGATGGCCCTGAAGGGAGTCGACCTCGAGGTCAACGAGGGAGAAATCGTGACGCTGATCGGCGCCAATGGCGCCGGCAAGTCGACGCTGATGATGACGATCTGCGGCAATCCGCGTGCGCGCGAAGGCACGATCAGCTTCGCCGGGCAGGACATCACGCAACTGCCGACCCATGAGATCGCGCGGCTCAAGCTCGCGCAGTCGCCGGAGGGCCGCCGCATCTTCTCGCGCATGACGGTGCTGGAAAATCTCCAGATGGGCGCCATCACTTCGGATCCGGCACAGTTCGACGGCGATCTCGAACGCGTGCTGGCGCTGTTTCCGCGGCTGAAGGAACGCATCGGCCAGCGCGGCGGCACGCTGTCGGGCGGTGAGCAACAGATGCTCGCGATCGCCCGCGCGCTGATGGGCCGGCCGCGGCTTCTGCTGCTCGACGAGCCTTCGCTCGGCCTTGCGCCGCTGATCGTGCGGCAGATCTTCGACGCCATCCGCATGCTCAACGAACAGGAAAAGCTCACCGTCTTTCTGGTCGAGCAGAATGCCTTTCATGCGCTCAAGCTCGCGCACCGCGGCTATGTCATGGTCAATGGCGAGATCACGCTGTCGGGAACCGGCAAGGACTTGCTGGCACGGCCGGAGATCCAGGCTGCCTATCTCGAAGGCGGGAGGCACTGAGGATGGAGGCGTTCGCCCATTTTTTCTACGAAGAGGACTCCTTCGGCATCTTCCTGCTGGTGACGCTGGCGCTCGGCGGCGGCGGCGCCTGGCTGACCGGCCGCGCGATCGCCGGAACCTGGCGGCCATGGTGGCAGGTCGCCGTTTATATGTTCATCTTCGCCGGCGTCGTCCGCTTCATTCACTTCGCCCTGTTCGGCGGCACCCTGTTGTCGCTGCATTACTATCTCGTCGACAGCGCGGTCTGCCTTGCCGTCGGGTTCGCCGGGTATCGGGTTATGCGGGTTAACCAGATGGTGGAGCAATATCACTGGCTCAACAGCCGGGCCGGCCGCTTCCGCTGGCGCCGTCATGCGTCGTGAGGTAGCATGACGGTAATCCGCGTTTGGCGTTTCTCAGAGTCAATCGACAGGAGTTGAGGGATGAAAAAACTGACGACGCTCGGCCTCGCGCTGGGCATCAGCATCGCGCTCGGCGGCACCGCGCTGGCGCAGGTCAAGTTGGGCGTGATCGGTCCGTTCACCGGTCCGAACGCGGCGTTCGGCGCGCAGATGAAGAATGGCGCCGAACAGGCCGTCGCCGACATCAACGCCGCCGGCGGCATCATGGGCCAGAAGATCGAGGTTCAATTCGGCGACGACGTGTCCGACCCCAAGCAGGGCGTCTCGGTCGCCAACAAGTTCTCCGGCGACGGCGTGAAGTTCGTGGTCGGCGCCTTCAATTCCGGCGTCACCATGCCGTCCTCGGAAGTGTTCCAGGAAAACGGCATCCTCGCCATCACGCCCGCCTCGACCAATCCGAAGATCACCGAGCGCGGCATGTGGAACATCTTCCGCACCTGCGGCCGCGACGACCAGCAGGGCGCGGTGGCCGCGCAATACATTCTCAAGCACTTCAAGGGCAAGAAGATCGCCATCGTTCACGACAAGACGACCTACGGCAAAGGCCTCGCCGACGAGACCAAGAAGGCGATGAACAAGGGCGGCCTCAAGGAAGTCCTGTATGAAGGCGTCAACACCGGCGAAAAGGACTTCTCCGCGCTGGTGACCAAGATCAAGCAGGCCGGCGCCGACCTCGTCTACTGGGGCGGCCTGCACACCGAAGGCGGCGCGATCGTGCGCCAGATGCGCGATCAGGGCGTCAAGACGCCGCTGATGGGCGCCGACGGCATCACCTCCGACGAGTTCGCCTCAATCGGCGGTCCGGGCGTCGAAGGCACGCTGATGACCTACGGCCCCGATCCGCGCAAGAACCCGGAAGCCAAGGCCGTGGTCGAGAAGTTCCGCGCCAAGAAGTTCGAGCCGGAAGCCTACACGCTCTACAGCTATGCGAGCGTCCAGGTGATCAAGCAGGCTGCGGAAGCCGCGAAGTCGCTCGATCCCAAGAAGGTTGCGGAAAAGATCCGCTCCGGCGCGAAGTTCAAGACCGTGCTGGGCGACCTCTCCTATGACAAGAAGGGCGACATCACCAAGCTCGACTACGTGATGTACATCTGGAAGAAGAACCCGCAGGGCAAGATCACTTACGTCGAGTGTGCCGCCGCGGGCTGCAAGCTGTAAGTCTGCACCACATCTGAAACGGAAAGCCCGCCATCACGGCGGGCTTTTCATTTAATCGCCACCTTTGCTTCAAGACTTCCCGGCGCTGCGCTCGGTAACCAGTGCCGCCATTGCCACTGCGGTCTCGTCGTCCTCTGCACTAAGCCCGACGATGACCCCTTCGCGGTCGGCGGCGTTACGGTTCTGGCTCATCTTCCACTTGCCTTCGAGCCGGCTGATCGGAATTTCGAGGCCGACGATGCCGCGCAGTTGCGCCGCGATAAACTCGTCCGGCGCGTCCGACACCTGCCACGGCTCGGCGCGCGCGCCTTCCTGCTGCGCCGTCAGCTCGGCGACGTTGCGCGCGAGCCAGTCGCGGTCGTCCTGCACCGTCAGCGGGCCATAAGCGTGAACGGTGGCGTAATTCCAGGTCGGCACCACCTTGCCGCTGTCGCGCTTGGTCGCGTACCAGGACGGCGTGATGTAGCGCTCGATCCCGGAGAAAATCACCAGCGCCTCGTGCCGCGCATCGAATTCCTTCCAGACCGGGTTGGCGCGCGCGACGTGGCAGCGCAGCGTGCCGCGCTCGCCCTCACCTGCATCGAGCACGAATGGCACGGCATTGGCGACGAGGCCCGAAGGCGACAGCGTCACCAGAAAGCCGAGCGGATGCGCGCGGATCAGGGAATGCTGAACCGCGAGGTCGTCCTCGCGAAAATGCGGCGGCTGGTACATGACATCAACTTAGCCGATCTTGCCCAGGATCGGGAACGCTTCGAGCAGCCAAAAGCTGACATCGCTGATCGTGCCGGTCAGAAACGCGATGCCGGTCAACACCAGTAGCGCGCCCATCACCTGTTCGACGCGGCGCAGATGCTTCTTGAAGCGCGCCAGGAACGCCGCGAACGGCTCGATCGCGAATGCGGCAACGATGAAGGGAATGCCAAGCCCCGCCGAGTAGACCGCGAGCAACCCCGCCCCGCTCCATACCGTCTTCTCGGATGCGGCGACCGCGAGGATCGTGGCCAGAATCGGCCCGATGCAGGGCGTCCAGCCGAAGGCGAAGGCGAGCCCCATGAGGTAAGCGCCCCAAAGCCCGACCGGCTTGGGCACTTCCATACGCTTCTGCCGGTGCAGCCACTCGATCGGGGTGAGGCCCAGGAAGTGCAGGCCCATCACGATGATGACGACGCCGGCGATGGTCGAGAGCGGCCCCGAATAGGCGCGGATCAGTCCTCCGATCGCGCTGGCGCTGGCGCCGAGCGCGATGAACACCGTCGAGAAACCGAGAACGAAGAGCAGCGCGGCGATCACGGTCTCGCGCCTGACCTGCGGCTCCGGCTCCTTGTCGGCGAAACGTTCCAGCGAGGTGCCGGCGAGATAGACGAGATAAGGCGGCACCAGCGGCAGCACGCAGGGCGACAGGAAGCTGATGAGGCCGGCAAACAGGGCGGCGAGAATTGAGACGTCGGAAGCCATGCCGCCTAGATGCGCCGCGCGGCGGGCGGACGCAAGCGCCTCGCGGAGGCTTCGCCGGAACGTGAACGGACGTGATATACGGATGTCCCAATGACGACGCGCAACCACATCACCGATGTCGCCGGCGTGCATGTCGGCCATGCTGCCGACGCCAAGCTCGCCTCCGGCGTCACGGCCGTCGTGTTCGCACAACCCGTGGTCGCCTCGATCGACATTCGCGGCGGCGGCTCCGGTACCCGCGAAAGCGCCCTGCTCGATCCGGCACAGACCGTGCAAGGCATCGACGCCGTCGTGCTGTCGGGCGGTTCGGCATTCGGGCTCGACGCCGCCTCCGGCGTCCAGGCCTGGTTGCGCGAACAGGGGCGCGGCTTCGCCGTGCGAGAGGCGCGCGTGCCGATCGTGCCGGGCGCGATTTTGTTCGATCTGTTGAACGGCGGCGACAAGGACTGGGGCCGCTATCCGCCTTATCGCGAACTGGGCTACGACGCCGCCAAGGCGGCCGGCGGCGACACCGCGCTCGGCTCGCTCGGCGCCGGCCTTGGCGCCACCACCGTCAACCTGAAAGGCGGCGTCGGCTCGGCGTCGGCCCAGACGCAAAGCGGCATCACGGTCGGCGCCATCGCCGCGGTCAATGCGGCCGGCTCCGTGACGATCGCCGACACCGCGCATTTCTGGGCCGCGCCATTCGAGCGAAACAACGAGTTCGGCGGCCTTGGCTGGCCATCGCAGATGCCCGCTGACGCAACGATTGCGCGGACAAAGGGAGGTCCCAAAGCAGCTCAACTGCAGAACACGACGCTTGCCGTCGTCGCCACCGACGCACAGCTCACCAAGGCGCAGTGCCAGCGTCTCGCGGTGATGGCGCAGGACGGCATGGCCCGCGCGATCTTTCCGGTCCACACGCCGCTCGACGGCGACGTCGTGTTCGCCGCGGCGACCGGCGCGAAGCCGCTCGCCGATCCGATCTACGGACTGGCCGAGCTTGGCGCGCTCGCGTCGACCGTGCTCGCGCGCGCCATCGCCCGCGGCGTTCATGAGGCCAGGGCGCTGCCGTTTCCGGCGGCGCTGCCGGACTGGAAGACTCGATTTGGGCGGTAGACCGCCGCCCGGCGCATTGCCGCTTCATAAGTCTCATATTTTTCAAATGGTTATATAGTAAAGAGCCGGTTAAGGGTTTAACTCTACCTTCGGTTGCTAATTATTGTTCATGCAACCGAGTTGTTGATTGCCGTCGTTTCCCGAGTGTTTGCGGTCCGTCCGCGGCGGACTTGCACATGGCGTCCGTGGCCCACCGCCGATCTGGCAAGCGGTCCTGTACGCACTCGTGTTGCTTTGCCTGATGCCGCAATCGGCTTTCGCCCTGCTCGGCACAACAACCGCCATCGTCTCCTCGCTTAATCCCAGCGCCGTCGGACAGAATGTGACGTTCACCGCCACGGTGACGGGCCTCGTCATCACGCCGACCGGCACGGTGACCTTCAAGGATGGCGGCGTCACCATCGGCACCGGCAACCTCAATGGTGCGGGCCAGGCGACCCTCGTCACCAACACGCTCACCGCCGGCAGCCACGCCATCACGGCCGAGTATGGCGGCGACCTTCTCTACGATCCCAGCAATTCGACGGTGCTGACGCAGCAGGTCAATGCCAACGCAAGTTCGACCGCGCTGATGTCGTCGCTCAATCCGAGCGGGCTCGGCCAGTCGGTGACGTTCACCGCGACGGTGACCGGCGGCGCCGGCACGCCGACCGGCACGGTGACCTTCAAGGCCGGCGGCATCACCATCGGCACCGGCAACCTCAATGGCGGCGGCGTTGCGACCTTCGCCACCAGCCTGCTGCTGCCCGGGGTGCATTCGATCACCGCGGAGTATGGCGGCGACGCGACATACTCGGCCAGCACGTCGACGCCGGTCAGCCAGACCGTCAATCTTGGATCGACGTCGACTGCGGTCGCGTCCTCGCTCGATCCCAGCACGCTTGGCGCATCGGTGACCTTCACAGCGACCGTCACCGGCCTCGTCATCACGCCGACCGGCACCGTCACGTTCAAGAACGGCGGCGCGACGATCGGCACGGGGACACTCAACGGCGCGGGACAGGCGACCTTCGCGACCAGCGCATTGACGGTCGGCGCACATTCGATCACCGCCGAATACGGCGGCGACCTGATCTACGGCGCGAGCACCTCGCCGACTTTGACGCAAGACGTCAATCAGGGCTCCAGCACGACGGCGCTTGCGTCCTCGCTCAATCCGAGCGGCTTCGGGCAATCGATCACGCTGACCGCAACGGTGTCCGGCGGAGGCGTCACGCCGACCGGCACCGTGACGTTCAAAGACGGCGCGGCAACGATCGGCACCGGTGCGGTCAACGGCAGCGGCCAGGCCACGCTCTCGACCAGCGCACTCGGCGCCGGCAGCCATTCGCTGACCGCCGAATATGGCGGCGACTCCAACTACACTGCGAGCACCTCATTGATCCTGACACAGCAGATCAATGCCAGTGCAAGCACGATCTCGCTCACTGTCGCACCGAACCCCGTCAACGCCGGTCAGTCCGCGACCCTGACCGCGACGGTGACCGGGAACACCCCGACCGGCTATGTCACCTTCAGGCGCGACGGCACTGTTTTGTCCGTCGTCGCATTGACCGCCGGCACCGCGAGCTATTCGGCCACGATGCCGTCGACCGGCAATTTCAGCATCACCGCCGACTATGGCGGCGACCTTGTCAACGGTGCTGCGACGTCGTCGCCGGTGAGCCTGTCGGTCGGAACAAACCCGACGACGGTCTCGCTGGCCTCGTCGGCAAATCCCAGCCCCTATGGCGAGCCGCTGACCTTCACCGCGACAGTCGCCAGCGCGGGCGGCACGCCGGCCGGCAATGTGACCTTCAAAGACGGCACGACATCCCTCGGCAGCGCCGCATTGGGCGGCACGGGCGTGGCCACCTTCACGACCCGCACGCTTGCCAAAGGCAGCCATTCCATCACCGCCGTCTATGAAGGCAACAGCCAGTTCGCCGCCGCCACCTCCGCGGTACTGACCCAGGACATCGGCGCGCCGATCGACAGCGTCCGTCTGCGTACGATGCAGGTCGCCGTCACACGCCTTGCAGCGCAAAGCTCCGGAGCGGCGACGGCAAGCGCTGTCGACAGCGCCATCGACGAAGCCTTCGGCGGTGGCGGCGCCGTGCTCCGGCCCGCGGCGACTGGTCTGCGCGTCAACTTCGCCGCCGAACCGCCGGCAATCCGGCAGCAAGCGAACGACATCACCGGCGCGATCGCGGCGCAACCGGAGGAAATCCGTTACTCCAGCGACGGCTATCCGTACCGCGTCGCCGGCGAACCCAGGCAACAGACCAAGGCGCCGAAGCTCGATCCGGTCCGGCAATGGTTCCCGTGGGCGGACGTCCGCCTCGCCGGATGGCAGGCCAACAAATCGGCCAACGACTATCGCGGCGGGCAGATCAACGCCCTTGCCGGCCTCACCTACAAGATCTCGCCCACGCTGCTGGTCGGCCTGCTTGCCGGATTCGAGACGCTCGACTACCGATCGGACTCCTTGAACGGCCGCTTCCTCGGCAACGGCTGGACCGCCGGCGCCTATGCCGGCTGGCAGCCGTTCGCCGGCTTGCGATCGACCCTCGCCGTCGCCTATTCGGGCCTCACCTATGACGGGACCTCCGGCGCTGCGAACGCCGTCGTCGCGGCCAACCGGCTGATCGTCAGTGGCGGCGTGTCGGGAACCTACCGGTTCGACGAGCGCCTGTCCTTCGAGCCGGCATTGCGTGCCTTCGCCTTGTGGGAGACCCAGGACGCCTACACCGACACGCTCGGCACGACCCAGGACTCACGCAGCTTTTCCGCCGGCCGCGTCAGTGCCGGCGGCAAATTGATCTACCGCTGGAACCCGTGGGCGGACGTCTCGCTGTCGCCTTATGCCGGCCTTTATGCCGACTATCACTTCACGCGCGACACCGAGGCGGCCGTGGGCGCGGCAAGTCTGGTCACCGGATTTTCCGCCCGCTTCGTCGCCGGCGTCGCGCTCCGAAGCGACAACGGGATGCGCGTCACGCTCGGCGGCGAACTGGGAGGGATCGGCAATAGCGGCTTTAAAAGCTGGGCGGTGCGCGGCAGCGCGATCATGCCATTTTAGCTGAAACGTTCGGGTCGATACGGCATCGGATCGACGAACGGCGTTGCCCCGCTCATCATGTCGGCGATCAGCCGTCCGGTGGCAGGCCCGAGCGTCAAGCCCCAATGCGCGTGGCCAACCGCAAGCCACAGCCCGGCATGGCCCGGTGCGCGCCCGATCGCGGCGCGCGAGTCCGGCAGGCATGGCCGCGCGCCGAGCCAGGTCTTTTGATCGGCGCGCTCGCCGAGCGGAAACAGTTCGCGCGCCTTGGGCATGATGCGATCGAATTGCACGGGCGTCGGTGCGACGTCCCGCGCGGCAAACTCCGCGCCGGTCGTCATGCGAATGCCCTGCTCCATCGGCGTAATGACATAGCCCGCATCGGCATCGAGCACCGGCCGCGCCAGCGAGGCATTGCCTTGCGCCTTGAAATGCCGGTGATAGCCGCGCTTGACCGCGAGCGGCAGGCGAATGCCGAATTGCGCCAGCAGATCCGGAGCCCACGGCCCGAGCGCGACGACCGCGCTGTCGCCGTCGATCGCGCCCTCATCGGTCTCGACCCGCCAGCGCGCACCGTTGCGGTGAAGCGTGCGCGCATCGCCCGTGACAAGGATTCCGCCGAGCTCGGTGAATCGCCCGAGATAGGCCTGCGTCACGCCGAGGGGATTGCTGATGCTCGCCGCCTGCGGCCAGAACACCGCGCGTTCGAACACCGGTGCGAGCGATGGCTCGAGCGAACGCGCCGCCTCGACGTCGAGCGTCTCAAGCGGAATGCCGAGTTCTTTCGCAATCTCGAATTCGTGCGCAAGGCCGCGCACCGTCTTGTCGCTGCGGTAGAGCTTGAGCCAGCCGGTCTTGCGCAGATAGCGCGCGTCGCCGGTCTCGGCGAGCAGCGTCTCGTGCTCGGCCACCGCATGCGCGTAGAATGGCCGGATCAGCCGTGCGGTCTCTTCAAGCCGCTTCGGCTGAGAGGCCGAGCGAAATGCCATCAGCCACGGCAGAACCCGCGGCAGAAAGCTCAGGTGGTAGTTCGCCTCCGGCGCACGCTTGAGCGCGATGCGCAGGAGCGCCCCGAGGTCGGACGGGAACGCCGGCGGGAACACCGTATTGCCTTCGATGATGCCGGCATTGCCATAGGACGTCTCCTCGCCCGGCGGCCCGCGATCGATCAACGCAACGCTCAGGCCGCGCCGCGTCAGTTGCAGCGCCACCGAGACGCCAACGATACCCGCGCCCAGAACGATTGCGTCGACCCGTGCCATTCCGCCTCGTTTCCGTCCTGCGGCGCCGCACGCCATGATTTTGCGCGCAGCCCCACACACCGAACCGCATGCCTTTATATGGTAGAGAATTGTGGAAGGGTCATGATTCCATGGCCTGCCGTTCCGGGGTCCACAGGCCGATGCCTCTGCTGAAAGGCGCAATCGCCGCGCTGGCATGGCTCGGCCGTCAGGGCACCACAGCGCTTGCGGTATCGATCTTTCTCGGCCTCAGCGTTCCGCCGCTGGCCGCCTATGTAAAGCCGCATCTCAGCGAGACGGTGTTCATTCTCCTGTTGTTCTCCTATCTGCGCACCGACCCCGCCGCGCTCGCGCGCTATGTCCGCGCGCCGGGTCTGGCCATCCTCGCCACGCTGTGGGTGATGGTCGCGATGCCGCTCTTGTTCGGCGGCGTCTATCTGGCTCTCGGCTTGCGCGAGGCGTCGCCGGCGTTGTTCACGATCATGATCCTGCAGATCGCGATCTCGCCGATCACCTCGTCGGCCGCCTTCGCAGCGCTGATGGGGCTGGATGTCGCCTTCTCGCTGCTGGCGATGATCTTCAGCAACGCCGTCACGCCGGTGACCGCCGTCGCCATAAGCTACCTGTTTCTCGGAACGTCGTTGTTCTCCCCGCTCGAACTCGGCGTGAAACTGTTTTTCTTCTTTGCTGCCGCCGGTACCGCTGCGTGGGCAATTCGCCGCGTCGCCGGACCAGCCTGGATCGAGCGCCAGAAAGAGCCGATCGACGGCCTGAACGTGATCGCCGTTTTCATCTTCGCGATCGCGGCGATGGACGGCGTGCTGGGGCAGGTGATCGCCGATCCGCTGTTCGCGCTCGGCTTGCTGGCCGCCATTTTCCTGCTCACCGTCATCATGATTGGCCTCAGCGTCCTGGTGTTCCTCCGCGCCGGCGCCGATGTCGGACTGGTGATCGGGTTGCTGGGTGGCTTCCGCAATATCGGCCTCGTGATGGCCACCATCGGCTCGACCTTGCCGCCGGTCGCCTGGTTCTTCTTCGCGCTGGCGCAGTTTCCGATCTATCTGTTTCCGGCTCTGCTGCGCCCGCTGGCGCGGCGGTTCACTGAAAAGCGTTAACTTCCCGCGCGGAAACCGCCGGCGATCATTGCTCGTGCCCGTCCCGCGTGATAGCGAACGGCATCCGGAGGCCATTCATGCGCCCGCTCATCATCGCGCCGTCGATCCTGTCGGCCGACTTCGCCAAACTCGGCGAAGAGGTGCGCGCGGTCGAAGCGGCCGGCGCCGACTGGATCCACGTCGACGTCATGGACGGCCATTTTGTGCCGAACATCACCATCGGCCCCGACGTCGTGAAGGCGCTGCGTCCGGTGACCAAGAAGACACTCGACGTCCATTTGATGATCGCGCCCTGCGATCCCTATCTCGAGGCTTTCGCCAAAGCCGGTTCCGACATCATCACCGTGCATGTCGAAAGCGGCCCGCACGTCCATCGCTCGCTCCAAGCGATCCGCGCGCTCGGCAAGAAGGCCGGCGTGACGATGAACCCCGGCACGCCAGTGTCCACTGTCGAGCACGTCATCGACCTCGTCGATCTTATTCTGGTGATGTCGGTCAATCCCGGCTTCGGCGGTCAGGCCTTCATCCCCGCGGCGATCGACAAAATTCGCGACCTGCGCGCGATGGCAGGCGCGCGGCCCATCGACATCGAGGTCGATGGCGGCATCAATCCGTTGACGGCGCAGCAAGTCGTCGCCGCCGGCGCCAACGTTCTCGTTGCCGGCAACGCCGTCTTCAAGGGCGGCGACTACAAGAACAATATCGCCGCGATCCGCAATGCGGCGGCGCAGGCCCGCGGCGAAGCGGCCTGACGATCCGGGGAGAATTCATCCAGAGGACAATTCCAACGTCACGCTGACAGCGACGGCGACCGCCGACACCTTGCCGACGATCCCGCCGCCTTGCATCAAAGGCTGCTGGACAAATGACGACGCAATCCGTTCCCACTCCCTCGGGCGCCAATCCGAGCTTCGCAGAGCTGTTCACGCCGAAGCTCGTCACCATTCTGCGCGAGGGTTACGGCCTTCCCAATCTGCGCGCTGATGCCATCGCCGGGCTGACCGTCGCGATCGTCGCGCTGCCCTTGTCGATGGCGATCGCGATCGCTTCGGGCGCGACGCCGGCCCAGGGCCTCGTGACCGCGATCGTCGGCGGCTTCATTGTCTCCGCGCTCGGCGGCAGCCGCTTCCAGATCGGCGGGCCGGCCGGCGCCTTTATCGTTCTGGTGGCGAGCACCGTCGCAACGCACGGCATGGACGGGCTGTTGCTCGCCACCCTGATCTCGGGCGTGTTGCTCGCCGTCATCGGCTTTCTGCGGCTCGGGACATACATCAAATTCATCCCTTACCCGGTCACGGTCGGCTTCACCGCCGGCATCGCCGTCATCATCTTCGCGAGCCAGATCAAGGAGCTGCTCGGCCTCACGTTGACGCGCGCCGAACCCGGTCCGCTGCTCGAAAAGATCCCCGTCCTGTGGGCGAGCCTGCCGACCGCAGATCCGGCGACCATCGCACTCGCCGGCGCCACCGTTCTCATCATCGCAGGCCTGAAGAAGGTCCGGCCGCACTGGCCGGGGCTGATCATCGCGGTGGCCGCGACGACCGTTGCCGCAGCGCTGCTCGGCCTTTCCGCCGCCACCATCGGCAGCACCTTCGGCGGCATTCCCGGCACGCTACCATTGCCAAAGCTCCCGGACGTCACGCTGACGAAATTGCAGGCCGTGCTGCCGAACGCCATCGCCTTTGCCCTGCTCGGCTCGATCGAGTCGCTGCTTTCGGCCGTCGTCGCCGACGGCATGACCGGACGCCGTCATCGCTCGAACTGCGAGTTGGTCGCCCAGGGCTTCGCCAACGTCGCCTCGGCGCTGTTCGGCGGTATCTGCGTCACCGGCACCATCGCGCGCACGGCCACCAATGTCCGCTCCGGCGCCCACGGGCCGATCGCCGGCATGCTGCACTCCGCGTTCCTGCTGCTGTTCGTTCTGATCGCGGCACCACTCGCAAGCTATATTCCGCTCGCAAGCCTTGCCGGCGTGCTCGCGGTCGTTGCCTGGAACATGATCGAGAAGCCGGCGATCGCCATGCTGCTGCGCGCCTCCCGCGGCGATGCCGCGGTGCTGTTGACGACATTCCTGCTGACGATCTTCCGCGATCTCACCGAGGCCATCGTGGTCGGCTTCGCGCTCGGCTCGGTCCTGTTCATTCACCGTATGTCGAAGACGACAGCGATCGAAACGCAGACACCGTTCGTATCCGAGGACCGCGCCGACGACACCGACGGCGGCCGCACCCCTTACGACCGTGCGGCGGCAAAAAACCCCGACATCGTCGTCTATCGAATTTTCGGCGCCTTCTTTTTCGGAGCGGCGGCGGCAATCGGCTCGGTGCTCGATCAGATCGCCGACACCCATCGCACGCTGATTATCGACTTCTCGGCGGTACCGTTCCTCGACTCGACGGCCGCCAACACCATTGAGAGCCTCGCGCGCAAAGCGGCCCGGCGCGGCGTCGCGATCTATCTGACCGGCACCAGTACCGATGTGCGCAAGGATCTGTTCACACACGGCGTCAAGCCGCCACTCGTCCACTACGCCACGCATGTCGAGGACGCGATCCGGAAATCGCGCAAACCGCACTAGAAGAGAAGCACCTCAGAGATCGTAACCGGCGATCGCCGCGCTCACTTGCCACAGCCGTTCAGCGGCTGCGTCGTCGAGTGCATGAGGCTTCGGCGCCTTGGGCCTGCACTCGAAGAAATACTCGCCGCTGACGCCGGCCACCTCCGGCGCGCTGGCGAGATGAACCATCGTCTTTGCGCCGTCGGCTTCCGAAATGGCCCGCAGCTTCAACAGCCGGATCAGTGGCCCCGACCACCAGCCGGACTGATCGCCGAACCGCGTTGCGACGAAGCCCGGGTGAAACGAGTTCGCGGTCGCGCCCGTGCCGGCGAGCCGCCGCGCCAGCGCCCGCGTGAACAGGATGTTGCAGAGCTTGGTCGTGCCGTAGACCTGGAATCCGCGATAGCGCCGGGCCGACTGCAGATCGTCGAAATCGAGCACACCGCGTCGGTGCGCGCCGGACGCCGTGTTGACGATCCGCGCCGGGGCGCCGAGCCGTGCCCGCAGGCCCGCGGTCATCACGAAGTAACTCATGTGGTTGAGCGCAAACGTGCGCTCGAGGCCTTCGCTCGTCACCTGCCGGTCCGCAAAGATCGCTCCGGCATTGTTCATCAGCACGTCGATGCGCGGCTCGGCCGACGCGATTTCGGCAGCGACCCGCCGCGTGTCGGCGACCAGCATCAGATCGGCATAATGCGCGGTGTGGCCGGCGCCGGGCGCGGCCGCCTCGAGCGCGGCCAGTGTCGCCCGCGCGCGGTCGCGGTCGCGCGCGACCAGTACGATCCGCGCGCCCTGCCGGGCCAGCGCCTCCGCCGTCACCCGGCCGATGCCGGACGTGCCGCCGGTGATGACCACCACCTTGCCGTTCAAGCCATCCTCCCGCCCGTTAGCCCTATGCACCGGCAAATCATCTCGCAGGGTTTGCCCGCTGCGGGGTTCATGATACCCCAATCGCGCAAAACGATGGCCGCGCGAGCAACACCGTGATCCCCCGCTACTCCCGCCCCGACATGGCTGCGATCTGGTCGCCGGAGACCAAGTTCCGCATCTGGTTCGAGATCGAGGCGCATGCGGCCGACGCGATGGCGGAACTTGGCGTCATCCCGAAGGAGGCCGCCAGGAAAGTCTGGGACAAGGGCAAGACCGCCACATTCGACATTGCGCGGATCGACGCCATCGAGGCCGAGGTCAAGCACGACGTCATCGCGTTCCTCACCCATCTTGCAGAGATCGTCGGACCGGAAGCGCGCTACGTCCATTCCGGGATGACCTCCTCGGACGTGCTCGATACCTGCTTCAACGTTCAGCTCACGCGCGCCGCCGACATTCTCCTGAAGGATCTCGACGCCCTGCTCGCCGCGCTCAAGCGCCGCGCGCTCGAACATAAACTGACGCCGACCATCGGCCGCTCGCACGGCATTCACGCCGAGCCGACCACTTTCGGGCTGAAGCTCGCGCAGGCCTATGCCGAATTCGACCGCGCCAAACAGCGGCTTGCCGCCGCCCGCAAGGATGTCGCGACCTGTGCGATTTCCGGCGCGGTCGGCACCTTCGCGCAGATCGACCCACGCGTCGAAGCGCATGTCGCGAAAGCAATGGGCCTCGCCCCCGAGCCGGTCTCGACGCAGGTGATCCCGCGCGACCGTCACGCCATGTTCTTTGCCACCCTCGGTGTCATCGCCTCCTCGGTCGAACGGCTCGCCACCGAAATCCGCCATCTGCAGCGCACCGAAGTGCTGGAGGCCGAAGAGTTCTTCTCCGAGAAGCAGAAGGGTTCCTCGGCGATGCCGCACAAGCGCAACCCGGTGCTCACCGAGAACGTCACCGGCCTCGCGCGCATGGTGCGTGCGTTTGCGATGCCGGCCATGGAAAATGTCGCGCTGTGGCACGAGCGCGACATCTCGCACTCCTCGGTCGAGCGCATGATCGGCCCCGACGCCACGGTGACGCTCGATTTCGCCCTGCATCGTCTTGCCGGCGTCATCGACAAGCTCATCGTCTACCCGGCCAACATGCAGAAGAACCTCGACCGGCTCGGCGGCCTCGTCCACTCCCAGCGCGTGCTGATCGCGCTGACGCAGAAAGGCGTCGCCCGCGAGGACGCCTATCGTTTCGTCCAGCGCAACGCCATGAAAGTGTGGAACGGCGAGAGCAGCGATTTCATGGCGCTACTCAAGGCCGACCCCGATGTGTCGGCGAAGCTGTCGGCCAAGGAGATCGAGGAGAATTTCGACCTCGGTTATCATTTCAAGCATGTCGACACGATCTTCAAGCGCGTGTTCGGCGCGTGACGTGTCGCGGGCGATGTCCGACTGATGACCGCCGCACCCGCCATCCTCGTCTTCGATTCCGGTCTCGGCGGCCTTACGGTGTTTCGAGAGATCGCCAGGGCACGGCCCGATGCGCGGCTGACCTACGTTGCCGACGATGCCTTCTTTCCGTATGGCACGCACAGCGAGGCCGCGCTGGTCGCCCGCATCGTTCCGCTGATGGGCGAGTTGATCGCGCGCTACATCCCTGATCTGGTCGTGATCGCCTGCAACACCGCCTCGGTGCAAGCGCTTGCCGCGCTGCGCGAGCATCACAAGGTGCCCTTTGTCGGCACCGTGCCGGCGATCAAGCCGGCCTGCGCGCAGTCGAAGACGAAGCGCGTGTCCGTGCTTGGCACCCGGGCGACAGTTGCCCGCGAATATACCCGCAAGCTGATCGACGATTTCGCGCAGGGCTGCGATGTCGACCTCGTCGGGTCAGCGGAGCTTGCCCGCATCGCGGAAGCCGAGCTTGCGGGTGCACCGGTGGCTGACGCGGATCTGTCCGCAGAGATCGCGCCCTGCTTTGTCGACAGAAGCGGCCGGCGTACCGATACGGTCGTTCTGGCCTGCACGCACTTTCCGTTGTTGCTTGAACGGCTCACGCAGCTTGCGCCCTGGCCGGTGGCCTGGATCGATCCCGCGCCGGCGATCGCGCGGCGCGTGGTCGACCTGCTCGGCGGCCCCGGCGACATGCGGCAGCACGAGGCCCCTCAAGTCCTGTTCACCTCCGGTAAAACGCCCTCACTCCCGCTGTCGCGCTCCCTTGTTGCGTTCGGCTTTACGGCCGCTGAACCGGCCTAGCCGCGCCGGGCGTGGATTGGTGCCGGCGCGGCATTTTGATAGAATTCATGAAGTCGACTGAACCGGCCGGGAGGAGACGGGCCATGCGACGTTTAACGGTTGCGTTGGTAATTGTGGCGTTGATCTCGTCATGGTCAGCAGGATCCGCGTCGGCCCAGAGCGGCAAAGACCGGCATGACGCGGCCGCTGATGCAGCGCGCGCGCTCCGGGAGGCGAAGGAAGCCGAACGGGAAGCGGCCTTCCGCAGGGCCAAGCAGAACATCCCCGACCAGCAGCCAAAAACCAAAGATCCTTGGGCCAATATGCGCTGAACGGGCTGGCAGCGCCCTGAAAACCCACGACTTTTTGCTGCGGATTTGACAGTCCCACCGGTTCGCACTAAAAACCGCCCGCTTTGCGGGGGCATGTCCCCCGCTTAGTGTTTCGCGACCCGCGGCACGATCTTGCGCTTACGAGATCCTGCCTGTCGGCGCCGGAGAACTCCGGTGCAAAGGAGGGCGCGGTTCCTCAACCTTTTGTTTCAACACGTCATGAGGACGCGATGACCAAGCGCGCTGAATCCAAGTACAAAATCGATCGCCGAATGGGCGAGAACATCTGGGGCCGCCCGAAGAGCCCCGTGAACCGCCGCGAATACGGCCCGGGCCAGCATGGCCAGCGCCGCAAGGGCAAGCTCTCCGACTTCGGCGTTCAGCTCAAGGCCAAGCAGAAGCTGCGCGGCTACTACGGCAACATTTCCGAGCGGCAGTTCCGCGGCATCTATGCCGAGGCGCGCCGCATGAAGGGCGATAGCGGCGCCAACATGATCGGCCTGCTGGAGCGCCGGCTCGACGCCCTCGTCTACCGCGCCAAGTTCGTGCCGACGGTGTTCGCGGCCCGCCAGTTCGTCAGCCACGGCCACGTCAAGGTCAACGGCAAACGCGTCACCGTGCCGAGCTATCGCCTGAAGGTCGGCGACGTCGTCGAGGTGAAGGAAAAGTCGAAGCAGCTCGCGCTGGTGATGGAAAGCCGCGCGCTCGCCGAGCGCGACGTGCCGGACTATGTCGAGGTCGACGACGGCAAGATGACCGCCAAGCTCGCCCGCATTCCGGTGCTTACCGATGTCCCCTATGCGGTCCAGATGGAACCGCATCTGGTGGTCGAATTCTATTCGCGCTGATCGCCGCGCGATTTGCGGACAACAACGCCCCGGTCTTCCGCCGGGGCGTTTTCATTTCGGCGGTCACGTGACGCTTGTGCGGCGCGCACCGAACCTATAGCAAAAACTGAATATTTGGCGCAGACTGCGACCATGACAACTATCGACCGTCGGACCTTGCTCGCCTCTTCCGCCGCCGCACTTGCGGCCGCGCAACTTCCTGCGCCGCTCGCCGCCGCCACGCCGCACATCGTCAAGCACGGCGCCTTCGAGATCACCGTCGTCAGCGACGGTCATCTTGTGTTGCCGACGAGCTTTCTCGCCCCCGGAGCGCCACCCGCCGAGCGCGACGCGATCCTGAAAGCCGCCGGGCAGACCGGCGAGCAATACCAGTCACCGACCAACATCACGCTGATCCGCGCCGGCAGCGAGCTTATCCTGGTCGACATGGGTTCGGGCGACCGTTTCATGCCGACCGCCGGCAAGCTCTGGGACAATTTGAAAGCGGCCGGAATCGACAAGGACAAGATCACCAAAGTTGTTTTCACCCACGGCCATCCCGATCACCTCTGGGGCGCGGTCGACGAACTCGACGACCCGGTGCTGCCGAACGCGAAGTTCCATGTCGCCGCCGAGGAATGGGACTTCTGGCACGGCGACAATGCGACGCGTGGGCTGCCGGCCGAGCGCGCGGGCTTTGTCACCGGTGCGCGGCGCAACTACGGCAAGATCAAGGAACGCGTCGTGATGATGAAGCCGGGCGACGACGTCGTCACCGGCCTGCACGTCGTCGGCACTCAAGGCCATACGCAAGGCCATGTCTCGCTCGAAGTCGCCGGCGGCGACGGCGGTCTGATGATCCTTGGCGATGCACTGACCCACCCGCTGATCGCCTTCGCACATCCGGAATGGAAGACACTTGCCGATCACGAACCGGATCGCGCGGTCGCGACACGCAAAAGATTGCTCGACCGCCTCACGACCGACCGCATGACGATCGTCGGCTATCATCTGCCGTTTCCGGGCATTGGCAGGGTCGAGCGCAAGGACCGCGCTTACCGCTTCGTCGCCGTCTAATTCAAAGCGAATTCAGAGTCTTCCCGCACCGCCGCGAAGACGCGGCGATGCGATTCTGTTGCGCCGCAACAGCACTTTATGACATGCGCCCTCCAACCAAAGTCGAAGACGCGGTATTTTCGCTGCGGCTCCCGATTCGGGGGGCTTTCGAGGAGACTCCGCAATGAAAGCCATTGATAGCATCAAGGGTTATGTCGGAGCGTTGACGGAACTTGGATTGATGTTGTTGGCGTTGGCGATCGTTCTCGCCCTCCTTGTCGGGTCGAATCTGCCGTTCTTCGGTTCGGTGACGACGAACATCATGACCTGGGTGAAGGAGATGGGCTCGAACGGGCTGGTCGGCCTGATCACGCTCGGCCTCATCCTCTGGCTGTTTTCGAACCGGAAACTGGCCTGACGCATTCGCGCCCGGCCTTGCGGCCGTGCGCCTCGCAATTCTCAAACAAGAACTCCGGCGGGGAGCGCCGCTCCCCGCCCCTTCTCCAGGGGATGCGTCATGTGGACTTTCCTCGCGGGCGCCAAGCGCGCGTTGTGGGAATTCGTCGAGCTTGGCTTCCTCGCCGTGCTTGCGTTGCTGCTCTTGCACATGCTGCTCGGCGCCGATGCCGGCTCTTACGTCACGTCGGTCGCCGATAACGTCGCGAAGTTCGCGACCTCGGCGAGTTCCGGCCTGATCGGCATCGTGATCGTGCTGGCGATCGTCTACCTCGCGCTGCGGCGCAAAGCCGCGTAGCGGCCGGTCAAAGCACCGGAACGACGAGGACGAGGAAGCCGACCACGACCGGCAGCCAGGCGACGAGTTGCGCCGCGCCGGCCTTGCCTTTTTTATTGATGATAAAGGCGATGATCGGCAGGACGACACAGCCGATGACCGCACCGACGAAAACGATTGTGGTCAGCGCATCCGCTTTCATCGCGTTCGGACCGCCGCCGAACAGGAAGCCCGATACGCCGATCAACAGCGCGGCAAGCGCGAGGTCGAGCACGGTCGCGATGACCAGCAATGCCTTCGCCTTCATGTGAGAACGCCCCCCAGCGCGCTCATTTCGGCGGCGACACGATCAGCGCCGCGACGGCGAGCGTAGCAAGCAGGAGAACCGGCAGCCACAGGATCGACAGCACGCGCGCCGGTGGCGCGTTGCGGCGGGACAGCCCATAGGCGAGCGCGGGTGCGGACGCTGCAACGATCAGCCCAACTGCCCAGGCGCCGGTAACGACGGTGGCGACATTGGCCGGCCCCGCGCTCCAGGTCGCAACGACGCGGCCCGTCACCGCCAACAACGCGACGACGAATACAAGATCAACGGCAGCGCCAAGAACGATGCCGGCCCGGTACATTGGAGACGGCGTCGGCGGTCAGGCGTTCTGGCCGGCCGCGACACCCTTGTCCTTCAGGGTCTGCTGAAGCTCGCCAGCCTGGAACATCTCGCGGATGATGTCGCAGCCGCCGACGAATTCGCCCTTGATGTAGAGCTGCGGAATGGTCGGCCAGCTCGAATATTCCTTGATGCCCTGCCGCAGATCGGCGGACTCCAGCACGTTCAGCCCTTTGTAGGGCACGCCGAGGTGATCGAGGATCTGCACGACCTGGCCGGAAAACCCGCATTGCGGGAACTGCGGCGTGCCCTTCATGAACAGCACGACGTCGTTGCTCTTCACTTCGTTGTCGATGAATTGCTTGATGCTCATTTCGGTGTCCTGACGGTCGTGTCCTGAAAATTTCGGGTCGGCCCGCGGCGCGGGCGGCGAAGCATGTTGCCGATATATGTAGCGCAAATGCGGCCGCCACCCCAAGCGCCGCGAACCGCTTCGCGGAGCAATTCAGACCATTTTACCGCGTTAACGGAGCATAAAACGTGCCCTCGACCTCGAAAATGTCGTCCTGATTGAGCCCGGCGACCTCGACAATGGTGCGCGGCGGATACGGTCCGCCGGACCACAATTCCTCCTGCACCGCGTTGGCGACCGGCCGCAGCCGGCCCATGTCGGTGACGAACACCGTGAGCCGCACGCAGTCGGTCAGCGCCGCGCCTTCGGACGCCGCGATCAGTTGCATGTTTCGGAACGCCTGGCGCACGCGCGCCTCGTCGCCGTCGACCAGTTTGTTGGTTGCCGGATCGATGCCGCGCATGCCGGCAATGAAGACGAAATCGCCGGCCCGCGCGCCGAGGCTCCACGGCCCGGTCGGCGTAATCGCGCCGCCGGGCTTGAGCGGCCGGACACGGTGGCGACCGTCGGCCATCAGTCCGGCGTGCCGGTCTGCAGAGCGAGCGCGTGCAGCACGCCGCCCATCTGGCCTTTCAGCGCGTTGTAGACGATCTGATGCTGCTGAACCCGCGACTTCCCCTTGAATGACGATGAGATGACGGTGGCGGCATAGTGGTCGCCGTCGCCGGCGAGATCGCGGATCGTCACCTGGGCGTCCGGCAGCGCATCCTTGATGAGCCGCTCGATCTCGTTGGCATCCATCGGCATGGGTCAGATTGTCTCCGGATTTGGCGGACCGTCACAACAGACTGTCACGATATTTGCGCCCAATTTGTTTCAGATGACAATATGCGATTGGCCGCTAGCATCGCCGTGGCGGGCTTCTTTCACAGAAACCGCACGACTTTCCATCAGGTTTTCGAGGAAATCATGACAACGACAAGCTGTTCCCGAACCGCTGCGATCGGCATTGCATTTTGCCTGCTTCTCATGGGCGCCGAGAGCGCCGGGGCGCAACTCTCCAGCGCCCAGCAGGATGCGCTGAAGTCGAACTGTCGTGGCGACTTTTTCAGCTACTGCATGAGCACCTCGCCCGGCAGCCCGGAGGCGTTGAAGTGCTTACAGACAAACGTCGGCAAACTGTCGGCGGGTTGCCAGACCGCCGTAAAGGCGACGATGCCGCCGCCGGCTGCTGCCGCACCGCCCCCGCCCAAGGCTGATCCGCCGCCGCCGCGGGCCGCAACCGCCCCGCCGCCGGCTGCCGCCGCACCGCCGCCACGGGTCGTGACCGCACCAGCTCCGCCCGCCACGGCGGCTCCAAACCCGCCCAGGGCCGCGGCTGCGCCACCGCCGAGATCGGCTCCGCCGCCCAAGCGCGCCGCCGCGCCACCGCCACCCGCAGCAGCGGCTCCACCGGCCGCACCGGTGCAGATTCGCGAGTTGTCACTGCGCGAGCGCGCGGCGTTGTCGCGCCAGTGCAGCGGCGATCAACAGGCGCTGTGCGGACAAGTGCGGCCCGGCGGCAACCGCGTCGTCGAATGCCTGGTGATACACCGCCAATCGCTGTCGCCGGCCTGCCGCGCAGCCGTCGCCAGCGCGATCCGATAGAACGCTCGATCGAAGGTTACGGCAGTTCGCCGGCCATATAGGTCGGCAGCCAGCCTTCGAACCGCTCGCGCAGGCTTGCGACCGGGATCGTGTCTTCGCCCGCGATGGCGAGGATGCTGCCGCCGGTCGTGCCTATCCTCGCGCACAGCACGCTGGCATCCTGTGCGCGTGCCAGCACGGCGTCGGCTTTGTCCGCTGGCACGGTGACGAGATAGCGCGCCTGATCCTCGCCGAACCAGTGCGCGTGGGCCGGCAGATCGTCCGGCGCGGCGTCGAGCCTCGCGCCGATATTGCCGGCCATCGCCATTTCGGCGAGCGCGATCAGCAAGCCTCCGTCGGACAGATCGTGCGCGGCGGTCGCGGTGCCGTCGAGGATCAGCGAACGAACGAAATCGCCGTTCTCGCGCTCCTCTGTCAGATCGACCGGCGGCGGGGCGCCCTCTTCGCGTCCACAGATGTCGCGCAGGTAGAGCGACTGGCCGAGCCAGCCTTGTGTCTCGCCGACCGCCAAGATTGCTTCGCCCGTTCTCTTGAAAGCGAGCGATGCGGATTTCTGGAAATGATCGAGCAGCCCCACGCCGCCGATTGACGGCGTCGGCAGGATCGCGCGGCCGTTGGTCTCGTTGTAGAGCGAGACGTTGCCGGACACGACCGGAAAGTCGAGCGCCGTGCAGGCTTCGGCGATGCCGCGGATGCAGCCGACAAACTGCCCCATGATCTCCGGCCGCTCCGGATTGCCGAAGTTCAAATTGTCGGTGATCGCAAGCGGACGCGCGCCGACCGCCGTGAGATTGCGCCAGCATTCGGCGACCGCCTGCTTGCCGCCTTCGAACGGATCGGCCTCGCAATAGCGTGGCGTCACGTCGGTGGTCAGCGCCAGCCCCTTCGGCCCGTCCTCGATGCGCACCACGGCCGCGTCGCCGCCCGGCCGCTGCACCGTGTTGCCCTGAATGATGTGGTCGTATTGCTCCCACACCCAGCGCCGCGAACAGAGGTCCGGCGTGGCGAGCAATTTTTCCAGCGCATCGGCCACGCTCATCGGCGGCGCCACGCTAGCGGCGTCGACCGGTTTCGGCTTCGGCAATTCGACGAAGGGCCGCTTGTATTCCGGTGCCTGGTCGCCGAGTTCCTTGATCGGCAGGTCGGCCATGGTGTCGCCGCCGTGCCGAACGATGAAGCGCATCGATGGCGTCGTCTCGCCGACCACGGCGAAATCGAGGCCCCATTTGCGGAAGATCGCCTCGGCTTCTTTCTCCTTCTCGGGCTTCAGCACCATGAGCATGCGCTCCTGGCTTTCCGAGAGCATCATTTCGTAGGCGCTCATGCCCTCTTCGCGGGTCGGCACCTTGTCGAGGTCGAGCGTGACGCCAAGATCGCCCTTGGCGCCCATCTCGACCGCCGAACACGTCAACCCGGCCGCACCCATGTCCTGAATGGCGATCACGCAATCCTTCGCCATGATTTCAAGGCAGGCTTCGAGCAGCAGCTTCTCGGAGAACGGATCGCCGACCTGCACGGTCGGCCGCTTCTCCTCGGTGCCCTCGCCGAACTCCGCGGACGCCATCGTGGCGCCGTGGATGCCATCGCGGCCGGTCTTGGAGCCGAGATAGACGATCGGCATGCCGACGCCGGAGGCCGCCGCGTAAAAGATCTCGTCCTTCCTGACGAGACCGACCGCCATCGCGTTGACGAGGCAGTTGCCGTCGTAGCGGGTGTGGAAGCGCACCTGCCCGCCGACGGTCGGAACTCCAAATGAATTGCCGTAGCCGCCGATGCCGGCGACGACGCCGGAGACGAGGTGGCGCGTCTTCGGATGCTTCGGATCGCCAAAGCTCAAGGCGTTGAGACACGCAATCGGTCGCGCGCCCATGGTGAACACGTCGCGCAGGATGCCGCCGACGCCGGTCGCCGCGCCCTGATAGGGCTCGATGTAACTCGGGTGGTTGTGGCTCTCCATCTTGAAGGCGACCGCCAAGCCGTCGCCAATGTCGATGACGCCGGCGTTCTCGCCCGGTCCCTGGATTACCCAGTCGGCCTTGGTCGGCAGCTTGCGCAAGTGAACCTTGGAGGACTTGTACGAGCAGTGCTCGTTCCACATCGCCGAAAAAATGCCGAGCTCGGTCAATGAGGGCTCGCGTCCGATCAGGTCGAGAATGCGCTGATACTCGTCGGGCTTGAGGCCGTGCTCAGCAACGAGGTCCGAGGTGATGGCGGGTTCGTTACGCATGGTTCACACCCGCCGCCTCAGGCGCGCCCCGCCACGCGGCTCCAGAACGAGCCTTTGCTCGTCGTCGCCGCGCCGCCAAGGAAATCGTTCAGCCCCGCGAACAGGCCGCGCCCGTCGGTTAAACCGATCGCGCTTTCGACGTGGTTTTCCGGATGCGGCATCATGCCGAGCACGTTGCCCTTTTCGCTGAGAATGCCGGCAATGGCGTTGGTCGAACCATTGGCGTTGTATGTGTCGTCGCGGCTGCCGTCCGGCGCGACATAGCGGAACACCACGCGGCCCTCGCCTTCGAGCCGCGCGATGGTTTCAGCGTCCGCGATGTAATTGCCCTCGCCATGCGCGGTCGGCACGCGGATCACCTGACCGGCGTTGTAGCCGCGGGTGAACGGCGTGTCGGAGCGTTCGACTTTGAGAAACACGTCCTTGCAGATGAAACGCAGCTTGGCGTTGCGCATCAGCACGCCGGGCAACAATCCCGCCTCGCAGGCGATCTGAAAGCCATTGCACACCGCGAGCACCAGGCCGCCCTTGGCGGCAAAGCCGCGCACCGCGTCCATGATCGGAGCGCGCGCCGCGATCGCGCCGCAGCGCAGGTAGTCGCCGTAGGAGAAGCCGCCGGGAATGACGACCAGATCGGTACCGGCCGGCAGCTCGTGCTCGGCATGCCACACCATCGCCGGCGCGGTGCCGGAGACGAGCCGCAGCGTGCGCGCCATGTCGCGCTCGCGATTGATGCCCGGAAAGACGAGGACGGCGGCTTTCATCGCGTGCCTCTCCTCACCCCAGAACCTCGACCCGGTAATTTTCGATCACGGTATTGGCGAGCAGCTTGTCGGCGGCCTGTTTCAGCAGAGCCTCGGCCTTGGCGCGGTCACCGCCCTCGAGCTCGATGTCGAACACCTTGCCCTGCCGCACGCTCGCGACCCCGTCGACGCCAAGCGATTTCAGCGCGCCTTCAATGGCCTTGCCCTGCGGGTCGAGGACGCCGGATTTCAATGTGACAGTGACGCGGGCTTTCATCGTTCGGCCTTCTGGCGCGGCTTATGGCATGAGTCGGGAGCGGGCAACGGTCAAAAGCCGCCGATCCACCCCTAAACTAGAGACGCAAATGCCCGGCACAAGGCCGGGCATTGCCAATTCACATGATTGAGCGGGCAAAATTGAGCGTTTTCAGCCCGCGCGTCAGCCCTTCACCAGCACCGGGCCAGCGCCGCGCGGCGGCTCGCCCTCGTTCATGATGCCAAGGCGCTTGGCGACCTCGGTATAGGCCTCGACCAGCCCGCCGAGATCGCGGCGGAAACGGTCCTTGTCGAGCTTGTCGTTGGTCTTGATGTCCCACAGCCGGCAGGAGTCCGGCGAAATCTCGTCGGCGACCACGACGCGCATCATGTCGTTTTCCCAGAGCCGGCCCGCTTCCATCTTGAAATCGACAAGGCGAATGCCGACGCCGAGGAACAGGCCCGACAGGAAGTCGTTGACGCGGATGGCGAGCGCCATGATGTCGTCGATTTCCTGCGGCGTCGCCCAGCCGAACGCCGTGATGTGCTCCTCCGATACCATCGGATCGCCGAGCTTGTCGTTCTTGTAATAGAACTCGATGATCGAGCGCGGCAGTTGTGTGCCTTCCTCGATGCCGAGCCGCTGCGCCAGCGAACCGGCGGCGACATTGCGCACCACGACTTCGAGCGGGATGATCTCGACCTCGCGGATCAACTGCTCGCGCATGTTGAGCCGGCGGATGAAGTGCGTCGGCACGCCGATATTGTTGAGGTGCTGGAACACGTATTCGGAAATACGATTGTTCAGCACGCCCTTGCCTTCGATGATCTCGTGTTTTTTGGCGTTGAACGCGGTCGCGTCGTCCTTGAAGTGCTGGATCAGCGTTCCGGGCTCCGGGCCTTCATAGAGGACCTTGGCCTTGCCCTCGTAAATACGGCGGCGGCGGCTCATCGGGATATACCGTGGTTTTTGAAAGTCCATCGAAGTGCCGTGATTCCTGTATGAGAGACCAGTGAAATCTGCGGCGCCAGACCGGGTGTCTCGCCTCATAGTGCCGAATGTCCCGGCCACTGCGGCAACCTAGCGGATCGATCCCGGCAGCACAATCGCGGGCAGCGGGGCTTGTCCACCTCGAAATTCGGCCGTCACGCGCCGCCACTATGTTGCCTTGACCCTGTGGGGACGATATGCAAGGCGGCAAAGCCTCAGCGAAAAGCACACTGCGAGGGGACAAATGACGACGTTCGACAAGCGCGAGGAAGGCTTCGAGAAGAAGTTCGCGCACGATGAAGAGTTGCGGTTCAAGGCGACCGCCCGCCGCAACAAGCTGCTCGGCCAATGGGCCGCCGAAAAGCTCGGCCTCGCCGGAGCGGACGCGGACGCCTATGCCAAAGAGGTCGTCATGGCGGATTTCGAGGAGGCCGGTGACGACGACGTCTTCCGCAAGGTTCGCAAGGACTTTGACGCCAGGAAGATCGCGGTCAGCGACCAGGACATCCGCGTCGCGATGAACGAGCTTCTGGCCAAGGCCGTCGAGCAGATCCAGAACAGCTGAGCCGCATCATGGCCCTCCCCTGTCTTTCGCTCGCCCGCCGCCTGCGCGCGGGCGAAACCGTTCATACCGCCTGGTGCAATCTCGCCTCGCCCTTGTCGGCGGAAGTCACGGCGCGCGAGGGTTTCCCGGCGGTGACCGTCGACATGCAGCACGGCCTGTGGGACCAGGGCGGCGCGCGCGACGGCATCGCCGCCATCCGTCAGGGCGGCAGCGCCCCGATCGTGCGTGTGCCGCTCGAGGATTTCGCCACCGTCTCGCGTGCGCTCGACTGGGGCGCCGAAGGCATCATCATGCCGATGATCAACACGGTGGAGGACGCCAAGCGCTTCGTCGGCGCGGCGAAATTTCCGCCCGTCGGCGAGCGCAGCTGGGGCCCGCACCGCGCCATGATGCTCGCCGGTATTTCCGACCACGCGAGCTACATGCGCGAGGCGAACGAGAATATCGTCACGCTGGCGATGATTGAGACGCCGCTCGCGATCAAGAATGTCGACGCCATCGCCGCAGTGCCCGGCATCGACATGCTGTTCATCGGGCCGTCGGATCTCTCGATCACGCTATCGAAGGGCACCGTGCTCGATCCACACTCGAAGGAGGTCGAGGCCGCTGTCGACATCATCGTTGCCGCCGCGAAGAAGAACGGCAAATGGGCCGGTCTCTATTGCGCCAATGCCGAGCGCGCCAACGCCGTCGCCTCGCGCGGTATTGCGTTCATGGCGATCGGCAGCGATCTCGGCTTCCTGCGCGCCGGCACCGCCGTGCAGGTCAAGGCGCTGAAGCGCTAACACGTTGAAGCGCTGATTTCGCCTACGCCGAACCGGGCAACATTCTCCGCAGCGTATTGTCGCGGAAGACCCAATGATGCATGAGCGCCGCGGCAGCGTGCAGCAACGCCAGCACGACCAACGCATTGGCGAGAAACTCATGCACCTCTTCAACCGAATGCGCGAAGCCACGATCGGCGGCCCACGGCGAGGCGATCTCTGCGATGCCGAACAGTGGCAGCGGCTCGCCGCGTGCAAATTGCAGGACGACGCCGACAAGAGGAACAGCTAGCACGAAGGCGTAGAGCGCCAGATGGCCGAGCGCTGCCGCACGATGGAGCAGCACCGCGAACCGCCCCGGCTCGGGCGCGGGCATGCGGTCCGCAATCCGCCAAACGAGGCGCAAGACG
This sequence comes from Pseudolabrys sp., assembly GCA_050184975.1. Taxonomy (GTDB): domain Bacteria; phylum Pseudomonadota; class Alphaproteobacteria; order Rhizobiales; family Xanthobacteraceae; genus Pseudolabrys. The sequence goes on along the minus strand of JBFWZV010000024.1, from coordinate 4,874 downwards.
ATAACCGCAAAGACTGCAAGCCCGGCAGAGACATGGAAGAACATTGCCGCGTCGCGGGCGGCGCCTCGTGGGAGTTCCTCACCAAATGTTCCGAGCAGCCAGCCGGCAATAATGAGCAGTGCCGTCATCCAGTGAAGCAGTTTGACGACGGCGCCATAGCGTTCGGGCGAATTAAAAATCTGCATGAGCGTCTCCTTCACGCATTCATAGTGCGATCGGCCGCGGCGGCTCCTTGATCCAGCGCAAGTGCGCGAGCGTGCATTGATGCCGTTGCGATTGAATTGCAGACGCAAATAGCGCCGTCAGGATGACAGATCGGCGCCCTACGCCAGCACGCCAGCAAGCCGATCGAGAGTCGCAGCCGGGTCACGCTCGGCGGCCGCTGCGCTGATCGTCACCACTTTATAGTCGTGCGCCTCGAGCCAGGCGTGCTTGTCCGCGCGCTTCAAGGCGGCCTCCGCGCTTTCTTCCGCGGGCAGCAGTTCGATCACACACTTCTCCGGAAACGACACGAAATCGACAATGTGCGGACCGACCGGCGTCTGCCGCTTGAAGCCGCGCCCGGCAAAGCGCCGGTCGTTGGTGAGCGCCTGCCATAACACGCGCTCCGCCTCGGTCGGATTGCGCCGCAGGAGCTTGGCGAGCCCGCGAACCGGGCTGCGTTCGTCCGGCGATTTGCCGCCGCCCTGCTCGGCCAAAAGCGTGCGCAACAGTTCGGCCTGTTCGCCGTCGAGCACGCCGCCGCGCGCCGGCCCCTTCCTGCCCTCTGCGAGCCCCATGAAAATGCCGTGCAGCGTGCGGATATCCTGCTCGGTCGGCGTCATGCGATTGAAGATGTTCAGGAGGTTCGTCTGCATGGTGCCGCGCTTTTCGTGCGGCCGGTAGAACTCGATTTTGTCGAGCTCGCGTTCCAAATCAGAGAAGAACGCCGCGAGCTGTTGCTTGGGCGCCGGCGGCGACCTGTCGGGCGCGGCAAACGGCAGATCACCGCCGCCCGCGAGCTTGAACCACTCATAGGCGACGATCAGCACCGCCTGTGCGAGGTTGAGCGAGGCGAAAGCCGGATTGACGGGCAGCGTGACAATGGCGTCGGCTTTGGCCACCTCGTCGTTCTCGAGGCCGTTGCGCTCGCGGCCGAACAGAATGGCCACAGTCTCCCCGCCGGCGACCTTCGGCGCCAGTTGCGCGGCGGCCTCGGCGGGGCCGATCACGGGCTTTGCCTGATCGTGATTTCGCGCCGTGGTGGCCAGGACAAAAGTGCAATCGGCGATCGCCTCGTCGAGTGTGGCGCAAATCTGCGCCCCGTCGAGCACGCGGTCGGCACCCGCCGCCATTACGCGGGCCTTCTCGTTCGGCCAGCCCTGCATCGGCTTGACGATCCGCAGCTTCGACAGGCCGAAATTGGCCATCGCGCGCACCGCCGCACCGATGTTTTCGCCAAGCTGCGGCTCGACCAGCACCACCACCGGCGCGGGTGTCTCGATCCAGCGTTTGGTCTTGTCGGTGCCCGCGCCCGGCATCTAACCCCCTGCCCGTCAATGCCTTTTAGATAGCGTCTTGAAGGGCCATTGCGGCTCTATAGCGGTCCAGGACCGGCCGGGGAAGATTGCCGCGGTCGGCTTTGCCACGCCGCACACGGGTGCTATAGCGACGCCGCCAAATCCCCGTCAGTCGAATTCCCGGTTGGCGGTGTCCGCGCCGAAAACACATCACTTGAGGGCCTGCCGGGAAGACCGTCCCGCCGAGCCCGCCGATGTCAGTTTCCGGCCGGCCTCAACACGCACGGCGGCCAGAGGTACAAAAGATGTCAAAGCTCGAAATCATGTGGACCAAGGTCGATGAAGCCCCGGCGCTCGCAACCTATTCCCTGCTGCCGATCGTCGAAGCCTTCGTCGGCGCGGCGGGCGTGTCCGTAAAGCTGAAAGACATCTCGCTGGCGGGCCGCATCATCGCGACGTTCCCCGAGAACCTCACCCCGGCGCAGCGGATCAACGACGAACTGACCGAACTCGGCAATCTGACGTTGAAGCCCGAAGCCAACATCATGAAGCTGCCCAACATTTCCGCCTCGATCCCGCAGCTCAAGGCCGCGATCAAGGAGTTGCAGGGCAAGGGCTATAAGGTGCCGGACTATCCGGACAATCCGGCGACGGATGCCGAAAAGGAAATCAAGGCCCGCTACGCGAAAGTGTTCGGCAGCGTCGTCAACCCGGTGCTGCGCGAGGGCAATTCCGACCGCCGTGCCGCCGGAGCGGTGAAGCAATACGCCCGCAACAATCCGCACAAGATGGGCGCCTGGAGCAAGGACTCCAAGTCGCATGTCGCCTACATGCCCGACGGCGACTATTACGGCTCCGAAGTTGCAACCACCCTCGCGCAGGCGACCAATGCGCGCATCGAACTTGCCGGCGCCGATGGCAAGGTCACCGTACTGAAGGACAAGCTGCCGCTGCAGGCCGGCGAGATCATCGACGCAGCGGTGCTCAGCCGCAAGGCTCTGCGCGCCTTCTTTGCCGCACAGATCGAAGCCGCCAAGAAGCAGGGCGTGCTGTTCTCGCTGCATGTCAAGGCGACCATGATGAAGATCGCCGACCCGATCGTGTTCGGACACGTCGTGTCGGAATTTTTTGCTGACGTGATCAGGAAGCACGACGCCACGCTGAAGAAACTCGGCGTCAATCTCAATAACGGCTTCGGAGATCTGCTGACCAAGATTGAGGCGCTGCCGGACGCCGAAAAGAAGGCGATCAAGGACGACATCGCGGCCGAATATGCGAAACGGCCGGGCCTTGCCATGGTCAATTCCGACAAGGGCATCACCTGCCTGCACGTGCCCTCGGACATCATCGTCGACGCCTCGATGCCGGCGATGATCCGCGAAGGCGGCAAGATGTGGGGCGCCGACGGCAAGGCGCACGACGCCATGGCCGTGATCCCGGACCGCTGCTACGCCCGGCTCTATCAGGCGGTCATCGAGGACTGCAAAGCCAACGGTGCGTTCGATCCCAAGACCATGGGCACGGTCCCGAATGTCGGGCTGATGGCGCAGAAGGCTGAGGAATACGGCTCGCACGACAAGACCTTCGAAGCCCCCTCCGCTGGCACGGTTCGCGTCGTCGCCGGCGACGGCAAGGTGCTGCTGGAGCGCGCGGTCGAGACCGGCGACATTTTCCGCATGTGCCAGACCAAGGACGCGCCGATCCGGGACTGGGTCAAACTCGCGGTGCGCCGCGCCCGTCTCACCAACACGCCTGCGGTGTTCTGGCTCGACAAGAACCGCGCCCACGATGCGCAGGTGATCGCCAAGGTCGAGACGTATCTGAAGGACCACGACACCAAGGGACTCGACATCCGCATTCTGGCGCCGGTCGATGCGATGAAGTTTTCGCTTGAGCGTATCCGCAAGGGCCAGGACACGATTTCAGTGACGGGAAATGTGCTGCGCGACTATCTGACCGACCTGTTCCCGATCATGGAGCTTGGCACCTCGGCGAAGATGCTCTCGATCGTGCCGCTGCTCGCGGGCGGCGGCCTGTTCGAGACCGGCGCCGGCGGCTCGGCGCCCAAGCACGTCCAGCAGTTCCAGGAAGAAGGCTATCTGCGCTGGGATTCGCTCGGCGAGTTCCTGGCACTCGGCGCCTCGCTCGAGCATCTGGCGCAGACTTCCAATAACGCCAAGGCGCAGGTTCTGGCCGAGACCCTCGACACCGCGATCAGCAAAGTCCTCGAGTTCAACCGCTCTCCGGCCCGCAAGGTCGGCGAACTCGACAACCGCGGCAGCCATTTCTACCTCGCCCTCTACTGGGCGCAGGCGCTGGCCGCGCAGAGCAAGGACAAGGAGCTGCAGGCCCGCTTCAAGCCGCTCGCCGAAACGCTTGCGAAAAACGAGTCCAAGATCAATGCGGAGCTGATCGGCGCTCAAGGCAAGCCGGTCGATACTGGCGGCTACTATCTGCCCGATGCGAACAAGACCGCGGCCGCGATGCGGCCGAGCGCCACGCTGAACGCAGCGCTCAAGGCGCTGTGACGCACGGCGGCGTTCACCGCCGCCACACCCGCAGGCCGGCCATCACCTTGATGACCGCCGCGAGGACCAGCGCGCAAAGCACGGCCTTGGTGATCGTCTCCATCGTCCCCTCGATCAGCATGGCATGGACCACGCTGCCGACGACGATGACCACCGCAAGCGACATATGGACCATGCGCCACGTTCGCGGCCGCAGGCGCCGGCGGCGCGCGGCCAACACCGCGACGGCGAAGATCGCCCACATGGCCACCACACCGAACGGCGAGAACGGCGTCGGCGACACGAAAAGAAGGGCGTCATGCATGTCCGGCGGGCTGGTGTACCAAAGCCCCGCGACATGGATCACCACTGCCGCGACCAGCGCAGCCCCGATCCAGTAATGCACGCGCCGCCCGCGAAGCGCGGACAGACCCGGTAAGTATCCGGCAACCAGCAGGGGCTGAACGAGCACGAGACCGAGCGCGACAATTCCCGCAAATCCAGCCACGATGTAGACCGGGCCGCGCCATTGCAGCAGCGGGCTAAACGCCGCGGCGGCCACCGGCGCGCAAAGCGCGACCGCAAGGGCGGCCCAGATCAGAATGACCCGGGCCGATCTCCATTTCCTTGTTTCCAATTCGGTCAGGCCGGCTGGAGGACGAAGTGCGCCTGCAGGCTCTTGTCCTTTGCGCTCCGCATCACCGGACGCAGAAAGACCGTCTTGAATTCCCCGCTGTCATAGGCGAGGTGCCCGTGCGGCTGGCCAAACAGCGGAATGATCTGCGGCATCTCAAGGCGGAACTTGCCATCCTTGTCGGTGAGCGTGGCGCCGTGGCTCTGCGGCTCGTGCTCCTGCCCTTCGGTCGTG